>JBARKP010000077.1:0-62463 GCA_049801475.1 Methyloceanibacter sp.
GTGCAGTTCAGTGCGGACGATTCTGGCGCGAAGATCGTCCTGCCAATCGCACATGCGCCTGTTGCGCTCAGTGATCTCGTCGAGGCGTTGCTGGGCGACTTTCAGCTCGGCAAGCAGATGGGCTTGCTCTGCTTGGGCCGCGATGCCGGCGGTCGTGGTGTTGGCGTTGAGCGTTGTCATAGCCACGGCGACCCCCCCTTGGCGAGGAGGAGCCGAAGGCGGTATGCCAAGTCGGGCGTGACGACCGTCATCTTCTCGATGAGCAGCTTCAGGTCGCCATCGGGAAGTTGGGCGACAATGGCGGCAATCTCGACGGCGATCGCCTGCACGTCGCTCTCGCTGACGCAAGCGCGTACAGCCGCGCGCTCGGCAGCCGGGGCGGCGGTCTTGGTGTGAATCGTGAGGAACCGTTGCCGCGTCGCTATCGGCGACTGCTGAAACACCTTCAGCAGTCGCATGTAGTCGGCGTCTTCAGGGGCAGCAGGCGGAGCCTTGCGTGCGGGCTTAGGCTTTGGCGCCGGTCTCGTTTTCGCCAAGGACCGCTCAACCGTCCGCTTGCTGATGCCGTGTTCTTTGGCTGTGGCGACGGCCGCAGCCTTAACGGGATCGGCAGTACCCCTTCGCCAATTTGGCGAAGGGTTAGCCGCAGCCTTATGAACGGCGACGATCAGGTCCGCTTGCTGCTGCTTGGTGAGGTGTCGCCGATGAATGTTCGCGGAGATGATGTAGGCGACTGGATCACCGGAGCCGTATGCTCGCGTGTGCCACGTCTGAAGAGCAACGCCTGCACGCTCCATCGCCTCAAGGCGGTTCCTGCCGTCGAGCAGAAGGCCGTTCGGGGCGATGACTATCGTACTCCGGAGCCCGTTAGCCTTGATGTCCCTGCCGAGGACCTCAAGCTCTTCGTCCGACATCATGGGGAAGAGGTCGGCGCCGGGGTGAGCCTTGTATTCCTTGCGCCAGGCGCTCATCGCCTTGCTCCCCGGCAACTGGCCATAGGCGTCTCGGGTCTCACCGAAGGACGGCGGAGTCTCCAGTCGGGTGTCTGCGTACCGGCCGACCTCTTTCCGGCCGCCGGCGAGCGACCCTCCGACCTTTGGTGGGCTGTTTCGGGCATGGGTCGCCACTTGACGAAGCGCGGGCCATTGTGCCGGTTCTCTTCGACGGTGAGCCTGGCAGCCTTCTCGATGTTGATGACGAGCCGGGGGCTGCCGGTGGTGTCCAGGAAGGTTAGTTTGCCAGTGAAGCCTCGGGACAAGAGCACCCTGGCTGCGTCAAGTTCAGCAGCCCGGCTGTTCTCGACAATCATCTCGCCGAGAAACGACACGCTGTAGAGCCCGGTGAACTTAACGCCAGATTTGCGCTCGGGCGGGTGCAGCTCGGCGACTAGCTCTTGCGTTCTTTTGCTTTGGGCTGGCCACCGGCGCCTCTGCGGGGGGTTTACAGCCCCAGAAGCGTCAGAAAAAAGCCGACCCTGTGGGGGAGAGCCGAGAGGCATTTCCAACAGCTCCGCGCCGTCCTGGGCGGCGTGAGCCGAGCCGCAGTGCTCGCCGTTATCGCCGGGATTGGCCGGCGCGTAACGAAGCGTGCGCTCGCAGCGATGTTGCTTTCGTACGGAACCGTTGCTATCTAGGTGATCGTCACGCTGCGCAGCATGATCGATTTCCCGAGACCCGTTCGCAGTCACCGCTGCGGCGGGTCTCTCCACATCTGGAGGGGCCATGGCTCACGCGTCTTCCACGCTCTTGGCCCGCTCTGCGGCCGCCGCGCCGTCCCTCCAGCCAGATCGGGCGGCGTTCGCGTTTCTGGGCGGCGGTTCCGGTCCAGGGTTTGTAAGTGACCTAGAAGCGCCTTTAGCTGCAAGGCGCGCCGTTAGGCCGGTTTGTAAACCTAAGCCCCGGAAGTTATTGTGCTTCGGCATAACGCCAAGAAAGGCGTGACCGCGCGCGACGGCGGCAGATAGCCACGTCCCGGGCCCCTGGAGGCCGATTGCACACAGCCCATTCGCCTCGTAAGCTGGAAGCGCCATGAAGGACGCATCGACGAAAGCTGGGGGGGCGCTGCTTGGCGTCCTGATCTTTGCGGCTGGTGCCTTTCAGCCGGTCGCGGCCCGCGCTCAGGAATCCACCTTCCTCAGTGGCTCGAGCGGCCCGACCGTTGATGACTATTTGAAGGAGGCCGGCCCCCAGGCAAAGCTCATCGGCCGAGGCGAGCTCAAGATCGACGGCAAAACCGTTAGTTGTGGCAAGAGACCGACGGTGCTGAACCCCAGTTTCGACAGCTGGGGCGGTGCCTTTCCGGGCTTTGTGATCCTCAACACCAAGAAGGTCACCGGGCTCTCCACGGCGGTGAAGCTCTATATCTACTCTCATGAATGCGGGCACCAATTCGAAGGACCGGACGAGATCAAGGCGGACCTCTTCGCCATCAGGCGCGGCGTGAAATGGGGCTGGCTAGACGCCGTGGGGATGGAAGACATCTGCACCTTCATATCGACGCTCAAAGGCGACGCGGTGCACCCTCCGGGCCCGCAACGCTGCGAGACCATGCGCAAATACTACAATGAGCTCATCGAGAGCGGGACCAGCCAGTCCGTGAGCGCGCCGGCACAGCCGAGCTCTAAGGCGAAGGCGCAGGCCTTGGCGCCCCAATAGCCAGGGCTCTTCCTCCTATCCCGCACTTTACAAAGCGCGCCGGGAGCGTCATTTGACCGGTTGAGACTGACGACGCGGAACGCATTCATGGAAAAATTCACCACGCTCACGGGCATCGCGGCGCCCTTGCCGATGATCAATGTCGACACCGACATGATCATCCCAAAGCAATATCTGAAGACGATTAAGCGCACGGGGCTGAGCACGGGCCTCTTCGCCGAGCTTCGCTATGACGAGGCGGGCAAACCGAGGTCCGACTTCGTGCTGCACACGCCACCTTACGACAAGGCCAACATCCTGATCGCCGGTGAGAATTTCGGCTGCGGCTCCTCCCGCGAGCACGCGCCCTGGGCGCTCCTCGATTTCGGCTTCCGCTGCGTCATCGCGCCGTCCTTCGCCGACATTTTCTACAACAACTGCTTCAAGAACGGCATCCTGCCCATCGCGCTTCCGCAAAGCGAGATCGACAAGCTGCTCGATGATTCCTCGCGTGGGCCCAACGCCACCATCACCGTCGATCTCGAGAGCCAGGAGATTCGCGGACCCGACGGTGGCGTGATCCATTTCGACATCGATCCGTTCCAGAAGCGCTGCCTGATGGAAGGCCTCGACGATATCGGGCTGACGCTGGAAAAGGCCGACGCCATCGCCGGCTTCGAGTCTGAAGCGCGGATGCGCCGGCCCTGGGCCTGAGGCCAGCTTCCCCTAGTTAAGCTCAATCGACTTGGTCGTCTCACTGATCAGGGGCTTTCCGTCCCGCGTGATCTTGAGCGCGGCGTGATAGGTCCCTTCCGGCCAGCCGCCTGGAGGTACTCCCCGCTTTCCGGCGAGCAGCAAATATTTCGGCTTGTCGCCGTCCAGCGTCTCTTCATTCCTGACTACGAGCTTTTCCCCGTTCTTGAGCGCAATTTCGACCACGTCGCCTTGTTTCAGGTTGGCTGCCCACACATAGGCCATGGCCGGGGTGTTGAAGTGGGGCGCCCGCAGCGGTGTGCCCTTCTCCAGTTCCTCGGCAGTGACCTCATGGTCGGTAAGGCCAAACGCAAGGAGCTTGGCCGCCTCCTGGCCGGGTGGCGATTCGGCGGACGCCTCATGCAAGATCGGCAGCGCGAGCGCAAATGCGGCGGCCGTTCCGCCTATCAAGACCAAAGCAAACAGCACCCTTGTCAGCATTCCGATCTCCCGCTACCCATCGACGCGATCTCTTTGTCTTGACGCATCATCTTGTCCGAAAAGTCTGCAACTTTTCGGGATCATGCTTAGCACAGGACACCGATCCATGGGCATTTACAACCTCTTGCTGCTCCCCGGCGACGGCATCGGCCCGGAGGTCATGGCAGAGGTCAGCCGCGTGGTCCGCTGGGTCAACAGCTCCGGGCTGGCGACAATCAATTCCGAGACCGACCTCGTCGGCGGCTGCGCCTACGACGCCCATGGCGACGCCATCTCCGAGGCGACCATGCAGAAGGCGCTTGCCGCCGACGCCGTCATGCTCGGCGCCGTGGGCGGCCCCAAATGGGACGACGTGGCTTACGACCAGCGGCCGGAAGCCGGGCTGCTTCGCTTGCGAAAGGACCTCGAACTTTTCGCCAATCTCCGCCCGGCCATATGCTACCCGGCGCTCGCCGATGCCTCTTCGCTCAAACGCGATCGCGTCGAAGGGCTCGACATCATGATCGTGCGCGAGCTGACCGGCGGCGTCTATTTCGGCGAGCCCAAGGTGATTACCGACCTTGGGCACGGACAGAAGCGCGCAGTCGACACGCAAGTCTACGAGACCTACGAGATCGAGCGTATCGTTGGCGTTGCCTTCGAGCTTGCGCTGAAGCGCCGCAACCAGGTGCACTCGGCGGAGAAGCGCAACGTGATGAAGACGGGCGTGCTCTGGAACGAGGTAGTGACCCGCCTGCATAAGGAGCGCTACGCGCACGTGACGCTCCACCACATCCTCGCCGACAATTGCGCCATGCAGCTCGTGCGCTGGCCCAAGCAGTTCGACGTTATCGTCACCGACAATCTCTTCGGCGACATGCTCTCCGACGAAGCGGCCATGCTCACGGGCTCGCTTGGCATGTTGCCCTCCGCCTCGCTCGGCGCCGCCGACGCAAGCGGCCGCCGGCGCGCGCTCTATGAGCCCGTGCATGGCTCAGCGCCCGATATTGCCGGGTGCGGCATCGCCAACCCGCTCGCCACCATCGCAAGCTTCGCCATGGCTCTTCGCTATTCCTTCGATCTGGCCGCGACCGCGGACAGAATCGAGAAAGCCATCGCAGGCGTGCTCGATCAGAACTTGCGCACCGCCGACATCGCACAAGAGGGTTGCCGCACCGTCGGCACCGCCGAGATGGGCGAGGCCATTATCGCCGCGCTTGATCGCGCCGCTTAAGAGCCAAGAGAACTCCCCCGGGGGTCGACCGCATCACTTCGCGCGCTGAACACTCCCCCTGCCCGGAACCATACTCCGCCGTCACACGCGCGGCTAGTTCGCATTTCAGCCGTCTCTTCCCACTGCTTAACGTACTGCTCCGCTTTATCCTCTACTTGGTTGCGGTCTTCGTCACTCATTGTTGGCAGCTCGCCATAGCCAAGTTCGCGCGCCACTAGCGCACATATCTCATCAAATTTTTTCGCCTTTTGGGCATAGAGCATTGTGAGTTTCGTCATGGCTCCAATCCCTCTTTCTTTGGCGGCAGCACCCTATCCGCCGTTCTCGGAGCTTCCCCCAACCCCAAACAGCCAATTAGCGATTAAGGTTCCAACCCGACAGGACGACATCGCAAAAAGGGCGCCGGTCGAAGCCGACGCCAACTCCCTGGAACCCAGCCTAAGCAAAGCGCGTTATGGAAAAGTCGGCAGGCGGGGAGGGAACAATGCTCCACCTCTTTTACGTATCGCTTTTTGCTGTGGTTGCCGTGAACGCTATCGCGGTTGTGATCGCTATTGCCATCGCGACTGGCAGTCAGAAGCAAGACAATAGTTCTTAACGAGTAGCGTAGCTACGGGGCCAGACCTCCAGACGCGAAATGCAACGCCTTGAAGATGCTCTTCGGGCCCGGCCTTGTGCCGGGCCTTCTTTTTTGGGGAGTGGCCAATGAGGACCGGGTCCCTTAATTTCAATTCGATAAAGCGTCCCACATAGAACGGGCGTGACAAAAAGGGGAGGGGCTAGCTCGGCGGCTTAGCGTCGATTCCGCGATGTCCGCCATGAGTCCGGTTAGCGGGTAATTTCGGAAATGCTGGTTGGCTGTTGATCGCGTCGTACCGGCCGTGATTCAAGCCCCCAAACCGAAGCCGCCCATAGGGGCCTAGGTTTCGGCTGGCGCCCCAAGAGATTCCGATAGTCCGTGCAGAACTAGAGGCGCTCCAAGTGAACTAGCAGGTGGCGCTCTTGAGGTCGCCGAGAACGAAGCTCCGTAGTGACGATGATCCAAAAGCAGCAAGGCAGCTCCCGGTTCGCAGCGTTCGCAGGTCGCATTCTTAAGGTGCTAGGTCTCGTCACCGGCGCATCTGACGATGATCCCTCTGGCATAGGGACTTACAGTCAAGCGGGTGCGCAACTAGGTTTCGGTATCGGATGGACGATGCTGATCACGTTGCCGCTGATGGTTGCTATTCAGGAGATCAGCGCGCGTATTGGCCGAACCACCGGTCATGGAATTGCAGGAAACCTGCGCCGGCATTCTCCAAACTGGCTCCTCTACGCCATCGTCGCTCTACTTTTCGTCGCCAACACAATCAACATAGGCGCTGATTTGAGCGCTATGGGGGACGCCATCAAACTCTTGATCGGTGGGCCGAGCACTCTTTATGCCATCCTGTTTGGTACTATCTGCGTGGTTGCGATGGTATTCATAGACTACGTCCGCTACGTCACGATCCTGAAATGGATGACGTTGGTTCTCTTCGCGTATGTCGCCTCACTCTTGGCAATCGAGGTGCCATGGCGCGAGGCGCTAGTTGGCGTTTTCGTGCCCCGCGTTACATGGAGCGCTGCATTCTTTACGACATTGGTGGCAATCTTTGGGACTACGATCTCCCCCTATCTTTTCTTCTGGCAAGCCTCCCAGGAGGCCGAGGATGAGCGCGTTAATCACCACGCGAAGCCGCTGAAGCAGGCGCCGGCGCAGGCCCCCAAGGCGTTTGAGCGTATCCGCGCGGACACAGTGTCGGGAATGGCGTTCTCAAACGTCATCGCGCTCGCAATCATCGTGACCACAGCAACGACGCTCAACAAAGCGGGAATCACCAATGTCGAGACGTCTGCCCAAGCGGCCGAGGCGCTGCGACCGATCGCCGGCCCGTTTGCATTCGTGCTGTTTGCCGTAGGCATCATCGGGACCGGTCTCTTGGCCGTCCCTATACTGGCCGGTTCGGCAGCCTATGCCGTCGGGGAGGCCTGCAAGTGGCTCGTCGGCCTGGCTCGGAAACCGAAACAGGCGACTGCGTTCTATTCAGTATTGACCGCCGCTACCGTCCTTGGATTGGGTATCACCTTAACGCCCCTCGATCCGATCAAAGCATTGTACTGGTCTGCAGTAATTAATGGCGTTGTGGCGGTACCCGTGATGAGCGTCATGATGGTCATGACTGCCCAGCGTAAGATCATGGGTAAATTCTTGGTTGTCGGCGGGCTCCGCTGGCTTGGATGGGCATCCACCGCTGCAATGGCGGCTTGTGTTGGCGGAATGATAGCGACTTGGTTTCTGTGAAGAACCCCTTTTGCCCATGCTCTTGCGGGTACAGGGAAAATAGAGACCCCCACGTTCTTGGTTCAGCGACCGGTTGGCGGAGTGTCTCCACCATCGCCGACACGTGGGACCTCGTTTAGAGAAGCCGACTCGCCCTAGCCGGACTTCGGGTTGGCAAAAATTGATCTGTCCACGCATCAGAAACCGTGGTCCGTTGGCCTGCGTGCTTTGGAGTTCTGCGTATCAACTCTGAGGGGGCTCGCACCCTTGGACCGCGTGTCCGCTTTGGGTCAGAAGCGGACCATTCCTGAGTCACCGTATGAGGTCCGCTTAGTGCCAGAAACGGACTCTGGGGGCTCGCGCTTGGCCAAGCAGCCTGGGCCAATGGTGTTTGGACCGCCTGCGCGCCATTGGCGGCTCGGCGGGCTTCCGTTCGCAGCTTTCCCTCGTGTAGACGGGCGATACGCAATTCAGCGTTCGACACTCCGCCACCGGCGACGTTCCCAGCCGGCGCTTGCGCTCCAAGAGCCTCATCGACTCTCACGCTCGCTTGTTGCCCGAGCGTCAGCTTGCAGGGTTCGAAATCGGCGTCAGAGGCCAAACAGCCCTTGAGCCTGCTAGTACAGCGGGAAAGGCACTTCGGGTCGATAAACTCTCGTGCACCGCTCGATTGTCCCGTCAGCCACCCCCCCCCTTAGCCGCCCCCAAATCGTCTAGTAATTACCCTCGCCAAGCCGATCTTTCGCCTTGTTGATCCATAGCTTAACAGCCTGCACCAACGCGTGCTGGCCGACTTGAATCGTCGTCGGTCTTCCCCCCCAACAATCGAATAGTAGGAGCACAACCGCATGTTTCAAATGCGCGCGACCATCGTTTCCGTAGGTCTGTTTTGCGTCATGGCGATGTTACCGCTCGATCTTGCCAAGGCTTATCAGGTTGGTGGGGCATCTTGGTACGCGGGGCGAACGCATCGGAGCGCCTTCACCGCCGCACATCGCTCGTTGCCGTTCGGCACCAAAGTTCTCGTCGAGAATTTGAGCAATGGCCGCTCCGCGACGGTAACGATCAATGACCGTGGGCCCTTCGTGAAGGGCAGGATCATCGACCTGTCGAAGGCGGCGGCTTCAAGCATTGGCATGTCTGGCGTCGCCAAGGTTCGCATCAGCACTCTTGGCCGCTGAGATAGGGGCGCGGGCTACCAGCGCGACAATGATCTGCCGGTCTGGGGACAAGTGTCCGGACCGGCAGGCCTCTTCGCAACGACATCCCATTCGCCGCTTAAACGATCAAGTTGCTAAATCATGCTCGCGGCGTCGGCTTGCCTATGGCCTTGCCCTCGTTATCTGCGGCGAGCTCGGCGGTGACTTCGCCGCCGCAGGATATGATCCGGATTAAGCTGAAAACGCTCTAGCTTTCCATGCCAGCTTTTG
The DNA here is from genome assembly GCA_049801475.1 of Methyloceanibacter sp. Classification (GTDB taxonomy): domain Bacteria; phylum Pseudomonadota; class Alphaproteobacteria; order Rhizobiales; family Methyloligellaceae; genus Methyloceanibacter. The sequence continues at coordinate 8,773 of JBARKP010000077.1, forward strand.
AGGGGGCGCGTGGGAAGCCCGGATGCCGGCGCTAAAAAGCGCACCGGTCGAAGCCGACGCCTAGCCACAATGCGAACGTCCTTAGTCAGAAGAGCAGCCTCAAGGGGCCGTCCTTCGGGGCGGCTTCTTTTTCGGACACAGTGCGGACACGGAAGTTTCCAGGCGTTCGGCGGAGGGCCAAATGTACTATATATCACCGTATGTTATCACCATTGGCCGGGTGCTGTTATCGCTGATTTTCATTCAGGCGGGCATCAGCAAGATCTTCGGCTATGCCGACACCCAAGCCATGATGGAGTCGCACAGCCTGCCGGGCATGCTGCTGCCACTCGTCATCCTGACCGAGGCCGGAGGCGGCCTCTGCGTGCTGCTCGGGCTCTTCACCCGCTGGGCAGCGCTGGCACTTGGCGGCTTCTGCGTGCTCGCCGCGATCATCTTCCATTGGCAGCCCGGCGACATGATGCAGGTGATCAACTTCATGAAGAACATCACCATCGCGGGCGGCTTCCTGGTGCTCGCAGGTTCCGGGCCCGGCGCGCTCGCGCTCGACAACCGCCGCCGCTGAGGATTTTTCCCTACCCGGGGTGGGGCGATTCCACGAATAGCGCCGCCTTTACTTTCCGGCGGCCATCCCATACATCGGCCGCAACGCCGCGCGAGGCCTTTCGCGCGAAAAGAAGGAACGGGATTATGGGCTACAAGGTCGCGGTCATTGGAGCCACCGGCAATGTCGGGCGGGAGATGCTCAACATCCTCGCCGAGCGGGAGTTCCCGGCCGACGCAGTGTTTGCGCTCGCCTCGCGCCGGTCCATGGGCGTGGAGGTTTCCTATGGTGATGTCCGCCTGAAATGTCGCGATCTTGAAAATTTCGACTTCCACGGCGTGGACTTCGCCCTGATGTCGGCTGGCTCCGCCGTGAGCAAAGACTGGGCGCCACGCATCGGTGCCCAAGGCTGCGTCGTCATCGATAATTCCTCCTGCTGGCGCTATGACCCCGACGTGCCGCTCGTGGTGCCTGAGGTCAATGCCGACGCCGTGGAAGACTTCAGCAAGAAGAATATCGTCGCCAACCCGAATTGCTCCACGGCCCAGCTCGTCGTGGTGCTGAAGCCGCTGCATGACTTGGCGAAGATCAAGCGCGTCGTCGTCGCTACCTATCAATCGGTATCCGGCGCCGGCAAGGACGCCATGGACGAGCTGTGGAACCAGACCAAGGGCATCTTCGTCACGGATGCGCCGGAGGCGAAAGTTTTCACCAAGCAGATCGCCTTCAACGTCATTCCTCACATCGACGTCTTCATGGAGGACGGCTCGACCAAGGAGGAATGGAAGATGATGGCGGAGACCAAGAAGATCCTCGATCCGAAGATAAAGCTCACGGTAACCTGCGTACGCGTGCCGGTGTTCGTCGGCCACTCCGAAGCCGTCAATGTCGAGTTCGAGCGGCCGATCACCGCCGAGGAAGCGCGCGAGGTGTTGCGCGAGGCGCCTGGCCTGCTCGTAGTCGACAAGCGCGAGCCGGGCGGCTACGTCACGCCGATCGAATGCGTCGGCGATTATGCGACCTATGTGAGCCGCATTCGCGAGGACCAGACCCTCGACAACGGCCTATCCTTCTGGGTCGTGTCCGACAATTTGCGCAAAGGTGCAGCGCTCAATACGGTGCAGATCGCGGAGCTCATCATCAACCGCAAATTGCTCAAGCGGGCAGCTTAGCGCCCGGTCAGGCGTTTACCTTAGTTCAAGCCGCATCCAAACTCGCGAAGCCACCGCGCGCCTCATCAAGGGCGATCAACGCGCCGCTCGCAAGGTCGAAATGCAGCCCGTGCAGGGAGAGAAGCCCGGCCTCCTCGCGCTTTCGCACGATCGGGAAGCTGCGGAGCTGCGCAAGCGAAGACCGGATCGCGGCGAGCTCGAACGCGACTTCGTCACCATAGGTGAACACGTCGGTCTCAATGACCTTAAGGTTGTCGAGTAGGGTGAGCCAGCGGCTGATGAAACCGTGTGCCGGCACCTTGTCCCTGACCCTCTCCCGGTAGACCGCGACTCCGCCGCAGCGCGAATGGCCGAGCACGATGATGTGCGGCACCTTCAGCGCCAGCACGGCGAACTCGATCGCGGCGCTGGTGCCGTGATAGAGGCCCTCCGGCTCGTAAGGCGGCACGAGATTGGCGACATTGCGCAGGATGAACAGCTCTCCTGCCTCGGCGTCGAATATCGCGGACACATCGACGCGCGCGTCACAACAGCCGATGACCATGGCAGTGGGCGCCTGTCCGAGTTCGGCGAGCTGGCGATAGCGGCCCCGATCCGGTGCAAGGCGGTCTCGCAAGAAGCGTCGATAGCCTTCCAGCAAGGTCTTCGGCAACGGCATGGGTTTCCGCCTGCGGCAATATCGTCCGGCACCATTCCAGTCTCCCGCGCGTTTGTCTAGCGCGCACCGTTGAGAGAGAGCCTATCGGGTGTTTCCGACCATCCACTTGATTTTTGCGCCGCGCAGAGCGAAGTTGGCGACGTCGGCGTCGCCACCACAAGCGCGAAGCAATCCGTGTCTGCCGGCACGAGGAAACGCAAAAGGATGAGGCGGGCGTCTCCGCGCTTAGGCCTTAATCCGATCTCGCAGCGACATGGAAGCAGGTCGTTGGGCCGCTTGCAGCTGCCCTAGCACCCTGTCCGGCAAATAAGGAGCGGTCGAGTCACTGGTCAAGGTCTGCGACGTGGTCACCATCAACGCGCCGCTGCACCCCGAGACCGAGCACCTGTTCAACGACCGACTGATCGGCATGATAAAGCGCGGCTCCTACATCGTGAACACCGCCCGCGGCAAGATCGTCGACCGCGACGCCATTGTCCGCGCGCTGGAAAGCGGTCAGCTGGCGGGATACGCCGACGACGTTTGGTCCCCGCAGCTGCCCGCCAGGGACCACCCCTGGCGCAACATGCCGCACCACGGCATGACGCCGCATATCTCCGGCACGTCCCTGTCGGCTCAGGCCCCCTACGCCGCCGGCACCCGGGGGATCCTCGAAAACTACTTCGCCGGCAAACCCATCCATCAGGAATACCTAGTGGTCGACAAGGGCAAGCTCGCCGGCGGCGCTCATTCCTACACCGCAGGCGACGCCACCAAGGGGTCCGAGGAGGCGGGCAAGTTTAAGAAATAGGCTACAGGGATCGGCACCGCTCGCTCATCGCGGGGGCGGCGTCGGACGTCCCCCACTCACATATGGATGGCCCGCTTGTCGGCGGCGAGCGCGGCTTCCTTCACCGCCTCGTTCAGCGTCGGATGGGCGTGGCAGGTGCGGGCCAAGTCCTCGGCCGAGCCGCCGAACTCCATCAGCACCGCGGCCTCGGCGATCATGGTGCCGGCATCGGCGCCGATGATATGCACGCCGAGCACGCGGTCGGTCGCCTCGTCGGCAAGCACCTTGACGAAGCCTTCCGTGGTGCGATTGACCTTGGCCCTGCCATTGGCGGTGAAGGGGAACTTGCCGACCTTGAAGGCGACGCCCGCCTCCTTCAGCTCCTCCTCCGTCTTGCCGACGGACGCCACTTCCGGCGCCGTATAGATCACGCTGGGGATCACGTCGTAATTCACGTGACCTGCCTGGCCCGCGAGGATCTCGGCGATGGCGACGCCTTCTTCCTCCGCCTTATGCGCAAGCATTGGTCCCGCGATGACGTCGCCGATGGCGTAGATGCCCGGCACGCTCGTCGCGTAATGCGGATCGACCAGAATGCGCCCGCGATTGTCGGTCTTGACGCCGAGCTCAGGCAACCCAAGCCCTTGGGTACGCGGGACGCGGCCCACCGCGACGAGCACCACGTCGCATTCGAGCGTCTCTTGCGCGCCGCCGCCAACGCGCGCAAGCGTCACCATGCAAGTTTTGTCCTTGGTCTCCACGCCCAAGACCTTGGTGCCCAGCTTAAAGGCGATGCCCTGCTTGGTAAGGATGCGCTGGAACTGCTTGGCCACCTCGCCGTCGAGGCCGGGAGCGATGCGGTCCAGCATCTCGACCACGGTCACCTCGGAGCCGAGCCGTTGCCACACCGAGCCGAGCTCGAGCCCGATATAGCCCGCGCCGATCACGACAAGCCGCTTCGGCACTTTCGGCAGCGACAGCGCGCCGGTGGAGGAGACGATCCGCTCCTCGTCGATGGCGATGCCGGGGATGGCCGCCACGTCAGAGCCCGTGGCGATGACGATGCTCTTCGTCTCCAAAGCCTGTTTGGCGCCGTCGGGGCCGGTCACCTCGACCTTTCCGGGAGCGACGATGCGGCCCTGGCCATGAAATGGCTCGATCTTGTTCTTCTTGAGCAGGAACTCCACCCCCTGCACATTGCCCTTCACGCCCTCGTCCTTGAAGGCGAGCATGGCGGCAAGGTCGAGATCCGGCTTCACTTTGATGCCCATCGCGGCAAAGCCATCCGAGGCTTCCGCGAAGCGCTCGCTCGCATGCAGGAGTGCCTTGGAAGGGATGCAGCCGACATTGAGGCAGGTGCCCCCATGGGTGGCGCACTTCTCCACCACGGCCACCTTCAGCCCAAGCTGTGCCGCGCGGATGGCGGCGACATAGCCGCCGGGTCCGGTGCCGATGACGATCAAATCGTAGGTCATGACATCCTCAAGCGTTTCCGTCGCGGACCCGTCCGCCCATTCTCCGTCGAGCGCCCCGCCGCCGTGAGGCGGAATTCGTCGCCCGTTTGCGCGAGCGCCACCATGCCGCGATATTTGCTGCCGTTCGGATTGGTCCCGCTCACGCGATAGACCGCCGCAAGATCGAAGACCAGCGCCGGTACCGCATTGGGGGCCGGGACTGGCCGCAGCAGCGCCGTTTGCGGTTCGGGCGCCGCTGCTGAGGGGGATTCTGCTGGCGCGGGCGCTCCCGTCGGCCGGAAGAAGGCGTGGATGGCCTGCTCCATCTTCGCCTGGTCCGCGTCGGTTTCGAGCATTACGTCGAAGCCCGCGTCGTGAAGCGCCTTGGCCACGGCCTCGGCGTCGTTCACCGGATTCGTCAAGGGTGCATAGGAATAGGCGCCATGGCCGACTACGAGCTCCGCGCGCGGCTCCGGCGGCGGTCCTTCGGCGCGAGCGAGCAAAGCCACGCCGAGCAACGCGACAATCCGAAGACTGGTCTGGAACAGACGCATCACGACTTAGAGATCGAGCACCAGCCGCTTCGGGTCCTCGATCGCTTCCTTGATATGCGCGAGGAAGGTGACGGCATCTTTGCCGTCCACAACACGGTGGTCGTAGGAGAGCGCGAGATACATCATCGGCCGCGCCACGATCTGCCCCTCCCGCACGACGGCACGCTCCTCGATCCGATGCATGCCGAGAATGCCCGACTGCGGCGCGTTGAGGATCGGCGTCGATAGCATCGATCCATAGATGCCTCCGTTGGAGATGGTGAAGGTGCCACCTTGCATCTCCTCCAGGCCAAGCTTGCCTACCCTCGCGCGCGCCCCGACATCGGCGATCGCCGTCTCGATCTCGGCGAGGCTCATGCGGTCAGCGTCGCGCAACACCGGCACCACGAGCCCGCGCTCGGTGCCGACCGCGACGCCGATATGGTAGTAGTTCTTGTAGACGATGTCGGTGCCGTCGATCTCGGCGTTGACCGCGGGGATATCCTTCAGCGCCTGCACGACCGCTTTGACGAAGAAGCCCATGAGGCCGAGCTTCACCCCGTGCTTCTTCTCGAACGCCTCGCGGTAGTCGCGCCTCAAAGCCATCACCGCGCCCATATCCACGTCGTTGAACGTGGTGAGCATGGCGGCCGTGTCTTGCGCCTCCTTCAGCCGCTTGGCGATGGTCTGACGCAGGCGCGTCATGCGCACCCGCTCTTCGCGGGCTTCGTCCTCAGGGGCGATGGGCGGACGGGGTGCCGATGGAAGCTTCGGCTTCCGCTCGCGCGCGAGCAGCGCTTGCGCGGCGCTCGTAACTTCACCGATTGGAGCGGCAGCGGCGCCCGTTTGCGCCAGCGCATCGTGCTTCAGCACCTGCCCCCGACGCCCGGAGCCCCGAACGTCGCGTGGGCCAAGACTACTCTCGGCGAGCAGCTTGCGGGCGGATGGTGACGGCGGCATCTCCGGGTTGCCGGTATCACTGACCTCTTCACGGCGTATTGGCTCGCGCTCGAGCGCGGCGGCTTGCGGACGAGGCTTCGGCGTCTCTACTCGCGTAGGGGGAGCCTTTGCGGTTACGGGCGCGAGTTTGGGGGCCTCCCTTGTCTCGGCGGCGCCGCTCTTGAGCTTGGACTCCCTCGCCTTGTCGTCGCCCTCGGTAATGGCGCCAAGCACGGCGCCCACCGCGACGGTGTCGCCGGCCTTGACCACGATTTCGGAGAGCACGCCAGAGGCGGGAGCCGGCACTTCGACGGTCACCTTGTCGGTTTCCAGCTCGACCAGCGGCTCATCGGCGGTGACGTCGTCGCCGGCCTGCTTGAACCATTGGCCAACGGTCGCCTCGGTAACGGACTCCCCAAGGCTCGGAACGCGGATCTCTTTGACCATGCGCTTGTCGTCCCCTTGCCCCTGCCTCGTCCTAACCCAACGCCTCGTCGAGCAGCGCCTTGAGCTGCTGCTGATGGGTGCGCATCAGGCCGACGGCAGTGGCCGCGGAGGCCGGCCGGCCCGCATAGCGCGGCCGTTTGTACCTGGCGTCGATATGGTCGAGCACCCAGGAGAGGTTGGGCTCAATGAAGCTCCAGGCCCCCATGTTCTTCGGCTCCTCCTGGCACCACACCATCTCCGCGTCAGAAAAACGCGAAAGCTCTTGGATCAGCGCGCGCGCGGGGAATGGATAGAACTGCTCGACGCGCAAGAGATAGACGTCGTCGACCCCGCGCTTCTCGCGGTCCTCGTAGAGATCGTAATAGACCTTGCCGGAGCAGAGCACCACTCGCCTGATCTCGGCGTCGGGCTTAAGCTTGATCGCCTCGCCCTCGAGGAACTGCGCATCGTCCCACAACAGCCGGTGAAAGCTCGATCCGAGCCCGAATTGCTCAAGCGTCGATACCACGCGCTTGTGACGCAAGAGCGACTTGGGCGCCATCAGCACGAGCGGCTTGCGGAATTGGCGTTGCAGCTGGCGCCTCAGCGCGTGGAAATAATTTGCGGGCGTCGTGCAGTTGGCGATCTGCCAATTGTCTTCGGCGCAGAGCTGCAGAAAGCGCTCGAGCCGCGCGGAGGAGTGCTCCGGGCCTTGGCCTTCATAGCCATGCGGAAGCAGCAGCACGAGGCCCGACATGCGGAGCCATTTGCGCTCGCCGGACGAAATGAACTGGTCGATGATCACCTGTGCGCCGTTGGCGAAGTCGCCGAACTGCGCTTCCCACAGCACGAGCGCGTTCGGCTCGGCGAGGCTGTAGCCATATTCGAAGCCGAGCACCGCCTCCTCGGAGAGCATGGAGTTGATGACCTCGAACTCCGCTTGGGTTTTGGAGATGTGCTTAAGCGGGGTGTATTTCTTCTCGTTCAACTGGTCCATCAGCACCGCATGCCGCTGGGAGAAGGTGCCGCGCTCGCTATCTTGCCCCGAGAGCCGTACGCGGAAACCCTCGGTCAGCAAGGTGCCAAGGGCAAGCGATTCCGCCGTGGCCCAGTCGATGCCGCTGCCGCCCTCGATCATCTTGCGGCGCCCGGCGACGATGCGCGCCACCGTTTTGTGCGGCGTGAAGCTCTTCGGGATGGTGGTGAGCTTGCAGCCCACCTCCTTTAGCAGGTCGAGGTCGACGCCGGTCAGGCCCCGGCGCGCACCCTCCTCGGCGTGGCCAATGCCCGACCATCTGCCGTCGAGCCAGTCGGCGCGGTTCGGGCGATAGGTGTCGCTTGCCGCGAACTCCTCCTCCAGCAGCGCGCGGAAGTCGGCCTGCATCCGCTCGACATCCGCGCGGGTGAGCAGCCCCTCCTCGATCAGCTTGGCGGCGTAAATCTCGGCCGCGCGCGGATGCTCGCGGATGCGGGCGTACATCAAAGGCTGGGTAAAGGCTGGCTCGTCGGCCTCGTTGTGGCCGTGGCGCCGGTAGCAGAACATGTCGATGACCACGGGCTTGCCGAAACGTTGGCGAAACTCCATGGCGATCTTGGTCACGTGCACCACGGCTTCCGGGTCGTCGCCGTTCACATGGAAGATCGGGGCGTCGATCATCTTGGCGACATCGGAGGGATAGGGAGAGGATCGCGCAAAGCGCGGCGCCGTGGTGAAGCCGATCTGATTGTTGACGATGAAGTGGAGCGAGCCCCCGGTGCGGTGACCGCGCAAGCCCGAAAGGCCGAAGCATTCGGCCACCACCCCCTGCCCGGCGAAGGCAGCATCGCCGTGCAGCAGCAGCGGCAGCACTTCCCGCCGGTCCTTGTCGCGGAGCTGGTCCTGCTTCGCCCTCACCTTGCCGAGCACTACGGGGTCGACGATCTCCAGATGCGAGGGGTTGGCGGTGAGCGACAGATGCACGCGGTTCCCGTCGAACTCGCGGTCGGAGGAAGCGCCGAGGTGATACTTCACGTCGCCCGACCCCTCGACCTCGTCGGGATGCGCCGAGCCTCCCTTGAACTCGTTGAAGATCGCCCGATAGGGCTTCGCCATCACATTGGCGAGCACGTTCAGCCGCCCGCGATGCGGCATGCCAATGACAATCTCCTGCAGGCCGAGCTGGCCGCCGCGCTTGATCACCTGCTCTAGCGCGGGAACCACGGCTTCGCCGCCGTCGAGCCCGAACCGCTTGGTGCCCGTATATTTCACGTCGAGGAAGCGCTCGAAAATCTCGGCTTCGATCAGCTTCTTGAGGATCGCCTTCTTGCCTTGCAGGGTGAAGCGAACCTCCTTGTCGGCGCCCTCGAGGCGCTCCTGGATCCAGGTCCGCTGCTCGGGGTCGGAGATGTGCATATATTCGGTGCCGATATGCTGGCCGTAGGTGCGCTTGAGAATATCGAGCACCTGGCGGAGCGTGCCGAATTCGAGGCCGAGCGCGCCGCCGAGGAAGATCGGACGGTCGTAATCCGACTTGGCGAAGCCGTAGGTCTTCGGCTTGAGCTCTGGATGCTCCCGGCGCGTGCTCAATTCGAGCGGATCGAGCTTGGCGATGAGATGGCCGCGCGTCCGGTAGTTCCGGATCAGCATGCGGGCGCGCAAAGTATCCTGCGCCGCCGCGAGCGCCTGCTCCTCGGTAAACGAGCCTGGCGGAGCTTGCTCGATAAGCGCGCCCGACACCCCGTCCGACGGCTTCCAGGAGGGACCTCGCGCTTCCGCGAGCACGTCGTCCTTGTCGTCGTTCAGGCTGGCGAAGAACGCCTGCCACTCGGCGCCGACCGATTTCGGCTCCTGCTGGTAGCGGGTGTAGAGTTGCTCCAGATAGGTGGCGTTGGCGCCCTGCAGAAACGACGTGCTGGCAAACACGTCGTTCAGTTCGTGCCTTGTCATGTGATCAACCTTGCCGGTGTTTCCTGCTACCGGCCTGCCGCGCAAAAAAGGCGAGCGTTGGGCCGCCCGCACCTAACCCTCATGTAATACGCGTGCAAGCGTAGTTCCAAGGGTGGCGGGGGAATTTGCCATGACAATTCCCGCTTCACGCATTGCCTCAATTTTGTGCTGTGCGTCGCCCTTGCCGCCGGAGATCACCGCGCCCGCGTGGCCCATGCGCCGGCCGGGCGGCGCGCTCACGCCCGCGATAAAACCGACCACGGGCTTCTTTTTCTTGGCATTGGCGAGAAACGCCGCCGCCTCTTCCTCGGCGCTGCCGCCAATCTCGCCGATCATGATGATAGCTTCGGTCGCGTCGTCATCGAGGAACAGCTTGAGACTATCGACGAAATTCGTGCCGTGGACAGGATCGCCGCCGATGCCGATGCAGGTCGACTGGCCGAGCCCTGCAGCCGTCGTCTGCGCCACGGCCTCATAAGTGAGTGTGCCGGATCGGGACACGATGCCGACAGTTCCCGGCCTGTGGATGTGGCCCGGCATGATGCCGATCTTGCACTGATCGGGCGTGATGATGCCCGGGCAGTTCGGCCCGATCAGACGCGTCTTGGAGCCGCAAAGCGCGCGCTTCACCTTCACCATGTCGAGCACGGGAATCCCCTCGGTGATGCACACCACGAGCGGGATCCCGGCATCGATTGCTTCCAACATCGCATCGGCAGCGAAGGCGGGCGGCACATAGACGACGCTCGCGTCGGCACCGGTCTCGCGCGCGGCCGCAAGCACCGTATCGAACACGGGCAGGCCGATATGCATGGTGCCGCCCTTGCCGGGCGTGACGCCGCCGACCATCCGCGTGCCATAGGCGATGGCCTGCTCGGAATGGAAGGTTCCTTGCGCGCCGGTGAAGCCCTGGCAGATCACCCAGGTATTGCGGTCAACGAGCACTGACATCAGGCATTCGCCGCTGTCATGTCGTGTCCCCGCCTGAGGACAGTATTGTCGTCGAAGGGAAGGCGAAGGCGCATTGCTCAAGCATCGCTTCGCCGTGCTCGAGGAAGGAGCGCAGCAAAATTCCGGTGAGGTAGCGGTCCGGAAATTCTTTCATCCCATCCACGGCGGGCGCATGGATGGCGCGGCCCGCCGGCGCGCATATGCGCGTCTGCCGCGCGGAACAGCTCCTCGGAAATCTCGACGCCGAAGGGGATGAAAGGCTCCGGCACTTTCTTGCCCGAGCCACAGCCCTCGTCGAGCACGCGGCCGGGTGCGAACATGCGCTTAAGCAGTCCAGCGATCCCCGGAGAGTAGATGCCGGCGCGCCAGCGCGTCATACGATCAAGCCACATGCGGACGGGGCTGCGCGCCTTGCGCCGCTCGATCTCGGCCACCCGGGTTTTTTCCCAGGCGAACTCGCTGACCAGCTGCTTGTATTCAGGCGGATTGCGCAGATAGACAAAATTGCAAGCGGCGCATTCCACGATCTGCCAGGAGGCAGCCGAGTAGTCCGGTAGCGATTGAAACGCCTCACCCCCGCATTGCGGGCACTGCCGCGTCACCCCTTCAACGAACGCCATCGCTACGCCCCCACTCGGAAGCATCAGCATATCCCGTCTCTCTACGGGGCAAGAAGAGGTCTTGGCACACGAACGTCACGCCGCGGCTTTGACTGCGGCCACGATCGTGCGCGCGGCGTCGTCGAGATCGTCGGCGGGGATGATGGCAAGCCCCGACTTTTGCAGCATTGCCCTACCGCGCGCAACGTTGGTACCTTCCAGCCGCACCACGAGAGGCACGGCAATATGGACCTCATGCGCCGCGGCGATGATGCCTTCCGCGATGGTGTCGCACCGCATGATGCCGCCAAAGATATTCACCAGCACGCCCTGCACATGCGGATCCGACAGGATCACCTTGAATGCCTTCGTGATCTTCTCCTTCGATGCGCCGCCGCCCACATCGAGAAAGTTCGCTGGCTCGCCGCCATAGAGCTTGATGATGTCCATGGTCGCCATGGCGAGCCCCGCGCCGTTCACCATGCAGCCGATGGTGCCGTCGAGCTTCACATAGGAGAGGCCGAGCCGCGAAGCCTCGACCTCCGCCGGCTCCTCCTGGTCGAAGTCACGCAACGCGGCGATGTCGGGATGCCGGAACAGCGCATTGTCATCGAAGGCCATCTTGGCGTCGAGGCAGATGAGCCCGCCTTGCTTGGTCACCACCAGCGGATTGATCTCGATCAGGCTCGCATCCTTTTCGAGGAACAGCCGGTAGAGCGCACCCACAAGTTTGGCGCAGCGCTTAGCCTGCTCGCCCTCGAGCCTCAGAGCCGAGGCGATGATGCGGGCATGGAAGGGCCACAAGCCAGACGCGGAGTCAACGGACAGCGTGGTGATCTTCTCCGGGCTTGCCGCCGCCACCGCTTCGATATCTACCCCGCCTTCGGTCGAGGCGATGAAGGCGACACTGCCAGAGTCGCGGTCGACCAGAAGCGAGAGATAGAGCTCGCGCTCGATCGTCGTGTCCTCGACCACATAGACCCGGCGCACGAGTCTTCCCTTGGGGCCCGTCTGGGGCGTGATCAGGGGCTTGCCCAGCATGCGCTCCACTTGCTTGCGAAGCTCTTCGATGTTTTTCACGAGCTTGATGCCGCCGCCCTTCCCTCTGCCGCCCGCGTGGATCTGCGCCTTCACCACCCACGCATCGGTCTTGAGGTCTTCGGCGGCAAGCGCGGCCTCCTCCGCAGAAACGGCCACCCGGCCCTCGGCCACCGGCGCGCCATAAGCGCCGAGCAGCGCCTTTGCCTGATACTCATGGATATTCATGCGTTCGTCTTTTTCCGGGCGGGCAAGTCCGCTCAAGCAGTCGGTGCAGCGAGGCCGGGCGCAATTCTTTGGCAGAGCTCGACGAGGGATTTCACGGAGTCCATGGACCGCATGAAGGCTTCGCGCTCATGGGAGGTGAGATCGAGCTCGATGACGCGCTCGATGCCCTTGGCACTGATGACGACCGGAACGCCGGCATAAAGCCCTTTCACGCCGTACTCGCCGTTCAAATAGGCGGCACAAGGCAGCACGCGCTTCTTGTCCTTGAGATAAGACTCCGCCATTTCGAGCGCGGCCGCCGCCGGCGCATAAAAGGCGGAGCCCGTCTTGAGCAGACCCACAATTTCGGCGCCGCCGTCGCGCGTCCTCTGCACGATCTCGTCGAGCCGCTTCTGGGTGATCCAACGCATGCGCACGAGATCGGTGAGCGGAATGCCGGCTACGGTCGAGTAGCGGATAAGCGGCACCATGGTGTCGCCATGACCGCCCAGCACCATCGCCGTCACGTCCTCCGCCGAGACGTCGAACTCCTCGGCAAGGAAATAGCGGAACCTCGCGGAATCGAGGATGCCCGCCATGCCGACCACCTTGTTGCGCGGCAGTCCGCTCGTCTTCTGCAGCGCCCAAACCATGGCGTCGAGCGGATTGGTGACGCAGATGACGAAGGCTTCCGGCGCGTATTTGCGTAGGCCCGCGCCCACCTGCTCCATGACCTTGAGATTGATCTCGAGCAGGTCGTCGCGGCTCATGCCGGGCTTGCGCGGGACGCCGGCGGTGACGATCACGACGTCGGCGTCCTTGATCTCGGCATATTCATTGACGCCCTTGAATTTCGGGCTATAGCCTTCGACGGGAGCGGCTTGCGAGAGGTCGAGTGCCTTGCCTTGGGGCACGCCGTCGACCACGTCGAACAGAACTACCTCGCCGAGATCCCGAACGCCCGCAAGATGCGCGAGCGTGCCGCCGATCTGTCCCGCTCCGATCAGCGCAATCCGGCTGCGCGCCATGGTTTCCCTCTCCTTGGTTTTCCACCATTGCCGACTAGGCCAAGCCGGCATCCTCACCGCCTTTGGTTACCGGCAATCGGAGCCTCGTGCAAGGTCGAGGGGCGTTCTCAGGCGGCGCCTTTGGCGCGCCGATGCCGTTCCCTAAGATAAGCCTCTGAGCGCATCTCCATGAACCGCGAGGCGGTGCGGGCGAAGCTCTCGGCGCCGTCGCCGTCCGGGTAAAGCGCCACGCGGCTCGGCCTCGGCCGAGGCGATCAGCCCAACACCGTTCTCGTAAAGCACGTCGATCAACGTGATGAGACGGCGCGCTTTGTTGCGCTGCTCAGGGCCGAGCACCGGGATCTCGTCCACCATAGCGTGTGGTAAGGTATGGGCGATGCGCTGATAATCGACCGAGCCCAACGGCGCCTCGCAGAGATCGGCGAAGGAGAAGCGCGCCACGCCAAGCGCTGTCTGCGGCACGACGATGTTGCGGCCCCTTTGAGGGTTGCCGGATCGCCACGCTCCTTACCGTGAGCTTGCGCCAGCGATAGAGATCGCTCCCTTGCAGCTTCTCCAGCCGGTAGTCCTTGGCCGCTCCAGCTCATGCGTCTCCATGCGCTGCTCGATCAGCCCGATGAAGGGCTGAAACAGCCGGGCGGTTGAGGCCGCCTCGATAGAGCTCGCGGGGAGAAGTGTTCGAAGTGGCGACGATCACGACATCCCACGTGAACAGATGCTGGAGCAGGCGGTCCAGGATCATGGCGTCGGCAATTCACCTCCAGCTCGTCGAAGCAAAGCAGCGCCGCGCTTGCCGCGATCTCCTCCGCGGCGTTTCTGATTGGATCGGCGGCGCGTTTGCGGGCGCGCTCGATTAAGTCATGCACATCGGCCATGAATTCCTGGAAGTGGACACAGCGCTTCGGCGCGAAGGGAACGACCTCGAGAAAGAGATCGAGCAGCACGGGTCCTGCCGCGCCCGACGTCGCCGTAGAGATACAGGCCCTCTGGGCTCACGCGGCGCTTGCGGGCGAAGGGGTTGAGCAATTCGCCGAGTCGCGGCTAGGTGTAATGCGCGAGCCGGTTAGCGAGGAGCTGCAGCTTCTCGGCGGAAAGCTCCTGCGCGGTGTCGGGGGTGAGTTCGCCCTTGAATACCATGGAGCGATAGCGCTGGACGGCACCATCATCCATTGCAGCTCGTTCATTCCGTCACGCCGCCGCCACGGGCAACCCAAAGGCGGCTGCCTTGGCGCTGTCGAGCGCCCGCTCAATCGGCTATGCTCTAATCAAAGGCGAGGCGGAGAGCCCAAGAGGGGGCTTGATGGCAAAACGGCGTCGAGGCGAACACCCTAGGGTGGAAGACCCTCGGGTCGAAGACCCACCGATCGTGGAATCGATCGAGATCAACGGCGTAGCCCTCGTGGTCTGGGCTGCCCGGCTCACCCTTTATCTCCTCGTCCAGGGCCTAGTCGTGCTCGCCGCTTACACCTATTACGGCTTCGGCACGGAGCCGAGCCATTTCGGCCCAGGCTTCCGCCTCGATCCGATCCACGCCAGCATCAATCTCGTCTGGGGGCTCGTGGGCAGCGTCATCGGATTCTTCATGCCGCGCTTTTCCATCGCCTTCGTGCTCGCCTTCGCCGCCTTCTACATGCTGTTCGCCGGGTTCGGCACCTTCACCTCCAACCATTTCGGCATGCGGCTCAACTTTACGGACAATGCGCTCAACTGGCTGCTGGCGCTCATCGCCTGGGCCATCGGCATTTATGCGCTGTGGCAGGCAAGCCTCCGCGCTGAGGCGCCCGGCGCCTAAAGTCCACTCTTCTGAGGCTGCGCCTCGGCTGTGAGCGGCTGGTCCTTCGGCTTCACCCGCACCACGACGACCTTCGCTTGTTGCGTCCGGTTTACATTCAGCCCGCGATGCACGACGTTCGGCGCCACATAGACGGCCTCGCCCTGCTTGAGTGGCCTCGACCCCTGCCCCTCGATCTGCAGCGTCAGCGTGCCTTCGAGCTCATAGTCGAACTCATGGGCATCGGGGTGGGTGTGCCAAGGCACCGAGGCGCCGGGAGGGAAGGTGTAGACCTGCATGTTGACTTCCTTGCCGGGCTCGCCGGCGAGGTCCGCGACCAGGAGCTGCTCTCCCGTGACCGCGCCCGGCGCATGGGACGAGCGGTCGAGCACCAGCGCCAGGCCGATCACGCACGCCACCACTCCGGTGGTGATAAGGGCCTTATGGATGGTCATCGCGCGGGTCTCCTTTGCGGGCTCAAGCGTTGGCTTCGTTCTGTCCTCTCGCGTCAAGTTGCATAGCCCATCCGGCTTAAGCCTCCTAGCGGCACGGCACCAACGCCTTTAGCCTCGCCGCTGTCGGAAGCGCGAGGGGATAAGGACTGGCGGCGATACTGCAGCCCCAGCGTGACCTTTGGGATAAGTTCAGGTCGATGCGTCGAACCCCTCCCCCCTTGAGGGGGAGGGGGAGTGAACCACAGCGCTGCGCGGGGATTAGTCTCCCTCCCCCTGCAAGGGGAAGGTTAGGTTCAGCGGTCCTCGCGTTTGCAGGGCGCGGAAGAAATCGACATTGGGGCAGAAATCCGCAGGCGTGCCGGTGGCCTCCAGGTACCAATCGCGGCAGGCGCTTTCGTGAGCGCATTCACGACAGTTCGCCCGCGCCTGGACGAAGCCGTCCCCAGCGCCCACCGCGGTCAGCAGATCGCCGCCGCATGCCTCCATCATCTGGCGCGGCCGTCCTTGACCAGATCAAGTTGAGGGCTCGAGACATCGCTGCCGGCGCCGCTTCAGCCC
This sequence comes from Methyloceanibacter sp., assembly GCA_049801475.1. Taxonomy (GTDB): domain Bacteria; phylum Pseudomonadota; class Alphaproteobacteria; order Rhizobiales; family Methyloligellaceae; genus Methyloceanibacter. Next base: position 24,801 of record JBARKP010000077.1, read on the forward strand.
AAGAGGCAGACAGCCTCAGGGTGGCCGACGCCCTTAGGGTGTTCGCAAAAAAGTCGGCTCGCGACCGGTATCCCTTCATTCACCACTCCCCTCAATTTCCCCTCGCGCCCAACGGATGCTTAGGGGGCCGCGTGGCAGACTCCCTCCAAAACAAGGGAGGTTCTGTCATGCTTTATCGATCAGGGACGGCGCGGGTTGCGTTCGCCTCGGTCGCGGCAGGCGCCGCGTTCGCCTTCTGCTCCGCTATCGTCCTCATGACCGCCGCCTGCGGCGTGAGGGTATCCGCGTCCGACTTTCCGGTGCTGAAGCTTTCCAGCGCCGCGGATGCCGAGGCGGCCAAGAAGTAAGGGCTTAAGATGGGCCGGGACAAAACCTAGGCCGCCTCAGGGTTCCTGCGTGCCCCGCTCGCTGAGGTGGCGGCCGAACGTTGGTCACCCCCTTCGAGACTCAGAATGACATCCTTGCCTTCTGGTGCACGGGAACGTTAAAGACACCGCGACGATGAACATGTGGCTGCATAAGCAAGTGATGATCAAGCTTGCTGAAAATGGCGGCCAGGTTCCCAGCGAGCTGAAGCGATAGGCTTGGGCTTTGGCGGGTCGGAGCATGTCCCCGCCGCCTATTCACCGAGAGTGCGAGGAGGAGCACCCCACGCCCTCACCCCGTCCCTCTCCAGAGCGGAAAATGGACTACCCCCTCAAGCTTGGCCACTCACTCGAGCTGTGAGCACGGACCAGGGCAGCACCACGAGCGGGATCACGCCCGACTCGTCGCTCACCTCGACCACCCAATCGTCGCCCGCTCCCACCGCATGGGTGCGGAGGCGGTAGACCAGATGCACCGCAGGCCAGTGGGCCGCGTTCAGCCCTGTCAATTCGACGCCTTGCGTGTCCCTCACCGGATTGGAGGGGGACACGAGATGGAAGAAGTCGCGCGGCATGATCCCCCTACACCCCGGTTCGATCGCTGAGACAACGTCAACCCGCTAGGTCACAGATGGTTCTCCACGTTGCCGTTGGCGCCCCCTTTGGGCGACAGGCGTCGCGCGAGCGAGATCAGGGTGGCGTCGTAGCCCTCACTGCCGCCACTGGCGCCGAGCGTCTTCTGCACCACCTCGTGGATGGTGTAGTCGATATGCCTCAGCGTCGTGAGGACCTCGGTGGCGAGCCGCATGTAATGATCGCGGATCAAGGCGGTTTGCTCATGCTGGCGGCGGAGCTCGTCATTGACGGCGCGGAGCCGCGTGAGCTCAAGCTCCTGGGTGCCCGCGCGGCTCTTGTGGCCGTCCCGCTCGGCGATAAGGCGCTGGATGGCGCTGGAGAGTGTGGCGGCTTCGCCGGGGGGCTCTGGCTGGAAGCGGAAGGGAGTCCATGCTGAGCCCGGTAAAGCGGCTCGACGTCCAAACTGTGGCCAACGTAGCGCCAACCGATTTGCAAGGCTGGCGGCGCGCGCCACGCACGCCCTCTCTCACCGAGGTGTTCGGCACGATCAAGACGAGGCCGAAGGGCCCGCTTTGGCGGAAGCTGCTCGCCTTTCTGGGTCCCGGCTATCTCGTCGCCGTGGGCTATATGGACCCCGGCAACTGGGCGACCTCCCTCGCCGGCGGGTCGAAATTCGGCTACGCGCTCCTCTCCATCGCGCTCATCTCCAACATCATGGCGATCATCTTGCAGGCGCTCTGCACGCGGCTCGGTGTCGCCTCCGGGCGGGATCTGGCGCAGGCCTGCCGCGACGCCTTCCCACGTTTCGTCGCCTGGCCGCTCTGGGCGCTGGCCGAGCTTGCCATCTGCGCCACCGATCTCGCCGAGGTGATCGGCACCGCCATCGGGCTCAACCTTCTCTTCGGCATTCCGCTCGAGTTGGGCGTCATCCTCACCGCGCTCGACGTGTTCCTCATTCTGTGGATGCAACGCCTCGGCTTCCGCTGGATCGAGGCCTTCATCGTCACCATGCTCGGCGTCATCGCCGTCTGCTTCGGTATCCAGATCGCCCTGGCCGATCCCGATTGGGGCCAGGTGATCCTCGGCTTCGCGCCCACCGTCGAGATCGTGAAGAACCCGGCGATGCTCTATCTCTCGCTCGGCATTCTCGGCGCCACGGTCATGCCGCATAACCTTTATCTGCATTCGGGCATCGTGCAGACGCGGGCCTACGGCAGAAGCGTGCCGGAGAAACGCGAGGCGATCATGCTCGCCACCATGGATTCGACCATCGCGCTGATGTTCGCGCTGACCATCAACGCCTCGATCCTGATCCTGGCCGCCGCCACCTTTCACCAGACCGGCCAGACCAATGTGGCGGAGCTCGAGGAGGTGCATTCCTTCCTCGCGCCGCTGCTCGGCTCGGCATTCGCGCCCTCGCTGTTCGCCATCGCGCTCCTATGTTGCGGCCTGAATTCGACAGTGACTGCGACCTTGTCGGGGCAGATCGTCATGGAAGGCTTCCTCGATATCCGCCTGCCCCCTTGGCTCCGGCGGCTCGTCACCCGCGCCATCGCCATCATCCCCGCGGCCATCGTCACCATCTGGTATGGCGCGCAAGGAACCGCGCAACTCCTGATCCTGAGCCAGGTGGTGTTGAGCCTGCAGCTTCCCTTCGCCATCGTGCCGCTGCTGGTGTTCACCGCGGATAAGCGCAAGATGGGGGCGCTCGTGGCGCCGCGCTGGATGACGCTGCTCGCGGTGCTCGTTGCCCTCACCGTCATCGCGCTCAACATCAAGCTTGTCTGGGATTTCGTCTCCGCGCTGTGAGGCAGCGCGGTGGGCAAATCCTCTCCTTGCCACTTTTTCGTGCACAATCTCGGGCTAACTCCCGTGCGGCTAAGATGTGGCCGCGCCTTTCATCAATTACGCGGGAAGAGCATGAGCGCTGTCCGGACACTGCTAGCGATCTTGGCCGCCGGCCTAGGCGTTGGCGCTTGCGCCGCGCCCATGGCGACGATCGAGCGCACCGTGATGGGCGACCCCGCCAAGCCCTATTTCGGCATGACCAAGGCCGAGATCATCGCTTGCGCCGGCAGGCCGTCCGGGAGCTACACCCACGGTACGGGTGAGACGCTCACCTATCATTACAGCGGCGCTGGCCCCGTGCCGTCGCCCGAGAAGGAGAAGTCCGACGAGCCGAAGGGCCCGCTCGGCCCGCCGAAGTCCGACAAGAACTATGAGTGCAACGCGAGCATGGTGTTCGATGCGGACCATTTGATCCGGGTGACTTTTGCACCCCGCGAGGCCATCAGCCCCTATAAGGAGAAGAAGGACCCCAAGACCGGGGAAATGGTATATGTGACGCCGCCAAAGCCCTGCGTCTTCTCGCTCCCGAATTGCGCGCGGCGATGAGCCGGACGGCGGTTCGCTCCGGCAGGTGGCAGACGGCCTCGACATTGTTGCCGTCGAGATCGAGCACGAAGGCGCCGTAGTAATTCGCGTGATATTCGGGCCTGAGGCGCGGCCGCCCATTGTCGGTGCCCCCTGCCCGAAGCGCGGCATGATAGAAGGCATCGACGGCAGCGCGGCGTCCAGCGGCGAAGGCGATATGCAAGAGCCCGCTCGGCTCCTCGTTCTCCCCGATCCAGAAGAAGGCCTTTTGGCCCGCGCCGAAGCCGACATGGGCGCTGCCCCCGGTCTCCTCCGCCGAGACCTGCATCACGATCACGATGCCGAGCGGCGCCAGCGCCTTCAGGTAGAACTCGGTCGCACGGGCGACATTGTGCACATGCAGGCCGATATGATCTATCACTCGCCGCGCTCCAGCATCTGCCGCTTGAGCGAGGCGATCGCCTGGGCCGGGTTGAGCCCCTTAGGGCACGCCTTGGTGCAGTTCAGGATGGTGTGGCAGCGATAAAGCCGGAAGGGGTCCTCGAGCTCGTCGAGCCGCTCACCGGTGCGCTCGTCGCGGCTGTCTTCCACCCAGCGCTCGGCTTGCAGCAGGATCGCGGGGCCGAGATAGCGGTCGCCATTCCACCAATAGGATGGGCAGGCGGTCGAGCAGCAGGCGCAGAGGATGCACTCATAAAGCCCGTCGAGCTTTTGCCGGTCCTCGCGCGACTGCCGCCACTCCTTCTGCGGCGTCGGGGTGTCGGTCTTGAGCCAAGGCTCGATCGAGCGGTGCTGGGCGTAGAAGTGCGTGAGATCGGGGACGAGGTCCTTGATCACCGGAAGATGCGGCAGCGGATAGATGGCAACCTTTCGCGGCGCGTCGTCGGCATGGAGCGTGCAGGCGAGCGTGTTGGTGCCACCGATATTCATGGAGCAGGACCCGCACACGCCTTCGCGGCAGGAGCGGCGGAAGGTGAGCGTGGGGTCGATGTTGTTCTTGATCCAGATAAGCGCGTCGAGAACCATGGGTCCGCAATCGGCGATGTCCACCCAATAAATGTCGAGCCGCGGGTTCTCCCCCGTCTCCGGGTCGAAGCGGTAGACGCGGTATTCGCGCCAGCGGGCCGCTTCCGCACCCTCAGGCGGCGGATTCCAGGCCTTGCCTTGCTTGACCTTGGAGTTCTGGGGAAGCGTGAATTGGACCATGGAGGCTTCTCTATATGTCATGGCCGGGCTTGTCCCGGTCATCACGGGGTGTTCGTGGATTGCCGGCACACAAGGCCGGCAATGACAGCTAGCCTAATACACCCTCTCCTTAGGCTCGATGTAAGCGATCTCGTTGGAGAGCGTGTAGGTGTGCACCGGCCGGTAGGCAAGCCGCACTTGCTGGCGCTCGACATCGGCATAACAGAGCGTGTGCTTCATCCAATTGACGTCGTCGCGTTTGGGGAAGTCCTCCCGCGCATGCGCCCCGCGGCTCTCTTCGCGCGCCAGCGCGCCGGCCACCGTCACCGCGGCCTGCGAGATGAGATTGTCGAATTCGAGCGTCTCGATCAAATCCGTGTTCCAGATCAGCGAGCGGTCGGTGACGCGGATGTCGGCGCTCTCTTCCCACACCGCGTGGATCTGCCGTACGCCTTCCTTCAACACCTCGGCGGTGCGGAACACGGAGCAGTCCCGCTGCATGGTCTTCTGCATCTTCAGCCGCAGCGCCGCAGTGGGCGTGCCGCCATCGGCGTAGCGGAAGCGGTCAAGCCGTGCGATCGCGCTTTCGCCGGCGTCCTTCGGAAGCTCCGGCATGGAGCCTTGCTCCTTGATGGTCTCCGCACAGCGTTTCGCCGCCGCCCTCCCGAACACGACGAGGTCGATGAGCGAATTTGAGCCCAGGCGGTTCGCGCCATGCACCGACGCGCAGGCCGCTTCGCCCACGGCGAACAGACCCGGAAACACCGCGTCCGGGTCGCCGTCATTTGGCGAGACGACCTCGCCATGCAGATTGGTCGGGATGCCGCCCATATTGTAATGCGCCGTGGGGATCACCGGGATCGGCTCGCGGGTGAGGTCCACACCGGCGAAGATGCGCGCGGACTCAGTGATGCCGGGAAGCCGCTCGGCGAGCATGACCGGATCGAGATGGCTCAGATGCAGATACATATGCTCTCCGCTCGCGCCGGTCCCGCGCCCCTCCCGGATCTCGATGGTCATGGCGCGGGAGACCACGTCGCGCGAGGCGAGGTCCTTGGCATGGGGCGCATAGCGCTCCATGAAGCGCTCGCCTTCGGCATTGGTGAGGAAGCCGCCTTCTCCGCGCGCGCCTTCGGTGATGAGCACGCCCGAGCCATAGATCCCCGTGGGGTGGAACTGCACGAACTCCATGTCCTGCAGCGGAAGCCTAGCGCGCAACACCATGGCATTGCCGTCGCCGGTGCAGATATAGGCGGACGTGCAGGAGAAATAGGCGCGGCCATAGCCGCCGGTGGCGAGAATCACCTGATGCGCGCGGAATCTGTGCAGCGTGCCGTCCTGCATGGAGAGCGCCACCACCCCGCGGCAGCGGCCCTCATCGTCCATGATCAGGTCGATGGCGAAATATTCGATGAAGAACTCCGCCGAATGCCGCAGCGCTTGGCCATACATGGTGTGCAGCATGGCGTGGCCGGTGCGGTCGGCGGCGGCGCAGGTGCGGAGCGCCTGGCCCTTGCCATAATAGGTGGTCATTCCGCCAAAGGCGCGTTGCAGGATCTTGCCGTCGTCGGTGCGCGAGAAGGGCACGCCCCAATGTTCGAGCTCGTAGACCGCTTCCGGCGCGCTGCGGCAAAGATATTCGATGGCGTCCTGATCGCCTAGCCAGTCGGACCCCTTCACCGTGTCGTACATGTGCCAGCGCCAGTCGTCGGCACCCAAATTGCCGAGTGCCGCGGCGATGCCGCCTTGCGCCGCCACGGTGTGGGAGCGCGTGGGGAACACCTTGGTGATGCAGGCGGTGCGGAGCCCCGCCTCGCTGCAGCCGACCACGGCCCGCAAGCCTGCGCCGCCCGCGCCGATCACCACCACGTCATAGCTGTGGTCGATCATCGGGTAGGCGCGGCCGTTTATACAGGGCGCGCCTTCGGGCGTGGCGTCTTGCGGCATGGACAGTCAGGCTCCGAGACTGATTTTCACAAGCGCTAGCGACGAAGCGAGGCTAACGGCCACGGCGAAGAAGGTCACGAGCAGAAGCACGATAACTTTAAGTCCCTCGCCATGGACATAGTCCTCGATGATCTCCTTGAGCCCAATACGCATATGTATCGACGCCGAGATCACGAGCGCGAGCATGGCCAAGGCCACCAGCGGCTGCGCCAGATAGGCCCTGACCGTCGCGTAATCGGCGCCGATATGGGTGACAATCGAGAGGATCAGGAAGATCACGAGCGGGATGTTGGCGACCGCCGTCATGCGCTGGCGCCAGAAGGTCTCCGCCCCGCGATGGGCGGAGCCTAACCCACGCACTTTCGCAAGGGGTGTGCCCATGGCTTACACGGCTCGCCGCAGCCAATAGCCCACGGCCCAGATGAGCAGCGTGAGCGTGGTCGAGCCGATGATGGTCGCCCAGGCGAAGACCTCGATGCTGGTGCGGTCCAAACCGCGGCCCGTGTCCCAGATCAAATGGCGGATGCCGCCCAGCATGTGGTGGATGAGCGCCCAGCTATAGAGGAAGAGCAGGACCCGGCCGGGAATGCTCACGAAGAAGCGGTTGACCGTGGCGAACGGCTCCGGCCCTGCGCCGACGGCAACGAGCCACCAGGCGAGCAGGACGAAGCCGGTGGCGAGCGCCGCACCGCTGACGCGATGGGCGATCGACATCATCATGGTGAGCATCGCCCGATAGATCTGGAGATGCGGCGAGAGCGGGCGCCGCGCTTCGAGATTGCTGTTGCCCATGGGGAGGTCTTGCTGGCCCGGTCTGCGAGGTTCGAAGCAAGTCATAACGTACCGCTCCCATGGGGGCAATCGACGCCTACCCGCGACCTTTCGCGCGTTTCGCGGGCCCTTCCACCCCACGCGCCGCCTAAAGCCGGCACCCTTTTCTCCGGGAAGGGATGAACCCGCGGCGGCTCGGCACACTCGGCAGGCGGTGGCGCTAGGGCGTGACGACGCCGCAGGCGATGCGGTCCCCCGCATTGCCGGCAGGATCGGTCCGATAGTCATCGGCGCCGGCATGGATGACGAGGGCGGAGCCGTCCTCGTCGAGGAGCGCGCGCTCCGCATCGAGGGTCACCATATCATCGAGCACCTCGACCACGAGCTTGCCGCTCTCGGGGACATGCAGATTGGGCATGTCGCCGGCGTGAGGACCCTCGGCGTTCATCAGCCCGTGCTTGGTCTCATCGGGATTGAAATGGGCGCCGGCGGATTTGAAGTCGGGGGGCTCGCATTTACCGACCGCATGCACGTGGAGGGCGTGGTCGCCCTGAGGAATGCCGGTGAGATCGAGGCGCATCAAGACCCCGCTCGGGGTATCGGTGAGCTCGACCCTGCCCACCTCCTTGCCGCTTGGGTCCTTGAGCATTGCCGAGGCCTTATCCACAGCCACCGCGACCGCTGGCGAACCAATGATGAGGCCGGCAACCAGCAACCCGGCGGCAAACACCGATTTGCGTTCCAAGGCATGTTCTCCTACCGCGGGAGGGCCACCCAGCAATCGAGGTCGAGCACGACGCCATCCTCATAGGTTCCGTCGGCGCGCTGTCCGGGGAAATCGGCGCAATTCCGGTCCTTCACCGCAAAAGTGCGCAGGCGGAGCGCGCCCATGCCTGGATGGGCGGCAAGCTCGGCCTTATCCACGACCTCGCTCCAGGCATAGATGGTGTCGCCGGCAAAGGAAGGCGCCACGTGGCGGCCGCCATTGATGGCGGCAACATGGAAGGCATTGGCGAGCCCATTGAAGCTGAGCGCCCGCGCGATGGAAATGATATGGCCGCCATAGACGATGCGGCGCTTGAAGCGGCCTTGAGCTTCGATGTGCTGGTTGAAATGCACCCGCGCCGTGTTCTGGAAGAAGCGCGTGGCGAGCTGGTGCTCCGCCTCCTCGATGGTCTGGCCGTCGACATGGTCGATCCGGTCGCCGACCGCGTAATCGCCCCATCGCTTCGCCGATCCGGCAAGGGCAAAGTCGTAGGCGCCGAGCTTTAGCTTCGGCAGCGCTTCGCCGAGGTGCGCGGGCTCGACCTTGGCGATCAGCTCCGGCACGTGGGGCGCGGGGGCGGGCGCGCTCTCGTTGCGCTTGTTCACCATCACCCAGCGGGCGAAGCTGAGCACGGGCTCCGCCCTCTGATTGCGTCCCGTGGAGCGCACATAGACGGTGCCGTTCTTGCGGTTGGAATTCTCTTTCAGCCCGATGATCTCGGTTGTGGAAGTGAGGGTGTCGCCGGGATAAACCGCCTTCAAGAAGCGTAATTCGGCATAGCCCAAATTGGCGATGGCGTTGCGTGAGATGTCCGGCACCGTCTTGCCGAGCACGATGTGGAAGACGAGCATGTCATCAATCGGCGCCCGCTCGTAGCCGATCGCTTTCGCAAACGAGTCCGATGACTGCACGGCGAAGCGCGAGCCGTAAAGCGCGGTGAAGAGGCTGACATCGCCCGCCGTCACCGTGCGCGGCGTGGCGTGCACGATCTCCTGGCCGAGCTTGAAGTCCTCGAAGAAGTTGCCGGCGCTTTCGTTGGTCATGAGCGGCGTGTTCGCGTCGTTCATGCGGGTGAGGCGAGTTTGAGGCTGATGATGGAGCCGATCAGCGTCGCCAGGAAGAACAGGCGAAGCGCCGTTGCCGGCTCGTCATAGAGGATCATGCCGACGAGGACCGTGCCGGCGGCGCCGATGCCCGTCCAAACCGCATAGGCCGTGCCGATCGGCAAGGATTGCGCCGCGCGGGAAAGGAGCAGAAAGCTCGCGACGATCGAGACGAGGAAGACGAGCGTGGGCAGCGGCTTGGTAAAACCTTGTGCCAGCTTCAGCGTGGAGGCGAAGGCGATTTCGAAGGCTCCCGCGAGGATGAGATAAGCCCAGACCATGAAGCGTCCTACCTTCTGTCGCACCAAAGCGTCTGGCGCGCACCATAAGATCGCGGGGCATTTCTGTCATCCCATGCGGGGAGGGCATTTCGCCATGACTTGCGAGCAAGTCATGAGGGGAAAAGGCTGGGGGGATGCTCGAACGAGGTAGGGAAGTCTCGGACGTAAAGGGGAGCGCCAAAACAGTGACGGCCCCCGCTTTGGCGGAGGCCGTCACTCAGCAAACTCGTTAAAGATCGACGCTTTGGAATTAAGCGCGGTCCAGCTCGGCCGGGAGGTAGCTCGTCACTTCCATGCCAGCCTCGGACTCGGTGATTTCGGGTTTCAGCCACTCTTTCATGGTCGTCTCCTTCGGTGAACGCTGAGATTAGGATAATGGGGTAAGGGGATGAGAGCCGCATGACGCCCTCATGAAAAGGACCTGACTGCCACATTAAGAAATTCTGAACGGGATAGTCTGGCAATCGCCTCCAGATTTAGGGGTACTGCCTCAAATTGAACCCCTAGATATGGAGACCAGCAGATTATTCGAACAACACCAATGCCTTTTCGACCGTAATCCAGATGCCCCAAAGCAGAGGAATGCCGACAAGCGCCCAATAGAGTGGGGTGGTGTCGAGGCGTCTCGGGCTCAAGATGACGCCAGCAGCCCAAACCGCAAGGCCAATCCAGATCAGGACGGGACGATAGGCGAAATAGCCTTGCAGCTCGGCCGCGTTCATGGTCTCGCCACAAGGCGTCGTGGTGATGAACAGGCACTCCCACGCCCCGCCAATGCCCCCCACCTTGGTGTAGAAGGTGATCCACCACACCACGGCGACCGACATGAGCGCCACGCCAAGCGGTTGCAGCAGCCTCATGCCGGCCTTGGTTTCATTGGTGCCCCTGATCGCGTCGGCCGGGTGCCGGCGCTCTGGCGCCGTCCGCGTCTGCAGCGTCTCGACCTCCTCGGGCTTCATAAACCACTTCTTGTCGAGCGGCCGGATTAGGAGGTTGGCGATGAAGCCCGCCACCAACAGCCCCGCGAGCACATAAAAGATCGGGTGATAGATCTGGTCGGGGGCGACCCCCTCGGCCACGCGGTTGTCGTGCATGTAGTTGACGATCACCGGACCGACGATGCCGGCCGTCGACCACGCGGTCAGCAGCCGGCCGTGAATGGCGCCGACGAACTGGGTTCCGAAGACGTCGGCGAGATAGGCCGGGATCGTGGCGAATCCGCCCCCATACATGGAAGCGATGAGGCAGAAGGCAGCCGCGAACACCCCCAGCAAGCCGAGGGTGGCAAGCGTCGGCGCCGCCGCATAGCACGCGAAGCCGAGCGTGAAGAAGGTGTAATAAGTCAGCTTCCGCCCGATCTTGTCGGAGAGCGACGCCCAAAAGAAGCGGCCAGCGATGTTGAACAGCGAGAACAGCCCGACAAAGGCCGCACCTACGAGCGCCGCTTTCGCCTTCTGGTCGTCGCTGAATTTGGCAAAGCCCACGGATGGATCGCCGAACAGCCGCCCGCCAAAGGTTTCCTGCAGCATCGGCGCGGCCGCCCCGATGATGCCGATGCCGGCGGAGACGTTGAGGCAGAGCACCGCCCAGATCAGCCAGAATTGGGCCGTCTTGTGAGCGTCCTTCAGATGCACGTGCCCGGTCGTGATCATGGCGTGGGTTTTGAAGGGTAGCGTCCAGCCTGCCGGGCGCCAGCCGGCTGGCGGCAGCCGATAGCCGAAGGCGCCTCCCATCATGAAAACGAAATAAATAAGTCCCATGGTCACGAAAGTCTCCCACACTCCGCCCGAGGTCGGGCTCGCGAAGTACTTCATCAGCATGGTGGCGAGAGGGCTGCCGATCATGGCGCCGCCGCCGAAGCCCATGATCGCCATGCCTGTCGCCATGCCGCGGCGGTCCGGGAACCATTTGATCAAGGTCGAGACCGGCGAGATATAACCAAGTCCCAATCCGCAGCCGCCGATGATGCCGGAGCCGAGCCACATCATCCAAAGCTGGTGGATGTAAACGCCTACGGCCGAGATCATCAGGCCGCCGCACCAGCAAAGCGCGGCGACGACGCCCGCCTTGCGCGGACCCACGCGCTCCAGCCAGCCGCCCCAGATCGCAGCAGAGGTGCCGAGCAGAACGAAGAACAGCGTGAACATCCAGCCCAAGTCGAACTGGGTCCAGTCGCAATCGGTGGCGAAGAGCGCATGCGCCGTGATGCCTACCTTGCCGAGGAAGGTGGTCGCATCGCCCGGGCACGGTATCGGCTTGCCGGTGCCGGCGGCGACACCAATGGCGCGCCCAAGCGGCAGCCAGAACACGCTGAAGCCATAGGCCATGCCGATGCAGAGGTGGATAGCAAGCGCGGCCGGCGGGACCAGCCAGCGGTTGTAGCCAGGAGAGGCAACAATGCGCTCCTTGTCGAGCAGACCGATATGGTGCCCGGCAGCATCCGTGCCGCTGATGCTTGTCACCTTCGTTCCCCCGAAACGATATTGAGACTGATTGACGAGCACTTTGAACGGGCTTAGGCGTCCCCGCAAGACCCTTGCGGGGGCGCGAAGGCAAGCCTCGTGGAAGAATTTTCTCAAAGCAGGCGCAATAGGTAACGGATCAGGGCCTAGGAGCCCCCGTCATGGTTAGCCACCCAGCTGCAACAGCGAGAGGTGACAGCGCCGCTCGCCCGGCGGCGTCGGTTCCGGGATCAGTGGCGCGGCCTTTCCATCAGCACCGAGGCTACGAGCGCGGCAAAGCCCGCAAGCTGCAATATCCCATTCGCCGCCTGCCCCCATTCCCAGAGCGAGCGCCATTCCACCCAATTCTCTGGCACGGGTCCGTTCACCCATTTGGCGAGCTCGACATTTACTGGATAGACGAGGATCCACCAGAATAGCAGCCCGGTCGCGAAGAGCGCGGCAGCAGCAACCGTCAGGCCAAAACCGCCCGCTCTGCGGCGCACCAGCACGGCTAGCACGATGAGCGCGATGAGCGTCGTGACCTCGAGCAGGGCGCCGAGCGGTCCGGAGAGACTGTAGAAGCCACCCTGCACCGTCGAGCCGACCCACAGATATTGATCCCAGGCCATGCGCGCGGGCAGCTGCATGAGATGCCCGGCCCCGAAGCTGAGCGACAGCGACGCGAGCATGACGACCACAAAGCGAACAAGCCTGAGCGACATGGAGTCCGTCCCCCCTTTTGCATAGGTCATTTTTTAGTCGTGGGACGGCTTGTCCCGTAGACCAATCAGTCCTTTCCAGCTGGCGCCGGCGCATCGACAACGCGAAAGCGGCGCACGATGAGGTCGTCGATCTCGACCTCGCGGAGCCGCGCTTTCCGGATCTCAAGCCTTCCGATGGCGAGTGCGCCAATTGCCAAAGCGCCGACGGCTAATGCGCCAAGCGCGAGAGCCCTTACTGCAACAGCCGGCACACTGACCGGTGGCAGCTCGACCGGGCGCCCGAGGTCTAGCGCCCCGATTGCTGCATGAGGGAAGGCGCCGCTCCACCGGCGCCGATGGGGGGGCCGCCGCGTCACGGCAGAGCCGGCAAAAGCCCCGATAAGAAAAGCGAGACCGCGCACGGCGCCTCCCATGTCCAGCGTACCCATTCTTTATCCCATTTCCCGCCTAGCATCGAAATGTGGTGCGGGGACGCGACTGAGGAAGCGTTACTTCGCGCGCTGCTAGCGGCAGCCTCAGGAGCCGCCGTTGCACCCTGCTGCAAGCTGCTTCAGGATTGGAGGGGCGCGGCTGACGGCCCTGAAGCGAGCGACCAGCATGTACAACCGCATTGCCGGACAAAGCCTTGAACGCATTGCCGCGCTCAGCGACGGGCTGTTCGCCATCGCGGAAAACAGGGAGGCGGACCAGATAGCCACTTTCGAGCTAATCGAGCGTCCGGCGGAAGCGGAGCAGCGCCAGCCCCATGGCCGCGATCATAAAAATCGCCAGAGCCGCCACGTCGAGCTGCATATCGCCAAAGCCGTTGCCCTTCAGCGTGATGCCACGGACGATGCGAATGAAATGGGTGAGCGGCAGCACCTCTCCGATCCATTGCGCCCATTGCGGCATGCCTCGGAACGGGAAGGCGAAGCCCGAGAGCAGGAAGTTGGGCAGGAAGAAGAAAAACGTCATCTGCACCGCCTGCAGCTGGTTTTGGGCGACCGTCGAGAAGGTGTAGCCGACGGCGAGATTGGAGGCGGCGAACAGCGTCGATAGCGTGATGAGTAGCGGGACGCTGCCAAGTATAGGCACGCTGAAAAGATAACGCGCCGCGAGCAGGATGATCGTCATCTGCAGGAAGCCCACGAGCACGAAGGGCGCGATCTTGCCGATCATGATCTCGACCGGCTTGATCGGCATGGAAAGCAGGCTTTCCATCGTCCCCCGCTCGATCTCCCGCGTCACGGCAAGGGCGGTGAACATCATCATGGTCATGGTCAGCACCACCCCGAGCAGGCCCGGGACGATGTTGTACTGGGTGATGCCTTCCGGGTTGTAGCGACGCTGAAGTCGGATCTCGAAGGGCGCGGTCGTGCTCGTGACTGCGGCGTCGGGTCCACGTAGCTCCCGTCGGAGCGCGGTGTCGATCACGCCTTGCACAGCTGAAATCGCGGTCCCCGTCGCGACCGGATCGGTCGCATCGGCGATGACGAGGATGGCGGGCCGATCTCCTCTACGAACGTCCCGTTCAAAGCTTGCGGGGATCTCGATGGCGAATTGCACTTCGCCCGACCGGATCAGCCGGTCCAGCTCTTCCGCATCGTGTACTTGCTCGCGAAAGTCGAAATAGTCCGTGTTCTGCATAGCCGAGAGCACGGCGCGCGTCAGCGGTCCCTCGTCGCGCACGAGCACCGCCGTTGGCAAATGCTTCGGATCGGTGTTGATGGCATAGCCGAACAGCACGAGCTGCATGATGGGGACGATCAGCATGGTCGCGAAGGTCATGCGGTCGCGACGCATCTGCACGAATTCCTTGACGATCATCGCCCACATGCGCGCGACGAAGCCGGGATCGCGGCGGCGGCCCGCGCCTTTATAGGCTGGAAACGTCATGGAAAATTGTCCTTAGACTTATCCATCAAGAGGATGAACACGTCTTCGAGGCTTGGCTCCCCTCGTTTCCAGCGATGCGCCCCGTCGGCCTTCTTGGCCGCCGCGATCGCTGCATTGAGCGCGCGCTTATCGCGCCCGCTCACATGCAGCTTCGTGCCGAAGGGCGCGACCATGTCCACGCCCTTGCGCTTGTGCAGCTCTTCCGCGAGCGGCTGCAGGTCGCGTCCCGACACGACCCACGTGTTCAAGCCTGATTGCGTGATCACCTCATTGGCGGTGCCGCGAGCCAAGAGCTCGCCGAAGGCGATATAGGCGATCTCGTGGCAGCGCTCGGCCTCGTCCATGTAATGGGTGGAGACGAGCACGGTGATGCCCTCCGCCGCGAGCCGGTGGATCTCTTCCCAGAACTCACGCCGCGCTTTGGGATCGACGCCGGCAGTGGGCTCGTCGAGCAGGAGAAGCCGGGGCGAAGGCAGGATGCAGGCACCAAGCGCAAGCCGCTGCTTCCAGCCCCCTGACAGCTCGCCCGCGAGCTGGTCTGCCCGGCCCTCAAGTCCAAGGCGGTGGATGGCCTCCGTGGCGGCGCCCCTTGGATTGGGGACGCCATAGACGCGGGCGACGAATTCAAGGTTCTCATGGATGGAGAGATCGGCATAGAGACTGAAGCGCTGCGTCATGTAGCCCACGTCGCGCTTGATCTCGTCCGATTGAGTGAGGATGTCATAGCCGAGGCAGGTGCCGTGGCCGGAGTCGGGTGTGAGCAGCCCGCACAGCATGCGAATGGTAGTGGTCTTGCCGCTGCCGTTCGGGCCGAGGAAGCCGTAGATCTCGCCCTTGGGCACCTTCAGGGTCAAGTCCCGGACCACCGTGCGCTCGCCGAAGGACTTGGTCAGTCCCTCGACGTCGATGGCGATCTCCTTCATCGCTGCACGACCTGTGGCTCGCGCCCAAGACTCACCGTCACCGGCTGGCCCGCGGTGAGCTTGGCGGTCGCATCCGAGGGCCGCGCCTCGACGATAAAGACGAGCTTCTGCCGCTGCTCGCGCGAGAAGATCACCGGCGGCGTGAATTCGGCGTCCCGAGCGATGAAGCTGATCTTGGCGAGAAGCTCCCCTTTGCAGCCGTCGCAGGTGACCTTGATGGTCTGATCGACGTGCAAGGTCGCCCGCACCGGCTCGGCGACGAAGAAGCGCACCTTGAGATTATCGGGCGGCAACAGCGCCACCACGGCCTGGCCCGCATTCACCACCTCGCCTGGCCGGAAATAGACCTCTTCCACCGTGCCGTCTGCCGGTGCAAAAACCTTGCGCTTGCCGCGATTCTTCTCGGCCTGCTCGAGCGAGTGGCGCGCGGCCTCGACCGAAGCGGCAGCGGCATCGATGAGGTCGGAGCGGTTCGGCAGCTTGGCGGCGGCGATGCGCCGCTCGGCTTCGGCGACCGCGGCTTGATTGCGATCGTGCTGCGCCTTGGCATCGTCGAGCTGAGCCTGGGCCACCCAATGCTTGTCGAAGAGTTTCTGCGTGCGGTCGAGATTGAGTGTGGATACCTGCAGCATGGCCTGCGCTTGGGCGAGCGTCGCCTCCAGCACGTCGATCTCGCCGGGCCTCTGCATCTGCTGTTTGGCATCGGCGAAGTGAGCCTCGGCTTCCGTCACGCGCGCCCTTGCGGCTTCGACCTCGGCCTCCTGCGCTTCGCTCTCAAGAGTGAAGATAGGCGCACCCTTTTCGACGCTGTCGCCTTCGTTCACGCCAAGCGTCTCCACGCGCCCGCCCTGCTCGGAGCCCACCAGCACGAGGTTGGCTTCCATGTAGCCGGGAAACTCGTGGAGCTGATGGTCTGAGCAGCCGGCGAGCGCAAGCGTTGCCGCGATCAGGAGAAGAGCGGCTAGAACACCACCGACGATCCTCACGGCGCGCCCCCTTCTGCGCTATAGGCGCGGGGCGCTCTGATGGCGTCGACCAGAAGCTCGATATGGGTGGCAAGCATCGCGTCGGTATCGAGATGGCGATGCCGCTCGAACAGCCCGCGCCAAATGATGGCGGTCAGCACCGGTGCGATCAGAAGCTGCGGAAAGTCGCGCAAGCGCGTCTTCCGAAACTCGCCGCGCTCGACGCCGCGATCGATGAGACGGGTCACGGTTTCTATCCCGCGCGAGACGACGTTCTCGTAATAGAAGGCGGTGAGCTCCGGATGCTTATGCCCTTCGGCAATGAGCAGCCGCGCGATGAAGGCACGCCGCGATCCCGCGAGGTCCTGGATGAAGGCGAGGAAGGGACCCTTGAGAAAGTCTTCGACCGAGAGTTCGGTCGTCTCCATCCGCTCGCGGATCACGTCGAAATGGGAGGTGATGACGCTGCGGACCACTGCCTTGAACAGCTCGACCTTGGTCTTGAAGTAGAGATAGGGGAGGCCCTTGCTCACCCGCGCCCGGGCGGCCACGTCCTCGAGCCGTGTGGCGGCAAAGCCCTTTGCGGCGAATTCCTCGAAGGCCGCCGCCACGATCTCTTGCGGACGGTTGTCCTTGCGTTGCCTGCGGCGTCCTTCGGCCGCCGGCCTTGATTTTCGCTGCACGGATTTCGCTTCAGCCATGGCTCTCGCCTTTGCCCCCAGGCCGCGCCAACTCCGATAGCTAGCTCCGGCCGTCCCTTTCCAGCACCGCTCCTTCCAGCAACGCTGCTTCCGCCTTCATATAATGACTGACTGGTCAGTACCGCAAGGGCAACCGAGCGAGACGACCGGTGGATGACTCCCCTGCCCCCTTGCGGGGGACGGCTAAGCAGGGGTTGAGTAATTCGTTGCCGGCTCACCCCTCCTGGCGCCCAAGGCCCGCGTGCTCCCCACAAGAGCAAATTGTGGTTTTTCAGGCGCGGGGGTGGGCGCGCGCGTAGGTCTTCAGGAGATGCGCGCGGTCGACGTCTGTGTAGCCTTGGGTCGTGGAGAGGCTCGCATGGCCGAGCAGCTCCTGGATCGCCCGCAAATCGGCGCCGGCGCCGAGCAGATGCGTGGCGAAGGAATGGCGGAGCGAATGCGGCGTCGCCGTCTCCGGCAGGCCAAGCGTGCCTCGGGCGCGCGCGATCAGGAGCTGGATGATGCGCGGCGAAAGCTGCCCGCCCCTCGCCCCCACGAAGAGCGGATCGTCGGCGCCGAGCGGCATCGGGCAAAGTGTGAGGTATCGCTCCACTGCTTCGCGTACGATGGGCAGCACCGGCACCACCCTCGTCTTGTCGCCCTTGCCATGAACCCTCAGCATGTCACGGCCGCGAATGGGGGCCTCCTTGCGGGCGAGCGACAGCGCCTCCGAGATGCGCAAGCCCGAGCCGTAGAGCAGAGCGAGCACGGCGGTGTCGCGCGCGGTGATCCATTCCGGCGCATCGGGAGACCCCACATCGGCGCCGCCGACAAGTGCGGTGGCCTTGGAAGCCGTGAGCGGCTTCGGCACCGAATGGGGAAGCTTCGGCAGCGCTACGGTGCGCACGGCGTCGTTCTTGCCGAGCCCGCGCCGCTCCAGGAAGCGATAGAACATGCGAAGGGCCGAGAGCGTGCGGGAGAGGCTGCGGCTGCCGACGCCCTGCGACCTGCGTGACGCTAAGAAGGCACGGATGTCGCGCGCCGACAGCGCTATGAGCTGCGCGATCGTCGGCAGGCGGTTCAGGTGGCTCGCGAGGAAGCCCAGGAACTGGCCGACGTCGCGGGCGTAAGCCTCCGACGTATTGGCTGAGAGCTGGCGCTCGACGGAGAGATAGGCAAGCCACGCCTCGACCGCGCGTTGGACATCGGCGGCAGCGACGAACGTCTCGGCTTTAGCGTCCTCTACCAAGCAAGCCCCCGGTTTCGATCCGCAAACGACTCAGGTCGCAAGAGCTACTATATGGGGGAGGACCCCTTCCTGTCCCTTAACCCGCGAGCCTCAACCCTGGCCAAGACTAAGACCCCGCCGGAGACGAAACCGGCGCAAGGACCGGTGATCGTGCCTGTCCTCCTTCCGCTCGCGCTGCCGGCACCCTACGACTATCTCGTGCCCGAAGGACTGGACGTTGAGCCCGGCCAGTTCGTCATCGTGCCGCTCGGTCCCGTCGAGCGTTTGGGCGTGGTCTGGCCCCGCGGCGAAGGGGCGGAAGCGCCGCCGGTGAACCCCGAGAAGCTCCGCGAGATCATCGAGGTTCTCGACGATGTGCCGAAGCTCTCGCGCGTGTCGCTCGACTTCGCCGCCTGGGTCGCCAACTACACGCTCTCCTCCCCCGGCATGGTGCTGCGCATGATGATGAGCGCCGGCCATGCCTTTATGCCGCCGGCGCCCCGCTATGGCGTGCGGCTCGCAGGCAGCGCACCGGAGCGCATGACGCCGGCCCGCGCCCGCGTGCTGGAGGTTGCGGCGAACGGCCTGACTTGGGTGAAGTCGGCGCTGGCCGAGACCGCCGGCGTGAGCTCGGGCGTGATCGACGGCCTGGTCGATACGGGCACGCTTACCATGGAGCCGCTTCCCGCATGGGCGCCCCCGCCGCTCGATCTTTCAACGGCGCGGGGGCGGCTCAGTCCCGAGCAGGCAAAGGCCGCAGGCGAGCTGGTTGCAAACACGAGCAACGGCTTCACCGTGACGCTCCTCGACGGCGTCACCGGCTCCGGCAAGACCGAGGTCTATTTCGAGGCCATCGCCGCGGCAGTTTCCAGGGGAAAGCAAGCCTTAGTCCTCATGCCTGAAATCGCCCTGACAAGTCAGTTCATCGCCCGCTGCGAGGAGCGGTACGGGGCGAAGCCCGCCGAATGGCATTCGGGGCTAAGCGCGCCGATGCGCGGCCGCGTGTGGCGGGCGATCGCGCAAGATCAGGCGAAGCTCGTGGTGGGCGCCCGCTCGGCGCTCTTCCTGCCCTTGCCCGATCTCGGCCTCATCGTCGTCGATGAGGAGCATGACGCAAGCTACAAGCAGGAGGAGCGCGTCGCCTATCAAGCGCGCGACATGGCGGTCTTGCGTGGGTCGCTCGGGCACATCCCCGTGGTGTTGAGCTCCGCCACGCCCTCGATCGAGAGCCTGGTGAACGCCGCCCAAGGGCGCTACCGCCACATCCGCCTCGCGCAACGCTACAAGGCCGCCGGCCTCCCAGGTATCGCCGCCATCGACATGCGCGCGAGCCCACCCGAGCGCGGGCGCTGGCTCTCGCCGGCGCTGGTCGAGGCGGTGGGCGAGACCTTGCAGCGCAGCGAGCAGGCGCTCCTGTTCCTGAACCGCCGCGGCTACGCGCCGGTCACGCTTTGCCGCAAATGCGGCTTCCGCTTCGAATGCCCGAACTGCTCGGCCTGGCTCGTTGAGCATAGATTCCGCCGCCGCCTCGAATGCCACCACTGCGGCAAGTTCGTGCCGCTCCCAGACGTTTGCCCGAACTGCGGGGCCGAGCATTCGCTCGTCCCTTGCGGCCCTGGCATCGAGCGCATCGCGGAGGAAATTGCCGAGCGATTTCCCGAAGCACGCCGCGTGCTTTTGTCGAGCGACTTGACGCCGAGCGTGAGCGATTTGCGCGAGACTTTGCGCGAGATCCAGGACCGCGAAGTGGACATCATCATCGGCACCCAGCTCGTGGCCAAGGGCCATCACTTCCCGGGGCTCGCGCTGGTGGGCGTGGTCGATGCGGATTTGGGGCTCGCCCATGCCGACCCGCGGGCGGCCGAGCGCACTTTCCAGCTCCTGAGCCAAGTGACCGGCCGCGCGGGCCGCGAGGCCATCGAAGGCCACGGCCTTGTCCAGACCTATATGCCCGAGCACCCGGCGATCCGGGCGCTCGTCTCGGGCGACCGCGACACCTTCCTTGCGAGCGAGATCGAGGGGCGCAAAGACGCGATGCTGCCGCCCTTCGGGCGCCTCGCCGCACTGCTGATTACGGGCAGCTCGCGCGAGGCGACGGAGAGTTACGCCCGGGCGATCGCCTGCGCTGCGCCGCAGGCCGCGAAGATCGAGGTGCTCGGCCCCGCCGAAGCGCCGCTCGCCGTGATCCGCGGCCGCTACCGCTTTCGCCTCTTGGTGAAGGCTACCCGCGAGGCAGACCTCCAAGCCTATTTGCGCCTCTGGCTGAGCCAAGCCCCTAAGCCCAAAGGCGACATCCGGCTCAATGTGGATGTCGATCCTTATTCCTTCCTTTGAGAGTGCATCAGTATTTGCGCGATCTCAACGCGGACTCGCAAGGCAGGCGTGAGCTGCCAACCCTTAGCTGTCCCTGTCCGTGTCCCTAGGCTTCAGCTCACTCGGACTGCCCGATCACTGCCCTCTGGTTGCAACCGAAGTGTCATGCTATCTATAGTCGAGCGAGAAGTTGGCATTGGGGAGGAATTCTCATGTCGATTTCGCGCCGACAAGTCGTCAGAAGCATATTTGCGGTGGCCGGCTTCATTGACCAATCCCCCCGGGGCAAAGCACCACAAGTTTAGCCTGTTGTCGACCGCAGGTCCCCGATCCAGTTGCGCTTTCCGCCCCCTTATTGCACCCGCTTTCCCCATATGTTAGAGGCTCCGCGGGCCTTCCGGGGGACCGTTGGCGGCGCTTTTACGGCTGTTGACGCGGAAGCTCCAATCCCAGAATTTGCGGTTCCAAGGACGAGGCCGCTCTTTAAAGCAGCGCCCGTTTGGGAGGAAAGGCGTTATTTAGGTGGCACGCGAGGAACAGTCCCCTTCAGGCGTTGCGGGCCGTTACGGCAACGCCCTATTCGAACTCGCGCTCGAGGAGAACGCACTCGATCAGGTCGAGCGCGATCTGAGCCGCTTTGACCAAGCGCTCGGCGCCGTGCACGATCTCTATCGCCTGGTGAAGAGCCCTGTGTTCTCCGCCGAGGAGCAGCAGCGCGCCATCGCCGCCATCCTTGCGCAGATGGAGATCGAGGGGCTGACCGCCAATTTCCTCAAGCTCATCGCAAAGAACCGCCGTCTGTTTGCCGCCCCCGACATGATCAAGGCCTTCCGCGCGCTGCTTGCCCGCCATCGCGGGCAGACGAGCGCCGAGGTCACCTCGGCCGTTCCGCTCGAGGAAGGTCAAGTCCGCGCGCTCCGAGCCGCGCTCAAGGAAGGCCTGCACAAGGACGTGCAGCTCGACCGGAAGGTGGATGCAACCCTGCTCGGCGGCCTCGTCGTCAAAGTCGGCAGCCGCATGATCGACTCATCACTCCGTACCAAGCTCACTCGTCTCAAGCACGCCATGAAAGAGGTTGGCTGATGGATATCAGAGCCGCCGAGATCTCCGCGATACTCAAAGAGCAGATTAAGAATTTTGGCCAGGAGGCCGAAGTCTCCGAGATGGGCCAGGTGCTGTCGGTTGGCGACGGCATCGCCCGCGCCTACGGGCTCGACAATTGCCAGGCTGGCGAAATGGTCGAGTTCGCCGACGGCACGCGCGGCATGGCGCTGAATCTCGAGGTCGACAATGTCGGCATCGTGATCTTCGGCGACGACCGCCACATCAAAGAAGGCGACATCGTCAAGCGCACCGGTGCCATCGTCGAGGTGCCCGTGGGCAAGGGCCTGTTGGGCCGCGTGGTCGACGCGCTCGGGAACCCGATCGACGGCAAAGGCCCCATCGAGAGCCATGAGAAGCGCCGCGTGGACGTAAAGGCACCGGGCATCATCCCGCGCCAATCGGTGAATGAGCCGATGCAGACGGGACTGAAGGCCATCGACGCCCTGATCCCCATCGGCCGCGGCCAGCGCGAGCTCATCATCGGCGACCGCCAGACCGGCAAGACCGCCATCATCCTCGACACCATCCTCAACCAGAAATCGGTGAATGCTTTAGGCGACGAGAAGACCAAGCTCTATTGCATCTACGTCGCCATCGGGCAGAAGCGCTCCACCGTCGCGCAGTTCGTGAAGGTGCTCGAGGACAATGGCGCCATGGATTATTCCATCGTCGTCGCCGCCACGGCCTCCGACCCCGCGCCCATGCAGTTCCTCGCGCCCTTCTCCGGCTGCGCCATGGGCGAGTTCTTCCGCGACAACGGCATGGCCGCGGTCATCTTCTACGACGACCTGTCCAAGCAGGCCGTGGCCTACCGCCAGATGTCTCTGCTGCTTCGCCGGCCGCCCGGCCGCGAGGCCTATCCCGGCGACGTGTTCTATCTCCATTCGCGGCTTCTGGAGCGGGCCGCGAAGCTAAATAAGGACAACGGCTCGGGCTCCTTGACCGCGCTTCCCGTGATCGAGACGCAAGCCAACGACGTGTCGGCCTATATCCCGACCAACGTCATCTCCATCACCGACGGGCAGATCTTCCTCGAGACGGATCTCTTTTATCAGGGCATTCGTCCTGCGGTGAATGTCGGTCTCTCGGTCTCCCGCGTGGGCTCCGCCGCACAGGTGAAGGCAATGAAGCAGGTGGCCGGCAAGATCAAGGGCGAGCTTGCCCAATATCGCGAGATGGCGGCCTTCGCCCAGTTCGGCTCCGACCTCGACGTCACCACCCAGCGCCTGCTCAACCGCGGCGCGCGGCTGACCGAGCTTCTGAAGCAGCCGCAATTCTCTCCGATGCAGGTGGATGAGCAGGTCCTGGTGATCTATGCCGGCGTCAACGGCTATCTCGATCCGATCCCCGTGAAAGATGTGCAGCGTTTTGAGGCCGAGCTGCTCCGCTACATACGTGCCGAGCACAAGGGTGTCCTCGCCGCGATCCGGGACCAGAAGGAAATCTCAAAGGAGACCGGCGAGAAGCTGAAGGTCGCGGTCGACAAGTTTGCCAAGGCCTTTGCGTGAGATGATGACACTCGCTTTGTACGAAAGCACGGGCCGCGCGCTCCAATCGCCTCCCCCTTTACGGGGGAGGCCAGTCAGCAAAGCTGACCGGGAGCGGGGTCACTTGCCCGATCTGTGCTCGTTCCTCGCCCCCCTCTCCAGCTCTCCGCCGCAAGGGGGGAGAGGGTACCAGCCATGCCGTCGCTGAAAGAGCTGCGCAACCGCATCGCCAGCGTGAAGGCGACGCAGAAGATCACCAAGGCCATGCAAATGGTGGCGGCGGCAAAGCTCAGGCGGGCCCAGAGCGCGGCGGAAGCCGCTCGCCCCTACGCCACGCGCATGGACGCCGTTCTCGCCAATCTCGCCACCGCACTTGCCGGCCGCAATGGCGGCCCGCCGCTCATGGTGGGCACCGGCAAGGATGCGAGGCATCTGCTCGTGGTCTGCACTGCCGAGCGTGGGCTTTGCGGCGCCTTCAATTCTTCCATCGTGCGGCTTGCCCGCGACCACGCCTTCCGGCTGATGGGAGAAGGCAAACAGGTCAAGTACCTCTGCGTCGGCAAGAAGGGCTTCGACCAGCTCAAGCGCCAGTTCGCCTCCCAGATCGTCGAGGTCGTCGAGTTGAGGGGGGTCCGCCAGCTCGGCTTCGGCCACGCCGAGAAGATCGCTGAGAAGGTGATTGGCCTCTTCACCGTTGGTGAATTCGACGTTGCGACGCTCTTCTTCTCGCGCTTTCGCTCCGTGATAAGCCAGATCCCCACGGCGTTGCAGATCATCCCGGCCGTAATCCTCGTCGAGACGCCGAAAGCAGAAGCAGCGCTTGGCGGCGCGGTCTATGAATATGAGCCCGACGAGGCCGCGATCCTGACTGAGCTCCTACCCCTCAACATCGCCACCCAGTTTCTCCGGGCGCTGCTCGAGAACGCAGCCTCCGAGCAAGGCGCCCGCATGAGCGCCATGGATAACGCCACCCGCAACGCCGGCGACATGATCGATCGCCTGACCCTGAGATACAACCGCACGCGCCAGGCCATGATCACCAAGGAGCTGATCGAGATCATTTCCGGCGCCGAGGCGCTATAGTTTCGCGAGACGTAAGGAACCCTGGAATGGCAAAGAAATCCCCGGTCGTAGCCACCAAGACGAACAAGCCGAAGGCGTTAGGCGCGCCCGGCCATGTGCGCCAAGTCATGGGCGCCGTGATCGACGTGCAGTTCACCGATCACCTGCCCGAGATCCTGAACGCGCTCGAGACCGACAATCAGGGGAATCGGCTCGTGCTCGAGGTGGCCCAGCATCTCGGCGAGCACACGGTCCGCACCATTGCCATGGACTCGACCGAAGGGCTGGTGCGCGGGCAAGAGGTGAACGATACCGGCGAGCCGATCGCCGTGCCGGTCGGCGACGCGACCTTGGGTCGCATCATGAACGTGGTCGGCGAGGCGGTGGACGAGGCTGGCCCTATCAAGACCACCGAGAAGCGTCCGATTCACGCCCCTGCCCCGCCTTACATCGATCAGTCGACCGAGGCCGAGATCCTGATCACCGGCATCAAGGTGGTCGATCTGCTCGCGCCATACGCCAAGGGCGGCAAGGTGGGTCTATTCGGCGGTGCTGGCGTCGGCAAGACCGTGATCATCATGGAGCTGATCAACAACATCGCCAAGGCCCATGGCGGCTATTCGGTATTCGCAGGCGTGGGCGAGCGCACGCGCGAGGGCAACGACCTCTATCACGAGATGATCGACTCCGGCGTGAACAAGGACCCGCGCAAGGGCGGTAGCGCCGCAGGCTCCAAATGCGCGCTGGTGTATGGCCAGATGAACGAGCCACCGGGCGCCCGCGCCCGCGTCGGGCTTTCAGGGCTCACCGTCGCCGAATATTTCCGCGACCAGGGTCAGGACGTGCTGTTTTTCGTGGACAATATCTTCCGCTTCACCCAGGCGGGCTCCGAAGTGTCCGCACTTCTCGGCCGCATCCCCTCCGCCGTTGGCTATCAGCCGACGCTCGCCACCGATATGGGCGCGTTGCAGGAGCGCATCACCACGACCCAGAAGGGCTCGATCACCAGCGTGCAGGCCATCTACGTCCCCGCCGACGACCTGACCGACCCCGCGCCCGCCACGTCCTTCGCGCATCTCGATGCCACCACGGTGCTGTCGCGCGGCATCGCCGAGAAGGGCATCTACCCTGCCGTGGACCCGCTCGATTCCACCTCGCGTATGCTCTCGCCCCTGATCGTCGGCGAGGAGCACTACGCGGTGGCGCGCCGCGTGCAGGAGATCCTGCAGCGCTACAAAGCGCTCCAGGACATCATCGCTATTCTCGGCATGGACGAGCTCTCCGAGGAGGACAAGATCACGGTGGCGCGGGCGCGCAAGATCGAGCGCTTCCTGTCGCAGCCCTTCCATGTGGCGGAGGTCTTCACCGGAACGCCCGGCAAGTTCGTCGATCTCGCCGACACCATCAAGGGCTTCAAGGGCCTCTGCGATGGCGAGTACGACCATTTGCCTGAGGCCGCCTTCTATATGGTCGGCACGATCGAGGAGGCTGTCGCCAAGGCCGAGAAACTTGCCGCCGAGGCGGCTTGAGCATGCCTGATACCTTCAAATTCGAGCTCGTATCGCCGGAACGGCTGCTTGTGTCGGCCGAGGTCGAGCAGGTGCTGGTGCCGGGATCCGAAGGCGACTTCACCATGCTCGCCCATCACGCGCCGCTGCTCACGACACTAAGGCCAGGAGTCCTCGACATCGGTTCCAGCGGTGCTGAGCGCCGGCGCTACTTCGTGCGCGGCGGCTTCGCCGAGGTTGGGCCTTCGGGCCTTACCGTGCTCGCCGAGACCGCCATCGATCTCGTCGAGCTCGATAGGGCGGTCCTCGATCAGGCGATCAAGGACGCCGAGGAGGACGTCGCCGACGCCAAGGAAGACGCCGCCCGTGACCGCGCCAAGACCCGGCTCGACCACCTTCGCCAGGTGCGGCTCGCGCTCAATCTTTAGCCTTCCCGCCGCCCTCAAGAAGCCCCCGTCACAAGCCATTAGGGCAGGCGCCCCGTCCTTGCTATAACCCCCTCGCGGGCGGGGATAGGGAGCACGCGGCGCCTCGGCTAAAAGGGCTTAAGGTCTGCGGACAGGGGAATGCAGCAGAAAGCCGAACCGAAACGGGTGCGATCCTTAAGCTTCGGGCTCGAGCGCCTCGGCCTCACGGCGCTCCGTTATCCCGTCGTCATCGCCGTCCTCATCGTGGCGGCCACCGTCGCGGCGCTGTTCGGCATCAGCAAGCTAAGGGTGGACGATTCGCTCTCGGAGCTGTTCCGCGCGGATACGCCGGAGTTCCACGACTACGAGGTCCTTTCCGAGCGCTTCCCCTCCAGCGAATACGACGTGCTCATCGTGGTCACCGGCGACAAGCTGCTCGAGCGGAAATCCATCAACGCGCTCCGCGCGCTCGTCACCGAGCTGCAATTTGTCGACGGCATGGCGGGAGAGGTGTCGCTCTTCTCGGCTCGCGAGGCGCCCGAGCCTGGCAAGGTCCCTGGACCGGTCTTCCCGGCCAAACTTCCGGCCGGTGCCGCCTATGACAAGCTCATCGACCAGGTGCGCCATAACGAGATCATCGCCGGCAAGCTCCTCTCCGACGACGGGACGCTAACGCTCATTCTGCTGGCCCTCGACCGCGAGGTCGTCGCGAGCAAAGGCCTCAACTCCGTGGTCGAGCAAATCCGCCAGACTGCGGATGAATTTCTCAAGGACACCGGACTCGGCATGAAGCTTTCCGGCGCGCCGGTGATGCAGCTTGAGATCCGCAACGCCGTGGAGCACGACCGCAATCTCTATAACGCGCTGGGGTTCCTGTTCGGCGCCATCATCGCCTACGCCTTCTTCCGGCGCCTGTCGCTGATGGCCATCGCTGCACTTCCCCCGGTGATCGCCATCATCTGGTCGCTCGGCCTGTTCGGCTGGCTCGGCTTCAAGCTCAATCTGTTTTTGAACGTGATGATCCCGCTGATCATGGTGCTCGGCTTCTCCGATTCCATGCAGCTGACTGTGGCCATGCGCAATCGGCTGTTGGAAGGGGATCGCCGCATCAAAGCCGCCCGCTACGCCGTGCTCGTGGTGGGTCCAGCTTGCGTGCTGGCCACCGCTACCGCCGCGGCATCCTTCATTGCGCTGTTTTTCTCCGACTCCGCGCTGATCCGCACCTTCGGCTTTGCCGGCGCGCTGTCCACCATGATCGCCTTCGTCGCCGGCATTACGCTCGTTCCTCTGCTCACCCGCGCCCTGATCGGGCGCAACACTAAGCCCTTCGTGACGAACCTGAAGAGCCACGACTGGGCGATGAACGCGCTGAAACGCCTCTGCGGCTGGATCGCCGAGATCGGCGTGCGTCACCCGAAGACCATCGTCGGCCTTGGGCTCTTGGTGGTGATCGCCTTTGGCGCCATCTATACGACACTGCCGCCCCGCTACCGCCTCGCCGACCAGGTTCCCGACCGCGAGCAGGCGGTCGCTGCCAGCGCGCAGCTCGACGAGAAGCTGACCGGCGCCAGCCCGCTGCACGTGATGGTCGACTGGCCCCAAGGCAAGACGCTCTACGACCCCGAGGTGCTGAAGGTGATCGGCGACATTCATGCCCGCGTGGAAGCGCAGTCCGGCGTCGGCAATGTCTGGTCGGTCGAGACTTTGCGCCGCTGGCTCGCCAAGACCAGCGAGGACACGCCGGAGAAGCTCAAGGAATATATCGACATCCTGCCCGATTATTTGACCAAGCGCTTCATCGACGAGAAGGACAATTCCGCCGTCGTCACTGGCCGCATCCCCGACGTTGATGTGAGCGACCTCCTGCCGGTGGTCGAGAAGCTCGATACGCAGCTCAATGCCGTGCGCAAGGCAAATCCGGGTTACCGCATCGTGGTCACGGGGCTCTCGGCGATCGCCGCGCGCAACAGCGCGACCATGATCGGCAAGCTCAATGCCGGGCTCACCACCGAGATCGCCTTCATCTGCGTCTTTCTCGGGCTCGCCTTCCGCTCCGTGATGGTCAGCTTCGTCAGCGTGCTGCCCAATCTGTTTCCAGTGTTCACCGCGGGCGCCGTTCTTGCCGCCTCCGGCGAGGGCCTGCAATTTGCCAGCATCGTGGCGCTGATCGTCTCCTTCGGTCTGTCGCTTAACGCCACGGTGCATTATCTCAACCGGCTTCGTCTGGAGGACCGGCCCGGCGAGAATCCGGCGATCGGGGTGGAGCGGGCGACAGTCCTGATCGGTCCGGCGCTCGTGCTGACCTCGCTGATCCTCGCCTTCGGCCTTGGCGTCACCGTCCTGTCCGCCCTGCCGTCGCTACGCCTCTTCGGCAAGCTCTCGGGCCTGACGTTGATGGCGGCGCTTGTCGGCGATCTTTTGCTGTTGCCGGCAAGCGTGCTGCTGTTCCGGCGCTTCATGCGGGGCTGGCGAAAGCCCGCACGCGCGCGGGGAGGCGCTTGACGCCGCTTCAAGGCGTGAGCACGAGCCGCTCGAATTCCTGGATCACGCCTTCATAGACCTGGCGCTTGAAGGGCACGACGAGGGTGGCGACGAGCGTAAGCGGCACCCACCTCCACGCGTCGAACTCGCGCTCATGACCGGCCTTCGGCGCGAGGTCGATCTCGCTTTCCTCCCCTTCGAAGCGGGCAGCGAACCAGAGTTGCGTCTGGCCGCGATAGCGCCCCTGCCAAGCGATGCCGAGCAGCTCGCCGGGGAGATCGTAGGCGTACCATTGCCGCGATCTGCCGATGAACCGCGCCCGCCTCACCCCCGTCTCCTCTTCGAGCTCCCGCCGCGCGGCGGTTTCAGGGTCTTCCCCATCATCCATGCCCCCTTGCGGCATCTGCCACCACTGGCCGAGGCCTTCAGGGGCCCCAACCCGATCGGCGCGCCTGCCAACGAAGACGTGACCTTGCGCATTGATCAGCATCACGCCGACGCAAGGCCGATATGGCAGCTCTCTCTCGGTGGTCATTGGGACGATCAGCTTTGCCGCTGCGAGCGCACGGCGGCACTGACGGGAATGAGGACGAAGCCGCTGCCCTTGAGCTGCTCGGCCCACGCGGCGAGCTGCTTGATGGTTGCAGGCGTGGCGCTCGCCACCCCGATCGCCGTACCCCGCTCCTTGGCCAGGGCTTCGAGCCGCGCCAGCGCCTTGGCGATGTCGTTCGGCGACTCAACCGCATCGATTTGGATATTGGCGACCGCATAGTCGAGACCGAGCGCGCCTGCGATCTGCCCGGCGGTTGAGTGTTGTGCGGCGCCGTCATCGACGAAAAGCAGACCCCGCGCCTTCACCTCCTCGAGCACCGGCAGGAACGAATCTTGAGCTGCCTCGAACTTGGCGCCCATGAGATTGGTGACGCCGACATAGCCCGTGAAACGCGACATCAGCCATTGCAGCCGCTTCATGTTCTCCTCGGGCGGGAGCGTCGTGAGCAGCGTGTGCGGGCCGGGATCGTTTGTGGGATAGTCCGCCGGCTCAAGCGGAATTTGCAGCAGGACCTCATGGCCAGCCGCCCGCGTCTTGGCCACCCAGTCTTGGAGATTGCGTCCATAGGCGCCGTAAGCCACGCTGATCGGCGCGGGCAGACCCTTGATCGCCTCGGCCGTGGCGGCATCCGAGACCCCCATGCCACTGACCAGCACCGCGACGCGCGGAGGCTCTCCGGTCGCCGCCTTTGCCGCATAGCGCGACGGCCGCGCATAGACCTCAAGCGGTCTCCTTCCGTCCTCGGCTACCCTGGGGAGCGGCCCATATTGCGATTCCTCCACGAGTTCGGGCACCGGGGCGGAAACCAGCGTTATCAAAGCGGATTCCGACTCGGGCGGCTGAGGCAGGGCCGCGCCGGGTCCGGGCGCCGGCGCTGGCGCAGGTGGTACCGGCACGGTAGCTGTCTGTTGGATCTCCGCCCGTGCGGCCCTTGGCTGAGCCGCAGGCTCTGTCGCCGCCTCCCGTTGTGAGGCCGGCGGCTGCGGCGGAGCAGACTGAAGCTGAGCGGGAGGCCCCTCCGGCAGGTGCACGGCTGGAGAGCCGGCGATGCCGAAGCCGGGTGGAAGATCGATCGGGGGACCGGGGACCTGCGCTGCTGGTGCGGGCGGTGCCGGCTTTGCTGGCGGTGGCGGCGTTACCGCCACGGTGACGACAGGCTCACCCGCGTCAGGGTCAGGACTGGAAAAAAAGGCAAGCCACACGATGCCAAGCACGAGTGCTGAGAGCACTATCGAAGCCGTGACGGTCAGCGCCTTCATTGCGCCTGCACCTCTCCGCGTCTAAGCCCCTGCCACGGGGCGAAGGCCTCCTTACGTGCAGCAATGGTCGCCACGGCTGCCGAGTCTTGCCTAGTTGGCCTCCGCCTTCTTCTTGGCCTCCGTATCGACCGACTTAATGCCACGCAGTAGATCGAGTCCGTATTGGAGCTGAGTATCCTTGTCCTTGTCCGGAGCCACATAGGCAGAGCTTCCGGACTCCTCCTCGTCCTTGCTGTCCGCGGCCTCGCCCTCGCCCTTGAGGTGCCCGCGCAAATTCGCCTCCCCCCGCGTGCTCTGTGCCGCGGCCTTGTCCTTGAGGTCATCGGGGAGTTCCTCCTCGACCACTACCTCGGGCTCGATGCCCTTGGCCTGGATCGAGCGGCCGGATGGCGTGTAGTAGCGCGCGGTGGTCAGCCTGAGCGCACCGTTGCTCCCCAGCGGAATGATGGTCTGCACGGAGCCCTTACCGAAGGACCGGGTGCCAACGATGGTCGCCCTGTGGTGATCCTGCAGCGCGCCCGCGACGATCTCGGAGGCAGAGGCCGAGCCGCCATTGATCAGCACCACCAGCTTCTGCCCCCCAGTGATGTCTCCGGGCGTTGCATTCGACCGCTGCGTCTCCTCAAGATTGCGACCCTTGGTGATCACGATGGCGCCCTGGTCGAGAAACGCAT
Organism: Methyloceanibacter sp.; assembly: GCA_049801475.1. GTDB lineage: Bacteria > Pseudomonadota > Alphaproteobacteria > Rhizobiales > Methyloligellaceae > Methyloceanibacter. The sequence continues at coordinate 55,853 of JBARKP010000077.1, forward strand.
CGGAGACCGAGATGGCCTGATCGAGCAGGCCGCCGGGATTGTTGCGGAGGTCGATGACGTAGCCCTTGAGCTTCGGACCGATCTCCTTCTTCAAATCCTCGATCGCCTTCTGCAGATTGGCCGTGGTCTGCTCGTTGAAGGTGGTGATCCGGATATAGCCCACGTCGTTCTCGGTACTGTACTTCACCGGATTGATGTGGATCACGTCGCGCGTGACCTTCACGTCGAAGGGTTCGTCCACGCCCTTGCGCAGGACGGTGAGGGTGATGGCGGAATTTACCGGCCCGCGCATCTTCTCGACGGCTTCCTGCAAGGTGAGGCCGAGGATCTGCTCCTTGTCGAGTGCGGTGATGAGATCGCCGCTCATGATGCCCGCTTTGGCTGCCGGTGTATCCTCGATCGGGGAGACGACCTTGACCACGCCGTTCTCCATCGTCACCTCGATGCCGAGGCCACCGAACTCGCCGCGGGTCTGCACCTGCATGTCACGGAAGTGCTTCGGATTGAGATAGGCAGAATGCGGGTCCAGCGCCATCAGCATGCCGTTAATCGCGGACTCGATCAGCTTCGAATCGTCGGGCTTCTCGACATAGTCGGCACGAACGCGCTCCAGCACCTCGCCGAAGAGATCGAGCTGGCGGTAGATCTCCGAGTTGGCGGCCGAGGCTGCTTGGCTCCGCGCCAGGCCCACCATCGTCGAACCGGCAGCGAGCACGGCCAGCACCATAAGCGTGCACAGCGCGTATTGGGATCTCCGCATCACCCTTGCACCTTCTCGGAAGCCTCGGCCCACCATGGGCCGGGGTCTATTGGCCTGCCGTCCTTACGAATCTCGACGTATAGGACGGGGCGCGAATTGTCATTGCCGCCTTGGCTCGCCGGGACCGACGCGCCCATCACCGCGACCGGCTCGCCGGCGAGGACAAACTGGCCGAGGCTTGCGTCGATGCGGCCCATTCCCGCAAGCAGAACATGATATCCCCCGCCTGCATTGATTATCAAGAGTTGGCCATAGGAGCGGAACGGACCGGCGTAGACGACCCAGCCGTCCGCGGGCGCAACAATCCGGGCTCCCCCGCGGGTTTGCAGTGAAATTCCCTTCAGGGTGCCGCTGACCCCGTCGGCCTCGCCAAAGCGCTTGAGCCGCTTGCCCTGGGCGGGCAAGGGCAGCGTGCCCTTCGCGGCCTCGAAGGGCATGGCGGGCTTCATGCGGTCAGGGCTCGCAAAAGCGACTTTGCTCGATTCAGGCTTGATCTCAACGACGTTCTCATTGGCCGGAGTGGCGAGCGCTTGGCTCTGCTCCCTGGCCCGGAGCGCCTGCTCGGCGGCGACTTCCGCGTCGTATTGGGCCACCTCGGCCTTGGCGATCCGCTCGTCTAGCCGTGCGATCAGCTCGTTCAGCTCGGTGACCGTCGCTGCCTGCTGCTCCGCCGCCCGGCGCGTGGTGACAAGCTCGGCCTCGCTTTGGGAAAGCTTCGTCTTTTTCTCCTCCAGCAGCTGATCGATGCTGCTCTGCTCTGCGGCGAGCCGGTCGGTCTCCCGCTTCTCGGCGTCTCGCTGCTCGCGAATACCGTTCTCGAGCGTGACCAATCCCTCAAGCTCCTGCGACAGGTTGTCGGCCTGATATTTCAGCTCTGGGAAAACTTCCGCCAAGAGCATGGCACTGCGCACCACGGCCAGCGCGTCGTCTCGGCGCGTCACGAGCGCGGGCGGCGGGGTCCGGCCCATCCTCTGCATGGCGCTCAGCATCTTGACGATGGTTTCCTTTCGGTCGGTGATCGAGTTGCGAATGACGTTGACCTGATCGGTCAGTTCCGTGAGCTTGGCCTCGGTCTCGGAAAGCTTTGCCTCACTCGTCTGCACCCGCTTGCCCGCTTCGATCAGGTCGGTGTTGAGCTTCGCCCGCGCCTGCGCCAAGGCCGCCACGTCTTGGGCGAGGCCCTGCTCCTGCGCGCGGCTTGATTGCAGCTTCTGCGAGGTCTCGTCGAGTTTCTTCTGTACCTCCTCGCGGGAGAGGTCGTTCTCCGCCGCCGCAAGAAAGGGGAAGGTGCTCAGGAGCCCCACGAGCAGCAAACCGGCGATGCCGAACCGGGATATTGGCTCAGGGGACCGATGGATTGGCGCCATCCGAATTGACCGCGTGCTCTTCCCCCGTTCCGTCTCTTCGCTGCTGGCCGAAAGACAGGACTCGAGCGAGCGGGAACGGAAGCGGAGCGATGAGGCAGAATCAAGGCGAATATGCTGAACAAATCTTAACCCTTCCTCCCTCGCCGGAGGACCTTGGCAAGTGCTTTAGCCCCGGTGATAGGGGTGGCCCGCAAGGATCGTCGCCGCCCGATAGAGCTGCTCGGCAAGAACGATGCGGGCGAGCCCATGCGGCAGGGTCATGGGCCCAAGCGAGAGCCGCCAGATAGACCTAGCCAAGGCCTCACTGCCGAGCCCATCGGCGCCGCCAATAAGGAAGGCGAGCCCTTCAACTCTGTCATCGCGGAGCTTGCTGAGAGCCCGAGCGAAGGCTTCGCTGCCGAGCGCTTCGCCCGTCGGATCGAGGCAAATGAAAGGATAAGATCGGGGTAGCTTGGCAAACAACGCCGCGGCCTCGGCCTTGCATCGAGAAGCTGCGGTCTGCCCCTGCGACTCCGAAACCTCGATCACGCTTACCGGCGAAAGCCCGAGCTTGCGGCCGGCGGTCTCAGCACGCGCAAGGTAGTGCCCAAAAAGGTTTCGCTCAGGCCCCTGCTTCAGCCTACCCACGGCGGCAATCAGCAGCCGCATGGCGCGACCTTACAGGCATCAGCCCTTGGGGCGGCGGGGACGGTCAGATAACCATCCGCTCCATCGGGCGGTCGGCCGACCACATCTTCTCGAGATTGTAAAACTCCCGTACTTCCGGGCGGAAGATATGGACGATGACGTCACCGGCGTCGATCAGCACCCAGTCGGCATGGGGGAGGCCTTCGACGCGAACACGTCCAAAGCCTTCATCCTTGAGCTTCCTGACGAGTTGATCGGCCATGGCGCCGACGTGGCGCTGCGAGCGCCCCGAGGCTACGACCATCTGGTCGCCGATCGAGGTCTTGCCCTTGAGCTCAATGCAAACGACGTCCTCAGCCTTGGCATCGTCGAGGGTGTCGAGCACGACGTTGAGCAAACGATTCGGCTTGGCGCGAAATGACGCAAAGCCGGAGGGAGGCGTGCCGCTATGGGCACCCTCTCTTGGTGAGCGCATGTTGTGGTGGATGTCCTTCTGTCATTGCTCCTGCCGAAGCGGGTCTCTAGCCTCGCTCCTGCTAAACGCAGCAGGCCGCCGTTTGGTCCCGCTTCGACCTAAACATAGTCTGCGTCGCGGGCGGCTTTCAATAGCTAGTGTCGCTTTGCCTTTTTCTTGTTTTTCTTAGCGTCCTTCCCCGCCTGCTTGACCGCCTTTTTCTCGGCCTTCGCCGCCTTGGCACGACGTGCCTTGACTACCCTTTTTTTTCTCGGTCTTTGCCGCCTTGCGGTCCTTGGCTTTGCGCTTTTCGGCCATGCCTGCGTCGCCCCGAATTGGCTTTCCGCGCAACGCGGTCGAGGACAAGCCCGACAGCGGAAGGCTCAGCACGGTCCAGGCCGGCGGCCCCATGTGAGCAAGCCCGCCAGCATCCGATTCGTCGATCGCGGCGGAGGCGAATCGCTGGGCGGCCTTGCTCGCACGCGCCTTCAGCCGGAAGCCCGGCCGGTCGAGCACGGCGATGGGCACGAGGCCGAACAGCTCTTCCCAGGCGCGCCATCGATGGAACGAGGTGAGATTGTCGGCGCCCATCAGCCACACGAAGTTGACGTCAGGGAAGCGCCGCTTGAGGAAACGGAGCGTATCGACGGTGTAGGCGCTGCCACGGCTGGCTTCGAAGGCCGTGACGACGATCCCTGGGTGACCGGCAATCTTGCGCGCTGCCGCCACGCGGGCGCCGAGGTCTGGCACTGTGGACGTGTCCTTGAGCGGATTGCCAGGACTTACCAGCCACCAAACCCGATCGAGTCCGAGCCGCTTCAAGGCCGTGAGGCTGATCTGGCGATGACCTTCATGGGCCGGATTAAACGAGCCGCCGAGCAGACCAATGCGCATATTCGGCATCGCCATTGGCACCCGCATGAACTCCTCGCCTTTATCTTTTACCGAGCGCGAGAGCTGAGACATCATCAGGGACGGGTCTGGCCCGAGCCATGCACGACATATTTGAACGTCGTGAGCTGCTCTAGCCCCACCGGCCCGCGGGCATGGAAGCGTCCCGTGGCGATGCCGATCTCCGCGCCCATGCCGAACTCGCCGCCATCGGCAAATTGCGTCGAGGCGTTGTGCAGCACGATGGCGCTGTCCACCCGGGAGAGGAAGCGCTCCGCGGCGTCTCTGTCCTCGGTAATGATGGCGTCGGTGTGCTGCGAGCCGTAGCGGGCGATGTGCTCGACCGCCGCGTCGAGACCATCGACGACCTTCACCGCGATGATGGCGTCGAGATATTCCTTCGGCCAGTCCTCCTCGCTCGCAGGTCTGACGCGAGCATCGACACTTTGCGTCTCGGCATCGCCGCGTACCTCGCACCCCGCCTCGATCAGCATTGCGACCAGGGGCGCAAGATGCGTGGGCACCGCCGCACGATCCACGAGCAGGGTCTCCGCCGCCCCGCACACGCCGGTCCGCCGCATCTTCGCGTTCAACACGATCATCTTCGCCATGTCGAGGTCGGCAGCCCGATGCACGTAGACGTGACACACGCCTTCGAGGTGCGCGAACACCGGCACGCGCGCCTCATCCTGCACACGAGCGACCAGGCTCTTGCCCCCGCGCGGCACGATCACGTCGATGGCGCCGCCAAGGCCAGCGAGCATGAAACCCACCGCCGCGCGGTCGACCGTCGGCACGAACTGGATTGCGGCTTGCGACAAGGCCGCCTCTGCCAGCCCCTCGTTCAGGGCGTTGCAGATGACGAGGGAGGTGAGGAAGCTCTCCGAGCCGCTTCTCAGGATCACGGCGTTCCCCGACTTAATGCAAAGCCCGCCCGCATCGGCCGTCACATTTGGCCGGCTCTCATAGATGATGCCGATCACGCCGAGCGGCACGCGCACCCGGGAAATCTGCAAGCCATTCGGCCGCGTCCAGGACGCGATCGCCTGACCCACGGGATCGGGGAGCGCGGCGATTTCGCGCAAACCCTTGGCCATACCTACCACGCGGGATTGGTCCAGCATCAGCCGGTCGACGAAGGCGTCGTCTCGGCCCTTGCCGCGAGCGGCCTCGACGTCGTTCCGGTTGGCCTCCAGGATCGCATCGGCGCGGGCCTCCAGCCTCGCGGCCATGGCTTCTAGCGCCGCGTTCTTCTGCGCAGTGGTCGCGAGCGCAAGCTCGCGCGCGGCTTCCCGCGCCAAGCGGCCCATATAGAGCATCATGGGCTCGATGCTTGTTACCGTTTCATCCATGCCAATATAATCAATATGTTATGCCATCTCGGCGACCGGTGGCTTTGGTCATGGCTAACGTCGGGCTAACACCAGAAGCCACAAAGCCCGCGAAGGCTCTAGTCTGTATGGATTTAGGCCCCGAAAGGCAACGGGGGTCAGTGGGCTAGTTTTTGATTGGCTTTCAGCGGACGTTCCGCGCGGGCGGCTCAGTCTAGCACCGCCCTTGGGTTTTCCCGGCCGATCGCGGCGACGGGCATTTCGTCGGCGTGCGGAAAGTGTCGGGGGCGAGTGTGCAAGGGGGCCGAACGGGCGGGTGTTACGCCTCATGTATTGCGGCACACCTTTGCGTCGGTGGCCGGCGATCTCGGATACCCCGAACTTACCATCGCCGGCCTCCTAGGACATGCCAGCGGGAGTTCGACTGTAGATTACGTGCACCTGGACGCCGCGCTTGTCACGGCGGCCGATCGGGTTTCTGAGGCAATTGCTGCGGCCCTGGACGGCACGCCGGCAGAGCAAGTGGCCTCCATCCGCAGGACGGCAAGAGTCCGCTGAGACCGCTTGCTGCAAGGTTGAAAGGCGATTGTACAAACCACTACCCTCCCGCGATAGTTGCTCCTGGGGCAGCAATGACTTCGCGACGTTTCGCCCATGCCCTTCCCAATAAAACGTTGTAGAGAAATCGCCCAAACCGGAGGGGGCACCTTGAACTTGCGGCGCGGATGACTCATTCTGACTCAGAATGAGTCGCTACGACTCGATAGGAACGAGCTGAGAACATGGTCAAACGGGCATCGGCAAACACCAGGGGAGTGGCGGCGACTCTAGATAGTCAATTGGCTGATCGTCTGGACGCCTATTGCACGAAAAACCGCCTTTCACGATCGCAGGGTATCGCTCATGCGATCGAGTATTTTCTTGACAGCATGTCAGCCGAGTCTCGCTCTGAATTTCGCAAGCGAGCGGTCAACTCCTGAAGAAGGCCAATGATTCGAGAGGGGCAGCGATCGATATGGGATTCACGCGACTAAAGCAGAGTTCGAGCGACGAGCCTATCGACTACGAGGCAACCGGGGTTAGCGCCAAGAAAGCGCACGACGGTCTTACTCGCTTGACGACTCACATCACTCAAACATGGCACACCCGGATAGGAACTGGTCGTGTGCGGTTACCTTTGG
>JBARKP010000078.1:0-3397 GCA_049801475.1 Methyloceanibacter sp.
AGACGCGGGTATCCTTTCCATCGGGGTGCTCCTTCGCTGAGGCCGGTCGCCAAACCGGGCCTCGTTGATCGCCTTGTCAGGCGAGGGTGCACCCCAACCCTTTTTCCAGCAATCCTAGGACTTCACCTGAACGACCACAAATATTACGAGGCCAATTTGGCGCTAAAAGCGATTGGGGACAGCCTCACAGTTGATTCTGTCCGTCTCACTGAAGTACCCAAGAAGAAGTCGTAAGACCCGCCCATCTTTCGCAACCATCATCCAGCGCAATGCAGGAGGGCGGCCTCGGTTGCCCTCCCGGCGGCATAAGCCTACTGCTGTGAGGGCCATGAGGTTCAGCTGCCCTGTCCCTGTCGTATCAAATACGGCCCTATCTGATTCGTGCAAGTGCGCTTACCCTGGCCAGCGCCCCCCGGAGGTACTCACGCCCAGTCTAAAAGAGCTACAACCCTTTGCACTCTTTCATGTCAGCCATGGCCTTGCGGGCCTCGTCTACCGTCGCATAAGGGCCCCCCAGGTTTTTCATCGAACCGGTGGGCTCACTCTGCATCATCGAGCACTTGTGAACCGCGGGATCAAATGCGACGTAGAACTGCTCCTTTGCGAGCGCGGGCGTGGCAAACGCTGCGATCAGGATGGCTATGACCAGATACTCTCTCATTGTTGACTCCTTGGGTTAATCGACCGACTTGCCGGGCACAAACGAGCTAATTGCCAAAACCTAGGGGTGCTCGCGACATAGGCTCCATTTCCGCTGCTTGCGAAGTCGGGCAAGGAGAACGACGTCGCGGCCTTTCTGCGTTCGGCCGTTCCCTTGGTGAACGCCGAGCCGGGCACGATCTCGTGGTTCGCTATTCAAGAGGGACCATCCCGCTTCGCCATATTCGATACGTTCGATGACGAGGCTGGGCGCTCCTCAAATTGCAAGGGCAGCTCAAGGCTGCTGTTCAGTGTCCTGAATCCCATGATGGACGACGCGGCAAGTTGCCGGTGTGCTGTCCCGCGCAGCCGTTTCGGCGTTCGGCGGACCCTGGTCGCCGTTAAGGGCGATACACCAGCTCAGGTGATCGCTAATCTCCGTCGACCAGCGCGGTCCAGAGTTGCCACTCAGTCCAGGCTCTGGCTTTCGGTCGCTGCCGCGACGGCCTTGTACCAGCGCGGGCGGCAAGGAAGAGACTCAACAGTTCTTTACCTGTTCTGCCGGCTCTTTTGCCGGCACGGATTTCTGTCTCATCTTCGCTCCTTCTAAAGGCTACGATGAGCCAGAAATCCTCCCTTCCTCAATCCGCAAAATCTGTCTCAGAGGTGCTGACGCCGGACACTATTGAAATTAGTATGCCAAAAATCTGAGCGTGCCGGTGTTCGCTAGGATTTACAATGCCATCAGCCGGCAATAGCGGAGGCGGCGCAGGAACGCACGCTCACCTACATGTATAGAGAATAACATGCTACCGGTTCTTCGCGCCTTCCTCGAGAGGATCGTGCAAAAGGGCCGACTCGAAGTCGAGACCGCGTCGGGGTCTCGATTCACCGTCGGCGATGGCTCGGGAGAGCGCGTCGCCGTGCGCGTGGCGGACTTGGGAGCGGCGCGGCAGCTCATCCTCAGACCAGAGCTTGCGCTGGGCGAGCTTTACATGGATGGCCGGATCATCGTTACGCAGGGATCGGTCTACGATCTGCTCATGCTCCTCGGCTGCAATCTTGGTTCCCAATCACCGCCGGGGATTGCGCGAGCATACGACCGGCTTCGTGTTGCATTACGCCCGCTGCATCAGCGCAACTCAGAACGGCGTGCGAGGCGCAATGCTAGGCACCACTATGATCTCGGTGGCCGCCTGTACAGCCTCTTCCTTGACCCCGATATGCAGTACTCCTGCGCCTACTTCGAGCATCTAGGCCATTCCCTTGAGGAGGCGCAGCTAGCCAAGAAACGCCATATTGCGGCAAAGCTGCTCGTCGAGCCGGGTCACCGCGTTCTCGACATCGGGAGCGGTTGGGGCGGCCTCGCGTTCTATCTTGCCGAACGCTGCGGCGCCAAAGTCACCGGCATCACGCTTTCCGAGGCGCAGCTCGCGGCTTCGACAGCGCGTTCCTGCAGTAGGGGACTCTCCGAGCACGCCGAATTCCGTCTGCAGGACTACCGCGCGGTATCTGGGCGCTTCGATCGGATTGTCTCTGTCGGCATGTTCGAGCATGTGGGCATCAGCTACTACGATGCGTTCTTCACGAAAGTGGCTGAACTGCTCGCCGATGACGGCGTGATGCTCCTGCATTCCATTGGCCGTTCTGATGGACCGAACACCCCCAATAAATGGATCGCAAAATATATCTTCCCTGGCGGCCATCTCCCGGCGCTTTCCGAGGTGCTGCCCGCCATTGAGCGCGCGGGGCTCATCGTCACCGACATCGAAATCTTGCGGCTGCATTACGCCGAGACTCTCAAGGCTTGGCGCGAGCGTTTCATCAGTCGACGCAAGGAGGCTAAGGCGCTGTACGATGACCGATTCTGCCGGATGTGGGAGTTCTACCTCGCGGTGGCGGAGTCCGGCTTCCGGCATGGCGGCCTGATGGTCTTCCAGATTCAACTCGCCAAGCGTCTAGAGACCGTTCCTCTTACGCGCGACTACATCGGCGCGCGCGAAGCGATGCTCAGGGCCAAGGAAGTATGGCAGCCGGACCAGAGGATCGCTGCCGAGTGAATGGAGATCATGCCCGGGTCTTTGCGGGCCTCGGTGATGCCCCGGCTCCCGTAGGGAGGAAGAGCCATCGCTATGGGTGCTGACTCCAACTTTTATAGTAGCCTAGAAGGAGCATTGCGCCAACGATGGCAGGCGAGGCCGATTGTCGTCCGGCGGGCCTGTGCATACCAGGTAGGGTTGCAATCTGAGTCACAGTGAGGCGTCACTATCCATAGCAAGGCCGACGTGCGCGGCCGACGCCTTCGCTATCGTCAAGCTTAGAACTGCGGCATTGCACGGGTGAGGATGGCATCGACGTCGATCTCGGCGTCGGCCGCGCCATAGCAGAAGCCGCACCGCTCACGCAAGCGCGTGGCGCAAAACGCATCGGCGACGGCGGTCTGGCCGCGGACGGCAAGAATAGCGCCCTGCAACGCCAGCGCCATGTCTTCTACGAGCCGTCGCGCGTTCGCTTCTGCCGGCGGGTGGCAGAGATTGTCTTTCACGCCATCGATAGCGGCATCGAGCGCGGCATAGGCCCCGCGCGCGGCTTCGAGTTCATGCAGGAAGGCGGCCATCGAATCCGGCGCGTGCGCCAACGCCCGCAGCACGTCGAGACAGATGACGTTGCCCGAACCCTCCCAGATCGAATTGAGCGGCGATTGGCGGAAGAGCCGAGGCATAACGCTTTCTTCAACATAACCCGCTCCGCCATGCGC
>JBARKP010000079.1:0-2417 GCA_049801475.1 Methyloceanibacter sp.
TCTTCTGCACACAATCGGCCGTGTATCTTGAACGGCTGCGCGAGGCGCCGTCCGACCAGCATTGGAAGGACTCCGCCCATTCGCTCAAAGGCTCGGCGCAGGCGATCGGCGCCTGGCGTACCGCCGCCGCCGCCGAACGTGCTGAGGCTCTCTCGAGTGCTCCCTTCAGCGAGGCGCGTTGCGCTCGCTTGCGCGAGCTCGAATCCTCGGTGCACGAGGCCAAGGCTTACATTAGATCGCTGCTTTAACCCATTCGCCCCATTTGCTCGCAGTCGCTACTGGACCTTCTCGACTTCCGGCAGCTTCCAGGTCTCCGGTCGCCTGAGTGCGCTCGGAGGACTCTTTCTGGAGTTTCGCGATTTCGGCGGCGATATGAGGTCTTATGAGGTTCTCGTATCCCTGCTCGGCGCCGTGTTGGGGCTGTAACCCGCACGAATGGCCGCCTGCTTGGCATTTAGGTCGATCAGGGACTCCTCGCAGAAGCGGCGCTGCTTCGGCGTCAAGATGAGGTCCTTGAGCTCGTCGATAGCATGTAACCCCCGAACCCGAACACGCTGGCGCCCTCGCTGGCCTGGGTGAAGTAGCAGTAGCTGCCCGTCGCCTTGTCGGCCAAGAACTCGTAGTCCTTCAGGATCTCCACCGCGGGCTGCCGAACCAGGATGGTGCTCCTGCGCCTTGATCTGCTCCCTGGCGCTGTTGGCATGCCAGTCGAACATCTGGCGAAGTGGCCTCTCGCGCATTCTCAAAGTCGCTGGCAGGGGTAATGGGGTTGTGGTGTCCGGGGGGCTCCGTGCGGTCAGCTCGCAGGGCCTCCATGCTCCTTAATTTGGCTGGATGAGTCGAGGACTGATCGGCTGGCCCTCACTAGACGCGAAAGAGCGGTCCTTATCTGCTGCCCCCGTCTAGCAAGATTAGACATCACTTGGCCTGCGAGGCATTCAGTACGGCGCAGTCCACATTCACCTGGCCGGCTTGGCCGACCATCACGGTGGCAGGTGAAGACGGCTTGCCTCGACGGGTTTCAAGATGGGCGAAACTCTTCGCCATCATGCGATGGCAACGCTCAAGCAGCGGCTGTTGTTGGTATCACTCACGTTCCCAGTCGCGAGCACCGCATTCGGCAGTCCCCAACAGGACTATGAACAATGCTTGCGAGATGGGTTTTCCCATCAGGCGTGTTGGGACAAACGCACCTCGCCGAATAGGGAGCGTGTGGCCTCGGCCTAGCGTACTTGCGCCCCCATTGGTATGATCGCGCTGGTCGGCCTCTGGTTGCTGTCGAGCCAGCGTGCCGCCCTCTGGCGCCGGTGGCGCAGCGCGGCCGCAGCGAAGCTTGCGACGGCGCATGCGGGGCCTGGGCATCATCACCCCTCCGCGCATGATCACGACCATGGTAACGCGCATGAGCACGGACACCTTGACCATGATCATGGTCCCCCCACCCATCACCACCACGCGGAAGGCGAGGCCTGCGACCATATCGTCGATGCACGGGCTCTCGCCGGACCCCTGTCCTGGCGCAAAATCGCGGCGGTGGTGTTCTCCGTCGGCATCCGGCCCTGCACCGGTGCGATCCTCGTGCTCGTCTTTGCGCTGACGCAAGGGCTGTTCTGGGCCGGCGTTGCGGCAACTTTCGCCATGGCATTGGGCACTGCCATCACCATCGCGGCGCTCGCGACGCTCGCCCTTGGCTCGCGCGAGCTCGCGCTCAAGCTCGGCGGCACGAGCAGCGCCTGGGCCAATGGGGTTTGGACCACCTGCGCCATTGGCGGCTCTACCCTCATCCTCCTGTTCGGTTCTCTCCTATTCGCAGCGTCCTTGGGGCCGGCGCGGCCATTTTGAGAACAAGCGTTTGTGGAGCGGTAATTAGCTGAGGTACGGCCGTGAAGGGCCACGGTCCTCAACTCTCCTGGAATCACGACGTCGAATGTTGGCGCCACTGCGGCACCGCCCACCAGCAGTGCTGCGACCGACGAGCCTGCCGGCCCGCTGCCTCCGCGCCTAAGCCCCGCGGCGCCTGAGGCTTCCATGGGCATGGCTCTGCCCGCCCGTAAACCACGCTGAAGTCGTTCAGGCGATAGCGGCTATCGACTGCGCAGATCAATTGGTTTCGTCGAAATCCAAACCCTCGAAGGTGTAGCGGGGGACTTGCGTCCAGATGCCGTCCTCCTGCACCGGAACCTTGTGGACCTTGACAGTGTCGACCTCGAGTTTACCCGTCTTCTGGTTCACCCAGAAATCGATGTCGTAATACTCGTCCTTGCTGCCGGGCTTGCGGAAGTCGGTGCACACGAAATATTCCCCCTCCTTCTTCAGGTGCCGCACCGGCTGATGGATCTCCACGAAGTCGAGCGGCAGCGTCTCGCCGGTCTTGTCGTCCTTGATGTCGAGATGGCCGTCCTTGTTCTTATGGGTGG
>JBARKP010000080.1:0-5532 GCA_049801475.1 Methyloceanibacter sp.
CCGGACGCAGCGCCTCGAGTTCCCCCCGGCAGTCCGGGCACGAGGCGATGTGGGCTTCGGCCGTGGCGATCTCCCTCGCAGGCAGGGCCTGCAGTGCATAGGCACACGTCCTCTCACTCTGTGGGCACCGGATCGGGCTTCGGCTCATACCCGTAATACGTCAGACGCAAACTTCTGGATTGGCGCGAAAGCCTGGCGGGTCGAGACCTTCTGCGCAACTGCGAGGGCCTCGCGAAGTTCATGAAAAAACGGAAGGTCCGCTCGATCAGATGCGCTTCATCCATAAGCGCCCACTCCGCGCCCCAGATCCCGCTTCACCTCGGACTCGCGCTGCCAGAAACGGAGCTTGCCGCAAGCCGTTACGAAGCCGACCGAGTCCGTCGCCGATTTGAGCTCGATCACCCCACCATCCCGCTTCGCGGGAATGCCGGCTTTCTCCAGCAGCGGCAGCGCCGCAAGGACATGCCCGATGAATTTCTGATGCGCGAAGGCGTCGGCCACGAAATCGCGCGCTGTCGCTTCGTCTGCCAGCCGCGCGGCACCCTCGTCGGAAACGAGGATCGCGACCGCGTCGAAGAGAACCGAGGGGCCGCCGTCGATCTGCTCATCCGCCTCGATCCAGGACCCGTCGCTCGCCTCGACGCCGCCGATCATGGGCGCCACGAGCTTAAGCACCGCACCTTGCTCATCGAGCGCTGCCTGCAAGGCGCGCAAGAGCGCGGCATCGACGCCATCGGAGATGAGGGCGCCGAGCTTGCGCCCCTTAAAGCTTGAGGGGCCGTTGCGGATCACGCTGAGCGCCGGTGATGGCTTCAGGTTCCTGTTAACCGGCCGCGCCAGTTCCACCGGCGTCGGCATCTCTTTGAGTCGCAGACCCTTCGCCACCGTCGTGCCGAGCTGCTCGTCGACATTGAGAAGGTGCGCGACCATGCGGGACCGGATGGAAGGCGTTTCGACCTTGCTCAGCTCGAAAGTGAAGGCTGCTGCAATATGGTTCTGCTCGATCTCGGTCTGGCTCACGTAGAACTGGCGCGCTTGGCTGTAATGGTCGGCAAAGGTCTCGGCCCTGATGCGCAGCTTCTGCCCCTCTTCGCCGGACGGGCAGGATCGGAAGCCTTCATCAGGCGTCTCGCGCGGGCCGCCCTCAACTCCGCCCCAGGAATTGGGCTCGTAATTCGCGCGGCCCTTTGGATTGATGAAGGCCATATGTCCGTCCTGCTGCAAGGTGTGGAAAGGGCATTTTGGCGCGTTGATCGGGAGATGGGTAAAGTTGGGACTGCCGAGCCGTTTGAGCTGCGTGTCGAGGTAGGAGAAATTACGGCCCTGGAGCAGCGGGTCGTTGGTAAAATCGACGCCCGGCACGATATTCTGCGTGCAGAAGGCGACCTGCTCCGTCTCGGCGAAGAAGTTGTCGACGCAACGGTCAAGGACGAGCCGGCCGACGCGCCGCACTGGCACCTCCTCCTCGGGTATGAGCTTCGTCGCATCGAGCACGTCGAAGGGGAACTTTTCGGCGAAGTCGTCGTCGAAAAGCTGAAGCCCGAGCTCCCATTCAGGAAACTCGCCTGAATGGATGGCGTCCCACATGTCGCGGCGATGAAAATCGGGATCGGCGCCGTTGATCTTTACCGCCTCGTTCCACACGACCGACTGCATCCCGAGCATGGGCTTCCAGTGGAACTTGACGAAAGTCGATTTCCCTTCCGCATTGACGAGACGGAAGGTATGGACGCCGAACCCTTCCATAAAGCGGAACGAGCGCGGAATGGTTCGGTCGGACATGATCCACAGCGCCATGTGCATGCTCTCGGGATTGAGCGAAATGAAATCCCAGAAATTATCGTGTGCCGTTTGCGCTTGAGGGAACCCCCGATCCGGCTCCTCCTTAGCGGCGTGGATAATGTCGGGGAACTTGATCGCGTCCTGGATAAAGAAAACCGGGATATTGTTGCCGACAATGTCCCAATTACCTTGCTTGGTGTAGAGTTTGACGGCGAAGCCACGCACGTCCCGAGCGAGATCCGGTGATCCTTTGCTCCCCGCGACGGTCGAGAAACGCACGAAGGCAGGGGTTTTCTCACCGGCGCGCTGGAAGAGATCGGCTTTGGTGATGTCGGCAAGGGATTTGTACGTTTCGAAGAAACCGTGCGCGCCGAAGCCACGGGCATGCACCACCCGCTCCGGAATGCGCTCATGGTCAAAGTGGAAGATCTTCTCGCGGAAATGGAAGTCCTCGAGCAACGTGGGTCCGCGCGCCCCGATCTTGAGCGAATTCTGGTCATCGGAAACCGGAATCCCCTGCTGCGTGGTTAGGGTCGAAATGTCGCCTCCGGCAAGCTGATGCGTCTCGCCGCCCTCGCCGCGCGCGACACGTTTTTTGCCCAGGTGTGCCGCCTTGCGACTGTTGGAAGAAGTCTTTTTTGCCATGTCGTCCTCCACTCTGCACGACGCGACGATTGGGGATGGAAGCGTCGATCCGCATCGACACTGCTGTGAAGATCGAGAACGTCGACGCGGCAGTGAAGGCGGCGGCCGTTACTGGCGCGCCTTCGCTTCAGCTGCCTTGTCTGAGCGATTGGCGACATCCACGCGCTTGGGGATCGTCGCGGTCGATCTCTCGCGCATCGGCCGAAGCCCGTTCTGCCGATCAGCGACGCGCCAGGAACAAGCCCAACATAACTCCGACGCCCCCTGCCGCAAGCAGCGCAGCGATCGGCCTTTCGGAGGCGAAGTCCTTGACCCTATCCGCAACTTGACCGTAAATGTTTTGTGCCTGCCCGGCGGCTTGGTTGACCTTGCCACGCATTTGGGTGGATGCGTCGCCGGTAAGCCCACCAACCGCGTCCTGCAATTTACCGCCGGCGGTGCGGGCGAAACCTTCCGCCCTGTTTTCATCGACCATTCTATTCTCCTTCTGGCAACGGGGTTTGGCTTGTAACTTTCACACCATTCGCCGACCGACGAAGGCGTGATAGATGAGCAGCACGACGACAGCGCCGACGACAGCGACGATCATGCTGTAGATGTTGAGGCCGGTTACTGGCGCGGCACCGAAAAAGGAAAACAGGAACCCGCCGACCACGGCCCCAACGATGCCAAGAATGATGTCGAGAACAAAACCCTCGCCGCTCTTGTTGACGATCCTGCTCGCGATGAAGCCGGCGAGCAGGCCGAGGATCAGCCAACCGATGATTGACATGCTACCATCCTTTGTTGGAACCAGAACACCGACCGCCGGAGCGGGCGAGGGTTTGAACAGTTAGCGGACCACCCGTCCAGCGACCATCACGCGACGCTGCACGGCGAGCGCGCCACCGATGGCCGCGGCCATCGCACCGATCAAAAGGCCGGCGAAGGCGGCGAACGACGTTTTCGAGGCCGCCGCAGCGCTCTCATCAGCGGCGTTTTTGGCTGCCTGGATTGCCTGCGCCTTGACCTGTTGCAGCTTGGCCTGCGCGTCATTGAACTCCTTTGCCGCTTGCTCATGGCTGATGTGTTGCTGCGCAGCGATGATTGTGACGATCCGCTCCTTGGCTGCCGTGGCGTCCGGACCGCCCTTGGCGTAGGTCGTCAGGTCAGATACCACCTGCTTCTGCGCGTCTTGCGGACTCATCGTCGCCGGGTCGGTGTTGGTGGGCTTCAGATAGGCTTGCGCTTCCTGTTGCAGCGTGTCCGGAGTGAGGCCTGCCGCCTGTATAGCCGGCTGCGCCGCATTTTTGATGCCGCTTCCGGCGGCCGAGCCCAGGCTTCCCAGGACGGATGCGCCACCACCAATGATGCCGCCAATGGCCGAGGTCAGCAGATAGACGGTCAGCAGCGCGGCGATGCCCCAGGTGATGAGGCCATGCAGCACGCCGTCCCACCGGATCTCTATGCCGGCCAGCCATGCCGACGCGTAGCCGCCAAACGCCAGCGCAATGATACTGCTGACGACCCACCAAGCCCCGGCGCCGATACCCAAGCTACTGCCGTCCGGTGTCGTCCCGGCGTTGACATTGACGCTTCCGAGACCGATGCCCGCACCCAGCAAGCTCAGGAGTAGTTGCACGGCGATGGCTAGGATGACGCCACCGAAAATAGCGCCCCAGGAAATCCGGCGATGCGTGTGGGAACCGAATCCCATCGTTGCCGTGATCTCCGACAGATCCCGCCGCTGGAGGGCAGGGTCGTTGTAGACGTTGGTGGACATAGTTCATCTCCTTTTATGGCGTCTTGGACCGCAAGCAGTAGGGTGCAGCGCAGGATCAGGCGCACAGCAAGAGCGCATGCCTACGGGAATCACTCTTCGAGCCTTTCCCACAATCTCATTGACTTATTGGCTTTGTTGCGAAACCCCTTATCAAGACCGGCCCCCGCAAGGGGAGAATCCGATGTGGTCCCTGGGGAAAGCTCTCCGCCCTCGGGTCGGCCTCGATACACATGCCGCTCCCCTTCCCAGACCTCGACGTAGTAAGTTGCATTTCGTGCTCCAAGCTTGTGTACTCGCTCCATCGCACCCGAATCGTTCGTCGCGTCGACATCATGGGCCGCGAATCGTTTTCTATTTTCGGTGCAATAGTAGATGCGGTAGATCGTCATGCGCTCCCGTCCACACCAATGTGGTTCAGTTTTTGAAAGGTCTCGGTGATCGCCTCCCAACCTCGATTGCCTTCATTCCATGTGTCGCGATCATATGTTCAGCGGCACGAGCAACGCTCCATTCATTCGAGAGTCTTGGCTTCCGCATCCTGCCTCACATCCCAAGATGATCTTTGACGCTCGACGTGATGTCTTTGCGAACGTGTTGACAAGACAACCTCCCCTGCATTGTGGCGGCTGCGCAACCGACCCATCGCAAACGGGCCGGAGGCTCCCCCGGCTCGCGTTGGCAATCCCGGCACGAGGCTCTCGATTCTTTCGCAACGATTCCGATTTGGGCTCGGGATCATTGGCTCGGTGCGGAACGCGAGACCTGCCCGATGCAAAGGGAAATGCGATGTGCATATCCCTGAAACGACAAACGCGAGTTTTTGGATTGGTCCGACGTGATGCTGGGGCAAAAGAGACGCCCTCAGGCAACCGGGGCCGTGCTCGATCGCCATGACGCCAAAGTACATTCTATCCTGGGATTAGACGCCGACGACAACCGCTCACGGCCTCTCGCTGCGTGGCCTAATGATCTGCCGCGGGCGCTTCAGCGAAGGAGATCCCTGGTGCTAGTGACGAGAAGGCAGGTGCAGCCCGACTCGCTCCAGACCCGCACATCGCCCGCTCCGGGCGCACCGTACATCGCAGGCGTACACGCCGACGGGAAGGCTCTCCAACAGAAGGCTATCATCGAGATCGTCGGGCAGCGAGCGCGTGACATTGGAGAAGCGCGTCATATCAACCGTTGGCATTTCTTCCTCCGCATCTTCCGTCTAGCACCGCCGCCGAGACCTCTGGTCTCTCGAAAGGAACCAGAGGATCATCCGGCCAGGCAAAGGGGCGGCGTTCGGCATCAACGCAGTACATCATCAGTGCTCGTCACAAGGAGGCAGGTGCAGCCGGTCT
>JBARKP010000081.1:0-1918 GCA_049801475.1 Methyloceanibacter sp.
CGTGCGGCGCTCGGGATTGGGAATCGTACGGGTGGGATCTTCCGGTTCGATCCGATAGTCCACGAGCGCATCGAGAAGGAATTCCTCGCGCATGTACTTAAAGAAGTTCTCCTGTCGCCAGCGCTCGAACATGCGGTAGGCCACCTCGATGTCACGCAGATCCCATCGATTCGTGATCGCCTGGGTCTGATGGCCGTTGTCGCACCAGCGCGTGACCTGCCGCAAGCGCAGCGTGCCCTTGAGGAAGCGCACCGGTTGATCATGCAGGTCGTAGCTCACCCAGTGCCCGTCGAGCTTGGCTCTACGGTGGATGAAGCGCCGCTCGTTGATGAGACGGCCCTTGCCTTTGCGATAGGTAAGGATGTCAAAGTCGTCCTGGATCATGGTTTGGAACAACTTCGGACTCCACCCACCGCGGTCGAAGACGATGGTCGCGCGCCGCGCGCCGATCACAGCGCGCACCTCTCGAAGCAGATTGGGAAAGGCTGTGGTCAGCGCGGCGTTGACATCCCCCGTGATGAGCAGCAGCGGGTCGCCGGCGCGATCGTTGACCCAGTAGTCGGTGGTTGCGGGCATGGCCAGATGGCGGCGTGCCACGAACGCCCGGGAAATCGTGCGTTGGCCGTGATAGGCGCGTACGTGGCCATCGACGTACAAAAATCCCATCAGATGCCCGCGCTGATCGACGCGAAGGCGCGCCAGTTCTGCCCCCAAGTGCTCGGCGTGCTGGTGTGCGGCGAGGCGGGTGAGCTGACGCCTGAGGGTCTTGACCTCGGGCGCGCGGTCGAGCCCCAGGAGTCTGCCGAAGGCAGCCGGATCGCGCTCCTTGAGCTGTTCGGGACGCTGGATGCGCAGCAGCGCCATCAGCAAGAGCGTCAGCAGCGTCGTGCGCAGGCCATAGAACGCCGGTCCGATTTCACCATAGAGCTTACGGCTGATGCGTAGCAATCCGCTCTCGATCAGACACGGCAGCCCCAGCAGCACACCGACACCGGGCACCTGCGAGCCGTCGCGGAAGATCGGTGCGGCATCATCGAGCAACCCCAGATAGGCGAGCTGCCGATCAAAGCTCCGATCGCTCGCGTCGTGGTCGAGGCTCATCGGCACCGGCTCGCTGTCCTCGGCGTGCTCGTCGATCACCGCCGAGTCGTGCACACCGGCATTCGCCGAGGGTGTCCCCGGATGATCGACAGACCTCTCGATTGGCTCCGCGGGCGATGCTTGAGGCTGCGCTGCATCACTCGCCGGCGCGCTGGCGCTCGTGACCAGCGCAAGCTGCTCAAGCTCGACGTCCTTCGACGGCCCCACCAGCTTTCTGATGGCCATCTCGCTCACGCCCAACCGTTGCGCAATCGCCCGGTTGCTCAGTCCCTGGCTCTTGAGTATCTCGATGCTACGCAGCCGCTTCCCAGATACTCGCCGTCGACCGCGACGCCAACCCTCTTCTCGTCCCAGCGCCGCCATCCCGCCCTGAGCATAGCGCTGCTGATGCCGACGTACTGTGCGCTCCGATCGGCCAAACGCACGCGCAACCTCCGCTTGCTGGGCAAATCCGGCCTCGACCAACAACACCATCGCGTAGGCCTCGGCCACCGCATCATCGGCACGATAGTGATGTACCGGCAATCCCGCCACGACGATCACACACTGATCCTCCTCTCTCCGCAACGCACAGCGCGCATTGATGACCACGGTGTTCGACGACGCCAACGCAGGCAGCGCCAGGGCAAGTTGGGTATTCATAGCCCGCAGCTAAAGCGGACAGGTTTGGGTTCGCAACCAACCCTGCAAAATCACCCCTATCTCAGGGGGTTACCCTCGGCTGATTCAAAAAACCGGACAGGTATTGGTTCGCACCCTCAGGCGTCGAAAAGCCAGGATCTCAGCCGAATAGACGGGCTATGTCAGGAGGTCTGAA
>JBARKP010000082.1:0-21258 GCA_049801475.1 Methyloceanibacter sp.
GCCCGAGCGCGACGCCACGGAAGCGGAGGCGGGGAGCGGGGCCACCTCGAGCCAAGCTCGCCGGCCTGGACCTGAGGGTCCCGGCCGCGGTGACGCTCTGCGGTCGGAGAGCGAGGCCAAGGCTCAGCAGAATGGCGATGGCCGCCACACCCAGGCGCCGGACGAAGGCGTCTTGCACAGAGACACGGCCAGACGGTCCCACCATGATGGCGAGCCTCGGCTGGGCGCCGCCAGGGCGGAGCGGCCGGTCGTCCAACCTGAGGCAAGGGTGGAGGGCGAGGCCAAGGAAGACGCGGGGCCACCCCGCCGCGGCTGGTGGCAACGCTAGCGCTTGAGCCAGCTCTTGATGCGAGCAGAGGCCTCGCGCATCGCCGCATGAGGCCCGGCATAGGAGAGCCGCACAAAGCGGTGGCCGCGGACCGGATCGAAGTCGATCCCAGGCGTAATCGCGACGCCGATGTCCCTGAGCATGGCCTTTCCAAAAGCCGCGCTGTCGGGCGTAAGCTCGCTCACATCGGCATAGAGATAGAAGGCGCCGTCGGCGGGGAGGATCGAGCGGAGCCCCGCGGCCGGCAGTTCGTTCAACAATAGAGTGCGGTTGGCGGCATAGCCGGCCTTGATTGCCTCGAGCTCTTCCAGCCCCTCGAAGGCACCCAGCGCCGCCACCTGCGAGATCGCCGGCGGCGAGATGTAGAGGTTCTGGGCGAGCCGCTCCATTGGGCGCACCAAGTCTTGCGGCACCACGAGCCAACCGATCCGCCAGCCCGTCATGCTGAAGTATTTGGAGAAGCTGTTGACGACGATGGCGGCGTCCCAAAAGGCGAGCGCGGTCTCCGCGGGCTCCTCATATTCGAGCCCGTGATAGATCTCATCGGAGATCAGCCAGAGCCCCTGGCGCCTGCAGGCGTCTGCGAGCTCCGCGAGCCGCGGGGCCATTGTCATGGTGCCGGTCGGATTGTTCGGGCTCGCGAGCAGGAGACCGGCCGCGTTCTCTGAGGCCAGCCGGTCGAGGTCGGCAACGGCAGGCATCCACCGCGTTTCGGCTCCAGTCTCGACCAATACTGGCCTTGCGCCAAGCGCCTTCAGGATCTGCCGGTAGCAGGGGTAGCCCGGCGACGGCAAAAGCAGCGTATCCCCCGGATCGAGCACGCAGAGGAAGGCGAGCACGAAGCCGGCCGAGGACCCTGCCGTCACCACGACGCGCTCGGGCGCGACGCTGACGCCATAGCGCTCCCCGTAATAGCGGGTGATGCGTTCGCGCAAAGCCGGAACCCCGAGGGCTTCGGTGTAGCCCAGCCGGTCCTTTTCGAGCGCCGCGCGGACCCGCTCGCGCGCGGCCCTCGGGGCCGGTGTCGCGGGCTGGCCGACCTCCATATGGATGATGTCCTCGCCTTCCGCGGCGCGCGCATTTGCCTCGCTCATCACGTCCATGACGATGAATGGATCGATGCTGCTCCTGCGGGCCATCCCCCGCGGCAAACGGCCGCTTCTTTGCCGGTCGAAGCCAGGCTCATGCACAATCATCGGCTCGCACTTACTTGATGAGGCTTCAGCAACGGCTGTCACGTTGTCGCCGCATTCAAACGCCAATCAATCGATGTATAGGGCAAAGACGTGGATCGAGGCGAACAGTCCGACATCTTAGGCGCTCCAAAGGCGGCTCCCGTGCCGTTCCCCTTCCACGAGCCCGGCCATGAGGTGAGCAGGAGGCGTCGGCGCGCTGCCCTGGACGGCAAGAACCCGCATCTTGGCCGAGTCGCTAAGCTTTACCATCGAGCGGAATGATGCCTGCTCTGGCCCCCCTTTATAACTCTTTAGTCTTGCACCGCCTACGCGGTGCTGCCGTTGGCGCCCTGGCCATATCCCTCGTCACCGCCACGACCGCGGACGCGGCGGGCCTGATCCGCGACGCCGAGACGGAATCGCTGATCCGCACCTACGCCAAGCCGATCTTCGACGCTGCCGGCATCGGCGCGCAGGCCATCGATATCCACATCGTCAACGACCGCGCCTTCAATGCCTTCGTCATTGATGGGCACAATATGTTCATCCATGCCGGCGCGCTGATGGACTCAAAGACACCCAATCAGATCATTGGCGTGATCGCCCATGAGAGCGGCCATATCACCGGCGGACACCTGGCGCGGTTACGGAATCAGATCGCGAGAGCGAAATCGGCCGCGCTGATGCTGCAAATCCTCGGCCTTGCCGCGATGGCGGCGGGCGCCGCAGTGGGCGCCGGAGGTCTTGGGACAGCCGGAATGGGTGCGGCCTACGGCGGCACAGACGCCGCGATGCGGATGGTGCTCGCCTACCAGCAGGACGAAGAATCCTCGGCCGACCAGGCCGGTGTGACCTTTCTGAATGCGACCAAGCAATCGGCACGCGGCCTGCTCGAGACCTTGGAGTTCATGAACAGCAAGCTGCTTGGCGTGCAAGGCATTAACCCCTATCTGCAGACCCACCCCCTGCCCCCGCAGCGCCTCGCCCAGCTTCGCGATCTCGCCAAGGCAAGCCCATATTACAACAATGTCGACCCGCCGGAGCTGCAGTTCCGGCACGATCTGGTAAAGGCCAAGCTGTTCGGCTTCCTCGATCAGCCGGAGGTCTTGTTCAACCGGTACCCGCAAAGCGACCGGTCGCTCGCGGCCAACTATGCGAGAGCCATCGCCACCTACCGCAAGTCGGGGGTTCAAGTTGCCATGCCGCAGCTCGATGCGCTCATCGCGGCCAAGTCGGATTGGCCTTATTTCTATGAGATCAAGGGGCAATTCCTGTTCGAGAGCGGCAATGTGGCGGCCGCCATCCCACCTTTGCAACAGGCCGTGAACCTCGCGCCGGACGAGCCGCTCATCCGCATCATGCTGGCGCAGGCGCTGCTGGGCACGCCTGGCCCTCAGAGTGTGGAGGAGGCGATCACCAATCTCCGCACCGCGATAGCCCGCGAGTCGACCTCAGCGATGGGTTACCGGCAATTGGCCGCCGCTTACGCCCGCAAGGGCGAAGGCGCACCACCGGCTGCTCGGCAGCAATATTTGGCGCAAGCCGAGCTTGCATCGGCGGAGGCCTATTTCTATGAAGGACAGGTGAAACTTGCCAAACAGCAAGCCAAGCGTGCCAAAGCGGGTTTTGTGGATGGCACGCCAAACTGGCTCCGAGCCGACGACATTCTCGCCTTCGAGCTGCCCAAGCCCAATTGAGCCAAGCCCCCCTGGAGATTCGAAAGCATGAACCTCAAAAAAGTCCTCGCCAACGTGGTCGTGGCTGCCGCCGTGTCCGCCGTCACCGCGGCCGGTACTAGTTATGTGCTCTTCCGCCATGGCGGGCCGCTGGAGAAGGCTGTGACGGGTACCCGCGTGGAGCAGATCCTGCGCGACTATCTCACCAAAAACCCGGAGATCCTCGTCGAGATGACGAACGAGCTCGACAAGCGCCAGCAGGCCGAAGAAACGGCGAAGCAGCAAAAGACCATCAGCGAGAATGCCGATAAGATCTTCAGGTCGCCCGACTCCTTCGTCGCCGGCAACCCTGACGGCGATGTAAGCGTGGTCGAGTTCTTCGATTACAATTGCGCCTATTGCCGCCGGGCGCTCCCCGAGGTGGTCAAGCTCGTCAATGGCGACGGCAAGGTCCGCCTCGTCCTCAAGGAGCTGCCGATCTTCGGCGACGATTCCGAGGCGGCGGCGAAGGTGGCCCTTGCCGCTATCAAGCAGGGCAAATATTTCGAGATGCATCAGAAGCTGTTCTCGGAGCCCGGCAAGGCCGACAAGGAGAAGGCCTTGCACGTCGCCAAGGAGCTCGGGCTGGACGTCGAGAAACTCGAGAAGGACATGGATGCCCCCTCCGTCAAACAGGCCCTCGAAGAGAGCAAAGATCTGGCCCAGAAGCTCGGCTTACAAGGTACGCCGCTCTATCTGATCGGCGACCGCGTCGTGCCTGGCGCGCCCGACGACCTCTACGACCAGCTCACGAAAAATGTGGCCGAGGTTCGCGAGAAAGGCTGTGGCTCCACCTGCTGACGCGAGCGGCGAAAGCATCGGTCGGGAGCGGTGCAGGTTCCGATTTTTGCGCGCCGCAGCAAAAGCTGCTAAAGGGGCCGCGGCTCATTCGCCCCAGAGCGTCTGACCACGCTTCCGGGGTACCACCGTGCCCTCACTCGCGCCATGACCAAACCAATCTACCTATTGAACGGTCCCAATCTCAACCTGCTCGGGTCGCGCGAGCCTGAAGTCTACGGCAAGGAGAGCCTTGAAGACGTTCGCACGCGCTGTGAGCAAAGGGCGGCTAAATTCGGCTTTGCCATAGACTTCCGGCAGAGCAATCATGAGGGCGAGCTGGTGGCGTGGATCCAAGAGGCTAGGAGCAAAGCGGTCGGGCTGATCGTCAACGCCGGCGCCTTCTCCCACTCCTCGATCGCCATGCTCGACGCGTTGCTGGCCACTGAGATCCCTTGTGTCGAGGTGCATCTGTCCAACATCTTCAGGCGAGAGAGCTTTCGCCACAGGTCCTTCATCTCGAAGGGCGTCAAAGGCGTGATCTGCGGGTTCGGGGCCTTGAGCTACGAGCTTGGGATCGAGGCGGTCGCGGCGTCGATCGCGGCGCCGAGGGCCGGCTGATGGCGGAGGAGAGGACGCCTCCAATGACGGAAAAGGCAGGGACCTTCGACAAGGACCTCATCCGCGAGCTTGCCCAACTTCTAAACGAGACGGGTCTTACCGAGATCGAGATCGAGATCGAAGGGCGACGCGTGCGCGTGGCGCGGAACGCTACCGTCGGGGTCGGTGCGCTATCCGCCGAAATCGGCCGCCTGCCCCACGACATGAGCGACGGAGGGCCGACCGAGGAGATCCACCATCCCGGCACCCTCAGCTCGCCGATGGTCGGTACCGCCTACCGCTCGCCCGAGCCCGGGGCCCCACCCTTCGTCGAGGTTGGCAGCCGCGTCGCGGCGGGACAGACGATCCTCATCATTGAAGCCATGAAGACCATGAACCATATCCCAGCCCCCCATGCCGGCACCGTCCTCGCTATCCTGGTCGACGACGGCCAGCCCGTCGAATATGCCGAGCCGCTCGCCGTGATCGAGAAGAGCTAAGCGCTTCTTGGCATGTTCGACAAAATCCTGATCGCCAACCGGGGAGAAATCGCACTTCGCATTGAACGCGCCTGCAAGGAGCTTGGCATCGCCACGGTCGCAGTGCACTCGACCGCCGACGCCGACGCCATGCATGTGCGGCTCGCCGACGAAAGCGTGTGCATAGGCGCCCCTCCGGCGAAAGACAGCTATCTCAACATCCCGCAGATCGTTGCCGCCTGCGAGATCACCGGGGCCGACGCCGTTCACCCCGGTTATGGCTTTCTCGCCGAGAATGCTCGCTTTGCCGAGATCCTCGAAGAGCATGAGATAACCTTCATCGGACCGAGCCCCGAGCATGTGAAGCTCATGGGCAACAAGATTGAGGCGAAGGAGACCGCCGAGGCGCTCGGCCTGCCCCTGGTGCCGGGGTCCGACGGCGCCATCACCGATCTCGAAGAGGCGAAGCGGATCGCCCGTGACATCGGCTATCCGGTGCTGGTCAAGGCCGCTGCCGGCGGCGGCGGCCGCGGCATGAAGGTCGCTCACGTGGAGGACGAGCTCGAGCCTGCCCTCGCCACGGCGCGCATCGAGGCCAAGACGAGCTTCGGCGACGATACCGTCTATCTCGAAAAATATCTCGCGCATCCGCGGCATATCGAAGTGCAGGTGCTGGGCGATGGCGAGGGCAACGCCATCCATCTCGGAGAGCGCGATTGCTCGTTGCAGCGGCGGCATCAGAAGCTTTGGGAGGAGGCCCCCTCGCCCGCCCTCAACGAGAGCGAACGGACGCGCATCGGAGAGACGGTGGCCAAGGCGATGCGGCAGCTGCGCTATCGCGGGGTGGGCACCGTGGAGTTCCTCTACGAGGGCGGCGAGTTCTACTTCATCGAGATGAACACGCGGCTCCAGGTGGAGCACACCATCACCGAGATGATCACGGGCATCGACCTCGTCATCGAACAGATCCGCATCGCGGCAGGGGCGCCCCTGACGCTCAAGCAGGAGGACATCCGCTTCGATGGCCATGCCATCGAATGCCGGATCAACGCCGAGGACCCCCGCACCTTCCGGCCGTCACCGGGGACCATCACGCATTTCCATCCGCCGGGAGGCCTCGGCGTCCGCGTTGATTCCGGCGCCTACGCCGGCTACACCATTCCCCCGTATTATGACAGCCTGATCGGCAAGCTTATCGTGCATGCCCGGACTCGTAACGAATGCTTGATGCGGCTTAAGCGGGCGCTCGGAGAGTTCGTCGTCGACGGCATCGACACGACCATACCGTTGTTCAAGTCTCTGATCGCAGAGCCGGACATCGCCGATGGCAGGTATGATATCCATTGGCTGGAAAATCATTTGGCGGGAAGCTGACCCTTCCTTCCCGAGAATGCCATGACCTCCATCGACGACGTCATGATAGAGATCACGCCGCAGGTCCTGCTCAAGGCCTATGCCTGCGGCATCTTCCCCATGGCGGAGAGCGCCGAGGACAACGCGCTTTACTGGATCGAGCCCGAAAGGCGGGGCATCCTGCCGCTCGACCGCGCCCATGTCCCGCACCGGCTTGCCCGGACCATCCGCGGAGGCAGCTTCGAGGTCAGGATCGACTTCGACTTCGACGCCATCATCGGCGGCTGCGCGGCGCCGCGGGCGGGGCGGCGGAGCACCTGGATCAATGGGCGCATCCGCAGCCTCTATGCCGATCTCTTCGCCCTGGGCCACTGTCATACGGTCGAGGTCTGGGAAGATGGGGAGCTGATCGGCGGGCTTTACGGGGTGCATCTCGGCCGCGCGTTTTTCGGCGAGAGCATGTTCTCCAAAGCCCGCGACGCGAGCAAGATCGCGCTCGTCTATCTCATCGCCCGTCTAAAATATGGGGGCTTCGTGCTGCTCGATACCCAGTTCGTGACTGGGCACCTCGCCCGCTTCGGCGCGATCGAGGTGGGCCGTGCGGAGTTTCAGCGATTGCTCGAAGGCGCGCTTTACTGCGGTGGCGCGGGTGGCCGTGCGGCGGATCGCTTCGGCGCGGCTGGGGCTGGCGCCGGCGGCGCTGCGGCCGGTTCTGGGGGCGCCGGCGCTGCGGCGGAATTCTCGCTGCTGCCCGCGGGAGCGACCGGCTCCGAGGTCTTGCAGCTCGTGAGCCAAACGTCGAACACCGGGTGCTCCACGGCGTGAAGGCCTGGGCTTTCAGCGAACATCCAGCCGGTGAAGATGCGCTCGACTTCGCCCGTGAGCTTGATCTCGTCCACCTCTACGAATGAAGAGGTGTGCGGCGGCTCGGTCGGCGGGCGGGTGTCGCAGACCCGCGGCGTCACTTTCAGGGCGCCGAACTGCACCGTCTGATTGAGCGGTATCTCCAGATGCGAGATGCGCCCCGTCACCTTGTCGAGGGCGGCGAACACGGCGATCGGATTTTTCATCTTGTCGGCGTGGGCGGCCTTTGCACCGAGCACGCCCGTCACGGCAAGAAGGATGAAAAGCTCAGCGAGGCCGGCGCGGCGCAGGCGTACCTTCGCGTCTTGCATTATGCTGCACACCTTCTGAACCGGCTCTGCCTCATAAGGCCCGCTCGGCCGCAAAGCGAAGCCGGATGTGGTCGGCGGTCCACGGTCCTTCCGAATCGCAAAGCGAGGGGCGGAGCAGCTCGATGACTTCGGTCAGCACCTCGGTCCGTTCTGGGCTCCTGGAACTGCTCGAAGACGGTGAACACGCCGTCGCCGTAGCCAACGTCGAGGCGCTCGCCTGGCTTCGGCGCGAGCAGGTCGAGGACGGGGCGGACGAGCTCGGAGACTAAGCGCCCGTTGGGGGCATAGTCGTCTGCCGAGCAGCGCTGCACCGGCTTCGGCGGAGTGGTCTCGACTGCGCTCATTCCGTCAGCTCGGCTGCCAAGGTTCGTAATCGAGGGGCGGCGATTTGCCGGCGTCCGGATTGAGGATGCTGCCAGGCGGCCGGTAGGCTTGGGGCGTCCCCGTCAGGTTCGGCACATAGCGCGTCTGCCAGGGACGCGGCGCGTACGTTTCCTCGGTCGGCGGCACATCCACAGTGTAATGCAGCCAGCCATGCCATTCAGGCGGAACGAGCGAGGCTTCCGCTTGATCGCGGTAGATCACCCAGCGCCTCTTTCCGTGCTCGGTCTGGTAGTAAACATTGCCGAAGGCGTCGGAGCCTACGCGGTTCCCACAGCGCCAAGTATAAAAGCGCGTGCCGATCGTGTTGCCGGTCCACCAGGCGAAGAGCTCGGTCAAGAGTTTCATGCGGAAGCATCGGGTGCTGTTCAAGAGGCCCCCGGGACTATGGCGGCAGGCCAAGGGTCTGTCCAGACCGGAGGCCGCTCGGCCGTTTTTCGGAATGGCCTTCTTAATCGTCTTTGTGCCGGGCGGCGAAAGTCGGGCGCCAGCCCTAATCCGGAGCCTCGTTTTTCACAGGTCATCCCCAGGGTGGCGCACAGGATTTAGTGGAACTTAAGGGATGTGTTCGCTATATATTGATGGCGATATTGATGACAAAACCGAATCGCCCCAATTTCGCGGGTTCAAATCAAAGCGAAAGCGGGGTTTGGAAACAAAATGCGGATCGAACGACGGTTTACTGGAGCGGGAAAATCACCCTACGACGCGATTCCCTTTCGGGAGAGCGCGAGCGAGATCCGCAATCCCGACGGGTCGGTGGTTTTCGAACTCGAACGCTTCGCGGTCCCGGCTCATTGGAGCCAGGTGGCGGCCGACATCCTTGCCCAAAAATATTTCCGTAAAGCCGGCGTGCCGGCAAAAGCCAAGAAGATCGAGGAGAGCACCGTCCCCTCCTGGCTCTGGCGGTCGGTGCCGGACCGCGACGCACTTAATACTATGCCCGAAGCGGCCCGCTTCGGCGGGGAGGCCGATGCCCGCCAGGTCTTCGACCGGCTCGCCGGGACCTGGACCTATTGGGGCTGGAAGGGCGGCTATTTCACCACCGAAGAAGATGCCCGCGCCTTTTTCGACGAGCTTCGCTTCATGCTCGCCATGCAGATGGGCGCGCCGAACAGCCCGCAATGGTTCAACACCGGGCTGCATTGGGCCTATGGCATCGACGGCCCGAGCCAGGGCCATTACTACGCGGATTCTGCCACGGGCGAGATCAAGGCGTCCGCCTCCGCCTATGAGCACCCGCAGCCCCATGCCTGCTTCATCCAGTCGATCGAGGACGATCTCGTCAACGAGAACGGCATCATGGATCTATGGGTGCGCGAGGCGCGCCTGTTCAAATACGGCTCAGGCACAGGCTCGAATTTCTCGAAGCTCCGCGGCGAGAACGAGCCGCTGTCGGGCGGCGGCAAGTCGTCGGGGCTGATGAGCTTCCTGAAGATCGGCGATCGCGCGGCGGGAGCCATCAAGTCGGGGGGCACCACCCGGCGCGCGGCCAAAATGGTCGTGGTCGACATCGACCACCCCGACATCGAGAGCTACATCAACTGGAAGGTCATCGAGGAGCAGAAGGTGGCGGCGCTCGTCACCGGCTCGAAGATCATGGCCGAGCGACTCAATGCCATCCTCAGGGCTTGCGTCAACTGCGAGGCCGACGGTGACGGCTGCTTCGATCCGAAGTGCAATCCGGCGCTGAAGCGCGAGGTCAAAGCCGCCCGCAAGGTCAAGGTGCCCGACAATGTCATCCGCCGGGTGATCCAGTTCGCCCGCCAAGGCTATACCTCCCTGCATTTCCCCATCTACGACACCGATTGGGATTCGGAGGCCTACCGCACCGTCTCGGGCCAGAACTCCAACAATTCGGTGCGCGTCACCGACGAATTTCTAGCGGCGGTCGAGAAGGACGGCGACTGGCAGCTCACTTTTCGCAAGGACGGCTCGGTCGCGAAGACGCTCAAGGCGCGCGACCTTTGGGAGCAAATCGGCTACGCCGCCTGGGCCTGCGCCGATCCTGGCATCCAGTTCCACACCACCATCAACGACTGGCACACCTGCCCCGCCTCGGGCCCGATCAAGGCGTCCAATCCCTGCTCGGAATACATGTTCCTCGACGACACGGCCTGTAATCTCGCCTCGCTCAATCTGATGACGTTCCGGCGCAAGGACGGCAGCTTCGACGTCCAGGCCTATGAGCACGCCATCCGGCTCTGGACCATCGTGCTCGAGATCGCGGTCACCATGGCGCAATTTCCCTCGCGCCGGATCGCCCAGCTCTCTTACGAGTACCGCACGCTCGGATTGGGCTACGCCAATATCGGCGGTCTGTTGATGGCCTCAGGCATTCCTTACGACTCCGCGCAAGGGCGATCTTTCGGCGGGGCGCTGAGCGCCATCATGACCGGCGTGGCCTATGCGACGAGCGCTGAGATGGCGCGCGAGCTTGAGCCGTTCTCAGGCTTCGAGCGGAACCGCGAGGCGATGCTCCGCGTCATGCGCAATCACGCCCGGGCGGCGAGAGGCGAGGCGGACGGCTACGAGGCACTCGATACGGCGCCCGTGCCGCTCGACCATGCCTCCTGCCCCGATCCCAAGCTGCTCGCCCACGCCACGCGCGCCTGGGAGCACGCCATCGAGTTCGGCCGCCAATACGGCTACCGCAATGCGCAAGCCACGGTCATCGCGCCGACCGGCACCATTGGCCTCGTCATGGACTGCGATACCACCGGGATCGAGCCCGATTTCGCGCTGGTCAAGTTCAAGAAGCTCGCCGGCGGCGGCTATTTCAAGATCATCAACCGCATGGTGCCCGAGGGCTTGCGCGCCCTGGGCTATGACGAGGCCGCGATCAAGCGGATCATCGATTATGCCGTGGGGCGCGGCACGCTCGCCGGCGCTCCCGGTATCAACCACGAAACGCTCGCGGCACGCGGCTTCACCCTGGAGAAGATCGCCGCAGCGGACAAGGCGGTGGCATCGGCGTTCGACATCAAATTCGCCTTCAATAAATGGACGCTCGGCGAGGACTTCTGCGTCAACGAGTTGAAGCTCCCGGCGGAGCGGCTCGACCAGCCGGATTTCGATCTCCTGGCCGAGATCGGCTTCCTCAAGCGGGACATCGAGGCCGCCAATGAATATGCCTGCGGGGCGATGATGCTCGAAGGAGCCCCGGGCCTCGACCCCAAGCATCTCCCAGTGTTCGACTGCGCGTCCCCTTGCGGCCGCAAGGGCAAGCGCTTCCTGTCGGTGGAGAGCCATATCCGCATGATGGCGGCGGCGCAGCCCTTCATCTCCGGCGCCATCTCCAAAACCATCAACATGCCGAACGAGGCGAGCGTTGAGGACTGCAAGGAGGCCTACCTTCTCTCCTGGCGGCTGGCGCTCAAGGCCAACGCGCTTTATCGCGACGGCTCCAAGCTGTCGCAGCCGCTCAACGCCCAACTCCTCGCCGACGAGGAGGACGAGCAGGAGGAGTTGCTTGCCGCTGTCGCCGCCGATCAGCCGCAAGCGCAGCGCGCGACCGTGGTGACCGAGCGCATCGTCGAGCGCGTGATCGAGCGCGTCCGCGCGCGAGCAGATCGGGAGCGCTTGCCGGATCGGCGCAAGGGTTATACGCAGAAGGCGGTGGTCGGCGGCCATAAGGTCTATTTAAGAACTGGAGAGTACGAAGACGGGCGTCTCGGTGAGATCTTCATCGACATGCACAAGGAGGGCGCGGCATTCCGCTCGCTCATGAATAACTTCGCGATCGCCGTGTCGGTGGGCTTGCAATATGGGGTGCCGCTCGAGGAATTCGTCGATGCCTTCACCTTCACGCGCTTCGAACCTGCGGGTCCGGTGCGCGGCAACGAGGCAATCAAGAACGCGACCTCGATCCTCGACTATCTCTTCAGAGAGCTTGCAGTTTCCTATTTGGGGCGCTACGAGCTTGCTCATGTTGATCCAAATGAGATTGGCAACACGACGCTCGGTTCCGGAGACGCAGGCCAAGGCAGACGTTCTGCCGACGGTCTCGTGTCGCCCGGTTTTACGCGTGGACGCTTCAGCGACCGCAAGCTCTTCGCACCGGGCAAGACGCAAAGCGCAGGCGCGCAAGCGCAGGCGCTGCAGACAAGGCTCGATGACGACGCACTTCCGCGCACGACGGGACTTGTCAATTCGCCCGCACCAAATGCCGTCCCTTCATCTCAAACGACAGAGCATATCGCCAGAGCCGTCGAGGCCCTCGCAGAGCGCGGCTCGACAAACCTTATCGCCGAAGCTCGCGTTAAGGGTTATGAAGGGGAAGCATGTGGAGAATGCGGAAACTTTACCCTCGTCCGCAACGGCACGTGTCTCAAATGCGAAACGTGCGGAGCAACGAGTGGATGTAGCTAGAGTGAATGACCAGCCAGCCCGATAGGAGGGATGCACTATGGCAGTAGCGAAGAAGAAGCCCGCAGCGAAGAGGAAGCCGGCGCGCAAGACCGCGGCGGCGAAGAAGCCGACGGCGAAGAAGACTGGTACCGCACGGCGGAAGAAGGCTACGAAGAGAAAGTAGCTGGTGAGGCGCGGGGGCGATGGCTCCCGCGCCTGCCCCTCTCGCCGGTTCGGCCGGGAGCTTGCCGGGGCGCGTTTCCCCAGGCGTTTTCAATATCCTTCACATTAGCCGCACGCCCATTGAGGGCGGCCCGTTGCCATCGACGCGCCGCGTCGTCTCGCGGCTATGTCCCCAACTCTTCATCGCCGCCGGCGGCGCTGAAACCCTCCTTGGCGATCAGCGCCCAAAGCTCGCCGAGGGCTGAGGCAAGTAGGCCCTCATACACGCTGCGCAGCACCACATAGGTGCCGAGCCGGCCTTTCTCGAAGAACGGATAACTGCCGATCTGCACGTCCGGATGGGCGGATTGGACAGCCGCAAGCCCTGTTGCCACGTCCCCCTCCGGCGCATCGATGCGGACGGATCGGGCGAGCATCGGCCGGCCCTTCATCAGGCGCGGGGCGACGGCATCCAGCATCACCTGCATGATGCGCGGGATCCCCGCCATCACGATTACGTTGCCGATCATGAAGCCCGGAGCTCGGGAAACGGGGTTGTCGATCAGCTCGGCGCCTTGGGGGATACGGGCCATTCTGAGCCGCGCAGGGGTCAGCTCCGCGTTGCGATAGCCCTTTCGCATCGCGTCGACCGCGCGTGGGTCGATGGCCGCCTCGACCCTGAAGGCCTTGGCGATGGCGTCCGTGGTCACGTCGTCATGGGTCGGGCCGATGCCGCCAGTGGTGAAGACATAGGTGTAGCGCGCGCGGAGCTCATTCACGGCGGCAACGATCTCGGCCTCCACGTCCCGCACCACCCGTACCTCGCGCAAGCCGATCCCGATCTCCGTGAGATAGAGCGCGATATGGAAGATGTTCTCGTCCCTAGTGCGCCCGGACAGGATTTCCTCGCCGATGACGACCAGCGCGGCGGTGACGGTGTCTGAATTTGTATCCGTGCCTGTCATGGCCATGGCCTAAACGGCGATCCCGAAGACGGGAGCCCTACTCCTTGAGCCGACATTATTGACCGTCATGGCCGGGCTTGTCCCTGCCATCCACGATTCATGCAGGTGCAAAAACGTGGATGCCCGCGACTAGCGCGGGCCTGACGCCGCAATTGGGGCGACAGCCCAAGCCCTCGAAGTCGGCCGCAGCCGTTGCACATCGGCCCATTTCACCTTAAGTGAAGATCAGTCAGTCACTTCCGAACGCACACGATGTCGAACCTCGAATTCGCCCGCGCCCAGGCGCGCGATAGCAAGATCAAGCTGCATGGCCCCGACGCCTTTGCCGGCATGCAGAAGGCCGGCCAACTCGTGGCCGAGGTCCTCGACCTCCTTGTCGACGAGGTCAGGCCCGGCGTAACCACCGAGACCCTCGATGAATTCGTGTTCGACTTCGCCATGGCCCATGGCGCCATCCCAGCCCCGCTCAATTATCGCGGCTTCCCGAAGTCGATCTGCACCTCGTTGAACCACGTGGTCTGCCACGGCATTCCCGGCCCGCGGGCGCTGAAGGAAGGCGATATCCTCAATATCGACGTGACGCTTATCGTCGATGGTTGGCATGGTGATTCGAGCCGCATGTACGGCGTAGGCAAGGTCTCACGCGCCGCGGAGCGCCTGCTCGAGGTCACCTACAATGCGCTGATGCGGGGCGTCGCGGCGGTCAAGCCCGGCGGCACGATCGGCGACATCGGCGCCGCGATCCAGATCTATGCAGAGGCTGAGCGCTGCAGCGTCGTGCGCGATTTCTGCGGCCATGGCTTGGGTCGCGTGTTCCACGACCGCCCGAATATCCTGCATTACGGGGAGCCCGGCGAGGGGCTGCAGCTCAAGCCCGGCATGCTGTTCACCATCGAGCCGATGATCAATCTCGGCAAGCCTCCGGTGAAAATCCTCTCCGACGGCTGGACGGCGGTCACCCGCGACCGCTCGCTCTCGGCGCAATTCGAGCATACCGTGGGCGTCACTAAGACCGGATGCCAGGTGTTCACGCTCTCCCCCAGAGGCTTGGACCGGCCACCTCTTCCACGCCAATAGAGCGGCGTCCGCATGGGTTTCAAGGATGCGGGCAAGCCACATTATCTCGGCCACCGCGAGCGACTGAGACGACGGTTCCGTGATGGCGGCGCCGACCCCCATCCCCGACTACGAGCTACTCGAGCTGATCCTCTTCCAGGCGGTCCCCCGCCGCGATATTAAGCCCCTCGACAAGGCCATTCTCGCCCAGTTCGGGACCTTCGCCGAGGCAATGTATGCGCCGGACGAGCGCTTAAGAGAAGTTTCGACAAAGCTCTGAATTGTAGCTGCCGCCATGCTCTCCCTGCAAAAATCATCTCGCTGCCGGTCGAGTTACGACGTCATTTGCCTGCGCCTCTCAATAAATCCCCAAACCAGAAGGATGATCACCGCACCCACGATGGCTCCGATGAGACCGGCGCCCTCACCCTCCCCATACCGGCCTTTCCAAGGTAAGTCGCCACGAATGCGCCGACGATGCTAAGGATCGTCGTTAGTATGAAGCCTTTCGGTTCGTTATCGCCGGGCGTTATCAGCTTGGCGATCACCCCTGCAACAAAGCCGATGATGATAATCCAGATGATGTGCATGTTCTCAGCTTCTGATAACCGTTTCCGAAAACGAGTAGGCACCTTTGTGTCCTGAATGGATGTAGGCTAACAGCCAGGCGGGACTTCGACCATCCTCGTTGGCAAAAGCGTGATCCTGCGCTACGCCGATGAGGTCATGGCGGCAGAGCCTTAATTCTTGCTTTCTTTGCTATTTTGTCGTGAGGAACGAGGGTACTCTGGGGACAACTGCTAACTTGACCTGGCCTCTACAGATCGTCCATCAGAAAGCGTCTGAGCTGATTATCAGTCTGAAATCTAGGGAGGGGATTATATGCACGCGGTCTTGATTGCTGCGGTGATCGTTTTTGTCCTAAACGCTGCCGGTAGCTTCATCGAATTCAACAATAGGTTCGTGAATGCATTGGTAGATACCGTGCTGTTCGCCATCGTCTTCGCAGCGCTTGTCCATTTTGGTTATTTGCACATGGACTTCGCTGGCGCGCCCGCGCCAGCAACTGCGCCATAGAGGTGCCCTCGCCTCTATCCGCTAAGCCGTGAGATTGCCGTCAGGTGTGCGTTTCGTTTTTCGCGGCGCGATACCTTCGCTGAGCGAGTCTCCTCGCACATGTACGCTCCGGCTTTCGTGTTGCCGTAATTCCAGGTGCCATGGAAGTGATAGATATTGGACGCGGTATTTGCCCAAACATCCGTGTCGCCAGGGCAGTGTGCTCTAGCCCGAGCTTCCGTGGAATATTGGTAGCAGCGGCTGGTCCTTGAGAAGCGGACCTACCAGGGCACTTGTACCCGTTCGATAGGCTTGGGCGGCGCGCGCTCCGGCGGTGAAGCTGATTTTTTCGGAGGAGCCAAAGCTCCGCTATCAGGCTTCGCTGAGGTGCCAGAGGTGCCGGGGCACGAATTAGCCATTCGAAAGGCTTGGGCGACACGGGCGCCCGCCTATGGTCACGCTCTTTCGCCGAGACGGTGAATTACCGGGACAGGTCCAAAGATTGGATAGGCTAGGTTTGCACGTGCGCAGATCGTCTCGGCGGCGAAGAATCTGGGGATCGTGGTCCATGACCACATCATCATCGGCAAGCATGGCCATGCGAGCTTGCGCGGCCTCGGTCTGATTTAGCCTCGCTCGCCACGCCGCCTGCAAAAGTTCATTTGTCAGGCGCGGCCGACTTTGGAGTTGTGTTGGGCTTGGCCGGCGTTTGCGCTCCGAGTACGAGCTTCCATGAATCAGGATTATCGCAGGTCGCTATGACCGGCGGCTTATCGTCTCCGGCAAAGCGTAGACACCCGCCTTCCCCTACATATTGCAATTTGTATACCGCGCTCGCGCCGAGCTTTTCCTTGAGGTCGTGCCTCAGATCAACGACCTCGGCGCTCAGACTGAGGAGCGTTTCTTCCAAATGGGAAACATGGGCTTGCAAGCAGGCCATCCTGCCTCCCACATCCTTGATGTCATCGCAGTTCTTCAGCTGCTCCATCGCGCGCGCCGGCGTTGCCGCTCCAATGGCGCAAACTGAGGCAATAAGGACCGCTCCAAACATACGCATGCCACGGACCTCCTAGGCGGCTGTTGATCGATTCTAGCATCGCGAGCGGCTCGCGACCGCACAAGCCGGAATGGGGTCGCAGCGGCGTTGGATCCCGGCTTTCGCCGGGATGACCCTGGCTCGTCGACGGCTCCAGGCGATCAGCAGGCGGAGCGCCAGCCGTTGCGGCGGATGTCGGCGATCTTTTCGGTGAGCTCTTCGTAGAGGTTGTCGGTGCCCTCACCCAGCACCCGGTCCCCTACCAGATAGAAAGGCACTCCCCTCACTCCCAGGCTCCGCGCGAGCCGCTTGTTCTCGGCAAGGACCTCGTCGATGGAAGGGGCTTGCATGTCCTTTTCGAGCCGCGCCGTGTCGAGGCCGAGCGCGCCGGCAATCCGCAGCGCCTTCTCCTCGGTGGCGCGACCAGGCTCCGCGAACAGACAGCTCGTAGAGCTCGAAATATTTGCCTTGGTGCACGGCGGCGAGCGCCACTCTCGCCACGCTTTCGGAGTCGGCGCCAAGCACCGGAAGCTCCTTCAGCACGAGCCGGACCTGGGCGTCATCGGCGATGAGCTTGGCCAAAGCCGAAGCGCCCTGCCGGCAGTAGGGGAAATTGTGATCGTAGAAGGCGACCACGCTGACATTGCCTTTGGGGTTGCCGGCGATGAAGCTCCCCGGCGAACGAAAGATCTGCTCGGCGTTCTCCCCGACAGCCCTCTGCTGGTGCGCCTCCAGCCATCTATGGCCGAGACCGTAAACGGCGATGCCGATCGTCAGGGCGGCGATCGTCAACGCAAAGAGACCGCGAGATCGTTTCACGGCAGTGGAGCGAGGATTGGATTAGGCCGGTGGGGGCCCGAAGACGAGAACAGCGTTGAGGCCCCCGAAGGCGAAGGAGTTCGACATCGCGTAGTTGACATCGCGCTTCCGCCCCACATTCGGCGTGTAGTCGAGGTCGCATTCGGGGTCGGGATCGTCGAGGCCTACCGTCGGCGGCACGAAGTTCTCGCCGATGGCCTTGACCGCAGCGACGGCCTCGATGCCGCCGCCGGCGCCGAGGCAATGGCCATGCATGGATTTGGTGGAGGAGATCGAGAGCTTGTTCGCCGCGTTGCCGAATACGCGCTTGATCGCGCGGGTCTCGTTCACGTCGTTGACGGCGGTTGCGGTCCCGTGGGCGTTCACATAGTCGATATCGCTCGGGGACAGCGCCGCGTCGTCAAGCGCCATCTGCATGGCCATGGACGCCCCATCGATCGAGGGATTGACCATGTCGGCGGCGTCGGCGGTCATGCCGTAGCCCAAGAGCTCGGCAAGGATGGGAGCGCCGCGGTTCTTGGCGTGCTCATACTCCTCGAGCATCAGGATGCCTGCGCCTTCGGCGAGCACGGTGCCGTTCCGCCTCTTGGAGAAAGGGAATAGTCCGTCGGGGCTCAGCACCCGCATGGCCTGCCAAGCCCGGGTCGCGCCCCAGTTCAGCGAGGCCTCGGCGGCGCCGGCAATGCCGATGTCGACGAGCCCTTCGCGGATCATGCGGTAAACGAGGCCGATCGCGTGCGTCGCGGTCGCGCAGGCGCTGACGACGCCGAAGGTCGGCCCCTTGATGCCGTATTCGATGCTGACATGGGCCGAGGCAGAGCTGCCGATCGCCTTCAGCAGCGTGAGCGGATGCGTCGCGCGCTTGTTCTCCTTGAAAAGCATCTTGTAGGAGAATTCGAGCGTGGTCAGGCCGCCGACGCCGGAACCGATGATGCAGGCCGAGCGATAGCTCTCGGTGTCCTCCAGCGGCAGCTCGAGCTTCGACTGGGCTACCGCTTCCTGCGCCGCGCAGCCCGCATATTGGGAATATTTGTCGGCCAAGAGCAGCGCCTTGCTCTTCAGCCGTTCCCTGGGATCGAAGTCGGGCACCTCACCTGCGATGGTGATGTACAGATCCTCGGTGGAGAAACCCTGGACTTGGCGAATCCCGCACTCCC
This sequence comes from Methyloceanibacter sp., assembly GCA_049801475.1. Lineage (GTDB taxonomy): Bacteria > Pseudomonadota > Alphaproteobacteria > Rhizobiales > Methyloligellaceae > Methyloceanibacter. The sequence continues at coordinate 18,585 of JBARKP010000082.1, forward strand.
CGTTTTTGAGCGCAGCCCAAAAACGATCAACACCAGTGCCCAAAGGAGTGACCGCGCCCTGGCCTGTGACCACGACGCGTCGGCGCCCATTAGAATGTATCATGCTGTGCTAAATAACTCCGGAGATCGTAGACGCCCAGGAAAGCCCCGAGCGGAGATAGCCAGCTCAAGCTGCTGCGCCCGACGCCTTCGTCTCTGCGATGATGCTTTTCACGCGATCAACGACAGAACCCACTGTCGCGAACGCCTCAACTTCCTCATTCGCATTATAGGGGATTTCGATCCCGAAAGTATCCTCAATATCGAACACGATTACCGCGAGATCTAGAGATTCGATCTCAAGGTCGCTCAAGGGCATTTCGAGCGTGACGGTCTTCGATGGGTCCTTCATGTTCTTACGCAAAATCTCGATGATCTTGGTAGCCACATCATCCATATCGCTCTCCCTGCCCCGTTGCGGGGTCCGCGTCCCAGTGCCCTGGGCTAATTCATGGTGTTATCCAGGGCAAGTCAGGTATTGAAATAGACTTAAAAACTTTTCGAGTCTACGCCGTCCTCGTTCGATTCTCCTCCTCGTCAAGGCTCTCATCGCCAACAAAATTGGCCTTTTTTGGCCTGCCACGCCACGGTTTCAGCATAATCGGGGGATCGACGCCTCGGGGCTCTCACCCGCTTTTTGGCCCCGGTCGTGCTATAGTAATGGCCTATCGAAAGCCAACAACAGCCCCTGCGGCCAATTGCCTCCGATCGCACACCATGCCAGTTAACCGCATAGAGGCTAAAAAGACGCTAAAGCGGCATCCACGTCATGGCTAAACCGAGGTTAAACCCCGCAAGCACCCGGGCAGGCGTTAAGACTCCGGGCGATGTGCGTCCTTGGCTGAAGGCCTACCCGAAGGACGTCGACTGGGGGATGACGTTCAAGCCGACCCTGATCAGCAGCCTGCTCGACGCCGCCGTAGAGGCCTATGGCCCGCGGCCCTGCACCTATTTCATGGGCCGGCGGTTGAGCTTTGCCAAGATCGGGCAACTCTCCGACCGGGCCGCAAAAGGTCTGCAGGCGCTCGGCGTCGGCGAAGGCGTGAAGGTGGGACTGCTCCTCCCTAACACGCCGGCCTTCGTCATCTTCTATCACGCGATCCTCAAGGCAGGCGGCACGGTCGTCAACTTCAATCCCCTCTACAGCATCGAGGAGATCGAATTTCAGGCGCAGGACAGCGGCGCCAAAATCATGGTCACGCTCGATCTTGCGCCCACCTTCGACAAAGTGGAGGCGCTCCTTGCCAAGGGCGCACTCGAAAAGGCGGTGGTCGCGAGCTTTGCTTCGCTCTTGCCGCCCTTGAAGTCGATAGGGCTGAAGCTGCTCCGGGGACCGACGCTCGCGCAAATCGGCTCCTCGCCGGAGAAGGCCAAAATCGTGCACGAGCGGGAGCTGCTAGCCAATGGCGGCGACTACCGGAGGTCCTTGATCACGCCCGATGCGGTCGCCGTGCTGCAATATACCGGAGGCACCACGGGAACGCCCAAGGGCGCGATGCTCACCCACGCCAACCTCTCGACCAATCTGCGCCAGGTGACGGCTTGGTGGAACCATCCGGCCAGCAAAGGAGACCGCGTGCTCGGCGTTCTTCCGCTCTTCCACGTCTTTGCCATGACCACGGTGATGAACTTCGGCATCAGCCATGGCATGGAGATGATCCTCGTGCCAAGATTCGAACTGATCGAGACGTTGAAGCTGATCACCAAGTTGCGGCCGAAGATGATGCCCGGCGTGCCCACCCTGTACAACGCCATGATGCGCCACCCGCATATCCGCAATTTCGATCTCAGCTCGCTCGAATTCTGCATCTCGGGAGGGGCCGGCCTGCCCCTTGAGGTGAAGCGGGGCTTTGAGGCGATTTCCGGATGCAAGCTTACCGAGGGCTACGGCTTGAGCGAGACCTCGCCGGTCGCCACCTGCAATCCGCACGACCGCGCCCCCAAGGCCGGGTCGATCGGCCTACCGCTGCCCGGCACCGAGATCAGCATCCGCTCGCTCGAGGACCCGACTATCAAAATGCCGCAGGGCGAGAGGGGCGAGATCTGCATTGCCGGGCCTCAGGTGATGCCGGGATACTGGAACAAGCCGGAGGAGACGAAGAGCGCTTTTGTTGGGCGCTTCTTTCGCACCGGCGACGTGGGCTACATGGACGAGGAGGGCTTCATCTTCATCGTCGACCGCATCAAGGATATGATCAACGCCTCGGGCTTCAAGGTCTATCCGAGGCGCATCGAGGACGCTCTCTACGAGCATCTGGCGGTCGCGGAGGCGACGGTGATCGGCATTCCCGACGCCTATCGCGGCGAAGCGCCGAAGGCCTTCGTCAAGCTGAAAGAGGGAGAGCAGGCGACCGCCGAAGAGCTGCTCGAATTCCTGCGGGGCAAGCTCGCCAAGATCGAGCTCCCGGCCGAGATCGAGTTCCGCGATAGCCTGCCCAAGACCATGGTGGGCAAGCACTCGAAGAAGGAGCTGCGCGCCCAGCGGAGCGGCGAAAAGCCAATCGCCGTCTAGAGCGTTTTCAGCTTAATCCGGATCATATCCTACGGCGGCGAAGTAGTTGGCGCATTCCTGCGGGCTGAAGGCGTCGATGAGCTTCCCGATCAGGTGCCATAGGCCCTCGACGCTGCGCTCGCC
>JBARKP010000083.1:0-26289 GCA_049801475.1 Methyloceanibacter sp.
GCTCGCCAAACGCAGGCCATTGTGCCCGTTGGGCTCTATGAGCAATCGAATGAGCGGCGCGTCGGTCTCATCGGTGGTGAAGGCACAGACGGTGATCGAGGCGGTTGAGTCGAAGCTATCGTCCTGCGCGATAACCACGGGCCGCGGCTTTCCTGCGTAGTCGTTGCCGCCGGAACCGGTCCAGATATCACCTCGCCTCATTCAAGGCCCTTGTCCAGGCGCAGGTCCGACACCGTATCGATGAAAGGCTGATCTTCGTTCGCCTGGAGGCTCGTCGCGACCGCCAGCGATTGACGATGCGCTTGCGCCTTGAAACTAGGCGCGCGTACATCCGGCACCCAGATCTGGATCGGTCTCAATCCCTGCGCCCTCAGGCGTCGACGGTGGGCACTCACCTTCGCCTGAGACGACTTTCGGCTCGATGTTGCAGCCATGGCTGGCTCTCCCTTATCGGTTACATGTAACCTAGCAAGGTCTTGGATTTTTTGGCTAGGTCGTTCCGAGCAGCCGGACCCCGGCAAGCCATGGAGAGTCGCAATTGGTTGCAGCTAAATGTAGCTGCAACCAATTGGTCGGCCTATGTGCGAAACGAAGCCAATTGTGCCGCACTCGGAAAGTGGTCTGTCGCCCTTGGAACGGCCTGCCTTTGCAGGAGGCGGCGACAGATGCTCATGCCGCCCTCGTGCCCGTGTCCCTTTCACGCCGCATTCCGCAGGAAAAACCCGACTTGCCTGAGTTGCGGGCATAACGAATCTGCAGCGCGCCGCAGTTCTATTCTAGACTGCAGCCGCGAATGCAGGATTGGGGAGGTGCTGCCGCGCCAGATTCGATGACACAGCCCCGCTTTCTGATGTGCCGCCCGGAAGTGGGCAGGTTCGCGTTGGCACGCAGAGCCCCCCAAGATATCCTCCGCGACGCCGGCAATGGGCTAAAGCTGCCGTAAAGTGGCGGAACTTGAGGAGAAAAATCTATGACTGATCCCGCACGCATCGTGCTTGATCCAGGCGTCCTGGCTGGCAAGCCAGTGATCCGTGGGACCCGCCTCTCGGTCGACTTCGTCATCGGCCTCATGGCCGATAGCTGGACTGAGGTCGAAATTTCGCGCAACTATCCAGGGGTCTCCCACGACGACCTTGCGGCTTGCCTTGCCTACGCTCGCGATGTGCTGAGATCGGAAAAAGTCTATCCGAGCGCCGCGTGAAATGCGATTTCTCGCTAACGAGAATTTCCCCGGCGACGCCGTGACCGCGCTTGAGGCAACCGGCCACGACATAGTTTGGGTTCGCACCGCGGCGCCCGGGAGCAAGGACCAGGACATATTGGCATGGGCCGTGCGAGAAAGCCGAGTGCTGCTTACCTTCGACAAGGATTTTGGCGAGCTTGCTTGGCATGTCGGATTGCCAGCCTCGTCCGGCATTGTACTGTTCCGGTTGCCGATGCCGCCAGCGGCCGGAGTTGGCGCTATTCTCGCCGCCAGGATCGGCGGGGCAGGGGGTGGTTCGAGACTGCGAGACAGGGCGATGGCATCATCCATCAGCATCCCTGACCTTCCCTCAACAGGGCTTGCGGGAATCGTAGACATCAATTGAAAACTCAGGAGGAAGTCTGCTGACGCAACGGATTTGGCCGGGACGCCAACCTCTTTCTTCGCTTCGATGGTTGCCAAAACGGGTGCCTCACCAGCCGGGACCTGACCGTCTGGTTCATCGACGAGCGTCGTCGGCGCAGGCTCGGCTGCGGCAACGGCTTCGGCGGGGACGCCAGGCCCCGTCTTCAATTCCATCTCTGTCTTCTTTCGCATCGCAGTTTCCTTCCGTATAGCCAAAGCGGACGCGCACCAGCGGCCGCTTGGCGGACAAGTTTCAATTGTGAGGATATTGGGCCATGGCAGCAGGCATGAGTGATGATCAGCCTGCTTTTCCTTGGATGCCCCGCTAGAGGGACGCCAAGGAGCGCTTGGGTGCCGACCTCATCTGCTCAACATCCATTGAGCTTGCCCGATCGAGTCTTGATCTAGCTGGCCGAGGACGGGTTCGGCTCGCGCCACGGTCTCGCAAAGAGCGGACCGCGATGCACTTAAGCCCTTGTTTCCTTAGACCCATATGGTGCGAGGGATGCTTGCCCGCAAGGTGTTTTTTTTTGCAGGCAGCGCCGGCTCAGCTACTTTGCATGGGGTTGTTTTGCAGTTTTTAGCTTCGAAGTCGGGCGTGCCCCTTAAGGAAGCCGACCGGTAGAGTGGGGCAGCCATCAAAGCCGGCGCGATGATGCCACGTCTCATGTCCCTGTGCAGAGAAGAAGCAGCCGATTGTCTTTGCTGCTAAGACCAGGGACGGCGATGTTGGGCTCGAGCCAAACCACTTCACCGCTTTTGGCAAGAGCCGATGGGCTGGTCGCGGTATAGAGGAAGGTGACGCCTTCCCGTCCCGGCGTTCCATCTACTGCAACCAGCGACGGCGGAGAGCTCTCATGAAGGAGCTCTTCTAGGCACGCCTCAACTTGAGTAGGGATAGGGATCCAAGCATCGAGTTGCTTCTCTGGAAGCCGCAGTCCTCCGGCTGGGGAAGGCAAGGCGAGGACGCGGCCGTCGCGGTTGCGCACCACCAGGACAGCATTCGCGAAGGTGGCACGCTGCACGCGCAGGAGCACGCGCCATAGCTTGATCGCAGGGCGACGAACAGAAGGCGATCGAGAGACCCATTGGGCGAACATTATGGAGCACCACTAGGCCGAGGAAAGCCTTGCATCGCGTCTTCCCCCACCCCGGCAGCGGGTCACCGCCACCGCGACTTCATGCACAGTTCAGGCTCATATCGGCGCGACCAGCGTCTGCGCTAGGGCCACCCTCACAGTTCCCCCCATGATCTCCAGCAACACTCTCACTCTGCCGTTATCGTCCAGCCGCTCTAATTGCCCGATCAGCTCGGCGAACGGGCCCGCGGTAACCTTGATGGCCTGGCCTTCCTTCAGATGAAAGTGGAACTGCATGGTGCCCCCAGGATCGGCGGCATCGATAAGGCTCTCCACGACGCCTTGCGGGACCGGCTGCGGCTCTCCAGCCGACATCAGCAAACGTTCAACACCCAAGGTGCCATTGATGCTGCGCCAACGCTCTCGCGTCAGATCGAGAATCGTGAAGATGTATCGCGGGAATAGCGGCGCGGAGACCGTCTCAACTTTGCGCGCGTGGCGGCGGTTTTTCCAGTATCTCGGGACAAAGACGCGAAAGCCTTGGTTCGTGAGCTGTTGCGCCGCTTGCAGTTCACGCTGCGGAAGAGTGCGGGCAACATACCATCGTTCCTGTTGCGATAGCGGCAACTCGGACGGAAGCGCGGAAGCCAACGCAACGCTACTTTTCATTTAAGCCCTCGAAACTCCCCTCAAGCCCAGCACGCCGTGGGAATGCGAACACGCGCAAAACCTCGGTGAGAGCTGGAGGCCACATTGCATCTCGCTACGGCCCTCCCGGTTCACTGAGAGGTTAAAAGCGAACTCCGGCCAAAAAAAGCCTAAAGAGTGTTAGTGCGCCCCACCGGGAGGGTGCTGCTCGTGGCGCGCCCTAAGCTAGGTGGCCGGAGCACCACGCGCTTCGATGCTATATTGGCACCATGGGGGAGGGCGAATCCGATCAGGCTAGGGTGCTGGACTTCATGGCCTCTCCCGAGGCCTACGATCCAGCGCCGACTCAGGTGGAGCGCATCGAGACCCATGCCTCCGTGGTCTTTCTGGCCGGAGAGCGCGCCTACAAGGTCAAGCGTGCCGTACGATACCCGTTTCTCGATTTCTCAACCATCGAGCTGAGGCGCCGGGCCTGCCTCAACGAACTTTCGATCAATCGCCGCACGGCACCTCATCTCTATCTTGAGGTTATGCCGGTAACCGTCTCCGATCGCGGTGAATTCGCGCTCGGGGGTCAGGACAAGGTCGTGGAGTGGGTATTGACCATGCGCCGATTCGAGCAAGCCAATCTCTATGATCGCATGGCCGAGGAGGGACGACTCCCTCTCGCTTCTATGCCTCTCCTGGCTCAGACCATCGCCGCCTTCCACCGGAGCGCGGACCGGGTCCTGGCGCCGCAGCAGAGCGTCTCGGCGCTGCTCGCGGTGCTCAAGGATAACGAGACCGTCTTTGCCGCGACGGAGGCCGCCTTTCCACGCGAGACTCTCGCAACGGTCAAACGTGGAAGCCGTCAGGCGCTTGCCGCGCTTGAGCCCGTCCTCAAGGCGCGGGCGCTCGGAGGCTATGTGCGCCACTGCCATGGCGATCTGCACTTACGCAATATCGTCGAGATCGACGGCGCCCCGGTCTTGTTCGATGCCATCGAGTTCGACGATGCGGTCGCGACCGTCGACGTACTCTACGACCTCGCCTTCCTGCTTATGGATCTTGGCGCGCGCGGCCTCGGCACCCACGCCAATTTGGTGCTCAACGCTTATCTGGATGCGTGCGGCAGCACCGGCAACCTCGTTGGTCTCAAAGCCTTGCCCCTGTTCCTGTCGATGCGGGCAATGATCAGAGCCAAGGTCGAGCTACTTCGCGCGAAGCTCGGTCCAGTCCCGCTCGAGACAGAGGCGCGCCGCCGCGCAACCTCCTATGTCCTGCTTGCAAGGGACTATCTGGCATCACGTCCGCCCGGGCTGATGGCCATTGGCGGACTTTCAGGGAGCGGCAAATCGAGCGTGGCGCGTGTGCTTGCGCCGCGTCTCGGCCCGTTTCCGGGGGCCGTGCATGTGCGGAGCGACGTGGAGCGCAAGCGCCTGTTTGGGTCGAGCGCGGACCAGCCGCTTCCAGAAAACGCCTACGCGGCGGAGGTCACCGACATCGTCTATCGCATCTGCCGCAAGCGTGCGCTCATGGCACTTGAGGCCGGTCAGTCAGTGATCGTCGACGGCGTGCACGCGAAAGCCGAGGAACGGGACGCCATTGCGGCGTGTGCCGCGTGCGCGGGCGTCGAGTTCACCGGAATCTGGCTCGAAGCGCCCCCCGAAACGATGCGGGGACGGATTGAACGTCGCACGGGCGACATTTCCGACGCGACGGCGGCCGTCCTCGACCAGCAGCTAATGTACGAGCTTGGCCCGCAGAGCTTTACCGTCGTGGATGCAAGCCGGCCGCTCGATGAGGTGGCCGCGTCCTGTCTCGGCGTCATCGGCCAGGACAAGCCCGGCTAGGCCCAAATCGGACTTCCAGCCGACCACGACACCCTCGATTCATCCTTTGCTAACGCTCTCGCCGGACAGTCAAGCGGGCGCCGAAGGCTCACCTGCGCAGGCATCTTTCGCGGGTCTTGCGGCGTGTGTACGGGTCTTGACGGGATCGGACGTTGGGTCGGGTGGGTAACTTAGGTCCCGCGCTAGCGGCGACGAGGCTCGTTTGGCGCGCCCTCGCGGTCCAACCGGCGCGCCTTGTCATCTCTCTCATGCTGATTGGAACCGTCGCCGCGAGCGTTGTGGCATGCCGGTCCGGTAACGGGGGGAGGCTTGGGGAACGCATCATTCCGTTGGGCCAGCCGGTGCCGAAGGGCGGGGGCGCCTATCGCACCGGCGAGGCCTATCAGGTCGATGGCGTCTGGTATCAGCCGCGGGAGGACCCGGCCTACGACCGGGTCGGCAAGGCGTCCTGGTATGGGGAGCTGTTCCATGGACGCCGCACCGCCAATGGCGAGATCTACGATATGGACCGGCTGTCGGCCGCGTCGCCGACCCTGCCCATGCCCGTCTATGCGCGGGTCACCAATCTCGAGAACCGCCGGTCGATCATCGTCCGCGTCAATGACCGCGGCCCCTACGCGAACGATCGCATCATGGATCTGTCCCGCCGATCGGCGGAGCTGCTCGGCTTCAGGGACAGGGGCACGGCACAGGTTCGCGTTCAGTATCTCGGCCGTGCACCCTTAAGCGGCGACGACAGCTATGAGCGGCGCTATCTCGCAAGCCAGCGCTGGGCGCAAGTCGCAGCGGGTGAAAAATTGCCAACCGGCTTTAGGGAACCGGTGACAGTGGGAAGCATCGGCGATGGCGATCGGCCTCAGCTGAGGGGGAAGCATGACGGCACGGGTCCAAGTTGGACCGTGACGGCGAGGGGACCTGAGGAAGCGCCGGCGGGTGCCGCACCCCAGCTTCGTTGGCAAGCAAGCGCCCAGGCGCCCGCGAAACCTAGCCTCGGCAGCCCTCAGGGACTTCCGCCCCGCGGTGAGCCCGGTGGCGCTCCGCCAAGAAGCCTCCTGATCCAGGCCGGCTCCTTCAAGAGCAAAGATAACGCGGACAAGGCGAAGGTGCTGCTCGGCGGCATTGCTCAAGTCGAGGTGGCACCAATCGAGGTCGGGGGTGAGACCATTTTTCGTGTTCGCGTGGGGCCGTTCGTCGATCAGGGTGCGGCGGCGGCGGCCCTCGCACGGGTGAGCGGGGCCGGCTATGCCGGCGCGAAAATCGTCATGAACTAGCAGGCACGTCTCGGGCCGATTGATTTTTCGGGAAGACGGCTCGATAGTAGGTTAAAAGACCGGCGGGATGGCCGGCTCCTGGCCAATTCGATCCGGCGTTGTCAAATCGTGAACGCTTTGCGCCTTGATTTCGTGATCAAGATCGCCGTGGCATTCGTCATGCTCGTCATGAGTGCCGCGTGCGCGTCGGCGTTTGCTCGCGCTGCCGCTCCCCCTCCAGGCAGCTTCGAGACCAAGGCCAAGCATGCCATTCTGATGGATGCCGACGCCAATCTCGTTTTCTTCGAGAAGGACGCGGACACGCTGATGCCGCCGGCAAGCATGAGCAAGCTCATGACTCTTGCCGTCGTTTTCCGCGAGCTGAAGGCCGGCCGGATCAAGCTCGAGGACCAATTGAAGGTAAGCGAGCACGCCTGGCGCACAGGCGGGGCGCCTTCTGGCGGCTCGGCCATGTTCGCCCCGCTCAATTCGATGGTGAGCGTTGCCGATCTCATTCAAGGCATCACCGTTCAGTCCGGGAACGATGCCTGCATCATCTTGGCCGAAGGCATCAGTGGCACCGAAGACGCCTTCGTCAAAGAGATGAACAGATATGCCAAGGAGATCGGCCTCACCAAGTCGCACTTCGCGAACTCGACCGGGCTCCCGGCGGACGGGCACGTGATGACCGCGCGCGAACTCGCCTTCCTCGGCAACTTCCTCATCCACACTTACCCCGAATATTATCCTTATTTCGGCTTGAAGCAGTTCACCTTCAACAAGCACACCTTCAACAATCGCAATCCTCTGATCTTTTCCGATCTCGGCGTCGACGGATTGAAGACCGGCTTCATCGAAGAGGCTGGGTATGGGCTTGTGGCGAGCGCCAAGCGCGGCGACCAGCGCGTCATCCTCGTCGTCAGCGGTCTCAACACGAAGAAGGAGCGCGAGGAAGAGCCGCGCAAGCTGCTCGAATGGGGATTTAAAAACTTCAAGCCGTTCCGCCTGTTCGACCAGGGCGAGAAGGTGAGCGACGCCCTTGTCTGGGGCGGACAGCGGCACTACCTGCCGCTCGTAGGCGACCACAACATTGACATCATTCTGCCGGCCACCTCGAGCGGCAAGATCTCGGCGCGGATCGTGTATGATGGACCGATCAAGGCCCCGATCCGCAAGGGAGACCGGGTAGCGGTGCTCCGGGTCACGGCAGACGATACCAACGCGACCAACGACATCCCGCTCTATGCCGGGGACGATATCGACCAGAGCAATTTCGCCATGCGCGGCCTCGACTCCCTGCTGGTTCTGGCCTTCGGCTGGTTGCTCTGAGGCGCCCCGCGACCCAAGGGACAGCTCGAGAAGCACGATGCGCCACGAAAAGGTCGAAGCCGGCAAGCTGATCACTCTTGAAGGTGGGGAAGGGGCAGGCAAGTCCACGCAAGCCTCGATCCTCGTCGATCGCCTCTTGCGGGCAGGGCGCGACGCTATAGCCACCCGTGAGCCTGGCGGCTCGCCGGCGGCCGAGGAGATCCGCGAGGCCTTGCTGTCGGGCAAGGTTCGGCAATTCGGCGCCTTTGCCGAGGCCCTGCTCTTCTCGGTCGCGCGGCAAGACCATGCCGATACCGTGATCGGCGCGGCGCTCGCGCAAGGCAAGTGGGTGGTCTGCGATCGCTTCCTCGATTCCACCCGCGCCTATCAAGGCGTCACCGGTGGCGTGCCCGCGCCCGTGATCAGCGGGCTCGAGCGACTAACGCTGCGGGGGCTCATGCCGAACCTTACCCTGATGCTCGATATCCCGGCCGAAGAGGGGCTCGCGCGCGCGACGCAAAGGAACGGGGGCGGCGCGCCGGACCGCTTCGAAGGCCAGCAGCTCGCCCAGCATGAACGGGTGCGTAAAGCCTTTCTCGATATCGCCGAGGAGGAACCCAATCGCTGCGTCGTGATCGACGCGCGCAAGCCCGAGGCGCTGGTCGCCGAAGATGTGTGGGAGGCGGTGGCGGAACGCTTGCGCCCATGAGCAGGGCGGCGATCGAGAGAACCCAAGCCCCGGTCGACGAGCCAGATCGCCTCGAAGGATTTTCTGCCCCCCGCGAGGTCGACCGTCTTTTCGGGCATAAGGCGGGGCTGGCTGAATTCGAGGACGCCTTGCGCAGCGGCCGGCTGCACCACGCCTGGCTGCTCGTCGGTCCGGAAGGCATCGGCAAGGCTACGCTCGCTTACCACTTGGCGAGGGAGGTGCTTGCGCTCGGCGAGGCGGCGCCGGGAGAGCGGACGCAGGTCTCCCCAATCGGCGACAATCATCCCGTCTTCCGCAAGGTGGCAGCGCTCTCCCATCCCAACCTTCTGCTGCTTAGACGCTCCTGGAACGAGAAGTCGAAGCGCTATTCGCAATGGATCGGCGTCGACGAGGTTCGGCGCTTGCGTAGCTTTCTTGGCCATAGCGCGGGCGAGGCGGGTTGGCGCGTGGTCATCGTGGATCGTGCCGACGAGTTGAACCAGAATGCCGCCAACGCGCTTTTGAAGGCGCTCGAAGAGCCCCCGCAGCGGACGCTGTTTCTCCTGGTGGCGATGGCGGAGGGACGGATTCCGGTCACCATCCACTCCCGCTGCCGCACACTTCGTATGACAACTTTGGATGCCAAGGATCTCGAAGAGGCTGCGGGCGCTGCGCTCGCCAGAGACGGCTACGAGATCGATGCCGAGCCGCTGGCGACCGCGCTCGCTTTGAGCCAGGGCAGCGTGCGGCGCGCGCTCGAGCTTGCCACCGGTGAGGGCATCGGGCTTTATCGCGAACTCCTCGCGGCGCTCGGCAGGCTGCCCGAGCTCGACGGACCTCGCCTGCATCGGCTGGTGGAGCGGCTTGGCGGCGCTTCCGACAGCGAGCGGCTGGACCTTTTCCTCTCGCTGCTGCTTGGCCTTTTGGAGCGGCTGATCCGGGCAGCCGCCACGAGAGAGGAACTAAGCAGCGACGAGCGGGAGCTCGCGCGCCGATTGCTCGGCCGCTCGAACCTGCCGCATTGGGTGGAGGTGTGGGAAGCGATCGGCCGCGCCAAGGCCGACGCCGCAAGTCTCAACCTCGATCGCAGTCTGCTCGTGCTGGAGGCCTTCTACAGACTGCAGCAGGCCGCGCGCGAAAACCCCGTTTAGGCAAGATCACGGGGGCGCTTGCCGGGGCGCACGGGCAAGGCTATTTCATGGCCCCATGGCAGAGAAGCGGCCCTACTACATCACCACTGCCATCTCCTACCCGAACGATGCGCCCCATATCGGCCACGCCTATGAGGCCGTGGCCACCGACGCGCTGGCGCGCTTCCGGCGGCTGCAAGGCATGGACGTGTTCTTCCTCACCGGCACCGACGAGCACGGCGTCAAGATGCTGCAGACGGCGCAGAAGCAGGGCATTAAGCCGGCGGAGCTCGCCGACCGCAACACGCCGCGTTTCCGTGAGATGGTCGCGGCGCTCAATTGCTCCAACGACGATTTCATCCGCACGCGGGAGGAGCGCCACAAGCGCGCCTGCGCCGAGCTTTGGCGGCGCATGCAAGCCAACGGCGACATCTATCTCTCGACCTATGCCGGCTGGTACTCCGTGCGGGACGAAGCCTATTACGACGAGAGCGAGCTGAAGGAGGAGGCGGAAGGACGGAAGCTCTCGCCGCAGGGAACACTGGTCGAATGGGTCGAGGAGGAGAGTTACTTCTTCCGACTCTCGGCCTATCAGGAGAAGCTGCTCGCTTATTTCGACGCGCATCCCGACTTCATCGGGCCGGAGACGCGGGCGAATGAGGTGCGGAGCTTCGTTAGGGGCGGTTTGCAGGACCTCTCGGTCTCACGCACCACCTTCGACTGGGGTATTCCCGTACCAGGCGACCCGAAGCACATCATGTATGTGTGGGTGGATGCGCTGACGAACTATCTGACCGGCGTCGGCTTCCCGGATACGGAATCGACGAAGTTCAAGCGATTCTGGCCCGCGGACGTGCACATCATCGGCAAGGACATCCTTCGCTTTCACGCGGTCTATTGGCCGGCGTTCCTGATGTCGGCCGGCGTCGCGGTGCCGAAGCGCGTGTTCGGTCACGGCTTCCTCTACAATCGCGGGGAGAAGATGTCGAAGTCGGTCGGCAATGTCGTCGATCCCTTCGTGCTCGTGAACGACTATGGCGTCGATCCGCTGCGCTATTTCCTCTTGCGCGAGGTGCCGTTCGGCCAGGACGGAAATTACAGCCGCGACGGCATCGTGCAGAGGATCAACGCCGACCTTGCCAACGACCTCGGCAATCTCGCCCAACGCTCGCTGTCGATGATCGCCAAGAATTGTGGGGGTGTAATGCCCGCGCCCGGTACGTTTACGCAAGCCGATGAGATGATCCTGGCGGCGGCCGATGCGTCTTTGGCGCGGGTCCAGCAAGCCATCGACGACTTCGCCATTCATCGCGCGATTGAGATCGTCTGGGCGCTGATCGCCGATGCCAATCGCTACTTCGCGGGCGAAGAGCCTTGGGCGCATCGCAAAACCAATCTCCAGCGCATGGAGACCATCCTCTATGTGACAGCAGAGGTCACGCGCCAGATTGCGATCCAGGTGCAGCCGGTCATGCCCGAGAGTGCTGCCAAGCTGCTCGATCAGCTTGGGGTATCGCAGGATGCGCGTGATTTCTCCAAGCTTGGGCCAGGGGGACGGCTCAAAGACGGAACGCAGCTGCCGCCGCCGCAGGCGGTGTTTCCACGCTATGTAGAGGCCGAGACGTCCGAGACACCCGCGCTCTGATGCTGATCGATAGTCACTGCCATCTCGATTTGCCCGAGCTTGGGAGCCAGATCGATGCCGTTCTCACGCGGGCGAAAACGGCGGGCATCGGTCTCATGGTGACTATCTCGACGCGCGTGCGGCAGTTCGGTGAGCTCATCGAGATCGTCGAAGGACATGACAATGTCTTCTGCTCGGTTGGCACGCATCCGCATCATGCGGCGGAGGAAATGGCTGTCACGCTTGAAGAGATCGTGAGCCTCGCAGCTCATCCGAAGGTGGTCGCGATCGGGGAGGCAGGGCTCGACTATCACTACAACAACAGCCCGCGCGACTGGCAAGAGCAAGGATTTCGCACCCATATCGCCGCGGCCCGCAAGACAGGGCTACCCCTCGTCATCCACGCGCGCGACGCCGACGAAGACGTGGCGCGCATCCTCGAAGAGGAAACGGGGAAGGGCACCTTTCCGTTCGTGCTGCATTGCTTTACGGGGGGCCCCGAGCTTGCGCGTCGGGGCCTTGCGCTCGGTGGCACCATTTCCTTCTCCGGCGTGCTCACCTTCAAGAATTCTGGCGCCTTGCGGGAAATCGCCAAGGAGGTGCCGCTCGACCGGCTGCTGGTCGAGACCGACGCTCCGTATCTCGCACCGGAGCCTTTGCGGGGACGCATCAACGAGCCTGCCAATGTGGTCCATACCGCAGCCCGGCTCGCCGCCGTCCGCGGGGTGAGCGAAGCGGAGATCGCCCGCGTCACCACCGCGAACTTCGCTCGCCTGTTCAAGAAGGTGCCGGCGGCGGCGCTTGAGGTTGCGTCCGGCGCTCCATGACCCTCACGCTCACCATCCTCGGATGCGGCACGTCCGGCGGCGTGCCCCGCATCGGCAATATTTGGGGCGCGTGCGATCCGTCAAATCCGAGGAACCGACGGCGGCGCTGCTCGGTCCTCGTGCAACGCGAGGGCGGGGAGGGGACCACCAACGTGCTCGTGGACACCTCGCCGGACGTCCGCGAGCAGCTGCTCGACGTGAAGGTGGGGTGGCTCGACGGCGTGCTCTACACTCACGATCATGCCGACCATTGCCATGGCATCGATGATTTGCGCATGGTGGCCTATAACGGGCGCTGCCGTGTAGGTGTCTATCACGACGAAGCAACGGGGCGCGTGCTCAAGCAGCGCTTCGCCTATTGCTTCGACACCCCGCCGGACAGTGAATATCCGCCGATCCTTGAGAGCCACGACGTGAAAGCGGGCGAGCCCGTCAAGATTCTCGGGGCAGGGGGCGTCATCGAGGCGCTGCCGTTCCGGCAGCGTCACGGCGCCGGAGAGACGCTCGGCTTCCGCTTCGGCGGCATCGCCTATTCGCCGGATGTGAGCGATCTCCCGGAGGAGTCGCTCGAGCTGTTGCAGGACCTCGATGTATGGATCATCGATGCGCTCCGTTACGCGCGGCATCCGAGCCATTTCAGCGTGGACGAGGCGCTTGTCTGGATTGCGCGGGTGAGGCCGAAGCGGGCCATGCTCACCCATATGCATGTCGACCTCGACTACGAAGTGTTGACCCAGTCGTTGCCCGAAGGCGTCGAGCCTGCTTATGACGGCATGGTGCTGACGACAAAGGCTTAAGGCATCCGGATCGTCAACCCCAGTCGCGATCCGCACTTGACATGCTGGCGGCTCACCTCCATGTTCCCCCTGTCTAATTGCTCGCGATCGCGCGAAGCTGCCGCCAAATTTGCGGCGTTTCATCCCGAGACAATTCTCAATCATCGTCTGACCCCCAGGTAGCGCGTGGGAATCGGCGCAAAGGCCATAGCGACCGCTTCAGAGATGAGCGGCGTTCTCGGGCCCACAAGGATATTTTTAAGTGACATTTGCTACTTTCGACGGCCTCGGCCTCGCGGAACCTTTGCGGCGTGCGCTGAAGGACGAAAACTATCTGAAGCCGACGCCGATTCAGGCCCGGGCGATACCTCTTCTGACCGAAGGCAGGGACGTGCTCGGCATCGCCCAGACGGGCACGGGCAAGACCGCGGCCTTCGCGCTGCCCATCCTGCACCGTCTATCGGTGCAACGCTTGCAGCGTTCGCCGGGGCGTCCGCATGCCCTGATCCTTGCGCCGACGCGCGAGCTCGCCCTCCAAATCGACGAGCGGTTCAGCGCTTATGGACGCGGCCTTTTCCTGCGGTCGGCCGTCATCTTCGGCGGCGTGGGACAGGGGAAGCAGGTGAAGGCGCTGGCCCGCGGCGTGGACATCCTGATTGCGACGCCGGGGCGTCTGCTTGATCTCCTCGCTCAGCGCCATGTCAACCTCAGCGAGGTTTCGATCCTCGTCCTCGACGAAGCCGACCGCATGCTGGACATGGGTTTCATCCGCGACGTGCGGAAGATCGTCGCCGCCTGCCGCAAGGAGCGGCAGACGCTCCTGTTCTCAGCCACCATGCCGCCAGACATCGCCAAGCTTGCCGGAGAGGTGCTCCGCAACCCCATTCGCATCGACGTTTCTCCGGCGAATGTCGCCGTTGATCGCATCGATCAGCGTGTCTACTTCGTGAAGGCGGAGGCCAAGCGCGCGCTGCTGACGGAGTTGCTCGCAGATCCCGCCATGGATCGCGTGCTTGTCTTCACCCGTACCAAGCGTAACGCCGATCGGGTCTGTAAATTTCTGACGCAGGCCGGCGTGGTGGCAGAGGCGCTCCACGGGAACAAGGCACAAAACGCCCGGGTGCGTGCCCTAGAAGCGTTCCGTAGCGGGCGGGCCCGCATTCTCGTCGCCACCGATATCGCCGCGCGGGGAATTGATGTTTCCTCGATTTCGCATGTCATCAATTACGAGATGCCGAACGAGCCTGAAAGCTATGTGCATCGCATCGGGCGCACCGCCAGAGCCGGCGCCGGTGGAATGGCCTTGTCGTTCTGCGATCCGAACGAGCGCCCGTATCTTAAGGCCATCGAGGGACTGACGAGGTCGCCCGTGGCCGTTGTC
The DNA here is from genome assembly GCA_049801475.1 of Methyloceanibacter sp. Classification (GTDB taxonomy): domain Bacteria; phylum Pseudomonadota; class Alphaproteobacteria; order Rhizobiales; family Methyloligellaceae; genus Methyloceanibacter. The sequence goes on from JBARKP010000083.1 coordinate 14,153, forward strand.
GGCCATCATCTGGCGCAGGCCGAATCGATATCGAATGGGCGGCGGCCGGAGCGTTCGGCTGCCGCGCCGGCGCCCAAGCGCTCGTGGAGATCGCGTGGTCGACACGCGAAGATCCTGCCCGCGGCCAGGGGAGCCCTGGCCCGCCCGAGAGCCTCAGTACGCGTATCCTTGTCAGGAGAGCCAAGATGAGCAAATTTCCAACGCGCATCAGCGCCGCGAGGCGCAACGCGGAAGCGCTACTCAGTCAAACCAAGAAACGGGAGTCTAGTTTCAAGCTGGACCAAGAGCGCGAGCACGACGCCATGGTGGAGAAGACAGCGCGGCTACGTGAGCTTCGACTGGCCAAGGAGGCAGCAGACCGCGAAACCGCAGCATCGAAGCCGGTTGCCCGCCCCAAGGCGCGTCGCCCAGGGCAGAAATAGAGCGAAGGACCAAGAGATGCCTTTCAAGCCCAACTACAACATGCAGCGCACCGATCGGAACCGAACGAAGGCGCAAAAGAAGCAGGAGAAGCTGCAACGTCGCGAAGACGAGGCCGCCAAGCGCAGGGCCGCCCGCGGCGAGGCAACGGGCGAGCTAGAGCCCGGGAAGACTCCGCAAGACAGCTAGGATTGGAGGAAGCACATGGCCCGCAAAAAGCAACAAGTCGCCAATGGCTTCGTGCTCTTCGACGTCGTCTACGAGGACGGGACGCAGACCTCCAATCGCAAGGTGCCCGCGACCGACCTCGGTGGACTTGATGGAGACGCGCCCGCGCGTACCTTCATCGAGATGCAGGACCGCGAGATCGGCGAGATGTCCGGCGCCTCACGCGGACGCATCAAGTCGATCGTCCGCTCGCGCAAGCGCGCAGTGGCCTAGAAGCTCTAGCTTGCTGTACGGCTGAAGCCGACTGACGCGGCTCAGCGCAAGGGCACCGATACCGATACCGAGACCTTGCCGGCAAGCGCGCCTCATCGGGCCACGCCAGGCCGTCCCTCGTTCGTGGGGCAAGACTGTTGGCGAGATGTGAAAATTTTGCGGCGCGGGCAAGCAAATCTGCCCAGTGGAGCCTTAAGGCTCGGGCGTGAAGATCTGGCCGGTGGCCTCGTTTTCGGCCGTCGCGAGGCTCACGAAAATCCCAGTCACCGCGTCGGGCGTGGGAAGCGTTGCCGGGTCCTCGCCGGGATAGGCTTCGGCCCGCATGCGCGTGGCCATTGCGCCGGGATCCACGAGGTTCACTTTGATCGATGTCGAAGCAGTCTCGTTAGCATAGGTCTTGGCGAGTGCTTCGAGCGCCGCCTTGGAGACGGAATAGGGTGCCCAATAAGGGCGGCAGGAGCGAGCCACGCTCGACGTAATGAAGATCACGCGGGCCGCATCGGAGTTTCGCAAGAGCGGATCGAGAGTGCGGATCAGCCGCCAATTGGCGGTCACGTTCACGGCGAGCACACGGTCCCAACGGGCCGAAGGGATGTGGGGGAGAGGCGAGAGGGCGCCGAGGATAGCGGCGTTGCCCACGAATATGTCGAGCTTGCCGAAGCGCTCATAAAGAGACGGCCCGAGCGCGTCGATCGCTGGCCCGTCGGCAAGATCGAGGGGCAGGAGGGTTGCCTTGCCGCCGGCCGCCCTCGTCTCATCATCGACCATTCCGAGGAGCGTCAGGCTGCGGGAGAGAAGCAGCACATGCGCTCCTTCCCGCGCGAAGCGCAACGCAACAGCGCGCCCCAGCCCCCGCGAGGCGCCGGTGATGAGCGCGATACGGTCACTGAGTTTTGGTTCGCTCAACCGACCTCGGCGAGGAAGGAGAGCTGCTTCTGCTGCGGCGGTCCCTCGCGGTCGCGCAGTCTCGTCGGATATTCGCCGGTGAAGCAATGGTCGGTGAACTGCGGATGTGCAGGATCGCGGCCCTCATAGCCCATCGCCTTATAGATACCGTCGACTGAAAGGAATTGGAGGGAGTCGGCGCCAATATAGGCCCGCATCTCCTCAAGACTCTTCGTGGCGGCCAGCAGCTTGTCCTGATCCGGCGTGTCGATGCCGTAGAAGTCGGGATAAGCGATCGGCGGACTGGAGATGCGCATGTGCACTTCCTTGGCACCCGCCTCGCGCATCATCTGCACGATTTTCACCGAGGTCGTGCCCCGCACCACGCTATCGTCGATCAGCACGATGCGCTTGTCCTTAACCTGGGCCTCGTTGGCGCTGTGCTTGAGCTTCACGCCGAGCTGGCGGATGCGCTGCTCGGGCTCGATGAAGGTGCGGCCAACATAATGGTTGCGGATGATGCCGAACTCGAAGGGCATGCCGGAGCCTTGCGAATAGCCGATCGCCGCGGGCACGCCAGAATCGGGAATGGGGATGACTACGTCCGCGTCGGCGGAAGCCTCGCGCGCCAATTGACGGCCCATCTCCTTGCGCACGTCATAGACGGAGCGGCCGCCGATGATGGAGTCGGGACGGGCGAAATAGATGTATTCGAAGATGCAGAGGCGAGCCGGGTATTTCGGCACGAAGCGGTGGCTCTCTATCCCCTCGCGCGTGATCACCACCACTTCGCCATTCTCGACCTCACGCACAAGGTCGGCGCCGATGATGTCGAGAGCGCAAGTCTCCGAGGCGAGCACCCAAGCCTCGCCGAGCCTGCCGAGGACGAGCGGCCTGATACCGTAAGGGTCCCGGGCACCGAGGAGCTTCTTGTTGGTTAGCCCGACCAGGGCATAAGCGCCCTCGACCTGCAACAGCGCCTCGATAAACTTCTCGACGAACAGGCGTTTCTCGCTGCGGGCGACCAGGTGCAGAATGACTTCCGTGTCGGTAGTCGATTGGCAAATGGCACCCTTCTTGATCAACCAGTCGCGTAACGTCAGCGCGTTGGTGAGATTGCCGTTATGGGCAAGCGCGAAGCCGCCGGAGTCGAGGTCGACGAAGAGCGGCTGCACGTTGCGCAAGATGGGATCGCCGCAGGTCGAGTAACGGACATGCCCAACGGCTGCATCGCCCTTCAACCGCTCGATCACCTGGCTGCTTGTGAAATGATCGCCAACAAGCCCGAGGCGGCGCTCAGTGTGGAAATGGCCGCCGTCGAAGCTGACGATGCCTGCGGCCTCTTGACCTCGGTGCTGAAGCGCATGCAGACCGAGCGCGGTCAGCGCGGCCGCGTCCGGATGGTTAAAGATGCCAAAGACGCCGCATTCCTCGTGTAGCCGGTCCTCTTGGAGCCAGCTCAGGGCCTCATCGTTAGGGTCAACCTGCTCGGTCACGCGGGTCCTCGCCTCCTCATAAATAAGTGCCCCGTAAGGCGCTTCAATCCCGTGCCCCTGTCGGCGTTCTGGCAGCGAGTTCGGTCGGCTTCTCTTGTTCCGAGCGCTGATCAGGCGGCGGGGCCGCCGGTGCGGTCTCAGACGGCGATCCGGGTTGTGCGCCAGGCGTCTCGGATTGCCCTCCGGGCGTGGCCTCAGGCTTCAATCCGCCGGGGAGATATTGCTCGGGGTTAGGCGGCATCAGCGATTCGATCGCGACTTGGGTCTGCTTGAGGATCGGGTAGAAGCGAGCCTCCACAATCCAGGCAGGTTGGTCCCGGGCGAGCGCGCTGAACAGGATGAAGACAATCGCCACTAGCAGAAACCCTCGCGCCAGGCCGAAGATGAAGCCCAAAGTGCGGTCGAGCGCCCCGACCCGGCTGTCCAGCACGCGGTCGGAAATCCGGAAGGTGATGAGGCTGACGACGATCAGCACGATGATGAAAACGCCGACGGCGAAGCCGATCTGCGCAAAGCCGGGTGATGGGAAGTACGCCTCTACCGAATGCCAATATTTGGGCGTGAGATAGAGAGCGGCCACAGCGGCCACGGCCCAAGAAAAAATGGATAAAACCTCCCGCGTGAAACCCCGCACCATGGCGAGAAATCCAGACACGAGCATGATGGCGATGAGAATGACATCGAGCCAGGAAAGGGGCATGGCGCGAGGCTCCTTCGAGGGGCGAGCCGGACACTATCACGATTCCCCGCGATGAAGCACAAATGGCCCGGGGGGGCAACGGCGGATGCGGAATCCGCTGCATTGTCGCGGGGGGGGGACCCCGACTCACTCCATGTCCGGCAGGCCGAACCAGGCCACCAGCTCATGCAGCTGGGAGACAGACATGAGGCGCATCTCCTGAAGCTCCCGGTCCGGAGCGCAGGCAGCAGGAACGACCGCCCGCGTGAAACCGAGCTTGGCCGCCTCCTTGAGGCGCTGGTCCATGTGACCCACGGCCCTGACCGCGCCGGTGAGGCTCACCTCACCGAAATAGACGGTGTCCTCGGGCGCGGGCCGGCCCGTGAAGGACGAGAGGAGGGCTGCGGCGGCGGTAAGATCAGCCGCCGGATCGCCGAGCTTCAGTCCGCCCGCGACATTGAGATAGACGTCATGACCGGCGAGCCGCACGCCGCAGCGTGCTTCGAGCACGGCGATCAGCATAGCGAGGCGGTTGGGGTCCCAGCCCACCACCGCGCGTCTTGGCGTGCCGAGCAGCGATGGTGCAACGAGGGCTTGCAGCTCCACGAGGATCGGCCGCGTTCCCTCCATGCCGGCGAAGACTGCGGTCCCCGGCGCGCCGCGATCGCGGTCGCTCAGGAACAAGGCTGAGGGGTTCTCGACCTGTTGCAGCCCTTCGTAGCGCATCTCGAACACGCCGATCTCGTCGGTCGGCCCGAAACGGTTTTTCACCGCGCGCAAGATGCGGAATTGAAGACCGCTGTGGCCTTCGAAATACAGCACGGTATCGACCATGTGCTCGATGACCTTGGGGCCGGCGATCTGGCCGTTCTTGGTCACATGGCCCACGAGGACGAGCGTCGAGCCGCTCCCCTTGGCGTAGCTCACCAGCGCCGCGGCGCAGCCGCGCAGTTGCGAGATGGTCCCCGGCGCGGCCTCCAAGCCTTCGGACCAAAGCGTCTGCACCGAATCGATGACGATCAGCGCGGGAGCGCCCGCCTTTGCCAGCGTGGCGATGATGTTGGCGAGGTTGGTCTCGGTACCGAGTGCCACCGGGGCTTGCGTCAGTCCTAGACGCGCGGCCCGCATGCGCACCTGCGCCGGTGCCTCCTCACCGGAGAGATAGACGACGGGCACGCCGCTGAGGGCAAGCCCTGCGGCAGCCTGGAGCAGAAGCGTCGACTTGCCGATGCCGGGATCGCCGCCGACGAGAATGGCGGAGCCGGGCACGAGGCCACCGCCGAGCACGCGATCGAACTCCGCCATACCAGTCGGAAGCCGCGGGGCATCGAGGGTCTCCGCCTGCAGGCCCTCGAAGGAGGCCGGCCGGCCCTTGCCACCCTTGATGGCAATGAGCGCCAGAGGGCCCGACGGGGCCGCGGTCTCTTCGATGATGCTGTTCCACTCACCGCAAGCGGCGCATTTACCTGACCACCGCGTGGTCGCGGCGCCGCAGGCTTGACAGACGAAGGCTTTCGAGGCTTTGGCCATGAGTTGAGGCTAACTACCGCCGAGGTAGGACCGCGCGGCGCGGGCGCCGAGATTAGTGAGGACCTCATAGTCGATGGTGCCGGCATGGGCGGCAAGCTCATGGGCCGCGACATTCCGGCCGATCAGCTCCACCCAAGCCCCGCGCTCGGCGAGATGCTCCGGGACACCGGTAACATCCACGGTGATCAGGTCCATGGACACGCGTCCCAAGATCGGCGCCGGGTACGAGCCGAGATAGACACGCAAGCCCTCCTTGTCATCGCCCACGGAGAGGGCGCGAAAGAGGCCATCCGCGTAGCCCACGGCCAGGATAGCGACACGGGAGGGGCGCTTCACTGTCCGGGTCGCGCCATATCCCACGGTCTCTCCGGCGGCCACGTCGCGCACCTGCAGGATGCGTCCGGCGAGGTGGACCACGGGCGCAAACGGGTTCTGCTCCGCCCGTCGTGCCTTGCCTCCATAGAGCGCGATGCCGGGGCGGACGAGATCGTAATGATAGGGGCGGCCGAGCAGGATTCCGGCCGAGTTGGCGAGGCTCGCGATTGCCTTTGGCAATTTGCTCCGCAGCGCCTCGAAGGTCCGTCGTTGCGCCTCGTTCTTGGGGTGCTCCGGCTCATCGGCGCAAGCCAGATGGCTCATCACCAGAGCGAGCTCAAAGGCGCTCCAGAGATCCTTCGCCGTCGCGATCGCCTCGACCTCCACCGCGGAAAGGCCGAGCCGGTTCATGCCGCTGTCGATGTGGACGGCGGCAGCGAGGCGCGTGCGCGTTGCCACGGCGAAGGCAGCCCACTCCTTGATCTCCTCGGGGCTGTTGAGGACCGGTCGAAGGCCATGCTTGCGGTAGAAGGGCGCGGTTCCTGCGAGCAAACCGTCGAAGACGTAGACCGTCGCATGGGGGAGAAGGGCGCGCAGATCCTTGGCTTCGCCAAGCGTGGCGACGAAAAAGGTCTTGCAGCCGGCCCGCGCCAGAGCGGGCGCCACGGCGGCCATGCCCAATCCGTAAGCATCGGCCTTGACGACGGCGGCGCATTCGGCAGGGGCGCTGAGGTCGGCCAAGCGGCGATAATTGGCGAGGAGAGCATCAAGATCGATGGTGAGGATCGCGGAGGCCGTCGCCTCATCGGCTTCCGCCTCGCCCGAGCCCCTCGCGGTGGAGGGCGGGCGAGCGCCCGTCACTCCCGCCGCTCCGGAAGGCGCTCCTCCGCGGCGAGATTGCTGAACCTTGTGTATTCCGGCGTGAACTGGAGCCTCACCGTGCCCGTGGGCCCGTGACGCTGCTTGCCGATGATCACCTCGGCCTTGCCGGTCACCATCTCCATCTCTGCCTGCCACTGATTGTGCTCTTCGGTGTTCTCTCGCGGCTGCCTCCGCTCGACATAATATTCCTCGCGGAAGACGAACAACACCACGTCGGCATCCTGCTCGATCGACCCGGATTCACGCAAATCTGCCAGTTGCGGGCGCTTGTCGTCGCGGTTCTCCACCTGACGCGACAATTGGGAGAGTGCGAGCACGGGGACATGCAGCTCCTTGGCAAGCGCCTTCAGCCCGGTGGTGATCTCGGAGACTTCCTGCACACGGCCTTCCGCGGCGCGCCGGCTGGAGCCCGACAGGAGCTGGAGATAATCCACGACGATGAGACCGATGTCCCGTTGCCGCTTCAGGCGCCTTGCTCGCGCGGCGAGCTGGGCCACGGTGATGCCGCCCGTCTGGTCGATATAGAGGGGTAGGTCTTGCAGCTCCTGGGATACCTCGACGATGCGGTCGAACTCCTCCGATTCGATGCGTCCCCGGCGTATGCGCTCAGACGGGATGTAGGCCTGCTCGGAAATGATGCGGGTGGCGAGTTGCTCGGCCGACATTTCGAGGGAGAAGAATCCGACGATGGCGCCGTCGAGGGGAGTCTCGGACTGAGGATCCTTCCGGTAGCTGCGCGCCACGTGATAGGCGATGTTGGTTGCGAGCGCCGTTTTGCCCATGGACGGGCGTCCGGCGACGATGACCAGATCGGAGGGTTGCAGGCCCCCCATACGCTGGTCGAGATCGGCGAAGCCGGTGGCAAGACCCGACAATCCCCCGTCCCGCCGGTATGCATTGGCGGCCATGTCGATGGCGTCGGTGAGCGCGGTCGTGAAAGGTTCGAAGCCCGAGCCGTATTTCCCGGTCTCGGCAAGCTCGTAGAGCTTCTGCTCGGTGTCCTCAATCTGCACCGATGGTGGCGCATCGATCGGCGACTCGTAGGCGGTATTGACCAAGGTCTCGCCGATCTGAATGAGCTGCCGCCGGATGGCGAGGTCATAGATGGTGCGGCCGTAGTCCTCGGCGTTGATGATGGTGGTGGCATTGGCGGCGAGGCGCCCCAGATATTGCGGCACGGTGAGCTCGCCCACCGGCTCGTCCCCTTGAAAGAAGGTCTTTAGCGTGATCGGCGTCGCCCGTTTGCCGGCCCAAATCAGCTTTGCTGCGTGGTCGTAGATGCGGCCATGCAGTAGGTCGAAGAAGTGCTCCGCCTTGAGAAAACTTGAGACGCGGTCGCAGGCCTCGTTGTTGACGAGGACAGCGCCGAGCAGCGCCTGCTCCGCCTCGAGATTGTGAGGGAGCGCACGAAAGGTCGGAAGCTCGGCCGAGGCCGGCCGCGGGCGAATCACCACATTGCTCATGTGCCCACAGTAGCCAAAAAGGGTCGGTCGGCTAGATCGTCAGGCTGTGAACAACGGGGAGAGACCGCTTTCGCTAACAAGCAGCGTAGCTGCCGGCAGCTGGCGCTGACACCCCGGACAGGCTGCGGAGGGAAGCGGATGTCGGGATACAGGCTGGCGTGTCTTGACGCTTCGATCAAGGGCATCTACGAGGGGGTCTCTGACGGGGCGGCGTCTTCGGCCTCCTCGGCGTCTTCAGCGAGCTCGTCTGCAAGGGCGCCAGCCTCGAACAATTGCTCGGCGGCGCGCCTCGCCGCTTCTGCCGCCTCCTGAGCCTCGTCCATGGCCTTGCCGGTCACCTGCTCGCCTCTCGCCTGCCGTGTCGCCTCATCGGGCGAGCGGGCGACGTTGACCACGACGTGCGGCTCGACTTCGGCATGGAGCCCGATGCGCACTTCGTGAAGGCCGATGGTCTTGATTGGCCTGTCGAGCAGCACCTGCCGCCGCTCGATGGAGAAGCCGCCTTCGGTCACGACGGTCGCAATGTCGCGCGTGGTGACCGAGCCGTAGAGCTGACCCGAATCGCCCGCCTGCCGGATGACGATGAAGCCTTGCCCTCCAAGCTTGGTGGCAACGGCTTGCGCTTCGGATTTGAGCTCGAGATTGCGGGCCTCGAGCTGTTTCCGATCGCGCTCGAAACGCTCACGATTGGCCTTGGTGGCGCGCAGCGCCTTGCCCTGGGAGAGGAGAAAGTTGCGCGCGAAGCCGTCCTTGACGGTGACGACATCGCCCATTTGTCCAAGCCGGCCGATTCGTTCAAGAAGGATGACTTGCATTTCGAAACTCCTATTCTTGTCTGATCCATCAATCCGGGCCGGGAGGCTGCCCCCGTGCGGCCGCCCGTTCGCGCAAGCGAAGCATCGGCTCGCTCAGGCCGAGGATGGCCACGGCGACAGCAACCCAACCCAGTAACAACATGCCGAGATAGACGGCGGTGAGCAGCAGGCCGCGAAACGGCATGCCGCGAGTGAAGGCGTGCAGAACCGCAAGCCCTTGCAAAACATAGGCAAATAGCAGCGCGCCGGCGAGCCCGGTGGCTAGCAGGCCCGCCAAGCCAGGCAGGAAGGATGCGGGCAGGCTGCCGGTGAAAGCGAGGAAGACGGCATTCGGAAGCTCGATCGCGTCGAGGCGCGGCCAGGGCCGCAAGGCGCGCCCGGAGGTATCCACGATCACTCCTGCCAACCACAGACTGAACAGCGCGATGGTCTGCCAGACGATGGCAAAGGCGGCGGGTAACACTCGGGCGAGCATGCTGCTCAAGCCTCCAATGGTGTTGTCGTTGATCAGGGTGCCGTCCTGGTCGAGCTCCTTCAAGGCGCTGTGCTCGAGAACCTCCCTGATCGAGTCACGGTAGGATTCGGTGTCATAGCCCAGCATCAAGACCATGATTCCGGCGAGCACGCCGGCCATCATTGCTGCCCAGCCGACCAGCCGCCCGACCGGATACCATTGCAGAGCGCCCGAGCCTCCGTTCTGCAGCGCGGCAGTCGGGCGAGAGAGCAGGGCGAGGTAGCAAAGGATCGCGATCGGTGCACCGACCGCCAGCGCGAAGATGGCGCCGGTCGCAAGTCCAAGCACGCCCGCGACCACAGCGGTCCCGGTCAGTGCGGCGAGCATCGCAGCTGCCCAGCCCCAACCGAGGCCCGCAAGGCAGATCGGCAGGGGCGCCAGGTAAAAGAGGATGCCTGCGAGCGCCGTTGCAGTCGTCGCGGAGGCGAAGAGGGCCGCGGAGATGAGACCCGCGCCGGCGCCGATGATGAGAGGTGTTGCCATGCTAAGCGCTGTCCCGACTCTTGAAAGAGCGGTTAGGGGCGGGAGATCCCGTCCCAACCTTTGGCGTCAGCTTGAGCTGCAAGCTTTAAGCGGCGCGTCCAAGCCTTTCTTATTGAATCAAATAAGGCAACAGGCCAAGGAAGCGGGCGCGTTTGATCGCGCGGGCGAGCTCGCGCTGCTTCTTGGCGGAGACGGCGGTGATCCGGCTCGGCACGATCTTGCCTCGCTCAGAAACGTAGCGCTGCAAGAGCTTCACGTCCTTGTAGTCGATCTTGGGCGCCTTATCGCCCGAGAACGGGCATGTCTTGCGCCGGCGGTAGAATGGACGCCTGGCGGCAATTTGCGTCATGCTCATAAAATTTCCTCTCCAGTCTCGGCGGCCTCTTCGGGCACATCGATGGCGGCCACCGCGTCGCGCGCGCCAAAGTCTCGGTCGTGATCACGGTCCCTGCGGGGCCCGCGACGGTCGCCGCGATCTCCCCGGTCGCCGCGATCACCTCGGCCCTCACGCTCGTCACGATCGGAGCGGCGCATCATCGCCGACGGCGTCTGGTCGTGCTCGTCGACCTTGACGGTCAGGAACCGGATGACGTCGGTCGAAAGGCGCTCCTGGCGCTCAAGCTCGGCCACGGCATCAGGGGGGGCGTCGATGTTGATCAGCGAGAAATGCGCCTTGCGGTTCTTCTTGATGCGGAAGGCCAGCGATTTGAGACCCCAATATTCGGTCTTGCCAAGGCTGCCGCCGCGACCCTCGATGATCGAGCGGAACTCCTGCACTAGGCCTTCGACCTGCTGCGTGGAGATGTCCTGGCGCGTCAAAAAGACATGCTCATAAAGTGGCATGGTTTTGCCTTTCCTTCGTCTCTAAGCTCCGGCGCAAAGCCTCTCATGGGCACGATCGAAGGAAAGGCCCAAGAAGACGACCCTTGGGAGCGGAGACACGGGAGATCGGCTTTTTGCCTACCGTTGATGAAGCGGCTCTCCGTTCAGCCTCCGACCGGAACGGTTGTAAGGCCGCTTTATAAGGCTTTGGCAGCGCTTTGCAAGGCCGGCAGACGGCTGCTCGGATTCGATTGGCAAGCTATTCCGCTTGCGCTTTCGAAGTGCACTCCACCGGCTTGCCGTCCTTCACCGAGTACCCCTTGCAGTTCCCTTTGGCATAGACCTCGATCACGTCGAACCCGCCGATCGGCACATCGGAATACGAGGCTTCGATCGTCACCGGTGTGGCTACTTCAGAGTCGGCTTTTTGGGGGGCGCGGCCACGGGCATCGAAGGCGAAGATACGATCCTTGGGATCTCCCATGCGGGGGGTGAACTGGAACTCACTGTAGCCGGGGGTCAGCGCCATGGCCTTCACCGATATGGTCACGATCGACTTGTCGACGGTGGCCGTCAACTCGTCAATTTGGGCCAGCATCACCAGCGCCGGATCCAGGGGCATTTTGGATTTCCACGGCCAGCGCAGCGTGTCGGCGGCAAAGAGGGTTGTGGCTGAAAGCGCGGCGATGGCGGCAATCGTGACAAACGGACGTTTCATGAGCTTCTTTCCTAGGCTTAGGATCAGAAATTCTATCACGAAAACAAAGTTCTACCGTGAGAAGCTGCGTGGCTGATGCATCGTTGTCACTGCGCTCATTCGCGTGCTCGCGGGTGTGCTGCAGCGGCACACGCCGGAGCGCCTGCCTCGCTTGACAGCTTGGAGGCAAACGGTGTCTCTGGCCGAACTCTAGCGCGAAAGCGTCTTCACCATATGAGCATTGCTTTCATTTTTCCTGGCCAAGGAAGCCAAGCCGTTGGCATGGGCAGAGAGCTCGCCAAGGCCTATCCGACCGCGCGCGCCGTGTTCGCCGAGGTGGATGATGCGCTTGGCCAACCCTTGTCGTGGCTGATGTGGGAGGGGCCTGAGGATCAGCTTACGCTCACCGAGAATGCTCAACCTGCCTTGATGGCTGTGTCGCTGGCAGCGCTCCGGACGCTCTGTGAGGAAAAAGGTCTCGTGCTCGGACAATGCATCGCCTATGTCGCCGGCCATTCCCTCGGTGAGTATTCGGCGCTCGCTGCCGCTGGAAGTTTGAGCCTTGCCGATACCGCGCGCCTGCTTAAGACGAGGGGCCGCGCGATGCAGGCCGCGGTCCGAGTGGGGCAGGGGGCCATGGCGGCACTCCTCGGCGCGGAGGTAGCGCAGGCGCGGGCGCTCGCCGAAGCCGCGCG
>JBARKP010000084.1:0-46786 GCA_049801475.1 Methyloceanibacter sp.
ACCAAGAATTAGCAAAGGGAGCCGTGATTTTTCACGGGCTGCTACCGAAGGTCGGCTGCCGGGAAGCAAGCGGAGCAATGGAAAAGATCAGAAGTAGCAAGGCAATTAGGTTCTTTGGGTCAAGACAAGGCAAGCACAAAATATTTTGGGTCCGAGTGCCAGGCTATTTTTGCCAGTTCTTGATTGATCCACCGATGGCGCGGCCGGAGAGCGGCGGCCCACTTCGTATGCGCGGCGAGGTCAACAAGATTTGCTTCGACGACAGTTCCACGCGCAATGTCATACACGCGATCCTTAATAGCTCAACTTACTATCAGTTCTTCTGTGCCTACACCGATACCCGCCATATAAACCCGTCGGACGTCACCGAATTTCCTCTCGATCTGACAGCCTTCGACAGTGCCATAAAGGCAAAGCTTTCCAAGTTGTCCACACGGCTCGCCGAGTGCTTTGGGTCACACACTACCCAGTCGCGCAAGAGCGGGCTCCTTGTCGATTCAGTCGATTCCAGGCCAAGCAAACCAATTCTCGATGAGATAGACCAGGTGCTCGCGCAGCACTACGGCTTCACGGCGGAGGAGCTGGATTTCGTCATCAACTACGACACCAAGTACCGCCTCGGCCGGGAAGCCGAGATTGAGGAGCAGCAATGAAAATTGCTGTCCTCGGCTGGGGCTCTCTAATTTTGGATCCCCGCGAGTTGCAGCTCGTGGACGAGTGGCAGGAAGGTGGTCCGGTTCTACCTATCGAGTTTTTCACGCGGAACAGAAACGCGGATGCTACCCAAATTGCTACCGAACTCGGTAGCATGGCCTGGGACGCAAACGGACGGGGAACGCTTTGAGTGCCAAAATTGCCTGATGTTCAGCGACGCTTTGATATCAGACAGGACGGAACGGCACGTTCCCGATAGAATTTCAAGACCGGTGCCTTCAACCACTCGGCCACCCATCCTTGAGGGCGAGCGCCTAGACGCTGCCGCCTCGCTGACGCCGTGGAGCACGTCAGGCCGACTCCACAGCTTGCGCATTTTGCCGCCGCTTTCCAGCCTCTTGGGTCTGGCACTCCAAGCGCCGTCGCAGCATTATGCGCTTGTCGATACGCGTTTCCACGAACTTCATCCGATATGAGCCGCAAGAAAGACCGTTACGGCCGTGACGCCAGGCGTCCTTACCACATCCCCTGGCGGGGCTGGTGGCAGGTCGCCCAGAGGGTGTGGAGCGAAAGCGGCCGCGACAATCTTTCAGTGGTCGCAGCGGGCTGCGCCTTTTTCGCGTTGTTCGCGATCTTCCCCGCGCTTTCGGCGCTGATCTCGATTTACGGTCTCACCGCGGATCCCGCGACCGTGGAGCAGCAGTTCGGTCTGCTCGCCGATGTGCTGCCGGCGCAGGCCTACGATGTTGTCATCGAGCAGATCCGCCGCATTGCCGAAGCGTCGGGCCGGTCGCTCGGCTGGAGCCTGGCGCTTAGCCTCGGTCTCGCCTTTTGGAGCGCCAACGCCGGAACGCAGGCAATGTTCGCGGCCCTCAACATCGCCTATGAGGAGCCCGAGCGGCGCAGTCTGTTCCAGTTTTATCTAAGCGCCTTCACCTTCACCCTCGCTGGCATTCTCGGCGGCGTGATCATGTTGTTCGCCATCGTCTATTTGCCGATCGTGTTTGCCGTCGCCGGCTACTCCCACGCCTTCGAGCTCTTCATCAGGGTGGCACGCTGGCCCTTCCTTGCGCTCCTCGTTCTTTGCCTGCTCGCGCTGCTCTATCGCTATGGTCCCTGCCGCCGCACCGCGAAGTGGCACTGGGTGAGCATGGGCTCTTTGTTCGCCACCACAGTATGGCTGCTTGCCTCCGCGGCCTTCTCGCTCTACGTCTCCAACTTCGCCCATTACGACAGGACCTACGGCTCCCTTGGCGCCGTGATCATTCTGTTGTTCTGGCTCTACATCTCCTTCTACATCGTGCTGCTCGGCGCCGAGATCAACGCCGAGCTTGAGCTGCAGACGGCCATGGACACGACTGCCGGACCGCCGAGACCCATCGGCGAGCGGGGCGCTTTCGTCGCCGACCACGTGGCCGGAGGACCGGCAGGCGATAAGCGGCCATCCCGTCCGTTGCCAAAACATGAGGGCGCAAAGCCCGGCACCTCTTGAGGCGCGCTTAAGCGCGGCAAGGGCGCCGTCCCTGCGAGACCAGGGTGGGCCGGGTTCTGATGCGGCGAGTTCGGTTTTGAACTAGTTTGGACCCCCAATTTTGGGCTTAAGAGCAACCGGGCTTGCTGACCCCTCGAAGGAGAAACGGAGTGACACGATCCTGACGGACGCGCAGTCAGACGGGGGCTCCTGCGCCTTGGTGTCGGGTCGCCGGGCACCGTCCCGAACTGCGCTCAGATCTGGTCTGGCGCGCTCCGCCGGGTCCAGCGGCGTCGCACCAGACCGATGAAGACGACCAGGAGCGCACCCAACGTGGCCCCCGCGAACAGGACCCTGTGCGCCGTCAGAGGATCGAGATAGCGCGTAAACAGTGGATCGCCGGCGATGATCTGCCCCGCGATCCAGCCGAGCAACGCAGCACCGGCCCAGACGATCACCGGAAAGCGCTCCAGCAATGCGATGACGATGGCGGCGCCCGCCATGATCAGAGGAATGCTGCAGGCCAATCCGAACATCAGCAGTGTATAGCTTCCACGCGCTGCGGCGGCGACGGCCACGATATTGTCGAGGCTCATCACCACGTCGGCGATCGCGACGATTTTGATGGCTTGCCACAGGCTATCGACCGGCTCGATCTGGCCGTTCCTGTAATTCTCGTCGGACCCGAGCAGCTTGACGGCGATCCAAAATAACAGCGCGCCGCCGACCAGCTTCACGTAGGGCATCGTCATCAACGACGTTACAATCCCTGTGAAGCCGACGCGTAGCGAGATGGCGACGAGCGTCCCGAGCACGATGCCCCACATGCGCTGACGCGCGGGTAATTTTCGGCAGGCAAGCGCGATGACGACCGCATTGTCACCCGACAAAAGCACATCGATCCAGATGATTTGCAGGACGGCGAGCCAGAAGCCAGGTTCATCAACGGTCATGCTGCTGCTCCGCCCCATCCCTTGCGAGCATTAGCCGGTGCTGAGTCCGGCGGATATTCCGCTACCCTTTGCTGCCAAAAGCGGCAAGGAGAAGAGAGATATATGCCTTCCGCTACGAGATTGAAGGAGCCAGCGCTGACTTTGCCGTCGGCGTTGATCCCTTTCCCGCCGAGGACAACGCGTCCTTAATGAATTATGCTGAACCGCTTGGTCCACGAATCGGGCGTATTGTGCTCAGCTCACGGGGGAAACGATGCCGAACTTTGACCCAGAGGTGATCAATCCGCTTGTTGCCTTGATCGCTGGAATTCTCATTCTGCTCATGCCTCGACTGCTCAACTACGTCGTAGCGATCTATCTGATCGCGATCGGCATACTTGGGCTCGCTCACCATTTTCACTCTTAGGCAGCCTCTCTCTCAGAGTCCACATTGCAGCCTCAAGGCCATCAGTCGAAATCAAGAGACCACCTGGAACCGTCCGATCGGATCGCCGATAGTCGCGCTCTCACGCTCAAGACCAAGGGGGAGACCCTCCCGCGCGGGCAGGCCGCAGTTCTCGCAAGCGCCGACACGCGCGAGGTGCAGATTGGCGAACGTTTGGCCAGCAATGCATTGATGGTTCGGCTATGGCCAACGCTGCGGTAGGCTAGTGATTAGGTGCTTTGGACGGGGCGCCGAGCCAGGACGCGCTGCTCTAGAAGGATGAGAATTCCATGTCGGAATTCCGGCCGAAACTCTTGCTATTTTGCGGTGTTGGCGTCCTGTCTCTGACTTTGGTCGCGGTCCTTGGCGCGCGCGCAGGTCGGAGCGCTGACGGTGATTTGGATACTACACCCGCTTCGCCCGGCCTGTTTGCCGAGATGGCGCCGAACGCCGATCAGGGTAGCGACGCTCGCCCGCCGCAGACGGCTTATGTTTGGTCGGCGAGCCGAATTGGGTCGGCTCTGAGGCTCAGGGGTTTCGTGCCCTCCGAGGAGGACCGCCGGACGGTATTCGGCATGGTGAAGGCCCACTTTGCTGATCTGGAGGTCGAGGACCGCCTCAAGATTGTGGAAGGCGGGCCGCCAAAAGAACAATGGCTTGGGGCTGTCAGCTTTGGGCTCAAGCAGCTGTCGCATCTGAAGCAAGGCTCGGCGAGGCTTTTGAACGCGGGGCTGAAGGTCGAGGGTGAAGCGAGGAGCGGTCCCGACTACGAAGAGGTGAAGAAGGCGCTTTCCGGGCCCATGCCTACCGGCCTCACCGTCTTGAACGACAATGTGCGTCCTCCAGGGGCGGATCCTTTTGTCTTCGTCGCTTCTCTGGACCCCAATGCGCTCACCCTGACCGGCAGCGTGCCAAGCGAAAACATGCGCAAGCAGGTCAAAGAGTTGTCACGGCGCCTGTTCGAGCGTCCGATGCTCGACGACCAGCTTCAACTTGCTTCAGGGGCGCCCACGGATTGGAATAACGCAGTAGAGGCATCGTTGCGGGCTTTGAGCCGCCTCGACTCCGGCAAGGTTTCACTCTCAGGCCTTGCGCTCACCATTGAGGGCATAGCGCCGGACAAGGGCACCGCGATCGCGGTGTCCTATCAGCTCCGGCGCGATTTGCCGGCGCTATTCTCCTCCTCCGAAAGTATCCGCTGGAAGGAAGCGGACATCTCGCGCGACGTGGGAGAACTGATCGCCCCGCGGATCAAGGAAATCGTCCACACCGAGAGCGGCCTGACGACGGGTGCTATCCCTTTGGAGGAACTGCCGCCCCTTGCTCAGCCGTGAGTGAGGCTCGTGGATTTCCGTATGCGCTTTGCTCGGCTGTCCGTTCCAGCGCGGACAAATCCGGGGGCCGATGAGCTAGTCGTTGGCCGCGAGGAACGTTCCGATTGTCTCGACCGATTCAGGGTCATTGAGCAGCGGTGCGTGTCCCTGGCCCGGCACCGTCAGCGTGCGCAGATTAGGATGCCGCTCAACCATCGCCTCGACGGTTTCGGCGGTGAGCAAATCGGAATTCGCTCCGCGTATCACGAGCGCCGGAAACTGCCCCAGCGCAATGAACTGAGGCCAAAGGTCGGGTACGGGCTGGCTTAAATCGATTCCGCCGATGGAGCGGGTAAGCCGCCGGTCGTAACCTTGCGCCGGACGCCCATTGCGCTCGTTGAATACGGCCCGAGCCATCTCCTCCCATTGCCATGATTCGACGCCGGGGAAGGCGCGCTCGTTCATCTCGCGGAGCACCAAAGCGGCGTCCTCCCAGCTTCGCGGGACCTTCGTACGCCCGACATACCCCATGATACGCGCCAACCCTGTCGTCTCGATCACGGGACCGATGTCGTTGAGAACGACGACGCCCATCGCCGTCGGCCGGATCGCCGCCATCATCATGGCGATAATGCCTCCACGCGATGTGCCGACAATGGCCGCCTGATGCAGGTCCTGTATGGTCATGAAATCGAGCGCGTCGATAAGCTCGATAAAGGGCGTGTAGTTGCGCCAATGGCGGTCGAATTGCGAACCTCCGCGGCCGCGATAGTCGACGCAGTAGACGTCTCTCGGCCGCTGCGGATGGTGTGAAAGGTAGCTCGCTAGGTAGTGGAAGTCCCGGCCGTTGCGGGTAAGGCCGGGGAGGCAGACGACGGGCCTCGCCCTTGCTTCAGCCGCAGGATAGTGACGGACATGCAGGCGTAAGTCGTCGAAAGACGCGTAATAGATGTCTCGCCACAGCTCGCCGTTAAGCTCAGGCATATCTCGGGATTGCGCCTTGGGAGTGGTTCAAACGTTGCGAGGGTGTTGCCCGCGCTGCTCTGGCCGTTCAGTGTGCATAGAGTTTCGATGCGAGCAAGCCCACCCACCGTCTGGCTCACTCCGACTTTGCCTGCACCGAGAGCGGCGCCTTAGACCTCGTGGCCCTGCCGCGGTTGAGGTCCTGCACGAGCTGAAGCGCCTTCTCGCTGCCAGCGAGCCTTGAGCGATAGAGCTGCAGCGTCTCCATGATCTTCTTCACATATTCGCGGGTTTCGGTGAAGGGGATGCGTTCGATCCAATCGATGGGATCAACGCGCGGGTCGCGCGGATCCCCGAAGGCGCGCATCCACTCCTGGACCCTTCCGCCGCCCGCATTGTAGGCAACGAGCGCAAGAAAGTAGGAGCCGGAATAGCTGTCGATAAGACCGCGCAGATGCGCTTCGCCGAGCTGCACATTATAGGTGGCGTTAGTAAGCTGGGCGGGCTCGAACTTCACCTTATATGCCCTGGCGATTGCCTTCGCGGTGCCGGGCATCAGCTGCATCAGACCACTCGCTCCCACGGGGCTCTTGGCTGCGGCATTAAACTCACTCTCCTGGCGCGAAAGCGCATGGACGAGAGCTGGATCGACGCGATCGGCGAGGAGGCTTCTGAATTCCGGCAGCACGCCGATGGGTAGGGCGTAGTCGCCGACGGGAAGATCGCGATTGAATGCGATCTTGGCCAGCCTGAGGGCGATCTGCGGGTTGCCCGAGAGCTTGGCGAATTCGGCAAGCAACACGACCTCTCCGGGGCTATTCAGCCGGCGCGCGAGCGCGAGGTAGAATTGCGGTGTGACGCGCTCCATATTGGTCGCGAGCGCAATCCCGATCGCGCGCACTGCATCGTTGGCGATGAAGCGCTGGATGTCGGCATCGTTCGGCAGAGGCGTGGGTGTCACCGCGAGATTTGCGGGCTGGGCATCGAGGGCCTGGCGGCCGAGCTGGCCGTAGAAATATTGGGGGTATTTGGCGGCGCCATGGAAATGCACGAGTGCCGAGCCACCGTCGCCGAGAGCAAGCGCCGTGCGGCCGAGCCAATATTCGGCAAGGGCTAGGCTCTTCGAGCCCTTGGCGGCGGCGCGGAGCGCAAGGAAATGCCCCAGCGCAGTTTTGGGATCCGACAGGAACCGCAGCGAAATCCAGCCTGAAAGGAACTCTGCCTCGACATAGTCGTCGCCCGAGATCGGGCCGTGCTTGGCCGCGATGGTATAGGCGATGCGGGGCTGCCCAGCATTGAGCGCCGCACGGCAGTTTAGGCGCCGTTCGGTCCACCATCCGTCGGCATCGATCAGCTGAGCCGGCTCGCTCGGCGCATCGAGCAGCATCTTCCAGGCTTCCTCATCGCGGTCTTTGCGCCGAAGCCACTGGATGTGGTTGTACATGAACCCAACGTCACCGTCGGTCGCGCTTGCGGGCAACGCAGCGAGCAGCTTGCCCGCATTCGCTCCGCGTTTGACTACGGCGATCCGCGCCGCGATCTTCTTCTGCTCGGCGGCGGGTAGGAGCTTTGCGACCCGCAGCGCCGCGTCGGCGGTGACGTTGCTGTCGGGAAAGAGCAGCTTGTCGATGCGCGCCTGGTGATCCTCCACGCTCAGCATCGAGCCGAAACGGGCCAGGATCTTTTTCTCCACCGCCGTATTCAGCTGATAATCGCGCCAAGCGGAGACGACCAGCTCGTGCGCCGCTGCCTCATTGTCGTCCTTGATATAGGCGCTCGCGAGCGCAGCCTTTCCGGCGCCGGTGAGCGGGGAGGTGTCGCCAAAAAAGGCCCTGACCTTGTCCGGGCTGGCGTCGGCGAGAAACAGAGCAATTTCAGCCCGTTCGCGGAGCTCGTCTTGGCCTGGCCAATCAGGATTGGCGAGGCGGAACGCCTCGATAGCATCGGCAGGCGCATCGCCGTTCCTATACTCGTACCAGGTAGCAAGCTTGCGCGCTGCCGCGTCGTTGATCCTCGCGATCGCTGCGTGCGACCCGGCGGCGTCGCCTCTGAAGCTCGCGCCGATTGCGTCCTTGAGGTTGGCCGTGTCCGAGGCGCTGAGCTGGTAGGCAAGCAGCGGCCTCAGGATCGAGCCATAAGCCGTCGTGGGGGCAGATGCGCCTGAAGGGGCGGCTCGGTCGTTCGACGCGGGCAGTGGCGTTGCCGATGGGCGCTCGGGATTGCGAGCGGGGAGAAGAACGTCTACGGCGTTCGCGTCAGCCGGCGTCGCTTCAGCTGCCGGTGCCGCCGGCGTCGCTTGGTTCTGGTCCAGCAGCGGCTGGCTGGCGAGCGAGCCAGTCGCATACGCCGGGGGCGCGTCAGAGCCCGTCTGTGTGGCGGAACGCGTCGGGTTGCGATCGGGCAGCGGAACGGAGGTGGGCTTTGCCAGTTTTGCCGTCGCGCGCTTGGCTGCACGGGACCTTGCTGCGTGCGACTTGGTATGGTGCGACTTAGCCGCCAGCGGCCCCGGGACCAGCACTGGCGGGGCGAAAGACGCACAGAATACAAAAAGTGATACGGCCGCGCTTAAGCGTTTCATTCTCGTCGATCGGTCCGGTTTCGCGATCCTGCCAAGACTAAACAGTCAGGATTTCCCCCTTGGCCGGGGCGCCGCGACGATACTCGGCAACTATAGGCTACCCTCTTGAACAATGTCTGAAAAAATCCGGCGGAAAGATGACTGCCAATGCCTCGATTCGCACAGCAAAGTTGATGGGCGGTGGTCGCCAACATACGGAAAAAGCTAATTTTTGATCCAAACGAAGATAACCGTGGTCCCAGCCGCAGATGAGACGACCCGATGATCGTGGGCGCGCCTAGCTTGCCCGGCCAGCCTCAAGCGCCTATTGTCCGCCCTTATTTTTCTAGGCTGAGCAAGCCCCCGCCGCCAATCCCAGGAGCCAAACCCTCGTGCCCATGCCGCCATTTCAAGGCTCGATCACGGCCCTGATCACGCCCTTCAAAAACGGCAAGATCGACGGGAAGGCTTTCCAAAGACACGTCGAATGGCAAATCGACCAGGGAACCCACGGTCTCGTGCCCGTGGGGACGACGGGTGAATCGCCGACACTCTCCCACGACGAGCACAAGGGCGTCATCGCGCTTTGTATCGAGGCAGCTGCGGGCCGCGTCCCCGTTATCGCCGGTACCGGCTCCAATTGCACCGCTGAGGCTGTCGAGCTCACCCGGCACGCGAAGCAGGCCGGCGCCGACTGCGTGCTGGTGGTCACGCCCTACTACAACAAGCCAACGCAGGAGGGGCTCTACCTCCACTTCAAGGCGATCAACGACTGCGCCGATATTCCCATCCTCATCTACAACATCCCCGGCCGAAGCGTGGTCGACATGTCGGTCGAGACGATGGCGCGGCTGTTCAAGCTCCCGAATATCGTAGGCGTAAAGGACGCAACCGCGAACATGGCGCGGGTGAGCCAGCAGCGAGCAGCGCTCGGAATCGATTTCGTCCAGCTGTCGGGCGAGGACGCAACGGCGCTTGGCTTCATGGCCCATGGCGGACAGGGTTGCATCTCTGTCACCGCCAATGTGGCACCGGCGCTCTGCTCCGAGTTCCAGCTCGCCTGCCTTGGCGGCAATTTCAAGCGCGCGCTCGAGCTGCATGACAGGCTGATGCCGCTACATGACGCCCTGTTCGTCGAATCGAACCCCGGTCCCGTAAAATACGCAGCCGAAAAGCTCGGGCTTTGCTCAAGTGAGACGCGGCTGCCGCTTGCGCCCTTGACGCAGGGCTCGAAGGCGAAGGTCGACGCGGCGCTGAGCCAGGTCGGCCTCTTCCTCGTCTAGAGCCAGCAAGGTCAGGCCGATGGCGCCCAAGCGCGAGAGGGGCAAGCTCGTCGCCGAAAACCGCAAGGCCCGCTTCAACTATGAGATCGAGGATAAGCTGGAAGCGGGCTTGATGCTCATCGGATCGGAAGTGAAGTCGCTGCGAGCAGGCAAGGCCAATATTGCCGACGCCTATGCCTCCGAGGAGGGGGGCGCGCTCTACCTGATCAACGCTCACATCGCCGAATATGCGCAAAGCGGCCGCGCCAACTACGAGCCCATGCGGCCGCGCAAGCTGCTCCTGCATCGCCGCGAGGTTGACCGGCTCATGGGCGCGATTCAAAGGGAAGGCATGACGGTCGTGCCCCTCAAGCTCTATTTCAATGCGCGGGGGATCGCCAAGGTCGAGCTGGGGCTGGCCAAAGGCAAGAAGCTGCATGACAAGCGCGAGACCGTGAAAAAGCGCGACTGGGAGCGGCAGAAGGGCCGGCTGATGCGTGACAAAGGATAGCGAGAGTGGCGAGCCGTCCTCCCATCAACGGCGGTGAGGCGGCCCATCTCAAGCCGGGCACGGCACTGCCGCGCGTCACGCTTCCCGCCACCCTCGGCCCTGATGTCTGCCTTGCCGACCATCCAGGGCGCAGCATCCTCATTGTGTACCCTTGGACCGGGCGGCCCGGACGTCCCAACCCGCCTTATTGGGACGACATCCCAGGCGCTCATGGCTCGACGCCGGAGATCGAAGGGTTTCGTGACACAGCCGCGGAATTCGCGGAAAGTGCGGTCAATCTGTTTGGCCTTAGCCGTCAGACGACCGGCTATCAGCGTGAAATGGTGGAGCGTCTCGACGTGCCGTTTCCGATCCTGAGCGACGCCGGCGACCACTTTGGCGGGGGCGCTCAGCTTGCCGCGTTTCACGACGGGCGGAGAGATTTATCTCAAGCGATTGACGCTGATCCTGAAAAACGGCCTCATCGAAGCCGTGTTCTACCCCGTGCGCGCGCCGGTGACCCATGCTGGCGATTTGCTTCGATTGCTTAGGCGGGATGCTGCCAGACCGCGGTCGGATCGGCGCTAAAGCGCTTCGTCCTCGGCGTCCTCGACCGAGTAGCCGAGCCGGTCCAGCCCTTCTTCGAGATAGTCGGCGAGCAGGGGCATGCCGAGCAAATAATCCTCGCTGCGATTGACGTGCTCGGCTCGGGCCGTGTCGAGCGCCTCGTCAAGCTCCTCCGGTCCAAAGGAGCCTCTGCCGATCCAGGCAAGCGCAACGAGGCTCGCCTGCTCGTCCTCGTTCAGATCGCGGATATAGCCCTTCAGCTCCGCCCGCGTCCCGTCCTCGCTGAAGGACTCGAGAATCGACTCGGCGTCGTGATCGGAGGTGGCGCCATCGTCCCAGGCCGCCACCTTGGCTGCGCATTCGCGTGCCTTAACAATCACATAGCCGACTTTCGTCGGCGATATCTCCAATGCGGCCATAAACTGCTCCTCGCGGGCAATATGCTCCGCCGCCGAACCTCAGGATGCCCGAGATAATGGGCGCCAGCAAGAATCTCGGGCGAGCTTACGGGCTGTCAAGTTCCGCTGTGATGTTGGTGAGAACGGTCTCGAACATGCTGGTGGTCAGGCGTCCCGTATTCGTGTTCTGGCGGGAGCAGTGGTAGCTGTCGAAGATAACGATCCCGCTTGCAAGCTCATGGCGCGCGCCGTGGGCGAAAGGATAGCGGCCCCGCTTTAGCCCAAGCGCTTCGAGCGTACTCTCGTGCGCGATGCGGCCAAGGGCGAGGATGGCGCGCAAAGCGGGAAGCGCCGCGATGCGCCCTAAAAGGAATTGACGGCATTGGGCGATCTCGCTCGCGCTCGGCCTGTTTGCCGGCGGCACGCAGCGCACGGCATTGGTGATCAGGCAGTTAACGAGCTCCAGGGCGTCCGGCGCATCCGGATCATGATGCCCGCGGGCCAGTCCAACCTTGAGGAGAGAGCGGTAGAGTAGCTCCCCGGCGTGATCTCCGAGAAAGGGGCGCCCCGTACGGTTGGCGCCCTTCAAACCCGGCGCAAGCCCGACGATGAGGAGCCGCGCAGTTTTGGGCCCGAAGGAGGGGACCGCGGCATTGAACCACACGGGGTGGGCGGCCTTATTGCGGTCACGGAAGGCGACGAGGCGCGGACAAAGCGGGCAATCGGGCACGGGTTCCGGCGAGTCAAATCGCGTGTGGTGGGTGACCGTCATCGGTTGCCGTTATCGGCTGGGAGCGAGCGGCGCTTCGTCGCCGGCGTCCCTTGCGGCGAGCTTCGCCAAGGCCGACCAGTCGAGACTTCCGCTCCCTTGCGCAATGAGCGTGAGTAAGCGCGTGACGATGAGACTGGCAAGCGGCATGGGCACCTTAAACGCCTCCCCGGCGGCCGAGGCAGATGTCCTTATAGCCGAGCTCAACCTTGAAGCCAGCCGGCTGATAGCGTTCCTCGGCAATGAGTCCGCCATAGGTCTTGTACACGGGCGCTCGGAATAGCGTGCTCGTAAGCAAATCGAGATACTGAGCCTTGTCGATGCCCGCCTTGCCCGCAAGGGCGAAGGCTTCGCCCAGGGCTTCGATGACCGAGGTGATGAGGAAATTGCCGCTCAGCTTGACGAGGTTTGCCTTGGGCGGCTCATGAGCGATCACGAAGCAGCGCTGACTGGAGCCCATCGAGCAGAGGCAGACACCGTTCTACCGCCTGCGGCGAGCCCGCAACGACGATGTAGAGCTTGGCCGCGGCGGCCGCGTCCGGGCTCCCGAATACGGGGGCCGAGACGAAACCCTGGCCTTTCGCAGGGTTTGCTTCAGCGAGCCTTTCGGCAAGCGCTACGCTGATAGTGCTCATCGAGACGTGGATGACGCGAGGCGGCAGGGCCGCGAGCACGTCCTCAGTGCCGAAGACGACACCCTCGACCGCGGCATCGTCGGCGAGCATGGTAATGACCCCATCACCGCGCGCTGCATCGGCCGGCGACTTCGCCAGAACCGCGCCTTGAGCAGCCAAAGCTTCAGCCTTGTGGGGGCTGCGATTGTAGACGGTGAGTGTGTGCACGCTTTGAGCACGTTAGCAGCGATGGCGCAGCCCATGGCGCCAAGACCGATGAACCCGACATGCATGCCTCGCCCTCGAATAACGGAAGCCGCTTCAAACGCCTGTGTCAGGTCTCGATGAGATCCTCAGACTCAAACTCTTCAAGCGGGTCGGGCCTCCGGCGCTGCTCGCGCTGCGCACGCTCGGCCGGATCGCGGCCAATCTCATTTTGCAGATGCGCCAGATCGATGAACTGGTCGGCCTGGCGGCGCAGTTCGTCCGCCACCATGGGAGGGTTGGTGACGAGCGTCGAGACGACGCTGACCCGCTTTCCCTTGTGCTGCAAGGCCTCGACCAGAGAGCGGAAGTCGCCGTCCCCGGAGAACAGCACGATATGGTCGAGATACTCCGACAGCTCCATGGCGTCGACGGCCAGTTCGATGTCCATGTTGCCCTTGATCTTGCGCCGCCCGGCTGCGTCGGTGAACTCCTTGGTCGGCTTAGTCACCATGGTGTAGCCGTTGTAGTCGAGCCAATCGATCAGCGGCCGGATCGAGGAGTACTCCTGATCCTCGACGAGAGCCGTATAGTAAAGAGCTCTGACGAGCTGCCCCTTGGTGCCGAAAAGCGCAAGCAAGCGCTTGTAGTCGATGTCGAAGCCGAGAGACTTGGCGGAAGCGTAGAGATTGGCGCCGTCGATGAACAGAGCGACGCGCTCGGTCGGATAGAAATGCATTGCGGGTCCTATCTTTTGCAATATGCACGCGGGAAGCAAAGAGCAGCCTTGGGCACAGCGCGATACGCAGGCTGCGTTGGGAACATAGGAACGACAAGGTGAGTCCGCAATCGGTAGCACGTGGCAAAGTATTGGTAGGAGTTGGTGCAAATTATCCCGGTCCATGGGGGGAGCCCGCCAACACTCTGCGCCGGGCACTTAGCGAGCTCGAACGGAGAGGCGTGACCGTCCTCGCCGTCTCGGACCTGTACGAGACGGCGGCGATGGGGCAGCCCCGCCAGCCGCCCTACCTCAATGCCGTTGCGCTGCTCTCCACGAGCCTGCCCGCATCCGCCTTGTTGCGGCTCCTGAAGCAGATCGAGGCCCGTGCCGGACGGCGCGGAGGGAGACCCTGGGGCGAAAGGACCCTCGACCTCGACATTCTCGACTACAAGGGGCTCAAACTGAACTGGGCGCGGGCTCGGTGGGGCCGCCCGCGCCAGCGCGCCCATCCTCTCATTTTGCCCCATCCTGAGCTCGATCAACGGGCCTTCGTGCTAAGGCCGCTTCTCGACGTGGCCCCCAATTGGCGCCATCCGGTGCTGAAGGTCAGCGCGAGGGAGCTATGGCACCGCGTGTCGAAGCGCCGGCAGGGCCGCGTGCTCAGGCGGCTCTCCTGAAGCCGCGGAGCCTTGCTTCGCCTTGCCAGGGCGGAGCGAAGCGCCTAAATAGGGAACAATCTTTCCTCTAACCTGAACAAGGATTTGCTGATGGCTCGCGTCACCGTCGAGGATTGCATCGACAAGGTCCCGAACCGCTTCGAGCTCGTGCTGCTTGCGAGCCACCGGGCACGGACGATTTCCGCCGGCGCCCAGATCGCCGTGGATCGCGATAACGACAAGAACCCAGTGGTGGCCTTGCGTGAGATCGCCGACGAGAAAGTCGACTGCGACGACCTTAGGGAAGACTTCATCCACTCCATGCAGAAATATGTCGAAGTGGATGAGCCTGAAGCTGAAGCCGTGCCCATGCTCTCGGCGGATACAAGAATGCCGATCCTCGGCCAGGACGATCAGTCGAGGGACACTGCGATCGACAAGATGAGCGAGGAAGAGCTGTTGCGCAGAATGGCGAGCCAGGCGCCGTCGGATGGCTCCAATGCGGGACCGCGCTCGCGCTGATCAGGCTTACGCCCATGGCCGTGGGTGGTATGGCTCTGCCTTGCTGAGGCGTCTTCCCGGCCAAAGCCGGGGACCAGCGAGGTGTGCTCCGGGCATCGTGGTCTCAACTAAAGCTTCCGCCGGAATGATGGCGGGGCGAGCGTCGCCCTACCTTGGAAGGCATGCGGCATGACCCGCCAATATGAGCTGGTCGAGCGGGTGAAGAGCTACGAGCCAAACGCTGACGAGGCGCTGCTCAACCGGGCCTATGTGTATGCCATGAAGGCCCATGGCAATCAGAAGCGGGCCTCCGGCGCCCCCTTCTTCTCCCATCCCCTCGAAGTGGCCGCCATCCTTGCCGAGATGCGGCTGGACGACGCCACTATCGCCACGGCGCTGCTCCACGACACGATCGAGGACACCGGCGCCACGCGGAGCGAGATCGACGCGCTGTTCGGCGCCGAGATCGGCTCCCTCGTCGACGGCCTGACCAAGATCAAGAAGCTCGACCTCGTCACCAAGAAGGCTGAGCAAGCCGAGAACTTCCGCAAGCTCCTGCTCGCGATCTCAAGCGACATCCGTGTCCTCCTCGTCAAGCTCGCCGACCGCCTGCATAACATGCGCACGCTCGAGCACGTGAAGCCCGCCAAGCGCAGGATCATCGCCGAGGAGACCATGGAGATCTATGCTCCGCTCGCCGGCCGCATGGGCATGCAATGGTTACGCGAGGAGCTGGAGGACCATGCCTTCCGCTGGCTCAACCCGGAAGGCTACGCCGCCGTCGTGGATCGCCTCAAGATGCTGCGCGACCGCAATCAGGGCCTGATCGAGGAGATCGAAAATGCCCTAACGAAAAGGCTGGAGGAGGCGAAGGTGTCGGCGATCGTCGCCGGCCGCGAGAAGAAGCCCTACGCCATCTGGAGCAAGATGGAGCGGAAGCAGATCTCGCTCGAACAGCTCTCGGACATCTATGCTTTCCGCATCGTCGTGGACGAGGTGATGAATTGTTACCGCGCGCTCGCCGTAGTGCACACTACCTGGCACGCCGTGCCCGGCCGTTTCAAGGACTACATCTCAAGCCCCAAGCAGAACGATTACCAATCGATCCACACCACGATCATTGGCCCCCGCCACCAGCGCGCCGAGCTGCAGCTACGCACCGAGAGGATGCATTCGGTCGCGGAGTACGGCGTGGCGGCGCATGCGCTGTACAAGGACGTCACCAACGGATCGGGCCTCCAGGGTGGGGGGGTGCCGAAAGAAGAAAGCAATGCCTATCGCTGGTTGCGGCATCTCGTGGATATGTTGCTCGAAGGCGATAACCCCGAGGAATTCCTGGAGCACACCAAGCTCGAACTGTTCCAGGACCAGGTGTTCTGCTTCACGCCGAAGGGACGCCTGATCGCGCTGCCGCGCGGTGCAAACCCGATCGACTTCGCCTATGCGGTGCATACCGATATCGGCAACACTTGCGTCGGCTGCAAGATAAACGGCCGTCCGATGCCGCTCGTCACCGAGCTCAGAAACGGCGATGAGGTCGAGATCGTCTGCTCGGAGGCGCAAGCTCCGCCCTCGGCCTGGCAGAGCCTCGCCGTCACCGGCAAGGCGCGCTCGGCGATCCGCCGGGCGACCCGCGATGCCGTCCGCGCGCAATACGGCAAGCTCGGCCGCGAGATCCTGGAGCGGGCCTTTACCCGGGGCGGCAAAACCTTCAGCGAGGAGGGGATCGGCCAGGCGCTCGGGCGCCTCTCACAGAAGACCACGGAAGACGTCATCGCTGCGGTCGGCCGTGGCGAGTTGAGCTCCGCCGACGTGATCCGCGCTGTCTGGCCGGACGAAGCTTCCGCCCAGACGCCGAAGCGCCGGCGTAAGGTCAAGCGCACCGAAGAAGGCTGGTTCGGCCTCGGCAAGGTCATGGGACTCAAATTCCGCTGGCCGGGCTCAAGCGGCCGCAGCCGCCCGGCGGGCGCAAGCAGCATTCCGATCAGGGGCTTGCGGGGCGACCTGCCGGTCAGATTTGCCGACGACGGCGCGGTCCCGGGCGATCGCATTGTCGGGATACTCAACCCCGGCCAAGGCATCACCATCTATCCCATT
The DNA here is from genome assembly GCA_049801475.1 of Methyloceanibacter sp. Taxonomy (GTDB): domain Bacteria; phylum Pseudomonadota; class Alphaproteobacteria; order Rhizobiales; family Methyloligellaceae; genus Methyloceanibacter. Next base: position 16,615 of record JBARKP010000084.1, read on the forward strand.
CATGCCGAAGCGCTGAAAGCCTTCGATGAGGAGCCCGAGCGCTGGATCGACGTGACCTGGGACATCGACGAGGACAATCCGCAACGCTTCCCAGCCAAGATCGCCGTCATCGCCCTGAATGAGCCGGGCAGCCTCGCTCAGGTCGCAGCCGTCATCGGCGAGGCTGACGGCAATATCGACAACATCAAGATGACGAACCGCGTCGCGGACTATACCGAGATGGTCATCGACCTCGAAGTGTGGGACCTGAAGCACCTGAACGAGATCATTGCCGGTTTGCGTGCCAAGGACGTCGTGAGCAGCGCCGCGCGGGTCAGCGGCTAGGTCGAGGAGGCGCGCTGGGTGTCGCCACTCCCGCTTGAAGCGCTGGTGCGCAGAGGAATTTCACCTACAATTGCTAGAGCGTCCCTGGCCCAAAGGGCGCCTCATTCGAGCTGAAGCGTAGCGGGGAATTGATGCTGTTCAGGCGTCGCGAAGCGGAGAGCTTTCTGGAGCGGATGCGGGTCCATGTGTGGCCCCGCCGCAGCTGGCGGCGCTCGAGCCGCTATGTTGTCTATCGTCTGCGGCGCCTCAGTGCCACCCCCCACGCGATCGCCCTCGGCTTCGCCGTCGGCGTGTTTGCGGCGGCCACACCATATATCGGCACCCATATGGCCATGGCCGCATTGGTTGCCTGGGCGATCGGCGGCAGCATCGTCGCTTCGCTCCTTGGCACGTTCGTTGGCAATCCTCTCACCTATCCCTTCCTCTGGTTCGCGACCTACAAGGTGGGCAACATCCTGCTCGGCGCCCATGGCGTGAGGAAACACATCGACCTCTCCAGCGGAATTTTCCACTACTCGCTTGACCGTCTTTGGCCGATCCTCAAACCCATGACGCTTGGATGCATCCCGGTTGGTCTCGGGCTCGCAGCCCTGAGCTATATCCTGGTTAGGCCCACGGTGGACGCGTATCAGCATCGGCGGCGCCGCGAGCTGCGTTTGCGCCATAGCCGCCACGCGATCGGCGCTTGAGAAGCGACGCGTCGCGATGAACCCCCGGCAGGGCCCCATGGCGTTCCCGATCCGCCTCGGTATCAATATCGACCATGTCGCGACTTTGCGGAATGCGCGGGGAGGGCGCCATCCAGATCCCTTGCGCGCGGCGAGGATCGCGGTCGAGGCGGGGGCCGACAGCGTCACCGCGCATTTGCGAGAGGATCGCCGGCACATCAGGGACGACGACGTTGCGAGGCTCATGACGTCCCTGAACGCCCCGCTCAATCTCGAAATGGCGGTGACGCCGGAGATGCTGGCGATCGCCACCATGCATCGCCCCCACGCCTGCTGCCTTGTCCCTGAGCGCCGGCAAGAGCTCACCACCGAGGGCGGCCTCGATGTCGCTGGGCAGACTGCCGCGCTAAGGCCCTGCGTCGCCAAGCTGAAACGCGCCGGCATCCAGGTTGCGTTGTTCATCGATCCGGATCCGCTGCAGATCGACGCCGCACGCGCGGTCGAGGCCGATGCGGTCGAACTTCACACCGGCACCTATTGCGAGGCGGCAGCCGAGGGCGACGGGCCGGCGCTGCACCGTGAGCTCACGCGGCTCCAGGAGGGCGCCCGCTATGCCACCACTGCGGGGCTTGAGGTCCATGCCGGCCATGGCCTTGACCTTGAGAATGTCGGCACTGTGGCGGCGATCCCGGAAATCGTTGAACTGAATATCGGTCACTTCCTGGTGGGCGAGGCTCTCTTTATCAGTCTTGGAGAGAGTGTGCGGCGCATGCGCGCGACCATGGACAGGACGAGATCGGCCTTGCGGCAAAGCGACACGGCGGCCTCAAGGAGCGGCGGCACGCCATGATCCTCGGGCTTGGCAACGACATCATCGACATCAGGCGCGTCGAGCGAACCATCGAGCGTTACGGTGAACGGTTCCTGTGCCGCGTGTTCACCGAGACGGAGCGCCGGAAGTCCGACGGCCGGACCGCCCGCGCCGCCTCCTACGCCAAACGATTCGCCGCCAAAGAGGCTTGCGCCAAGGCTTTGGGCACAGGCTTCAGGCATGGGGTGTTCTGGCGCGATATGGGCGTCGTCAACTTGCCCTCCGGCAGGCCCACACTGGAGCTCACGGGCGGGGCCGCGTATGCGCTTGCCAGCCTCACGCCCGAAGGTCACGCAGCACGCATCGATCTCACCATCACCGACGACTTTCCCACGGCTCAGGCGATTGTCATCATCTCGGCGTTTCGCATTCCGACCCGCGATTGAGCGATTTGCCTCGCAATCGGGGACGGGCTATAGGGGCTCGGATCCCCGCATAAATCGGCATGCAAACGGAGAGCTTTCGCATGAGCGTCGAGGTCGAGGAAACGCAAGAGAAGAGCGGGGTCAGAGACACCGTCCGCGTCGTCATTCACGCTCTGATCCTTGCACTCCTTGTCCGGGTGTTTCTATTCCAGCCCTTCAACATTCCCTCGGGCTCCATGATCCCGACTCTGCTCGTCGGCGACTATCTGTTCGTGGCGAAATATAGCTATGGCTACAGCAGATACTCCTTTCCCTTCGGACCCAACCTGTTTTCGGGACGCATCTGGGCGAGGGAGCCGGACCGCGGCGATGTGGTGGTGTTCAAGCTGCCGCGCGACAACGAGACCGACTACATCAAGCGCGTGATCGGCTTGCCCGGCGACGAGGTCCAGATGATCCACGGCGTGCTCCACATCAATGGCGAGGCTGTGAAGAAGGAACGCATCGAGGATTTCGTGATGCGTGACCCTTCGGGGCGCGAGCGACACATGACCCGCTACCTCGAAACCTTGTCGAACGGGGTGAGCTATCCGGTGCTCGACCTCGTCAACGAGGGCATCGGCGACAATACCGAGGTGTACAAGGTTCCCCAGGGACACTTCTTCATGATGGGCGACAACCGGGACAATTCGACCGACAGCCGCTTTCTCTCCGAAGTCGGTTACGTGCCCTTCGAGAACCTGGTCGGCCACGCCAAGCTCATCTTCTTCTCCATCGACGAGGATGCGAGCTTCTGGCAGATCTGGAAATGGCCGACCGACGTCCGCTGGTCGCGCCTCCTGCAAGTGGTGCATTGAGCTTGCCGAATCGGCGCGACACGGCTCGTGAATATCTCTCCGAACGCCTCGGCTACGTTTTCAAGGACAGCTCTCTGCTCGAGCTCGCCCTGACCCATGCGAGCGCACGACCCTCGCTCAAGCCGAACGAGGACAATGAAAGGCTCGAATTCCTAGGCGACCGCGTACTCGGGCTGGCCATCGCCGAGCTCTTGACCGAGAATTTTCCCACCGCCAGCGAAGGGGAACTTGCGCGCCGCTTCAATCAGCTCGTGCGCGCCGAGACCTGTGCCGAGGTCGCGCTCAAATGGGAGCTCGGGAAGCTCATCCTGATGAGCGGGGGCGAGGCCGAGAGCGGAGGCCGGGCGAAGAAGACCATCCTTGCCAATGCCTGCGAGGCGGTTCTCGGCGCGATCTTCACCGATGGCGGCTATGAGGCGGCGAGGGGCGTCGTGCATCGCTTTTGGGAGTCGGAGATTGACTGGCTCGATCTGGCCGCTCCCGACGCCAAATCGGTATTGCAGGAATGGGCCCAAGGCAGAGGCTTGGCGTTGCCGCGTTATCTCGAAGTCGCCCGCGAGGGGCCCGATCACGCACCCCGCTTCACCGCCGAGGTGCAGATCTACGGCGTAGCGCCCGAGCGCGGGCAGGGGGCGAACAAGCGCGCGGCCGAGCAAGCCGCGGCACTCGCCATCCTGATGCGCGAGGGGGTCTGGCAAGTGCCTGAAGATGGCTGAACCTGGCAAGCAAGCTGACGAAGCCCGCAAGTGCGGCTTCGTGGCTCTGATCGGCGCGCCGAACAGCGGCAAGTCGACGCTGACCAACGCCCTTGTCGGCACCAAGGTCGCGATCGTCACCCATAAGGCTCAGACCACGCGGGGGCCGGTGCGCGGCATTGCCCTGGTCGGCAACAGTCAGATCTTGCTCGTCGATACGCCGGGCATCTTTCAGCCGAAGCGCCGGCTCGACCGGGCGATGTTCGGGGCTGCCTGGGACCGAGCGGGCGATGCGGACCTCGTGGCGCTGGTGATCGACGCCCAGCGTGGCCTCGATTCGAGCCTAGACCCTCTTCTAAAGCACCTCCCTGAGGTGAGGCGACCCATCATTGCCATCCTCAACAAGATCGACCAGGTAGCGAAGCCCGAGCTGCTGCGTTTGGCCGCCAATGTCTCGGCGATCAGACCCTTCGACCGCACCTTCATGCTTTCGGCCCTGACCGGAGACGGCGTTGCGGATCTGAAGTCGTACCTGGCGAACGCGGTGCCGCCGGGGCCCTGGCTCTTCCCCGAAGATCAGCTGACCGACCTCTCGCTGCGGCAGGCTGCCGCGGAGATCACCCGCGAGAAGCTGTTTCTGCGGCTGCATGACGAGCTTCCCTATAGCCTGACCGTCGAGACCGCCGATTGGAAGGAGCTCAACGACGGCAGCGTCCGCATCGAGCAAACGATCTATGTGATGCGCGAAAGCCAGCGCAAGATCCTGCTTGGCGCCAAGGGCGCGACGATCAAGGAGATCTCCATGGCCGCCCGCGCGGAGATCGGGGAGATGGTGCAGGCGCCCGTGCACCTCTTTCTCTTCGTGAAGGTGCGCGAGCGCTGGGGCGAGGACCCCGAGCGCTACCGCGAGATGGGCTTGGACTACCCGAAGGAGTGATATCCTAAAGCGATGGACTTCAGCGACGAGGGTATCCTCCTCTCAGCCCGCCCCCTCGGCGAGGCGAACGCGATCGCCGAACTTCTCACCGCACTGCATGGCCGTCACCTTGGGCTCGTGCGGGGAGGGCGGTCGCGCCGCATGCGGCCCTTGCTGCAGCCGGGCAACATCCTTGCCCTCACCTGGCGGGCGAGATTGTCCGAGCATCTGGGCAGTTTCACCGTCGAGCTTATCGACCCGCGCGCGGCGCGCGTCCTCGACGATGAGGCAGCCCTTGCCGCTATCGGCTCGCTCACCGCGCTCTCCAAGCACCTGCCGGAGCGCGATCCACATCCTGAGCTCTATCGAGGCGCCCTCGAGGTCTTACGCGCGCTCGATGACGCAAACACCTGGCCCGCGCTCCTCGTCCGCTGGGAGCTGATGCTTCTCCAGGATTTGGGTTTCGGCCTCGACCTAAGTGAGTGTGCCGCGACGGGAGTCGATGCCGACTTGGCCTTCGTCTCGCCGCGCTCCGGGCGCGCCGTGTCTCGCGACGCGGGCAAACCCTATTGCGACCGGCTCTTGAAGCTTCCACGCTTTCTTCTGGAAGAGGGGGCACCCCCTGCGCCGCACGACGTCGTGGCGGGCTTTGCGCTCATCGGCCATTTCCTTGAGCGTGATGTGCTCGCACCTCAGGGCCTCGCCCTACCGCAAGCCCGCGAGCGGCTGATCGGCTTATTGGCGCGCGCGCACCTCACTTGAGCCAACGCAGCCGATGCGCTAAGCGCTGCCTATGGGAAAGCGAATAGCGCCACCCGATTCGGGTGGCCCGATCGAGCCAGTCAACCTACGCGAGGCGCTGGAAGAACGTTACCTCGCCTACGCGCTCTCGACCATCATGCACCGGGCGCTTCCAGATGTGCGCGATGGCTTGAAGCCCGTGCATCGGCGCCTGCTTTACGCCATGCTCCAGCTCAAGCTCGACCCCGAGGGCGGATTCAAGAAATGCGCCCGCGTCGTCGGCGACGTCATCGGCAAATATCACCCCCATGGCGATCGCGCGGTCTATGACGCGCTGGTGCGGCTCGCCCAAGACTTCGCCGTCCGCTATCCACTGATTGACGGCCAGGGCAATTTCGGCAATGTCGACGGCGATAACGCCGCCGCCATGCGCTACACCGAGGCGCGGCTCACGCCCGTCGCCGCGGCCCTTCTCGACGGCATCGACGAGGACGCGATCGACTTTCGGGCGACCTATGACGGCGAGGAGCACGAGCCCACCGTGCTCCCGGCCAATTTTCCGAACCTTCTCGCCAATGGCTCCTCCGGCATCGCCGTGGGTATGGCCACCAATATCCCGCCGCACAATGCCGGCGAGCTGTGCGACGCCGCCCTGCATCTGATCAAGTTCCCCAATGCCACGGCGGAGAAGCTTGTCGATTTCGTGCCGGGCCCTGACTTGCCGACCGGCGGCATCATCGTCGAGTCGAGGGAGTCTATCATCGCAGCCTACAAGACCGGCCGGGGCAGTTTCCGCTTGCGTGCGCGCTGGACCCGCGAAGAAACCGGACGCGGCACCTATCAGATCGTCGTCACCGAGATTCCCTATCAGGTGCAAAAGGCGCGGCTGGTCGAGCGCATCGCCGAGTTGCTACAAGCCAAGAAGCTCCCGCTCCTGGCCGATGTCCGCGACGAGTCGACCGAGGAGGTACGCCTCGTGCTCGAACCCAAGAGTCGCAGCGTCGATCCCGTGCTGCTCATGGAGCAGATGTTCAAGTTGACGGAGCTTGAGACCCGGCTGCCGCTCAACATGAATGTGCTGAGCCGGGGACTGGTGCCAAATGTGCTGAGCCTCCGCCAAGTGCTCCGCGAATGGCTCGATCACCGCAAAGTGGTGCTGGTGCGGCGCACGAAGCACCGGCTCGCCAAGATCGACGATCGCCTCGAAGTGCTCGAAGGCTATCTGATCGTCTATCTCAACCTCGACAAGGTGATCAAAATCATTCGCGAGAAGGACGAGCCCAAACCTGCGCTCTGCCGCGCCTTCAGGCTCACCCAGACCCAGGCCGAGGCCATCCTCAACATGCGCCTCCGCTCCTTGCGCAAGCTCGAGGAGATGGAGATCAGGCGCGATCACGAGACGCTGAGCGCGGAGCGCAAGGAGCTGAAATCGCTGCTTGCCTCCGACGATAAGCAGTGGAAGCGCATCGGTGATGAGATCAAGGGCCTGAAGGAGCGCTTCGGTCAGAAGACCGAGTTCGGCCGTCGCCGCACGAGCTTCGATGTGGCCCCTGAGGGCGCCAAGGCTGAGCTTGCGGAAGCCATGATCGAGAAGGAGCCGGTCACCGTGATCCTCTCGGAGAAGGGATGGATCCGCGCCATCCGTGGGCACCAGACGGAGCTGGACAGCCTCACCTTCAAAGAGGGGGACGGGCTCAAACGCGCGGTCAGAAGCCAGACCACGGACACGATGCTCCTGTTCGCCACCAATGGCCGCTTCTATACGCTGAGCCCCGACAAGCTCCCGAGCGGTCGAGGGGCTGGCGAGCCATTCCGCCTGATGATCGACATCGAGGAGACTGCCGACGCGGTCGAGCTGTTCATTCATGAAGCCGGCCGCAAACTCCTCGTCGCGAGCACGAGCGGCCATGGCTTCATCGTCCCCGAGGACGAGGTCGTGGCCATGACCCGCAAGGGCAAGCAGGTCTTGAATGTGGCCGCAAATGACCATGCGGCGATTTGTGCACCCGTCGAGGGGGACAGCGTCGCGGTCATCGGAGAGAACCGCAAGCTCCTGCTCTTTCCCTCAAAGGAATTGCCCGAGATGCCGCGCGGCAAGGGCGTGAGGCTGCAGCGCTATCGCGACGGCGCGCTCGCCGACGCCAAGACCTTCAAGAAGAGGGAGGGGCTCACCTATACCGACTCTGCCGGCCGCACATTCACCGTGACGGAGCTTAGAGAGTGGTGGGGCACGCGCGCCCAAGCCGGGCGTCTGCCACCCAAAGGCTTCCCGAAGTCAAACAGCTTCGGTGCCAAGTTCTGACTGGCCGGAAGCGGCGGCTCTTAGCGCTTTCTGGCTTCTGGAGTCTGGTGTTCGGTTTCCGTCCTCACCCATCCCTTGGAGGTGAGGTGCTCCTGCGGCTGGAAGCGGTTCTTGTAACGCATCTTGCGCGAGCCATCGATCCAATAGCCGAGATAGACGAAGGGGAGTCCTAGGCTCCGCGCGTGCTCGACCTGCTCGAGGATCATGTAGGTGCCGAGGCTGCGCGCGGGCTGCTCCGGATCGTAGAAGCTGTAGACCATGGAGATGCCGTCGCTTAGGCGGTCGCACAGCGACAGCCCGATCAGCGGCGCGTCTCCGGTGTCTTCGTCGGGCTTCAGCCGATATTCGGTCACACAGGTCTCGACCACGCTGTCCTCGACCATGAGGGAGTAGTCGAGCACGGACATCTCCGCCATGCCGCCGTCGGCGTGACGCGCGTCAATATAGCCGCGGAACAGCAAATATTGCTCTGGCGTCGGCGTCGGCTCCATGCGAGCCGCCACGACGTCGCGGTTCGCGCGTGCGATCCGCTTGAGCGAACGGCGCGGCCTGAAAGCATCGACCAGAATGCGGACCGGCACGCAAGCCGAGCAGGCGTCGCAATAGGGCATGTAGGCGATATTCTGGCTGCGCCGGAAACCGCCCTTCAGCAGGTTGTCGATGAGGAAATCGGGCTTTTCCCGGGTGAGGTGGGTGAACAGCTTCCGCTCGAGCTTGCCCGGCAGATAGGGACAGGGCTGCGGCGCCGTGATGTAGAACTCGGGAAAGTTGCTTTTGTGTTCTGTCACGGACCACCAGCCAGGACCGAATCCCGCTCCATCCCGATGAGATTAGTGGATCGGAGGCAGAAAGTGCAAATGCGGAACGAGCAAGGATTGGATTGCAATTAACGCGGGCGGCAAGACAGCCAGGCCCGGACCCTAAGTCCGGTTGATCACCACGACGCCCGCCAGAATGTCGTGCAGACAGCGCTTCTGCGGGTCGAACAAGGCCCAGAGCAGGATGGGGCAGAAGATGACGAGCGAGAACCAGAAGAGGAGCGCGTGGAAGGCCGCCACCAAGGGCGACACCTTTCCCCCAAACCAGGTACGCATCTCAAGCCCCATCATGCGCTGGCCGATGGTCGCCGAGTTCGGCCCGCCAATGGTCAGGGCGTTGTAGCCGAGGCCGACGGCGGGAAAGGCGAGGCCGAACAGGAGCCAGGCGAGCCCGAGAGTGAGAACTCCGAGCACGGCGATGGCCACATACACGACCGCAGTCAAGAGCGCGATGACAAGAGCATCCACGATAAAGGCGATGATGCGCTTGCCGATCACGCCGTCGAAGAGCTGCGGCCGGGTCACCGGGTCGTAGGCCAACAGTCGATCGCTGAAATTGTCGCCTGAACGCGGCGGTATGGTTCTCTGCTCGGACATCTCTCGCGCTCCGATCAAGGTTGGCGTCGCCATGGCTAGATGGTGGTTGGCAAAGGTTCAAGCAAGCGGAGACTTGTGAAGGGCGCGATTCTTGGCGGCTCTGCAAGGCTGCCTTGGGCACGCGCTAAGGTTGCCGAGTTTTGGCGAACACGTTAAGACTCTTTCCCGAGGGGATTTGCGCGAGAACAGCTGACGGGGAAACCACTCGTGGTGAGACTAGGAACATTGCTTGCGGTCGCGATCCTTTTGATCGCCGGCTCTGGATGGCGAGCATCCGCCTGCGAGGGACGGGATGTTGTTTTCGAGGACAATTTCGCCGATGACGCCGGGGGATGGGCGATCAATCGAGACGTCGAGGTGAAGGACGGCACCTTCGTCTTCAAGCTGGCCCCGGACGCCATGCAATCCGACCTCAACGTCACCTTCACCGTCAAGGATGCCGACATTTGCTCCGAATCCGTCTGGCCGGAAGGCGATCGAACGACGCTGGGTGCCGGGCTGCTATTCTGGGGCGAGGACAATAAGAGCTATTTCCAGTTCGGAGTTCTCAACAACGGCAAGTACTGGATCGCGCGAAGACAGGACGGCAAGTGGCATACCATCGTGGAAAACGTCGACTCGAGCGCCATCGACACCTCGCCCGGCGCCTCTAACAAGCTGCGGGTCAAGGCGAGCGGCAACGCGGCATCCTTGTTCATCAACGGCACCAAGGCGCGCGATCTGCGCGGTCAGCCGCCGAAGGGTGGCTGGCGCTTCGGCCTCTCCGGGGACAATTTCGACAAGCAGAAAGACGCCCGCGTGGTCTTCAAGAGCGTGAAGGTCACCGATTGACGCGAACGGCGGACTTGACGGGAGCGGAACGGCGAGCCTCAGGCTTAGGCGCCGATGAGCCGGGCGGCCTCAAGCGCGAAATAAGTGAGTATCGCGTCGGCGCCCGCGCGCTTGCATGCGATCAGACTCTCCAGGATGACGCGGTCTCTGTCGATCCAACCTCGCTCCGCCGCCGCCACGATCATCGAATATTCGCCGGAGGTCTGATAGACCAAAGTCGGCACGTGGAACGCCTCCTTCACGCGGCGCACGATGTCGAGATAAGGAAGCCCTGGCTTCACCATCACCATGTCGGCGCCTTCGGCGATGTCTTGGCCGACTTCGCGGAGTGCCTCCTCGGCATTGGCCGGATCCATCTGATAGCTTCGCTTGTCGCCGCGAAGCAGGGCTCCCGATCCCACCGCATCGCGGAACGGCCCGTAAAGGGCGGACGCGTATTTCGCCGCATAGGTGAGGATTTGGGTCTGGATGAATCCGTTCTTCTCCAAGGCCTGCCTGATGGCGCCGATGCGGCCATCCATCATATCGGAAGGCGCGAGGATATCGCAGCCCGCCTCGGCCTGGGTCAGCGCCTGGCGGACCAGGATCTCGACCGTTCGGTCGTTGTCGACCTCGCCATCGATGAGAAGCCCGTCATGGCCGTGGCTCGTATAAGGGTCGAGCGCCACGTCGCAGATAATCCCAATGTCGGCCACGCTTGCCTTAATGGCGCGAACGGCCCGGCAGACGAGATTGTTGGGATTGCAGGCTTCGCTTGCCTGCTCATCGCGGAGCAAAGCCTCAGTGTAGGCAAAGAGCGCGACGGCTGGGAGCCCAAGGGCGGCAGCGGTCTCCGCAGCTTTCACGGCAAGGTCGATAGAGAGTCGCTCGACGCCCGGCATGCTCTCGACGGAAGAGCGCTCATTCTTGCCTTCGATCAGAAAGATCGGCCAAATCAGGTCGTCAGGCGAAAACGAGGTCTCCCGCACCAGCCGGCGCGACCAATCCGAGCGCCGGTTCCGCCTCAACCGAGTCGCCGGGAATCCCGGCTGCGGTAGCGGAGGCCCTTTTGCTCTTTCGCGTTTGACGCGTTCGGTGCGCAGGGCGACGGTCTTGTCTTTGGGGGAGGACACAGCCGATTGATCTCGCTCGCATTTAGAACCGGCAAGCTAGCACCTGGCGTCGCTAGGTGCCAGCAACTCACGATCCCGTGGTTTGCCGCTCGATCACCTATTGGCAGAAGCTGGAGCGCCGCCTCGCTTTCATGTCGAGGTGGAAATGGTTCTTATGCGCCTCGTTCGCTTCCGGACCGAGCACGGTGCCAAAATCCTTACAGGCGGCATCATGCACATGCTTCACGAAAAGGCTCTTGGGGTCCGCGACCGGCTCTGTGGCCACGGGAGGCGGTGAGGGCGGGGCGACTGCTACCGACGTTGCCTTGGTGACCTCCACCGTATTGTGATCGACCACCTTGCCGTCTGGGATGGAGGCGGTGCGCGCCGATCCCTGCTCAGGCGTGGGACTGGGAATCGGGGCCGGGAGCGTGGTGAAGACGACCTTAGGCCAGCTGTCGAGCACCGTGATGCGGTCTCCGGACGCGAGCACGAATTCAGACACGTCAAGGGCATTGGCAAGGGCGTGCTCGCTCAAGGGAGTATCCGTGCCCCCGTAGCGGTTGCGGCAGGCATACGACGTGGCGTTGTGGAGCTTAACCACGGCAGAGCCGAGCAGCGCCTTGGCCTCTGGCTGAACCGTGTCGTTGAGCCAATCGCCCAATTCTTTCGCCATCGGGCAGCTGAGGGTAGCGGGCGGATCGATCACCACCTTCGGATCGCTGCCGATCGAGCGCAACAGAATCGGAGCCGGCGTCCCGCAGAGCCCCTCCTTGAGAGGCGGAAGCAGATCATAGTCGAGCGTCTCCGAGGCCAGCAACTTGCTGCACGTCGCCTTTGCGGCCGTCACCTCCGCCTCGGTCCACGGCTCGGTCGGAACCTCGCTCGGAGTGAGCGGCTTTGCGGGCACCGGCGCCCCCGCTCGCTCCGGGTTGCGCTTGGGCAGTGGGGGAGCAGCATCAGATTGCGCCTGAACGCCGCAGGGCGCAAGGCTTGCGCAAAGCATAAGCAAAGCAAGGGCTCGAAGTCTCATTCCGTTACGATCCAAAGCCTTCCTGTGGCCGCTTGTGGGTTTCCAAGATTGAATGTTAGCTGCCCGCGGGCCTCGCGCTTCGCGGGGCTTACACGAATTAGGTCGAAGGGGACATCCAGCCGTGGGCGATTCGCTCGGCATCGATTTCGAGGAGCATGGTCGCGCGGGCATCATTACGCTGAACCGGCCCTCACGGCTAAACGCTCTCAGCCGCGAAATGTTCGAGGCTTTGAGCGAGCATTACCGGCGCTGGGCACCCAATCCTCACATCTATGGCGTGGCGATGCAATCGACCCACCCGTTCGTGTTCTCGAGTGGCGGCGATCTCAAAAATCTGCATGATTGGAATGAGCATAGCGCGCTCGGCGCCATCCGCGAGTTCTACCGCGCCGCTTACACGCACGCCTGGGTGCTTGAAAAGTTCATCCGGCCGAATGTTCCGCTGATCAATGGCCTCGTGCTCGGCGGAGGCATCGGCATCACGCTCTACGGCACCCATTGCGTCGCGGGCGAGGGCTATCGGCTGGCCATGCCGCAAGTCGGCATCGGCTTCTTTCCAGATATCGGAGGCACCTACTTTCTCTCCCGTCTTGAACGGCAGGCCGGCCTCTATCTCGCCCTGACGGGCCAGGCCATCGGTCCAGCCGACGGCTACCGGCTGGGCCTGGTCAGCCACTACATTCCGGCAGCGCATTTCCATGTCATCACAGATGCCCTGAGCGACAACCATCCCATCGATCGCCTGCTCGATGGACTTCACCGGGACCCGGGTCAGGGCAAGCTCGCAAGGCTGACCCCTTCTATCAACCGCATCTTCGGCGCGTCTTCCGTGGAGGAAATTCTGGACCGGCTCGATGCGGAACGTGGCGATGATGAAGCCTGGGCGAAGGGCACGGCGGCCGAGATGCGCACGAAGTCGCCGACCTCTCTAAAGATCGCCTTCGCGCAAATGCGCCTCGGCAAGACGCTCGGTCTTGCCGAGGCGTTGCGGCTTGAGTACCGGATCGCCTCGCACCTGGTCGCGCGGTCCGATTATGCTGAAGGCATCAGAGCGAGGATCGCCGACCGGAATAGGGAGCCTCGCTGGCAACCCGCCACGCTTGCCGAAGTCGACGGGGCCGAGATCGAAAGTCTGTTCATCACGGCAGCGGACAGGGAGCTTGAGTTGGACGAGAGGTGTTAGAATCTCCGCCTAGCCCCGACAAATCACCAAAACTTAATTATGGTATTTCATGCAATCTTAAGTGTTCTTATTAAGCGGATTTTAGGTGGCTTTGCCTATAGTCCCTCTCAAGTTGGGGGATTAACAACAACTAACGAGGGCAGGCGATGAATGTAGCCCTAAATATAGGGACTCGGGCGGGCGCCGAGCAGTCAGAAGATCTCAAGGGGCGATATCTCGTTTCCCTAAAGCTTGTCGAACGACTGCATCGGTTGCTACTAGATGTGATCAAGGATGAGTTCGAACGCTTGGGCCGTTCCGACGTGAACAGCGTGCAAGCGCTGCTGCTGCACAATATCGGCGACGCCGAGCTGACGGCAGGAGAACTCACGAGCCGCGGCTACTATCTCGGCTCGAACGTGTCGTACAATTTGAAGAAACTGGTCGACGCCGGTTACATCAACCATCAGCGTTCGAACACCGACCGCCGCTCGGTACGGGTGCGCCTGACCGAGAAAGGGCAGAAGGTGTGCACGGTGGTGAATACGCTTTACCAGCGACAGCTCAAATCCCTGCAGCAGGTTGGCGGCATTGACACGAACGATCTGGAAACGCTCAACAAATCGCTGATCAGGCTTGAGCGCTTCTGGACTGATCAGATCCGCTACCAGCTCTAGAGCCTGGCACTAAGGTCAGCGCCTTTGGGGCCCGGTGAGGCGTCGCCGGGGCCGTTGTCTTGCATTTCAGCGCCAAGCTCAAAAACGCCCGATTCCGCGTTTACCCCTTGAATCGGGGTGCCAGCTGCAGCATCTTTAGCTTGCAGTTGCGGGCTGGCTGCGGAGGGGAACGTATCGTCCTTACCTTTGTCTTGAGGCAACTCCCTCGGTCTTGCGCTAAAGCTTACGAGGGGCATGACAATTCGATAAGGCGGGTTGGACTTTGCTCGCTCTGAGACTGGCTCGAGTAGCAAAGGCATAGCGCCAATAGTCGGGTCGAGGGCGCGAAGCCGCAGGTGAGGAGAGCGGCGCATGGTGACGTGGAAACGTTTCTGGGGGAGGGGCACGGCATTCGGCACGCTAGCCATAATGGCAGCCCTCCTCGTCGCCAACAGTGGCCCTGCGAACGCCGGTCTTTTTTCTTGGTTGGGCGGTAACGGCCAAGGCCAAGATGACGGTTCGCAGCCTCCACCCAATCGCGGATTCTTTGGCGGCCGCGGTGGTTATGCGCCCCCCAATGGTGGCGGTGGCCAGTACCAAGCTCCTCAGGTTGGCTCCGGCGCTTTCCATGGCGACGAGTTGCCCCCCGAGGAGGGTAACGCCGCGACCAGGGAATGGATCACCAACCCCGCGCTTGGCTCTCCAACGCTTTCCACCCGCAACATCGAGGCGACCAAGGCCGCGATTCAGCGCTACCAGGCCATCGTTGCGCAAGGGGGTTGGCCGACCGTGCCTGCATACGCCATGCGGCCGGGGTCCCATGGGAAGGAAGTCGAGATCCTGCACCGGCGCCTCGAGATCAGCGGTGACCTCGTCGGCAAAAGCATACCCGACGAATACGATGCGGCGTTGACGCAGGCGGTGAGGAAGTTCCAGGCGCGCCACGCCCTTCCCCCCACCGGCGCGATCGACAGGGCAACCATCGATGTGATGAACGTGCCCGCGACGATCCGACTGCACCAATTGCAGTCGAATTTGGGAAGGCTGCAGACCTTGGCGCCCGCGGCAGCGAACCGCTACGTGGTGGTCAACATTCCCGCGGCACAGGTCGAGGCGGTGGAGAGCGGCCAAGTCGCCTCGCGCCACGCCGCCGTGGTGGGCAAGTTCGAGCGGCAGACGCCGGAGCTCGGCAGTAAAATTCAAGAAATCAACTTCAATCCCTATTGGTATGTACCGCGCAGCATCATCTACAAGGACCTCGTACCGAAAGCCCGCGAGTTCGCGCAGCGAGGCCAGAACATGCTTGCCGCCTACCATATGGAAGCTTCCGACGCTTCGGGTAACCCGATTCCCTCGCAGTCGATCGATTGGTTTGGCGACCGGGTCTATGGCTACAATTTCCGCCAGCTCCCCTGGGAGGAGAACTCTCTTGGGTTTGTGAAGATCAACTTCCCTAACAAAGATTCGGTCTACATGCACGACACGCCGCTCAAGAGCCTCTTCGGCCGCAATGTGCGGTTTGAAAGCTCGGGCTGCGTGCGCGTGCACAATGTCGAAACCCTCGTGACGTGGATTTTACGCGACACGCCGGGCTGGAGCATGCAGCACGTACTTGCCATGAAGCAGACTGGCGAGCAGGCGGAGGTCAAGCTCAGCAAGCCGCTTCCGGTGTATTTCGTCTATGTGAGCGCATGGGCGACACCTGACGGCGTGGTGAACTTCCGCCCGGACATCTATAACCACGACGGCGCCGCTGAGACCGCATCAGCCTATTAGGCCAACGCCGGACCGGCTTGCCCGTGGCTAACCCGCTCTTGCTCCGCATTTCTCGCGCGGCACCTGGTCTTCGACCCCCTTGTCTTGGGTGTTGCTGGCGCGTTCGCGCGACATGTGGTAAGGGCAACCAAATGCCCTTGAGACTTGCGCCGGCGGGCAAGCTCGCCTCGACAAACATCCACCGGCAAAGCGGGCCTGCTTGAAGTTGCGAGGAGCGATTGGCGATGGCAGCAAGTGACGCAAGGCGTGCCGAGGCGCGCGATTCGGGTTTCTTCACCAAGCATCTGCAGGATGCCGATCCCGAGATTTGGGGGGCGATCGAATGCGAGCTCCATCGCCAGCAGGACGAGATCGAGCTGATCGCCTCGGAGAACATCGTTTCGCAGGCCGTTCTCGACGCTGCGGGCACGCTCCTCACCAACAAATACGCCGAAGGCTATCCGGGCAAGCGCTACTATGGCGGCTGCCAGAACGTCGACGTGGTCGAGCAGCTCGCCATCGACCGTGCCAAGCGGCTGTTCAACTGCGCCTTCGCCAATGTGCAGCCCCATTCGGGCTCGCAAGCCAACCAGTCCGTGATGCTGGCGCTGATCAAGCCCGGCGACACGGTCATCGGCATGTCGCTTGCCTCGGGCGGCCATCTCACCCATGGCGCGCCGCCCAATCTTTCCGGCAAGTGGTTCAACGCCGTGCAATACGGCGTGCGCAAGGACGATAACCGCATCGACTATGACGAGGTCCAGCGGCTCGCCCAGGAGCACAAGCCTGCTCTCATCATCGCCGGCGGCTCGGCCTATCCACGCATCATCGACTTCCCGCGCTTTCGCGCCATCGCCGACTCCGTGGGCGCCTACCTCATGGTTGACATGGCACATTTCGCGGGGCTCGTCGCCGCTGGCCTACATCCGAGCCCGCTGCGGCACGCCCATGTCGTCACCACCACGACCCACAAGACCCTGCGCGGTCCTCGCGCCGGCATGGTGCTGTCGAATGACGAGGAGATCGGCAAGAAGATCAACTCCGCCGTCTTCCCAGGACTGCAAGGCGGCCCGCTGATGCACATTATCGCGGCCAAGGCGGTTGCCTTCAAGGAAGCACTGTCGCCTGCGTTCAAGCTTTACGCCCAGCACGTCATCGACAATGCCAAGGCCTTGGGCGAGACCCTGGTCAAGGGCGGCGTGTCCCTCGTTTCGGGCGGCACCGACACGCATCTGATGCTCGTTGATCTCCGCCCCAAGAAGCTCACCGGCAAGGCCGCCGAAGCGGCGCTTGGGCGCGCCAATATCACCTGCAACAAGAATGGTGTGCCGTTCGATCCGGAGAAGCCCATGGTCACCTCGGGCATTCGCTTGGGCTCGCCGGCCGGAACCACGCGTGGTTTCGGCATCGCCGAGTTCCAGTCTGTCGGCAACATGATCATCGAGGTTCTCGACGGGCTGGCCGCCGACGGTGACGCAGGCAACGGTGCTGTCGAGGGGAGCGTGAAGAAGCGCGCCGTAGAGCTTTGCGAGCGCTATCCCATTTATCGGTGAGAGTCGGCGTGACGGTGGAACAGGGAAGGGCGGTCGCCCATGCGGTGCCCCTATTGCGGCAGCACCAACACGCAGGTGAAGGACTCGCGGCCTAGCGAGGATCACACCACGATAAGGCGGCGCCGCGTTTGCGCCGATTGCGGTGGACGTTTCACCACCTTCGAGCGGGTGCAGCTGCGCGAGCTCACTGTGGTCAAGCGCAACGGCCGCAGGATGCCGTTCGACCGCGACAAGCTGATGCGTTCGGTGCAGATCGCTCTGCGCAAGCGCCCAGTGGATCCCGAACGCGTCGAGCGCATGGTGAGCGGCATCGTGCGCAGGCTCGAGAATATGGGCGAGAACGACATCAGGTCCGAGACCATCGGCAGGCTGGTGATGGAAGCGCTGAAGGCGCTCGACGATGTGGCTTATGTGCGCTTTGCTTCCGTGTACAAGAACTTCCGCGAGGCCAAGGATTTCGAGGCTCTGCTCGGCGAACTTGCCGGCGGCGACACCGCCGACGAGGAAACGGCTTCGGCCGACGAATAGCGTCAAAGCCCCTGTTGGCACATGAGCGCGAGCGACGAGGACTACATGGCGCAAGCGCTCGCGCTTGCCAAGCGCGGGCTTGGAACCAGTTGGCCTAACCCCTCCGTCGGATGTGTCGTGGTGAGCCCAGCTGGCGAGATCGTCGGCCGCGGGCTTACCGCCCCAGGCGGACGCCCCCACGCCGAAGCCATTGCGCTGGAGCGAGCCGGCCAGCGCGCTACCGGCGCGACCCTTTACGTGACGCTAGAGCCTTGCGCCCATGAGGGGCGGGGGGCGGCTTGCGCCGATGTGATGGCCGCCGCCCGGCCGGGACGTGTCGTCGTGGCTATGGGCGATCCGGATCCTCGCACCGCAGGCCACGGTCTTCACCGGATGCGAGCCGCCGGCATCGAGGTGACGGAAGGGGTGCTCCAAGCGAAGGCGTTTACGGTCACTCTCGGCCACGTGCTTCGCGTCACGCAAGGACGGCCTGCGGTCACGCTGAAGCTCGCCATCGGCAGCGACGGTCTCGTTCCGAGAGGCCAGCGCGGTGCCCCGACCTGGGTCACGGGCGAATTGGCGCGTGCGCATGCGCATCTGTTGCGCGCCCGCGCCGACGCCATCCTTGTCGGCCGCGGCACTATCGTCGCCGACAATCCAAGCCTCACCTGCCGGCTTCCCGGCATGGAGTGCCGGTCGCCGGTGCGGGTCATCTTGGACCGGCGCTTGCGAACGCCGACCGACGCGCGCCTGTTCGATGATGAAATGGTGCCCACCTGGTTCATATGCGCGGCCGAGGAGCAGGAACCCAATGCCACCGCCCTGCAGGAGCGGGGCGCCGAGATCATTCCGGTCGGGATCGACGCCCACGGCCTTCCAGCCATCACGGAAGCCCTGGAGCAGCTTGCCAAGCGCGGCATTACGCGCCTTCTGGTCGAAGGCGGCCCTTCGGTGGCGCGGGTCTTCCTGCACGCCGACCTCATCGACGAGGCCGTGATTTACCAAGGCCCCACACCCGCTGGCAGCGATGGCCTGCTCCCCTTTGTCAGCGAAGGACTTGATCGGCTGACCGGATGCGGCCATTTCACCCAAACCCATGCACGGATCTTCGGGCCCGACCGGATGACTTGGTGGCAGAGAAAGCGCAAATGTTTACCGGCATTGTCAGCGACATAGGCACGCTTGCCGCCCGCGATGGTTCAAGGCTTCGCCTCGCGAGCAGCTACGAGCCGGCAAGCTTGTCGCTAGGCGCATCCATCGCTTGCGATGGCTGCTGCCTCACGGTGGCGCGCCTTTGCGCAGGCGTCGCGCCCGGCGCCGTGTTCGAAGTGGACGTGTCCAATGAGACCTCAGCACGCACAACTCTCGGCACCTGGACGGAAGGCACCCGCATCAATCTGGAGCGATCCTTGTCGCTCGGCTCCGAGCTCGGGGGCCATTTGGTGACGGGTCACATCGACGGGTTGGCTCGGATCAGGGAACGGACGCCCGATGGCGAAAGCGTCAGATTCATCCTGGAGGCACCCCCGGAATTCGTCCATTTCATCGCACCCAAGGGCTCGATCGCCCTTAACGGCGTTTCACTCACTGTAAATGAGCTCGATGATAGGGGTTGCGGCGTGAACGTCTTCGGTGTGAACGTCATTCCCTACACCTTGGTCCACACCACTTGGGGGGACCGGACGCCCGGCGATCTGGTAAACCTTGAGGTCGATCTGCTGGCGCGCTACGTCGAACGCGTCGCGTCGGGACGCCTCGCGTCGAGACAGGACCATCGAACGTGAACATTGTGAGCCATGCCAGCTATCACCCGGCACTGTCCCCCATCGAAGAGGTGATCGAGGACGCCCGCAACGGGCGCATGTTCATCCTCGTCGACGCCGAGGAGCGGGAGAACGAAGGCGACCTCGTCATCCCGGCGCAGATGGCGACGCCCGACGCCATCAACTTCATGGCCAAGCATGGCCGCGGCCTCGTCTGCCTCACACTCGCTCCGGAGCGTGCCAAGCAACTCCATCTTGAGCTCATGTCGAGTTCCAACCGATCGCGCCACTCTACGGCCTTCACGGTGTCGATCGAGGCGCGCGAAGGCGTGAGCACCGGCATCTCGACCCATGATCGCGCGCACACCATCTCCGTCGCCATCGATCCCACCAAAGACTACGGGGACATCATGACCCCGGGGCACGTCTTCCCGCTCGTGGCCAAGGACGGTGGCGTGCTCGTTCGCGCCGGCCATACCGAGGCAGCGGTCGACATCGCGCGGCTCGCAGGCCTCTATCCGGCGGGCGTGATTTGCGAGATCATGAACGATGATGGCACCATGGCGCGGCTGCCCGACCTCGTTGCGTTTGCCCAGCGCCATGGGATCAAGATCGCCACCATCGCCGACCTCATCGCCTACCGGCTCCGCTACGATCATCTCGTCAAGATCGTCGCCGAGACGACGGTCAAAAGCGCCCATGGCGGAGCTTTTGCAATCAAGATCTATGCGACGACGGTTGACTCCGCCGAGCACGTGGCGCTGGTCAAAGGCGACGTAGGGACGGGCGGTCCCATGCTCGTGCGCGTGCATGCGTCGAACACCCTCAACGACGTACTAGCTGCCAACGGCCACCGGGAGACCTTGGTGCACAAGGCCATGGACATCGTGGGACGTGAGGGGCGCGGCGTGATCGTGCTCATCCGAGAGAGCCGGGCGGACGCCATTTCTTCCCGTCTGAAACAGGATGAAGGGGCGGAACGGGTAGGTCAGCAACGGCTGATCGAATATGGCATCGGCGCCCAGATTCTCCTCGACCTCGGCGTCCGCGAGATGGTGCTGATGAGTAATTCTCCGGCCCGCAAGATCGTGGGGCTTGAAGGCTACGGCCTCAAGGTGGTGGGCCATCGAAGCCTGGACTCCATGGAAGCTGGGACTCGAGAGCCATGAGCCTCAAGACCCCGCGCTCGGTGCTCGTCATCGAGTCCCGCTTTTACGAGGATATCACCGACGAGCTCGCCCGCGGCGCAGTCGAAGAGCTGGAAAGTCGGCACGTCGAGTATGAGCGGCTTGCCGTGCCGGGCTCTCTCGAGATCCCCTTGGCCCTCAGTCTCGCGCTGGCCAATGGCTTCGTGGGACGAGCCGGACGGCATCGCGGATGCGTGGCGCTTGGCTGCGTTATCCGCGGCGAGACGACCCATTACGAGATTGTGGCACGGGAATCGGCGGGGGGCCTGCATGCCCTCGCCGTCCAGCATGCCGTGCCTCTCGGCAACGGCATTCTCACCTGCGACAGCCGCGAGCAGGCCTGGGCGCGAGCAAGCGTCGAGGGGCGGAACAAGGGCCGCGACGCCGCCCGCGCCTGCTTGGAGCTGATGCTGCTCGAGAAGCAGTTCTCTTCGGCAAGCCGGCGCTGATCCCATGACCGGCCGAGGTCAGAGACGAGGCTCTGCATCGTCACGCGGCGCCTCAGGGCGAAGGGCCGCGGGACGAAGTCCCTCGGCACGCAGTGCCGCGCGTCTTGCGGGCGTGCAAGCCCTCTACCAAATGGACATGACCGCGATCGACCTAAGCCGCGTCATTGCCGAGTTCGAGACGCATCGTCTGGGTCAGGAAGTGGAGGGCTCCCAATATTGCGACGCGGAGGCTGAGTTTTTCCGCGACATCGTCCAAGGCGTGGTGCGGGAGCAGCTCCGTATTGACCCTCTCATCGACCGCCATTTGGCCGAAGGCTGGCGGCTGAACCGCGTCGACTCGATCCTGCGCGCCATCCTGCGCGCCGGCACCTATGAGATGCTGATGCGAAGCGACGTGCCCTCCCGCGTGGTGATCACCGAATATGTCGACCTGGCCCACGCCTTTTTCGAGGGCGAGGAGCCCAAGGTGGTGAATGGGATACTCGACAAGCTCGGCCATGAGTTTCGCCCACAGGACTTCGCGCGCGAAGGCTCGGGCGATGGTTAATGGGGTCGAGCGCGGGGTCCGCGGGCCGCTCGGTGAGTTCGAGATCATCGCCCGCTATTTTGCGCCGCTCGCTACCAACCCCGCGGCGCTTGCGCTCCTGGACGACGTCGCGGTCCTGCCGTTGCCCGAGGGGTACGAGCTCGTCGTCACCTGCGACACCATCGTCGAAGGAGTCCACTTCCTCGCCGGGGACCCTCCCGACTCGATTGGGCACAAGGCTCTCGCCGTCAATCTTTCCGATCTCGCCGCAAAGGGAGCAAGACCCCATGCCTACCTGTTGAGCCTCGCTCTACCGGAGCCGCCCTCCGCGGCGTGGCTTGAAGCCTTCACCAACGGTCTTCGGAAATTGCAGGAGCAAGCGGACGTCGATCTTGTGGGGGGCGACACCTCCGCCATTCCCGGTCCCTTGACCATCTCCATCACGGCGCTTGGTCTAGTGCCGCAGGGGGAGGCGGTGCTTCGTAGAGGGGCGGTGGCCGGCGACCGGCTGCATGTCAGCGGAACCATCGGCGACGCCAACCTAGGACTGAGGCTCTTGAGCGAGCCCCGGCTCTCGGCGGATTGGGGCTTGTCCGAGGAGGAGAGCGATTTTCTCATCGAACGCTACCGGCGCCCGGAGGCGAGGATTGCGCTTGCATTGGCGATCCGCCATTACGCTCGCGCGGCCATCGACGTCTCGGACGGTCTCGTCGGCGACGCCAAGAAGCTCTGCACGGCCTCGGGCGTCAGCGCCGTGATCGAGGCAGCCCGCGTACCTCTCTCCTCTGCCGCTGCCAAGGCGGTCGCATACGCTCCGACGCTGCTGGCAGAACTGCTAGCGGCAGGCGATGACTACGAGATCCTCGCCGCCATAGACGAGGCGCATGCGCAGGACTTCGCAGCCGAGGCTCGAAGGCACAAGCAGGCCGTTACCGCGATTGGTTCAATCATTCCCGGCGACGGTCAGGTCGCCGTGATAGATGATGGGGGCCGGGCAGTTGAGTTTGGCCGTAAAGGCTTTGCCCATTTCTAGACGAGACAAGCGCTAAGGGGCATGCCAAAGACTTAGGCAGTCTGTTGCGTAGCCGCTGCAACTTTGGCATTTTCCGCCCAAGTTCATGCTGAGGGCGAAAGGATGCGACACCTAAGCCGGTGCCGCGGGCCTCTGCCTCATTTCCTGCCATTCAACCGAACGAACGGGGACAGTTCCGTCATGACCACAGTTCTCTACCTTATCATCGCATGCGGGGCGCTCTCGATCGTCTACGGCCTATTCACCACGAGGTCCGTGCTCGCGGCAGACCCGGGCACACCACGCATGCAGGAGATCGCGGCTGCCATCCAGGAAGGGGCGCAGGCCTATCTTGCCCGCCAATACACGACGATCGCCTTTGTCGGCGTCGTCATCTTCGTGCTCCTCGCCTTCCTGCTTGGGATACCGGAGGCGATAGGCTTCGCCGTCGGCGCTCTGCTTTCGGGCGCCGCCGGCTATATCGGCATGAACGTGTCGGTGCGCGCCAATGTGCGGACGGCGCAGGCCGCGACCAAGAGCCTCGCGGACGGCTTGAGCATCGCCTTTCGCGCCGGCGCCATCACTGGCCTCCTCGTCGCGGGCCTCGCGCTGCTCGGCGTCTCCGTCTATTTCCTCATCCTCACCCACGTCATGGGGCTAGACCCCGCCTCGCGTGAGGTGGTCGACGCCCTGGTGTCCTTGGGCTTCGGCGCCTCACTGATCTCGATTTTCGCCCGTCTTGGCGGCGGCATCTTCACCAAGGGTGCCGATGTCGGCGGCGACTTGGTGGGCAAGGTTGAGGCCGGCATCCCCGAGGACGATCCACGCAACCCCGCGACCATCGCCGACAACGTCGGGGACAATGTCGGCGACTGCGCCGGCATGGCTGCCGACCTCTTCGAAACCTATGTGGTGACGCTGGTCGCCACCATGGTGCTCGCCTCGATCTATTTCGCCGGGACCGACCGCATCATGCCGATGATGGTCTATCCGCTCGCCATTGGCGGCATGTGCGTGATCACCTCCATCGTCGGCACGTTTTTCGTGCGGCTTGGCAAAAGCCAGTCGATCATGGGCGCCCTCTATAAGGGCGTCATCGCCACCGGCGTGCTCTCGCTCATCGGGTTTTGGCCACTGACCGCCTGGCTCGTCGGCATGGACAAGATCGGTGACGTGAGCTTCACCGGCAAGTCGCTCTATCTTTGCGGCGTGGTGGGCTTGGCGGTGACGGCCCTGATCGTGGTTATTACCGAATATTACACCGGCACCAACCACCGCCCGGTTCACTCGATAGCGAAAGCTTCCGTCACCGGCCATGGCACAAACGTCATCCAAGGCCTCGCCGTATCGATGGAGGCGACCGCGTTGCCAGCGCTCGTGATCATGGCCGGCATCATCGTCGCCCATAACTTGGCAGGTCTGTTCGGCATCGCCATCGCCGTCACCACCATGCTCGCGCTTGCCGGCATGATCGTGGCCCTCGATGCCTTCGGCCCGGTGACCGACAACGCCGGCGGCATCGCCGAGATGTCGGGCATGCCGAAATCGATCCGCAAGACCACCGATGCGCTCGATGCGGTCGGCAATACCACCAAGGCGGTGACCAAGGGCTACGCCATCGGCTCGGCTGGACTCGGCGCGCTCGTGCTGTTCGCGGCCTATACCGAGGATCTCAAATATTTCGCCGCTAATCCCGACAAATTCCCCTATTTCCAGGGCGTGGATCCCGCCTTTACGCTGTCCAACCCTTATGTCGTCGTGGGCCTCTTCCTGGGTGGGCTGCTGCCCTATTTGTTCGGCGGCATCGCGATGACGGCGGTCGGACGCGCGGCCTCGGCCATCGTCGAGGAGGTGCGCCGGCAATTCAAGGAGAACCCCGGCATCATGAAGGGCACGTCGCGGCCGGACTATAAGCGCGCCGTCGATCTGCTGACCCGCGCGGCAATCAAGGAAATGATCGTGCCGTCACTCCTGCCGGTGCTGTCGCCCATCGTGTTCTACTTCGTGGTGTACGCCATTGCGGGCAAGAGCGCGGCATTCTCCGCGCTGGGGGCCATGCTGCTCGGGGTCATAGTCACTGGTCTCTTCGTCGCCATCTCCATGACGGCTGGCGGGGGCGCCTGGGATAACGCCAAGAAATATATCGAGGACGGCAATTACGGCGGCAAGGGTTCGGAGGCCCACAAGGCCGCGGTGACGGGCGATACGGTCGGCGACCCTTACAAGGACACCGCCGGTCCCGCCGTCAACCCGATGATCAAGATCACCAATATCGTGGCGCTCTTGCTGCTCGCCGTGCTCGCGCATTAGGCTGACCGGGTCCCCCGGAACCTAAAGGGCTTACGGCACGCCGGGGATGCCGCCGCCCTGAAGATCCTTTTGGCCCTTGAACATCTTGCGTTGGGAGATGTTGCCAAAGATCTGTTCCAGCAGGCCGAGGTCCTTGCCGCGCGCGGGCGTCTCGTTCTTGGCGTATTTGACGACAATGCCGTCCTTCAAGCTATATTGCTCGACCTGTTGTACGGAGCCCTTCCCATCGAAATAGACGGCCACCACCTTGCGGTCGATCTCCCAGGACTTGAAGAACGCGTAGGACTTCTGTGTGGTCGAGATATAATAATAGGCATCGCCGCTGACCGTACTCGTGGTGTCGGGCGAGCCGAAGGCGAGCGTAACCTGGTCCTTCGACATTCCGGGCTGAACCTGGGCGAGGTCCACGTCCATGAAGACATGGCCATGCCGGTCGATCTGGGCGCCGCAGCCCATAAGGGGCGCAGCCAATAGCCCGGCCACTAGGCAGGCAACCCCCGACAGTGTCGATCGAATGACCGGCTTGTCCCTATTCACTGCAAGATCGCCCTCGATAACCCGTGGAACCGTAACCCGCCAGATGCTGCCAACCCACCAAGTCCGGCCTGTTAAACGCCGTCCGAGTGCCCTCTCAAGGACCGCTTGCGGTCTTCAGGACCGCTGAGCTTAAGGGAATGCCCCCTGCTTTCAATCCTCTCAGTCGACTGATGCGATGGCGCTCGGGGACGAGAAGCACCGACAAACTCTATGGCGCGATTGTGGCGCAGGCACGGCTCCCGGTTTTTTACCGGAGTCTGGGCATTCCAGACAGTTTGCAGGGCCGCTTCGCTCTGCTGTCGCTGCACCTATTCGCCGTGCTCCACCGCCTGAAAGGCGAAGGCGCCGAGGCGCTAGCGCCGGCTCAAGCGCTCATGGAACGGTTCAGCAAGGACATGGATACGGTGCTCCGGGAAATCGGGGTGAGCGACCTTCGCATCCCGAAGACGGTGAGGGGCCTTGCGGCCTCGAGCCATGCCTTGCTCGAGAGCTATGAGACCGCTTTCGCTAGCGGCGATGCATCCTTCGCCGCTGCCATCGCCGCGGCGCTGCCGCTTCCGTCCGAAAGCGCCAGGCTTAGCAGCGAGCTTCTGGCATCCTATCTAAGGGCGAGTGTAAGGCGGCTTGAGCAGCAGCCGCTTGCGTCCCTGCAGGCCGGGACGCTTGACGTTGCAGAGGTGACAGCAGCGATGGACAAGGCACGGAAGACGAATGGGTTGAGCGGGGAGATCGACCGGCCGCCGCTCTCAAGGACCGTCCGCATCGATGACGTCAAGGACGGCGAGGAGCGCTTGGTCGAGGTCGATCAGACTGAGAGAGAGACCATCGCCGCTCTGCTTGATCTCGCGAGTCTCGACCGCCTTAGCTTCGCCTGTGGTTTCTACCGGCGGGGGGAGGGGCGCCTTTTCTTGCAGGGCACGCTTGCAGCCTCCGTGACGCAGACCTGCGTCGTTTCGCTCGAGCCGGTGGCAAGCGCGCTTCAGGTTCCCGTTGAGATCGAGTTTTGGCCCACTTCGCTCATCGATCAGCTCACCGCGAGCTCTGACGAGGCGGCGAGTCATGGGATGCTTGACTGGCCAGAGCCGATCGTCGACAGGAGGATCGATCTGGGGCCTGTCATTTACGAGACCCTTGCGACCGCGCTCGATCCTTACCCCAGACGCGAAGGCGCAAGCTTTGAGTGGTCGAATGCCGGAGAAGCCCCCGGCGCGGCGAAGGCTGAAAGTCCCTTTGCCGCGCTGGAGCAGCTGAAACGCCGGTAATTGGCCGAATTTCGCCTCCCCAAAATCAGGTTGTCACTCGGTCCTATTTGGGTATGTTCGGGTCCACTCCTGGGGGCTCTCCCGGCCATTCGGCCCAGGCCAGCAACGCATTTCCTATCGGCACATAGAATGGCTGCGCCAGTCACCATAGCGCTCGACGCCATGGGCGGGGACCACGGACCGAGCGTGGTCGTTCCGGGGGCTGCGATTGCGTTGGTCCGCCACCCGGATACGCGGTTTCTCCTGGTCGGCGATGCAGCCCGCATCGAGGCGGAGCTCAAAGAGCATCCAGCTCTCGCCGCCAAGGCCGAAATCCTCCACAGCGATGTGGCTGTCGCCATGGACGCAAAGCCGAGCCAGGCGCTGCGCAAGGGGCGCCGGCATTCCAGTATGTGGCTTAGCATCGAAGCGGTGAAGGACGGACGCGCGGATGCCGCCGTGTCCGCCGGCAACACCGGGGCACTGATGGCCATGGCCAAGTTCTGTCTGAAGACGATCGCGGGGGTCGACCGGCCGGCAATCGCCGCCATCTGGCCCACCATCGAGAGCGAGTGCATCGTGCTCGACGTCGGCGCCAATGTCGGCGCGGATGCCCGCCAGCTTGTCGAATTCGCCCTGATGGGCGCCGCCATGGCCCGGGCCCTGTTCGGGATGGAGCGGCCCACGGTCGGGCTCCTCAATATTGGGGTTGAGGAGGTCAAAGGCCTCGACGAGATCAAGGCAGCCGCGGCCGTTCTCAAAGATACGCCGCTTCCCATAGAGTACCGCGGTTTTGTTGAAGGCGACGATGTGGGCCGCGGGGCCGTCGACGTGGTGGTCACCGACGGCTTTACCGGCAACATCGCCTTGAAGACCGCCGAAGGAACAGCTAAGCAGATCGGTGAGTATTTGCGCGCCGCCATGGGGCGGTCGCTTCTTGCTCGCATCGGTGCCGTCCTGGCGCAGGGCGCTTTCCGCGCCCTCAAGGAAAAGATGGATCCGCGCCAGCTGAATGGCGGTATTTTCCTTGGGCTTAACGGCATCGTCGTCAAGAGCCACGGCGGAACTGACGCCACTGGCTTCGCCAGCGCGGTCGACCTCGCTTACGACATGGCGTCGAGCGGCGTGGTGAAGCGCCTTGCAGACGACGTTGCCCGCTTCCATACCGAGCTTGAGCTTGACGGTGCGGCGTAGGCTTGGGAGTGGGTTTGGGTGAGCCTGTTGAGGACGGTCGTCAAGGGTTGCGGTGGATACCTGCCTGAGCGGGTGTTGACCAATGCAGACCTCGCCAAGGTGATCGACACAAGCGACGAGTGGATCACCGCGCGGACCGGGATCAAGGAGCGGCGCATCGCGGCCGACGGCGAACTCACCTCGACCATGGGGGTAGCAGCGGCGCGAGCAGCCCTTGCGGACGCCGGAATGGGGCCTGAGGACATCGATCTTATCATCCTCGCCACATCGACCCCGGACCAGACCTTTCCCGCAACCGCGGTCACCATCCAAGCCGAGCTCTGCATCAAGCAAGGGGCCGCCTTCGACGTGCAGGCCGTCTGTTCCGGCTTCATTTTCGCTATGGCGACCGCCGACAATTACCTGAAGAGCGGCGAGTTCCGACGAGCCCTGGTGATCGGCGCCGAAGCCTTCTCCCGCATCCTCGATTGGAACGATCGTTCGACCTGCGTGCTGTTCGGGGATGGCGCCGGGGCGCTGGTGGTGGAGGCGCAGATGCAGAATGGCGCCGCCACCGACCGTGGTATCTTGGCTTCCTGCTTACGGTCCGACGGCCGCTATCGCGACAAGCTCTATGTCGATGGCGGTCCGTCTTCGACCGGCACCGTAGGCCATGTCCGGATGGACGGCCCCGAGGTCTTCCGCCACGCGGTCATCAACATCAGTGAGGTGATCGGTGCCACCCTGGCCAAGGCCGGCTATCAAGCCTCGGACATCGACTGGTTTGTGCCCCACCAGGCGAACAAGCGCATCCTCGATGGCGCGGCGCGAAAGCTCGGGCTCGACCCCGAGCGTATTATCATCACTGTAGACAAACACGCCAATACGAGCGCCGCCTCTATTCCCTTGGCACTCAGCGCTGGCTGCCAGGATGGCCGCATCAAAAAGGGCGATCTCGTGCTGCTGGAGGCCATGGGGGGCGGTTTCACCTGGGGAGCCGTGCTTCTCCGCTGGTGAATTTTAGCGAAAACTGCCGCGCTAAAGTCACACCTTCCTCGAAAATGATGCAATATCAGGAATTTGATCGCGGCAGCGATTGACCGCGTTGCGCCTGCTCGATTAGCATCTTGGATTAGCCCGCGACCGGGGGAGCAGTCGTACGATGGGCGGGAAGACACTGACGCGCGCCGACCTCGCAGACGCGGTATTTCAAAAGGTTGGCCTACCGCGGAACGAGTCCGCCGAGATCGTGGAGCTTGTGCTCCACGAGATCGTGGCGAGCCTCGAGCGCGGGAAGACCGTCAAGCTCTCCTCATTCGGCTCTTTCGGGATTCGCGACAAGGGTCAGCGTATCGGACGCAATCCGAAGACGGGCCAGGAAGTTCCCATCACGCCGCGGCGTGTCCTTGTGTTCCGAGCGAGCAATATCATGAAGCAACGTATCAACGAGGCGCTGTCCCGGAGAAGAGCGGCTGAATAGGCGCGGCCAGAGTTACGATGTTGCAAGTCTTTAGTGGCGGGGAGTTTGGAGCGGTGGACAAAGCGCCCGAGGCCTTTCGCACAATCAGTGAAGTGGCGAACGAGCTCAACGTGCCGAAGCACGTGCTTCGTTTCTGGGAGGCCAAATTCGCCCAGCTTAAGCCGATGAAGCGAGGGGGCGGCCGCCGCTATTACCGGCCTGAGGACATTGTCTTGCTGCGTGGCATTCGCTTCCTCCTCTACGACGACGGCTACACCATCAGAGGGGTGCAGAAGATCCTGCGGGAGCAGGGACCCCGCTTCGTCATGGAGCAGCGGCCCCACGCCATGGAAGACGAGGAGGCGGGCCTTCCGCGTAACCGCGAGATTCCCGACGTTGCCGCCGAGGCGGCACAGAGCCGCAACCTAAACAACATGCGGGACCTTGGGGAGAGGGCGACGCGGCTGGACACCGACGACCTCCGCGCGGTCCTTGAGGAGATCGAGGCCTGCCATCGAATCCTCGCCGCGGGCAAAAGCTAGGCTCTCCTCAGGGACGTAACGCTTGTTTCAGGGCCTCGAGGGGGTATATCCAAGCCCATTGGCACCACGGCTTCGGAGCGTAGCGCAGCTCGGTTAGCGCACCGGTCTGGGGGACCGGGGGTCGGGAGTTCAAATCTCCCCGCTCCGACCACTTCCCCCTTAGATTTCCGGCACGACGTGGGCACGAAACTGCTTCGCGACACCGGCAACCTTAAGCTGGTTCAGAAGGCG
>JBARKP010000085.1:0-95742 GCA_049801475.1 Methyloceanibacter sp.
GCCACCCGCGGCGTCCCCCGCGCGCGCCGCGCGATCTCATGGGCGCCCTCGTCGGTGAGCGCGAGTCCGAGCAGTCTTGCGCCGCGCCGCACGATCTCTTCGAGCTCGGCCACGTCGTAGAATTCGAGCCTAATCGGAATGCCGAATCGCTCTCGGAGCGGCGTGGTGAGGAGACCAGTGCGAGTCGTGGCGCCGATGAGGGTGAAGCGGGCGAGGCCGATGCGGACGGACCGCGCCGATGGCCCTTCCCCGATGATGAGATCGAGCTGGAAGTCCTCCATGGCGGGATAGAGGATCTCCTCGACGGCCGGGTTGAGCCGATGGATCTCATCGATGAAGAGGACGTCGCGGTCCTCGAGATTGGTTAACAGCGCGGCGAGGTCCCCGGCCTTGGCTATCACGGGGCCGGAGGTGGCGCGGAAGTTCACGCCGAGCTCTCGCGCCACGATCTGAGCGAGCGTGGTCTTGCCGAGACCAGGGGGACCGGCGAACAGCACATGGTCGAGCGCCTCGCGGCGTCCGCGCGCCGCCTCGATAAACACTTTCAGATTGGCGCAAACTTTGGGCTGGCCGATGAACTCGCTCAAGGTTTGCGGCCGGAGCGAGGTCTCGGCCTGGTCCTCGTCACGTCTCACCGATGCCAGCATCCGCTCACTCATTGGGCGAGCTCCTTGAGCCCCAAGCGGATCAGCTCCTCGGTGCGGGCCTCCCGTCCGGCCTTGCCGACGGCAAGCGAGATAACGGCGGCAGCCTGGGCGTGGGCATAGCCGAGATTGGTCAGCGCCGACACTGCGTCACGCGCCGAGGCGCCCTCGGGCAGAGCCGCGACCGGCGCGACTCCCGCGCCCGATCTGATCGCAGGCGCGAGCGACGGCATCTTGTCCCTGAGTTCGGAGACGATGCGGGAAGCGACCTTCGGGCCGACGCCCGGCGCACGCGCGACCTGGTTCTTGTCCTGCAGCGCTACCGCATTGACGAGGTCGCCAGCGTCAAGCGTGCCGAGCACCGCAAGCGCCACCTTGGCGCCGACGCCTTGCACCGTTTGCAGCGCTCTGAACCAGGCGCGCTCATGCTCAGTGGCAAAGCCGTAAAGCCTGATCGCGTCCTCGCGCATATGGGTGTCGATCGAGAGCGTCACGGTCTCGCCGATCGGAGGCAGCCCCGCAATGGTGCGTGCCGCGACCGTCACCTCGTAACCGACGCCGCCCGCATCGACGATCACCGTCGAGGGCCCGACCTCGTCAAGGCGCCCCGTGAGCCTGCCGATCATGGCGTCCCTCTCGCATCGAGCAGGACGGCAGCCTCTAGCTTGCGCCAGGCGCGGGCATGGGCATGGGTAATGGCGATGGCGAGCGCGTCTGCCGCGTCGGCGCTGTCGGGCGCCGCACGGGGCAGGAGGCGCGCGACCATGGCGCGAATCTGATCCTTGCCGGCGTGGCCCGCACCGACCACCGTCTTCTTCACCGCGTTCGGTGCATATTCGACGATGGGGAGGGCGAGCAGCGCCGGCACGAGGAGCGCGATGCCCCGCGCTTGGCCAAGCTTGAGCGTGGCGGAGGCGTCGCGATTGACGAAGGTCTGCTCAATTGCCGCTTCCGCGGGCACGAGCCTAGCCAGCACCTCCTGCAGCCCGTCGAAGATCTGGCGCAAGCGCATGGCAAGGCATTCGCGGTCGTCGGAGACCACCGAGCCGCAAGCCACGAAGCCGAGGCGCGCGCCGTCATAATCGATCACACCCCAGCCGGTGCGCCGGAGGCCCGGATCGATGCCGACGATGCGAATTGTGGGCATGGCGTTTCCTAAAACCTCCCCGCACTGATCCCGCGACACGGAGCGAATCAATGAGGGAGTGTGCCACGCAAGGAGGCTGTCGCGGTAGCGTCAGGGTGGGCATCAATGGTGGCCGACGGCAAGATGAGCTTCACCGACCGGTTCCAGGATCGGCTTGGTGGGACGGCACCGTGCCAGAACTCGACGGCAAGTCGATCAGACTGATCGATCTTGCCCCCATGCATCGGGGCTGCCGCGAGAGTTCAGAAATTGGTCTCCTCGCCCAAAACGAGGACCGCTTGACCTCCAAGGAAGACGACGTGAAGTCGCTCAAGGAGTACCCGCTGCTGTTGGCTCCGGGCGCCGGAATGCTTTACTCGAATTTCGGGTTCATCGTTGAGGCGTTGCCATAGCGCAGCGAACTAGAGATCGTCCGCGTGATCGATGCGGACGATCCTCTTACGCGCTGAGGCGCTCCAGCACTTCGTCGGCGATCTCGAAATTGGCGTAGACGTCTTGCACGTCGTCAGAATCCTCGAGCGCGTCGATCATGCGCAAGAGCTTCTGCCCCGCCTCCTCGTCGACCGGCACGCCGCTCTTCGGACGCCATAGGATGCGCGCGGCTCGGGGCTCGCCGAAGCGCCCTTCGAGCGCCTTGGCGACCAAGTGCAACGCATCGGCGTGGCAATAGAGGAGATGCCCCTCCTCGCTCGATTCGACATCCTCGGCGCCAGCCTCGAGGGCCGCCTCGAACATCGCATCGGGAGTGGAATTGCCGGCGTCGAACTCGAGGGCGCCGAGCCGGTCGAACATGAAGGCGACCGAGCCGGTCTCGGCGAGATTGCCGCCAAACTTCGTGAATATCGAGCGTACTTCGCTGGCGGTGCGGTTGCGGTTGTCGGTGAGCGCCTCGACGATGACGCCGACGCCGCCGGCGCCGAAACCCTCGTAGCGCACCTCCTCGTAATTGGCGCCGCCCGCCTCCTGGCTCTTCTTGATCGCCCGCTCGATATTGTCCTTCGGCATGTTCTGGGCGCGCGCGGTCTGGACGGCGCCGCGGAGCCGCGCATTCATGGCGGGGTCCGGCAGGCCCATTTTCGCCGCAGCGGTGATCTCCCGCGCCAGCTTGGAAAAGAGCTTAGAGCGCTTCTTGTCCTGGGCGCCCTTGCGAAATTGGATGTTCTTGAATTTGGAATGGCCAGCCATCGAAAGTCCTATTGATTACCGGCCTTGAGGGACGGTGCCCGCTTATATGGGCGCGGTCGCGCAAAATCCATATCGGCCCGCGCGGAAAGCCAGGGCGGCGTTCTTAGCGAAGCCTTAACCCTAACGGCCCGACAACAGAAGGGAGCCCCGCCAGGGGCTTGAGGGCCGCTTGGCCCGCGAAACCGAAGGGGGGCATTGATGCAGCGCAAGATCCAAGCTTCCACCGCGCAAACGTCGGACAACGCGGAGCGTACTGTAACGCTCTCCGAGCTCTGCACCGAGGCGGCCAAGCACGTCGCCCAAGCCCGTATCGCGCTCTTCAGCGACAGCGTCGACACGGATGGCGCCCTCGACCATCTCGATCAGGCCATCTTCTGCCTGCAGCGGCTGTCTGCCCAAGGCAGAGCTTCCGGCCTCGACCGCTCCAGTGCAAAACTCCGTTCGGCCTAAACGCCAACCACCTTCATTCTGAGGAGGCTGCCGGCAGCCAGAACCCGGGCTCGGCGTGGGATAGCCTGCCGCCGAGCCTCACGGGTCCAATGGCCGTGGCGAGCCCGGAGCCGTCGTCGATCTCGATGCCGACGCCCGCGATCGTGGCTTTCCCATAGGCAGGCTGGAAGCGGCCGTTTGAAATCTTGGTCAGGAACCGCGACAGCGGCTCCTGCTTGTTCATGCCCAGCACCGAATCGTAGTCGCCGCACATTCCGGCATCGCTGATGTACGCGGTGCCCCCGGTGAGGATCTGCTCGTCTGCCGTCGGTACATGGGTGTGCGTACCGATCACGGCGCTTGCCCGTCCATCGACAAAGTAGCCGAAGGCCTGCTTCTCGGACGTCGCCTCGGCATGAAAGTCGATGAGGATTGCATCGGCTCCGCGTTTCAATCCGCAAGCCTCAAGCTCCCGATCGACGGCGCGGAAGGGGCAATCGAGATCGGCCATGAAGACGCGGCCCATGGCGTTGATCACGAGCACGTCGGCTCCGTTGGCTGCCTTGAACAGGCCGGCACCTCGGCCGGGCGCGCCTTTCGGAAAATTGATGGGCCGCAGCAGGCGGTCGTGGCGCTCGATGAATATGAGCGCCTCGCGCTGATCCCAGACATGATTGCCCGTGGTCACAACGTCGGCTCCGGCGTCGAGGAGCTCGATCAGGATCAGTTCGGAGATGCCGAACCCGCCGGCGGCGTTCTCGCCATTGACGACGACGAAATCAGCGCCGTAGCGCGTCCGCAAACCCGGGAGGGCCTCGATGACCGCCGTCCGCCCCGATCGGCCGACCAGGTCACCGAGAAACAAGATACGCATGCCTGTTGCCGATCCGCGCCGAGAAAAAAGGCTTAGCCTTTTGGGGCGCAAACGTCCCAAGAAGGCCTCAATAGCCCAGTCGCGCCCTGCACCGCCAGCGTCGTCGGGCGATCCTCCTAGTTTTTCGCTAATGCTGAGCAGCGCTGCTTCGCGCGTGTGTAACCCAAAGCACGATCACGGGAAATGCGGCGGGGGTGCTTAGAACGTAGCGAGGCCACGATGGCCGTGGGAGCGTCGATCCCTGGTGTCCCTACTAGCGTAGGTGGGCGCCGAGTGACGGAGACCACGGTCCCCGTCAGGGTCAACTCCCGTCGGATCTTATAGGGTCCGGGAAAAGTGCTCCTAACGCACCTCGCAGCCCGCCACGTGGGACTATAGCGAAGACGAGAGGCGAAACTAGCGTTTTGTGGGGTGGCCGCCGCCTGCTCCGCTCGCGAACCGCTGGTTGAGCATTTCAAGACGGTCCGCGGCGGCGCTGATCGTCTGGGCAAGATCGGTGCGCATGGTCTTGGCCGTGTCGTCCGCTGCCGACCGGTCGCGGCGAAGCTCGGCCAAACTCCCCTTTAGCTCTTGCAGCTGGCGCCTCACCTCCCACAGCTCGTCGGTGACCATCAAAGATGCCATCAGGATCAGGCGGTCGTCCCCCACCTGCCCGAATTTGTGTTTCATGGATTCGACGTGGGAGCCGAGATATTCGGAGAGCGCGATGAGATGGGCCTCCTCGCCTTCGCCGCATTCGAGGCGATAAAGGCGCCCGTTGAGCGTAACGCTAACCTGTCCCATGGCATGCTCCCCCCTAGAGTTCGACTCCCTTGGCGGGCGCCATGTCCCGCAACGTTCCCATCACGGCTTCAAGACGACCAGAGACCTCGCTATTGGCGGCCTCAAGGCGCCTTGCCCGGCCCCGCTCCGCATCGAGCTCCGCGGCAAGCCGATTTCGCTCGTCGGTCAAGGCGCGCAATTGCTCCCTGAGCTTCGCCCCTGCATCCCGATCTTCGAAAAGCTGACCCAGGAAGCGCTCAAGAGTATCAACCGATGCGCCGAACCGCGCCAATGCCTGCTGCAGAGCGTCAGTTTGGGTCATCGCGATTTCCGGCCCCTCACCGCACCGGCCTTGCCGCGTTCAGACGGCGTGGCGACCCTCGCTCCCTGGGCGACCGTGTCACAATGTGGTGACGGCGATGCCAATGTTCAACAAGCTTTTGTCGGCGCGGCATGCCGCGGCAGTCATTGACAGCGTCGCGGCCTGCGTGATTTGAGACGAACGCTGATAAAACCGGATCAACGAAAAAGAAACGCAAGCGGACCCTAGACTATGGTTGCAGCCATGGCTCCTTGCCGGCTCTATCTCACGCTTCCGGCGGCGGCCAGGCTCGAAAGTTCGTTGGCGCAAGCCTTGGACCAGGCTGACGTGGCTTGCGTCTTGCTGTGCGGCGACGGGGCGCCGAGCGATACGCCATGGGACCTCCAGCTGCGCGAACTCACGCGCGAGCGAGAGGTGGCCTTCCTCATCGAGAACGATGCAGGGCGCGCCGAGAGACTCGGTGCCGACGGTATCCATATCGCTGCGGATGTGGCCTTCTACCGGCAGGCGCATGATCATCTAGGTCAACGCTCAATCATTGGCGCTGGTTGCATCGCAAGCCGCCACGACGCCATGATCATGGCTGAGCTTGGTGTAGACTATGTCGCATTCGGGCCGGCCAAGGCGAACGAGGCCGCGCGTGATCGACGCGCTGAGCTGATCGCCTGGTGGACGGAAATTTTCGAGGTGCCTTGCGTCGCCTGGGACGTCGAAACGGCTGAAGAGGCAGAGAGGCTGGCTGGCCTCGGGGCGGATTTCATCGCCCTTTCCACAGCAATCTGGCAAGCCGAGGGCGCGGCCCAGCGCATCGCCACGATCGACGCGGCTCTGCGCCGGGGGAGGACCGCGGCGTGAAGGCGTCAGGCACTCGCCGCTGCCTCTGGCTCGGAGCGCTCATGCTCGCGATCGCATGGTCTTCCGCCAACGCCGCTGAAAGCCCAGCCTACGCTGCCTATGCCCAAGGCCAATATCTGACCGCGCGCAGGCTCGCCGAGGCTGAGGCTGAGCAGGGGTCGAAGGAAGCCTACACGCTTCTCGGCGAGATCTATGAGGAAGGTCTCGGGGTCGCCCAGGACTTGAGCAAGGCCGCCGACTCTTATGCCAAGGGCGCCGATCTCGGCGATCCCAACGCCCAATTCTCCCTCGGGATCCTCGTGGCGGAGGGCCGCGGGGTCAAAAAGGACCTTAAGCTGGCCGCCAACCTGTTCGAGAAGGCTGCGGACAGCGGTCAGGCCTTGGCGCAATATAACCTTGCCCTCATCTACCTCGACGGCAAGGGGCGCCCCGCCGACGAACAAAAAGCGGTCGAATGGATGCAGAAGGCCGCAGACCACGGCCTGCCCTTGGCGGAATACGATCTCGGCGGCTTCTATCAATTCGGACGCGGCGTCTCGGCCGACAAGGTGAAGGCCGCGGATTGGACGGGTCGCGCCGCCGAAGCCGGATTGCCGGAAGCTCAGGCCGATTATGGCGTGATGCTGTTCAAGGGTGAGGGCATCGCAGTCGACGAGAAGCGTGCGGCCAAAATGTTTCGCATGGCCGCCGAACAGGGCAATCCGGTCGCCCAGAACCGGCTCGCGCGCCTCTATGCCAATGGCGTCGCCGTGGAGGCGGATCCGGTGCAGGCCGCCAAGTGGCACCTACTTGCGCGGGCAGCGGGGGTGAGCGATTTCAACCTCGACCTCCTGCTCGCCAAGCTGACGCCGGAGCAGCGGGCGGACGCGGACAAGGCAGCCGAGGCCTGGCGGAATGGTCACCTCACCGAATGAGTCGGTGCCCTTGACAGCGGCAAGCCCCCACGCCTTAAAGGCGGCCACGCCAAATTTATCGAATCGAGCGGCTTCATGAAAATCAACGGCAACGAGATTCGCCCCGGCAATGTCCTCCAGCACAAGGGCGCGCTTTGGCTCGCGGTCAAGACCCAGCACGTCAAGCCTGGGAAGGGTCCCGCTTACGCCCAAGTCGAGCTAAAGAACGCGATCGACGGCACCAAGCTGAATGAGCGCTTCCGCTCGTCGGAGACCGTGGAGCGCGTGCGACTCGAGCAGAACGACTATCAGTTCCTCTATGCCGAAGGCGACATGCTCGTGTTCATGGATACGGACACCTACGACCAGATCGAGCTCCACCGCGACTTCCTCGAGGAGCGCGCAGCCTTCTTGCAGGAAGGCATGAAGGTGACGGTGGAAAGCTACGAGGGGAAGCCCATCGGCATCGCGCTCCCCGATCAGGTCACCCTCGCGGTCGTCGAGGCCGATCCCGTGGTGAGGGGTCAGACCGCGGCTTCGTCCTACAAGCCCGCGAAGCTCGAGAATGGTGTTCGCATCCTGGTGCCTTCCTTCGTCGTGGCCGGCGAGCGCGTGGTCATCGACACCAACGAGCTCACTTACGTCCGGCGCGCCGAGTAGCTGACTGCGCCGGTTCGACACTCTCGTCACACCGGCGCCAGCCGGTATCCAGATCACGTTGTCTCAGATTTTTTTGTTTCGCTGGATTCCGGCTTTCGCCGGAATGACGTAGACAATTTGCGCAAACAGCCCGAAGACAGCCAATGCCCGCTTCTGCCCTGATGAACGTCATGCTCGGCGCCGCCCGCAAGGCAGGCCGCAGTCTTGCGCGCGACTTCGGCGAGGTGGAGCAGCTGCAAGTCTCGCTGAAGGGCCCCGCCAACTTTGTCTCCGCCGCCGATACCCGCGCCGAAGAGATCCTGCATAAGGAGCTCACCCACGCCCGTCCAGGCTACAGTCTCTTGTTCGAAGAGCGCGGCGCGGTGAAAGGCGCCGACCGCACCCATCGCTTCATCGTCGACCCTCTCGACGGCACCACGAATTTTCTGCATGGCATCCCCCTCTTCGCCATCTCGATCGCTCTGGAGCGCGATGGCGAGCTGGTCGCAGGCCTCATCTACAATCCGGCGAGCAATGAGGTTTTTACGGCGGAACGGGGCAAGGGCGCTTTTCTCAACGACCGGCGCATCAGGGTCGCCGCAAGGACCGAGCTTGCCGACTGCGTGTTGGTCACCGGCATCCCCCACCGTGGCAAGCCGGACCAAGAATTGTTCATGAGGGAAATGCAGGCCGTCATGGCAGACTCGGCGGGACTCCGGCGCACCGGCGCCGCGGCGCTCGATCTTGCCTGGGTCGCCGCCGGCCGCTTCGACGGTTATTGGGAGCGCAGTTTGCGCGCTTGGGACCTCGCTGCGGGCATTGTCATCCTGCGCGAGGCTGGCGGCTATGTCAGCGACGCCGAAGGCAAGGATCGCATGCTCGATAAGGGCAGCGTCGTCGCCGGGAACGAGACCATCCACCGTAAGCTGTTGAAGCTGGTCAAGATGGCCGCGGCAGGGCGCGACGCGGTGACCGCTGCCGATTCATCGGCCTGAGCCCCTCTGCGCCGTCGGAGTTTCGGTGGAGGATAGGCCGCCACATTGGTCCTTTCGCGCGCCCGCGATGCCGAAGACGAACACTAAATAACAAAGCGCCCTGAGGTTTCCGTTTTGCCAGTCTTAGTATTCGGTTAATCTCTGCGCCCGCGTTCGGCCCCGACTCACATGACGGCACCAATGGCAGCGACTGCGACCTACAAGGCCAAGCTTACGCGCCCACAAGTCTTTCTCTGGCGGATGAGCCTGTTCCTCGTCCTCGCGATACTGCTCGCAATTATCCTTGACGGCCAGACGCAGCAGCTCCGCAAGAGCTTCATGGCCAATCCGGCCTTGAACGGCCTCATCATCGGCGTGCTCTTCGTCGGCATCGTCTACTCTTTCCGCCAAGTCTTGCGCCTCTATCCCGAGATCCGCTGGGTCAACAGCTTCCGCATCTCCGATCCCGGGCTCGGCGTCGACACGACTCCGGTGTTGCTCGCACCCATGGCGACCATGCTCCGCGACCGCACCGGCCATTTGTCCTTGGCGACGGGCGCGATGCGCTCCCTGCTCGATTCCGTCGCCTCGCGTCTTGACGAAGCGCGCGAGACGACCCGTTACCTCGTTGGGCTCTTGGTGTTTCTCGGTCTGCTCGGCACCTTCTGGGGACTGCTGCAGACGGTGAGTTCCGTCGGCGCCACCATCGGTGCGCTCGATACAAATGCAAGCGAGAGCGTAATGCTCTTCGACCAGCTCAAGGAGGGCCTGGCCGGGCCGCTCAAGGGCATGGGCACCGCCTTCTCCTGCTCCATGTTTGGTCTTGGCGGCTCCCTGATCCTCGGCTTTCTCGACCTGCAGGCCGGCCACGCCCAAAGCCGCTTCTACAACGAGCTTGAAGACTGGCTTTCCGGCATCACGGAGCTGCAATCGGCGGAAGGCGCGACAGTCACGGGCGTGCCGCCCCAGCTCCGTTTCGCGCTGCTCGACATGCAGCGCTCGCTCTCGGATTTGAACGAGAAGATCGAGCTCCGCGTGCTCGGCGACAATACGGGCGATGCGGTCAAGGATCTCACTCAGGGGGTAGACAAGCTGATCCGGCAGATGCGCGCCGAGCAGAAGGTGGTGCGCGAATGGGCCGATGAGCAATCCCAGCAGCAACAGGAGCTTGCGACGGTGCTCAGACAGATCACCGACAGGGCGAAGCTGGTTGCGGGTGAGGAGCGGAAATAGCCATGGCGTTGTCGCGGACGCGCCGCGCACTGGGCGCCACAAATTACTGGCCTGGCTATGTCGACATGCTCTCCACCTTGCTTCTGGTGGTGACCTTTCTGATGTCGCTGTTCATGCTCACCAATTATTTCGTCACCCAGCAGGCGAGCGGCAAGGACACGCTTCTGTCGCGCCTCAACCGGCAGCTCTCGCAGCTCACCGAGCTGTTGGCCCTGGAGCGCTCCAAGAAAGAGTCGCTCGAAGACAACCTCGCCTCCCTGCAGGCGACCCTCCTCGACAAGGAGAAGGAGAACGAGCGTCTGACGGGGCAGATCGGCGAGCAGGGCGGCAAGACGGAGGGAGCCGAGGTCCGCGCCACCGAGCTTGGCGGCCAGCTCGACCAGCAGAAGAAGATCACCAACGAAGCCCTCGCCCAGGTGGAGATCCTGAATCAGCAACTCGCGGCGCTCCGGCTGCAGCTGGCGGCTTTGCAGGAGGCGCTCGATGCCTCCGAGGCCAAGGACCGCGACAGCCAGGTCAAGATCGCCGATCTCGGCCAGCGGCTGAACGTTGCCTTGGCCAAGAAAGTGCAGGAGCTTGCCCGCTACCGCTCGGACTTTTTCGGCAAGCTCAGAGAGGCGCTCGGCGACCGGCCGGACTTCCAAGTCGTCGGCGACCGCTTCGTGTTCGCTTCCGATGTGCTGTTCGACTCGGGCACCGCCGAGCTGAAGCCAGGGGCAACGCCTCAAATCGACAAGTTGGCGGACGCGCTAAAACAGCTCGAGACCAAGATCCCGTCTGATATCGCCTGGGTGATGCGGGTGGACGGCCACACCGACATCAAGCCGATCGTGACGGCGGAATTCCCGTCGAACTGGGAGCTTTCCGCGGCGCGCGCGATCTCCGTGGTGCGCTATCTGATCGACAAGGGCGTGCCGCCGAACCGGCTGGTCGCGGCAGGATTCGGCGAGTTTCAGCCGATCGATGCCGGGGATACCGACGAAGCCTTGCGCAAGAATCGGCGCATCGAGCTGAAGCTCACCGAGCGCTAGCACCGCCTTCTCTCACCCCTCCCCTCCGCCCGCCAGGTGAGGCCGATTGCAGGGCACGCCTCCCACCGGCCTCGGGCCCTTTTGCGGCCTTTGGTCTCTGCCCTCTTCACGGGCTGGTGATGTTATGTTATATCATAGCGCATGAACGCCGCCCATCACCACGCCCCTGCCGCCAAGCTTTCGCACAACCAGGGCCAGATCCTGTCCTGCCTGCGCAAGGCGAAAGAGCCCTTGAGTGCCTATGCCATCCTCGACCGGGTCAGGGTTGCGGGCATCTCCCATCCACCGACGGTCTATCGCGCGCTGAACGAGTTGATGCAGTTCGGCATGGTGCATCGCCTTCAGTCCCGCTCCGCCTTCGTCGCCTGCGGCCACGGCGCTTGCGACGGGAAGTTCGCCTTCGCCATCTGCCGCCACTGCCAGAAGGTGGTCGAGATCCCCTTGAGCGATGAGGACCAGGCAACTCTCCTTGCGCTGTCCCCAGAGGAAATTGCAGCCGAGCAGGTGACGCTCGAGATCGCGGGTCTATGCGAGGCCTGTCGCCCGGCGACGACAGCGTGAAACAAACGGACCGGGAAGCCGCCGCCGCGAAAAGCGCCCTTGAGCCATAACGGCGTTGCGCCGGCTAACAAGAGTAAGCGTGGAGGGAGCGCGGCTCCATGGACCAGAGAAGCAGCATGGGCATGGGAGAGGAGGACGAGACTGGGGCGCTCCCCGCCTTAAGCTTCTCGCTCTTGCGTATCTCGGTTCCAGCGCGCTTTGCCATCGTCGCGGTCACGGGCTTACTGCTATGGGCCGTGGTGCTCTGGGCTCTGGCATGACCGCGACTCCTGCCATCGGCTTTCGCGATCTGACCCTCGGCTACGACCGTCGCCCGGCCGTGCATCACGTCAGCGGCGAGGTGGCGCCAGGAGAGCTGCTCGCGCTCGTTGGGCCGAACGGCGCAGGCAAGTCGACCTTGCTCAAGGGCATCATGGGCGAGGTCACACCGCTTGGCGGCACGATCGACCGCCAGGGCCTCTCGCACCGGGACATTGCCTACCTGCCGCAGCAGATCGACGTCGACCGCAGCTTCCCCATTTCCGTGTTCGACTGCGTCGCCATGGGGTTCTGGCGCGAGATCGGGATCTGGCGCGGCCTCGACACTGCGCGCAAACGCGCCGTCGCCAAAGCTCTCACGACACTTGGAATCCTCGATCTCGCCAACCGCCCGATCGGCGCGCTGTCGGGAGGCCAGTTCCAGCGGGTGCTTTTCGCCCGCCTGCTCCTGCAGGAGTCCCGCCTCATTCTCCTCGATGAGCCGTTCCGCGCCGTGGACGCCAAGACCGTCGCCGATCTCATCGCGCTGATCAAACGCTGGCACGCCGAGGGCCGCACGGTCATTGCGGCCCTGCACGACATCGAGCAGGTGCGGGCGCATTTCGACAGAACGCTTCTCCTCGCCCGCGAGGTCGTGACCTGGGGCGATACGCCGAAGGTGCTTACGCAGGAGAACCTCGCCAAAGCGCGACACGCGGTCGAGGCTTGGGAGGCGCATCCCGAGGTCTGCGAGCGGGACGAACAGGTCCAGGTCAAGGAGCGGGAGCCCGCATGATCGACGCCGTCGCCCAGCCCTTCGTCGAATTCGCCTTCATGCGGCGGGCGCTTGTCGGCCTGCTCGCGCTGTCGCTCGGCGCCCCCCCGATCGGCGTCTTCCTCATGCTCCGGCGCATGAGCCTGATGGGCGACGCCATGAGCCATGCCATCCTTCCGGGGGCCGCCATTGGCTTCTTGCTCGGCGGCCTCTCGCTCTTCGCCATGAGCCTTGGGGGCTTCGTCGCCGGGATCTCCGTCGCGCTCGCCGCGGGCCTCGTCGCCCGTTCGACGATCTTGCGTGAGGACGCCAGCCTCGCCGGCTTCTACCTCGTGTCGCTCGCGCTCGGCGTTATGATCGTGTCGCTCCGGGGCAGCAATATCGATCTCTTGCATGTGCTGTTCGGGACCGTGCTCGCGCTCGACGACGCGGCCCTTATTTTGGTCGCCGCCATCTCCACGCTGTCGCTGGCCGTACTCGCGATCATCTACCGTCCGCTCGTGCTCGAATGCTTCGACCCCCAATTCTTGCGCTCGGTCAGCCGCGCGAGCTCGCCCACCCATTTGCTGTTCCTCGTTCTCGTGGTGCTCAATCTGGTGAGCAGCTTTCAGGCGCTCGGAACCCTGCTCGCGGTCGGCATCATGCTGCTTCCCGCCGTGACCGCGCGGTTCTGGGCCGAGGACATGTCGGGCCTCA
The DNA here is from genome assembly GCA_049801475.1 of Methyloceanibacter sp. Classification (GTDB taxonomy): domain Bacteria; phylum Pseudomonadota; class Alphaproteobacteria; order Rhizobiales; family Methyloligellaceae; genus Methyloceanibacter. The sequence goes on from JBARKP010000085.1 coordinate 13,258, forward strand.
TCGTCGTGTCGGTGCTCGCAGCCTTAGCCGCGAGCTTCGCCGGGCTGCTGCTTTCCTATTATACCAATGTGCCCACCGGGCCCGCGATCATCCTCCTGAGCGGCGTTGGCTACCTCGCCTCCATGCTGGTGGGCGTGAAGGGCGGCCTGATCTGGAAGCTTCTCCAGCTTAAGCATCTTGAAGCCTGACCCCCTGACGATAAGGAGTTCTTTGTCATGAACAGACGCGTATTCTTGCTGATTGCATTGGGGCTAATGACGTTGCTTGGATCGTCCGACAGCGTTCAAGCCGCGCACAAAATCAAGGCCATTGCTTCGTTCAGCATCTTGGGCGACATGGTGAGCCAAGTGGGTGGCGATCGCGTCGATGTCATCGCGCTGGTCGGCCCTGACGGCGACGCGCATGTCTATGAGCCCACCCCCGCCGACGCCAAGAACCTCGCTGTCGCCAATATCCTCTTCGTCAACGGCCTCGGCTTCGAAGGCTGGATGGATCGGCTTGAGAAATCATCCGGTTTCAAGGGCAAGGTCGTCGTCGCCTCGACCGGCGTGACGCCGCGCCAGATGGTCGAAGACGAGAAGAAGATCACCGATCCGCACGCCTGGCAGAGCCTCGCGAACGGCAAGCTCTACGTCGCCAACATGCGCGATGGGCTGATCGCCGTCGATCCAGAAGGCAAGGCGATCTATGAGACCAATGCCGCGAAATATCTGGACGAGATCGTTAAGGAAGAAACGGTGGTGAAGGAAACCTTGGCGAAGCTGCCCGAGGAGCGCCGGAAGATCATCACCTCCCATGACGCCTTCGGCTATTTCGGCGCGGCTTACGGCTTGGAGGTCATCGCCCCTGAAGGCGTGAGCACCGAGAGCGAAGCTTCGGCCAAGGACGTGGCCAAGATCATCCGTCAGATCAAGGCCGAGAAAGTCCCGGCGGTGTTCATGGAGAACATCACCGACCATCGCCTGCTCGACCAGATCGCCAAGGAGACCGGCGCCAAGATCGGCGGCACGCTTTACACCGACGCGCTGTCGCAACCGTCCGGCCCGGCCGGGACCTATCTCGATATGTTCCGCAACAACATCGAGACGCTGTCGGAGGCCTTGTCGTCCTAGTCAGCCGCAGCGATCGGGTGTCCTTGAGACGGCGCTATTCGCTCTTCCCTCCCCCCTTGAGTGGGAGGGTTAGAAAGGGGGGTCGAAAAACAGACTGCTTCGGTTCTCCCCTCCGTTCGCGCAAAGCGCGAACGTGCTCCCCAGCAGGGGAGCGTAATACAATCACCGCAATGAGATCGAGCACCCCTTCGAGATGGATTGGCCTCTGCGGCGCGGCCGCCCTGGCCGCAATCGCCGTCGCCTCGCTGATCCCCGCCAAATGGCAGCTCCGCACGGGTCTGCCTTGGCAGCTCAAGCATTTCTTCGCCTATTTCGCCGCGACATTCATCGCCTGTCTCGCTTGGTTCAGGCCGTTCGTCGTGGCGGGATCGCTCATGGCGCTCGCGGGCGCTATGGAGGCGTTGCAGGGTTTGACGTCCGACCGTGCGCGCGATCTTGCAACTGCATTGAGCGGAGCGGGTGGAGTGCTGACCGCAGCGCTTCTTGGCCAGCTCGTCATCCGATGGTGGAAGGGGCGCGCATCGGCGCGCCGACAGAGGCCGACAGCCCGAAATGCGGGCGCTGGCGCACTCCAAGCAATTGTGATGTATCCTTAGCTTATGGACACTTTCGCGCGGCGACGCTCCATACCGGTCAAGATCGGCGGGGTCACCATTGGTGGCAACGACCCCATCGTCGTGCAGTCCATGACCAACACCGACACCGCCGATGTCGAGGGGACCGTGGCCCAGGTCGCGGCGCTCTCCCGCGCGGGCTCGGAGCTTGTGCGTGTTACCGTGGACCGCGCCGAGGCCGCTGCCGCCGTTCCCCACATCCGCGAGCGGCTCGATTCGCGAGGCGTCGACGTCCCGCTAATCGGCGACTTCCACTATAACGGTCATACGCTGCTCGCTGAGCACCCCGCTTGCGCCGAGGCACTCGCCAAATACCGCATCAACCCGGGCAATGTCGGCTTCAAGGACAAGCGCGACAAGCAATTCGCGGCGATCATCGACATTGCGCTCCGCTATGGCAAGGCAGTACGCATCGGCGTCAATTGGGGAAGTCTCGATCAGGATTTGCTGACGCGGCTCATGGACGAGAATGCGAAAGAGTCGGAGCCCAAGGACGCCCGCACCGTCATGCATGAGGCGATCACGCAGTCGGCACTCATCAGCGCCGAGCGGGCCATCGAGCTTGGGCTTGGCGCCGACCGCATCGTACTCTCCGCCAAGGTCAGCGCCGTGCAGGACCTGATCCAGGTCTATGCCATGCTCGCCGCGCGTTCGGAGCTTGCGCTGCATCTTGGGCTGACCGAGGCCGGCATGGGCTCGAAGGGCATCGTCGCCTCCTCCGCGGCGCTGGCCGTGCTGCTGCAGCAAGGCATCGGCGACACCATCCGCATCTCGCTCACGCCCGAGCCGCAAGGCGAGCGCACGCTGGAGGTGAAGGTCGCCCAGGAGCTGTTGCAGAGCATGGGGTTCCGCAGCTTCGTGCCCCTCGTCGCCGCCTGCCCCGGCTGCGGGCGTACCACCTCGACCACATTCCAGGAGCTCGCTCGCGACATCCAGGGCTTCATCGGCGACTCCATGCCGGAATGGAAGCGCCGCTATCCGGGCGTGGAGACGCTGACCGTCGCGGTGATGGGCTGCATCGTCAATGGGCCGGGCGAATCGAAGCAGGCCGATATCGGCATCTCGCTGCCCGGCACGGGAGAAGCCCCGGCAGCGCCCGTGTTCGTCGATGGCAAGAAGGTGGCGACCTTGCGCGGCCCGAGTGTCGCGTCCGATTTCAAGACCATGGTGCTCGACTATATCGAGCGCCGCTTCGGGCAGATCGGCAGAGGCCGCACCGCGGCGGAGTAGCCCAAATGCGATTTGCGCCTTGCGCGGGTTCAATTACGCTGCTGGGGCTGCCACCGCCGGCGAACGCGAATCTACGATGCGGATCACCTCGCCAAGCATCAAGCGCAAGACGTCGCCGCCATCGGCGTCTCGGTTCTCGCGGCGCCGGTCATGCAGCCGGCGCCCGCAGGGTCTTGCACGCTCTGAGGGCCGTCGCGTCTAGCCGGCAAGCTGCGACGTGAGGTTGACGACCAGCGCGATCACGGTGGTGTTGAAGAAGAACGACAACAGGCCGTGCAGCGTCACCACGCGGCGCATTTTCCGCGATGCGACCTCGACGTCGGAAGTCTGCGCCGTGGTGCCGACCACGAAAGCGAAATACACAAAATCGAGATAGTCCGGGATGTGCTCACCCGGAAATCGAAGGCCGCCACCACAACCGCGTGAGCGCCCCCGGCTCTCGCCGTGGAACTCATGGGCGTAGTAGAGCGCAAACACCGTATGCACGAGGAACCAGGATACGAGGATCGTGGAAAAGGCGAGCCCGAATTTGAGCGTCCGGCCCGCACTATGGTCCTCATTCAGCGCCGAGAGCTGCGCCACGATGGCGAGCACCATCGCGACCGAAGCAAAGACGGTAAGGATGAGAAGGACCGTGCGGCTTTCATCCTCCAGGCTCGCCTGCCGCTTGATGCCTGCTATCTCGCATCTGAGCATCATGATGCCGATGAGAACGACATAAAGCCAGCCCGCGACGTTCCAGGCCGCTAGGATGCGGGTAATGTTGTCATTGAGCGGCAAGAACCACCAGACGACGAAGCCAACGATCACGGCAATGATGAACCTGATATGGGCATGAACGTGCTCATACAGGCTGTGACGCCGTTTGCTCGTTGTTGCCTTTTTCGCCGTCGCCATTTTCGTTTGCCGTGAGCCCTCTCAAGCCCGTGCGGGATTTGCACAGTCCCGTCAACTATGCCGCGTGGCGATGAAGCGCGCGGCTTCCTTGAGCGTGGTAGCATTGTCGCCAAACGGCGCGAGCGTGGCTTCCGCGTCGTCAACGAGCGCCGCTAAGCGCGAGCGCGCAGCATCGATCCCCAGCAGAGCCACTAGCGTCGCCTTGCCGCGCGAGGCGTCCTTGGCCACCGCCTTCCCCATCGCCACAGCATCGCCCTCCGCGTCGAGGAGGTCGTCGGCAAGCTGGAAGGCCTGGCCAAACGCGGACGCATAGGCCCCTAAGGCCTCCCTCGCCACCGCGTCGGCCTGGCCGAGAACGGCGCCAGCGTCACAAGCGAAGGCGAACAAGGCCCCGGTCTTCATCGCCTGCATCCTCGCGACGTCGATCGCGCGGACGCTTTGGCCCTCGGCGGCAAGGTCGAGCGCCTGGCCGCCGGTCATGCCGTTGGCGCCCGTAGCGCTCGCAAGCAAGGCAATGAGCTCGACGCGCACACGCGCGTCCTCATGCACGCTTGGCCGGCTCAAGATGTCGAAAGCAAGGGTCAAGAGAGCGTCGCCGGCGAGGATCGCGGTCGCTTCGCCGTAGGCAATATGGGCCGTAGGCCGGCCGCGCCGGACTTTATCGTCGTCCATGGCCGGCAGATCGTCATGCACGAGCGAATAGCAATGGACGCATTCCAGCGCGACGCCGGCGTCGAGCGCCGCCTCCTCCGCCACATCGAAGAGGCGAGCGGCCTCGATGAGCAAGAACGGGCGCAAACGCTTGCCGCCGCCAAGCACCGCATAGCGCATGGCTTCGATCAGCCGCGCGAGGCCTGATGGGGCCGGTTCGGGCTGGAGCAACTCATCGACGCGCGCCTCGATCAGCCTGGCGACGCGTTCGAGCTCTCGGGGAAAGGTCATGGTTCGGGAACGGCGTGGGGAGAGGACGGCTCTTCTTCCGGCAGTGCACCCTAATACCACGTTGCTCCTCACGGCAACCGGAGGGTACAACGCCCGCGCCATGGCGATTCAGGCAGTGATGGGCGTACGCACCAAGGTCAAACATCGGCACCCCTGGCTTAGACGCGCGGCGAGCGTGGTTCTGCTCGTATTTGCGGGCCTGCTCCTCTCGATCATCCTCTTCCGCTTCGTCAACCCGCCGATCACGCCGGTAATGATCGCGGAAAAGCTCAGCGGCACGACGCTCAAGCGCCGCTGGGTGCCGCTGGAAAGCATTTCACGGAACCTTCCGCTTGCGGTCATCGCGAGTGAGGATGGCCGCTTCTGCCAGCATTGGGGCGTGGACTGGGGGGCGGTCAGGGACGCGGTGAAGGAAGGCAAAGGGGTTGGCGGAGGCTTCCGCGGTGCGAGCACGATCCCCATGCAGACGGCGAAGAACCTGTATCTGTGGACGCAGCGGAGCTATGTGCGCAAAGTGCTCGAAGTGCCTCTTGCCTATCTCTTGTCGGTGTTCTGGCCCAAGCAGCGGGTGATGGAGGTCTACCTTAACATCGCCCAATGGGGCCCCGGCATTTTCGGGGCTGAGGCCGCAAGCCAGCATTACTTTCACAAGAGCGCCGCGGAGCTCAGTCGGCGCGAGGCGCTTCTGCTTGCGGCAGCGCTCCCCAGCCCGCGCCTCCGCAAACCAAGCACACCCAACCCAAGAATGTTGAGGATCGCCCGATCGATCGAGCGAAGGATGCCGATTCTCGCCTTGCGCTCGGCTTGCGGCCTGCCGTAGCGCTAAGGACTAAGCGGCCTCTGGCCAGCGCCGGGGTTAGCCCCTATAAGAGCGGCCCCGCAATACACCGCGATATCCCCGCGGTCATCTCAAAGGTTGGACCATGGCTGTTCCCAAGAGAAAAACCTCGCGCATGAAGCGGGGCAATAGGCGCTCGCATGACTCGCTTGCCGCGCCCACTTATGTCGAGGACAAGGAGTCCGGCGAGCTCCGCCGGCCGCATCATATCGATCCGAAATCGGGCCGGTATCGGGGCCGTCAGGTGCTCAGCGTCAAGGAAGAGGCGTAGACGCACTCCCCCGGGTGCGTCGGACCTGGTTCGGGACTTAGAGGGCAAAGACCGCCATGGTGATCATGGAGCCAGAGGAGAGAGCCGTCCGCCGTTATCATCGGACGAGCTGGATCTCGGCGGTTCCCCTGCTCGCCTTTGTCGTGATCGCCTATGTTGCCTTCGCATCGGCCGGCGCCGACTTCACGCTGACCCGCTTCTCCGTGGCCATGCCGTCGGGCGGGGTGTGGGCGATCACCTTGGGAGACATGGTGCTCGCCGTCGCTCTCTTCGTGTTGTTGTTAATCGTCTTCGTGGTCGGTCTGATCCTGTTCCTGACCTGGCCACCCGCGGCGACGTCTCTGTTCTTCCTGATCATGCTTACGAGCCTGATCGACGTTATCGCCGGCTTCTCGGTGACCATCCGCGCCGCACGTCGCGATTACAGCGTGGGTGGAGATGACTGAGCCGAGCTCTCCCGGGGGGCCTGTGGCCCTCTCAGCTCTTACCGAGCCTGGGTTTCCGCTCATTGGCCCCCTCAAGCTTTGGTAAAGACGCAAAAAAGAGACATCGGGTCCACCGGAGGGCCGTGCTTGCTTGATGCCATATTAGCGAGGGGGACGCGGGATACGTCAAAAAAGGGGCGCTCAGTTGATGGCGGCCTCTCCTGAGCCAGATCTTCGAGCTGATGACAGTAAAGGCTTTGAGCCCTAACGGCGGGAAAGCTGCTCGAGCCGCTCCTGCATGGCCGAGAGCTCGGCTCTCAGATTGGCGATCTCGTCGACGCTGCTGGGCTGCGACGGCGCCTCGTTGAGCCCCGGGCCCGATGCAGCGGGATCGTTCGTGGCCTCGCCACCATCCACCCCGGAGAACGGGCTGAACAGGCCGAGCGCGCGTTCGAAGGTGACGAAGTTTTTGCGCACTTGCTCCTGCACGGCATCGAACGCCGCGGTGCCGAAGGTATGCGCGAATCGGCGGCGGTACTGCTCCTGCTGACGGGTGAGCGAGTCGAGGCTGAATTCGAGATAGCTCGGCACAAGCCTCTGCATGCTGTCGCCATAGAAGCGAATGAGTTGGCGCAAGAAACGGATAGGTAGAAGGTTCGTGCCCCTGCTTTCCTGCTCGACGATGATCTGGGTCAGCACCGCATGGGTGAGGTCTTCGCCCGTCTTGGCGTCGTACACCACGAAGTCCCTCTCGGACCGCACCATTTCGGCGAGGTCCTCAAGCGTCACATAGGTGCTAGTGTCGGTGTTATAGAGCCTGCGGTTGGCGTATTTCTTGATGATGACCGGCCGGCTCTCCTGGTCCGCGTCCCGTGCCACGTGTCTTTAAACTCCCTGGGCGCTCGGCTGTTTTAGCCAAGGCAACTCCATGCCGCAACTGCGAGATCACTAGCACGTTCTTTGTGCGCAGCACCAGAGGCTTTGCCTCACCCTTAGGGGAGCGGGAGGCTTAGGCTTCCATAAGGAGAATCACTAGGGTATGACCTTGGATCCCTTGGGAAAGTGGAGATTGGTATGAAAGACGAAGAGATTGTCATCGTCAGCGCGGCGCGGACGCCGGTCGGCTCGTTCAACGGCTCGCTATCGAGCGTGCCGGCGCACTACCTCGGACAGGTCGCGATAAAGGCGGCGATGACGCGAGCTGGGCTTGAGCCGGCCGAAGTGAGCGAGGTGATACTCGGACAGGTTCTCACCGCGGCGCAAGGGCAAAATCCGGCGCGTCAGGCGGCGATCGCCGCCGGCCTACCGGTGGAAACCCCGGCCTGGGGGTTGAACCAAGTTTGCGGCTCGGGCTTGCGCGCCGTAGCCATCGGAGCGCAGCAGATCGAGCTCGGCGCCGCCGAGATCGTCATCGCCGGAGGCCAGGAGAGCATGAGCCAGTCCGTCCACGCCGCGCATCTGCGCAACGGCATCAAGATGGGCAATCTCGATTTCATCGATACCATGATCAAGGACGGCCTATGGGACGCCTTTCACGGCTATCACATGGGCACGACCGCGGAGAACGTCGCGCGCCAATGGCAGATCACGCGTGAGGAGCAGGACCGCTTTGCCGTCGCCTCGCAGAACAAGGCCGAGGCCGCCCGCAAAGCCGGCAAGTTCAAGGACGAGATCGCGCCCGTCACCATCAAGACGCGCAAGGGCGAGACGGTGGTAAGCGAGGATGAGTACATCCGTGAAGGCGCCAAATACGAGGACGTCGCCAAGCTAAGACCCGCCTTCGACAAGGAAGGCACTGTCACCGCCGGCAACGCGTCCGGCATCAACGATGGAGCGGCGGTGGTCGTGCTGATGACCGCTAAAGAGGCAAAGCGGAGGAAGCTCAAGCCGCTTGCCCGCATCGCTTCCTGGGCGCAAGCGGGCGTGGAGCCGGCAATCATGGGCTCTGGCCCAATCCCCGCTTCGCGCAAGGCGCTCGAAAGGGCGGGCTGGTCGGCGAAAGACGTCCATGTGGTCGAGGCCAATGAGGCCTTCGCGGCGCAGGCTTGCGCCGTGAACAAGGATCTCGGCTGGGACCCCAACAAGGTCAACATCAATGGCGGCGCCATTGCCATCGGTCACCCGATCGGGGCGTCCGGCGCGCGCATCCTCAACACGCTCCTGCACGAGATGCGGCGGCGCGACGCCAAGAAGGGTCTCGCCACGCTTTGCATCGGCGGCGGCATGGGCATCGCCATGTGCGTCGAGCGCGACTAGAGCGAGTTTGTAAGTGCAGAGCCTCGCGCCGGTGCTTGCCGGTCGCGAGGCATGTTTGGCTTCAAGGGGAAGCGCCGCAGGAGCTCCTAACAGGAGGGAACGCTTATGGGGAAGATGGCTTTGGTCACGGGCGGAACGCGCGGCATCGGTGCTGCCATCTGCAAGGCTCTGAAGAAGGCGGGCTACAACGTAGCCGCCAACTATCACGGCAACGATGAAGCCGCCAAAGCGTTCAAGAAGGAGACCAAGATCCCGGTTTACAAATGGGACGTCACCGACTACGTCGCCTGCGAACTGGGCGTGGTCAATGTCGAAAACGAGGTGGGCCCGGTCGAGGTGCTGGTCAACAATGCCGGCATCTCGCGGGACGCCATGCTGCAGAAGATGACGCATGAACAGTGGTCGGAGGTGATCCGCACCAATCTCGACTCGCTGTTCAATATGACCCGGCCAGTGATCAACGGCATGCGCGAGCGGGGCTTTGGCCGGGTGATCAATATCTCCTCGATCAATGGGCAGAAGGGTCAGCTCGGCCTGACCAATTACTGCTCGGCCAAGGCCGGCGTGATCGGTTTCACCCGTGCGCTCGCGCTCGAGAGCGCACGCAAGGGTATCACCGTGAATGCGATCGCACCGGGCTACGTCAGGACCGATCTGCTGGCCGGCGTGTCCGAGGACGTGATGAAGAGCATCGTCGGGCAGATTCCGGTCGGACGTTTAGGGGAGGCCGACGAGGTTGCCCGCTGCGTGGTGTTTCTCGCCGCCGACGAGGCAGGCTGGATCACCGGCTCCACTCTCACCATCAATGGCGGCCAGCTCCTGGATTGATGGCGTGCTCCCTGTTCTTGTCATCGCCGGGCTTAACCCGGCGATCCAGTAACCAGGGCGGGAGTTGTCCACGCCTTCGGGGGTTACTGGATGGCCGCCCTCCGCGGGCATGACATCGCTGAGTCAGGGCTCCCCACCGTCCGGCGCGAGCTCAAACCCGCGAAGTCGAAGCCCGGCGCCACGGGCCGCCGGTCAGCGTCCAGGCACCCAGGCTATGGGCGCTCTGCCACACGCCTACCGGCACGGTGCGGTGCTCGCCCTTGAGCCAACCGAGCCCCAGCCGAAAGTCGTGGCGCGCCTCCCCATCCTTGACCTCCAGCAGCAAGGGCGCGCGCCGCCATACCAGTGCCAAAGCTCGGCGGCGTCCACGCGATGCCAGCAGCTCTGTCGCCCGCCTTCGAGAGATAGAGGATGGCGGTCAAATGGGCGCGATCCCCATGTCCCCGCAGATCGCGGAAGGTCTCGCGGTAGTAGCCGCCCTCCGGGATGCGGGGGCGAGCTTGAGCTGCGCAATCCCCGCCGTTCAGGGAGCCGCCAAGGTCAGAACCTGTCCTTGCGCTTCCGCGTCTCGCCGTAGATCTCCCATAACTCCCGCCCCTCCATGCCGAGCCGTTGCTGGATTTCTGGGCTCGACGGGCGGAGGAAGGGGTTGGTGGCAAGCTCCTGGGCGATCGTCGTGGGGAGCGCCGGCTCCCCACGCTTGGCGAGCGCGTCAACTTCCGCCGCACGGGCTTTCAGCGCTTCGTTGCCTGGCTCTACCGTGAGCGCGAACCTGGCATTGGCGCGTGTATATTCGTGTCCGCAATAGAGCTTCGTTTCGGGGGGCAGTGCCATCAGTTTTTGCAGGGAGCGCCACATGGTCTTGGCGTCCCCCTCCAGCAGCTTGCCGCAGCCGACCGAGAACAGCGTGTCGCCGACAAAGACGATGCCGTCGTCCGGAAAGAAATAACTGACATGGCCCTTGGTGTGGCCCGGCGTGTCGATCACGAGCGCTCTCGCGTTTCCCACCTCGACGGTATTGCCTTCGCGGACTTCGACGTCGATGCCGGGAATGCTCCGCGCCTCTCGTGCCGGGCCGATGATGATGCAGCCGGTCATCTTCTTCAGCTTCTTGTTGCCGGAGGTGTGATCGCCATGGTGATGGGTGGTGAGGATACGCGTCAGCACCCAGCCTTTTTCCCGGAGCGCGGCCAACACCTCGTCCGCGTCCGGGGCGTCGATCGAGCCGGTTGCCTCCGTTTCGGGATCGTGAATCAGCACGCCGTAGTTGTCGCTGCGCGTCGGGAATTGGTAGATCTCGAGCTTCGCCATCGCACGTCCTTAGCCTCTGCCGCGGCAGCCGAACCCTAGCACTACCGCGATCCAGATTGAATCGAGCCGAGTGGGCTTGAGAACGAACTCTAAACGCGCGAGCGTGAGAATTCACCAATGCTGCATCTTGACGCCCTCGATCTAAAGGACTTCTACGCCTCCCCCCTCGGGCTCGTGGTGCGCAGGCTGTTGGGGGCGAGGCTCAGGGCGCGGTGGAGCAACCTGCAAGGCCAAAGCGTGTTCGGGCTCGGCTTTGCCACCCCCTATCTTGGCGCCTTTCGAGGCGAGGCTAGCGCCTTGGGCGCGCTGATGCCGACCGACCTCGGCGTCATCCCCTGGCCGGTGCACGGCAAGGGATCGAGCGTTCTCGTCGACGAGACCGAGTTACCGCTGCCGGACGAATGTGCCGACCGTATCCTCCTCGTTCACATGCTGGAGTGGTCGGAAAGGACAGGCGCTCTATTGCGGGAGCTGTGGCGGGTGCTCGCGCCGAACGGCCGGCTGCTCCTAATCGTCCCGAACCGCCGCGGGCTGTGGGCACGGGTCGACACTACCCCCTTCGGGCATGGGCGCCCGTTCAGCCGCTCGCAGCTCGCAAAGCTCCTGAAGGAGGCCATGTTCTCTCCCGAAGAATGGCAGCACGCGCTCTACGTGCCGCCCTTCAGCTGGCGCATCCTGCTCAAATGGCCGGTGTTCTGGGAGCGGCTCGGGCTCGTGCTTTGGCCGGCCTTCTCCGGCGTGATCATGGTCGAGGCCACCAAGCAGATCTATGCCGCGGTGCCGGTGCGTGAGAGTCGCAAGCTGCGCCGGCGCGTGATGCCGGTGCCCGCGGGAGTGACGCCTAAAATCGCGCCTCACTCGTCTTGTCATCGGCCGGCTTGACCGGGCGATCCAGTAACCACTCGCTTGAGCATCGTTCGCCAAGGTCGGCGGTTACTTCGCGGGCATGACAACTTTCAGCGCGAGAGCAGGAACACCGCCTGTTCGCCAAACAGGTTCTGCATGAAGAGCGGCATCGCCACCCCGAGCCTGTTGCCATAGGCGTTGAGCGCCACGGCACGCTCGATCTTCGCGCCGGCATCGTGACAAAGGTCCACGAAGTCCTTGATGGTGCAAAGGTGGATGTTCGGCGTGTCGTACCATCGATCGGGCAAATTGTCGGTCCTCGGCATCTTTCCGCCGAACAGAAGCTGCATGCGCACCCGCCAATGGCCGAAATTGGGGAAGGAGACCACGGCGTGCTTACCGATGCGCAAGAGCTGCTCCAGCACGTGGCGCGGGCTGTAGGTGGCCTGGATGGTCTGGCTGAGGATGGCGTAGTCGAAAGCAAGATCGGGGTAATAGACGAGGTCGGTGTCGGCGTCCCCTTGGATCACCGCGAGCCCTTGCGTCACGCAGGAATTCACCCCGGCCTGGCTCAGCTCGATGCCCCTGCCGTCGACGCCGCGTCTTGAGGCGAGGATGCGCAAGAGCGTTCCGTCGCCACAGCCGATATCGAGCACGCGCGTACCGGGCTCCACAAAATCCGCGATGAAGAGCAGGTCGACCCGCGCGGTATCGGTGCCGCGCACAGATTGGGGAGGAACCGTCAAATTCACGATCGCACCCCCCCGGTGCGCGCATCCCGGATGCCGCGATGGCGCGCGGCGGCGCCCAAGAAGCCGCGGATGGTGTCGAACAACTCCGGCTCATGCAGCAGGAAGGAGTCATGACCGCCTTCGGTCTTGAGCTCCACAAAGCTGACATTGGCGGCCACCGCGTTCAGCGCATGCACGATCTCCCGGCTCTCCTCTGTAGGAAACAGCCAGTCGCTGGTGAAGGAGACGAGACAGAAACGCGTGCGCGTGCCCTGGAAGGCGTTGGCAAGAACACCCCCATGGTCCGCGGCGAGGTCGAAATAGTCCATGGCGCGGGTGATATAGAGGTAGGAATTAGCATCGAACCGGTCGACGAAACTCAAGCCCTGATGGCGGAGGTAGCTCTCGACCTGGAAATCAGCGTCGAAGCCGAAGGTGACCTTCTCGCGGTCCTGCAGATTGCGGCCGAACTTGTTGTGCAGCGCCTCATCCGAGAGATAGGTGATGTGCGCCGCCATGCGAGCCACCGCGAGCCCTTTCCGCGGGCTCTTACCTTCCTCGAGATAGCGCCCCTGGCACCAATCTGGATCGGCCATGACGGCTTGGCGCCCGACCTCGTGGAAGGCGATGTTCTGGGAGGAGTGACGCGCCGCGCAAGCGATGGGCACGGCCGCGAACACGCGGTCTTTATAGGTCGAGGCCCATTCGAGTACCTGCATGCCGCCCATGGAGCCGCCAAGCACGCAGAGCACGTCGGGAATGCCGAGATAATCGAGGAGCTGCGCCTGCGCCCGCACCATGTCGGCGATGGTGATGACGGGGAAATCGGGCCCGTAAACCTGGCCTGTCGCGGGATTGATCGAGCTCGGTCCGGTCGAACCCATGCAGCCACCGATAACGTTCGGGCAGAGGACGAAATAGCGGTCCGTGTCGATCGGCGTGCCGGGACCGACCATGGTTTCCCACCAGCCGGGCTTGCCGGTGACGGGATGGATGTTGGCGACATGCTGGTCGCCGGTGAGCGCGTGACAGACGAGCACGAGGTTCGACTTGTCCGCGTTCAGCGTGCCGTAGGTCTGATAGGCGATGGAGAAGGGCGCGAGCGTCTCGCCACAATCGAGCGGCAGGGCTTGGTCGCTGCCGAAATGCACGATCTCGCTCTGGGGATTGGCGATCTGCTCAAGCCGTACGGAATGGTCCAAGAAGGTCTGCGCCGCAGGAGTCTCGCTCATCTCAGTCTCGCCCATTCCGCTCCATGTCCGTTCGGGACCTCATCCTACGCGACGGGCGGTCAAAATATCCCCCAAACAGTAAGCTCGAGGTTAGCTAGGAGCTTGTTGTCGAAAGTCAATCTTTTCTTTGCCTTCGCTCAAGGAAAGGTCCTATGAGAGGCCCCGCGCAAGGCGGAAGCCAAGGCCCCGCGCGAGGCCGAAGTAAGGCTTCGCCGAGCTGAACCAGGAGCGGCAGAAATGACGGCGAAGCGGGCTTTGCGCCCACGGCAAGGCATCCTCGACATCGCGCCCTATGTGCCGGGGAAGAGCGCGCTCGAGGGACGCGAGCCCGTGATCAAGCTCTCGTCCAACGAGACGCCATTTGGGCCAAGCCCCGGCGCCGTCGAAGCCTACCTCGAAGCTGCCAAGGACTTGTCCCGCTATCCCGACGGCTCGGCCCGCGCGTTGCGGGAGGCGATCGCCAAGCTCCATGGGCTTGATCCTGTTCGTATCGTCTGTGGGGCGGGTTCCGACGAGCTCCTGAACCTTCTCGCCTCCGCCTATCTCGGGCCAGGCGATGAGGCGATCTACTCCCGGCACGGCTTTCTCGTTTTCCGGATTGCCATTCTGGCGCGGGGCGCGACTCCTGTCGTGACGCCTGAGACCGCGCTCACCGCTGACGTGGACGCCGTTCTCGCCCGCGTGACACCCGCGACCCGGGTGGTTTTCCTCGCCAATCCCAACAATCCGACCGGCACCTATCTCAGCTTCGACGAGGTCAAGCGCTTGCGCGCCGGCCTCCCCGAGAGCGTCCTGCTTGTGCTCGACGCGGCCTATGCCGAATATGCGCGCACCAACGACTATGAATCCGGGATCGAGCTCGTCGCCACGACCCAGAACACGGTGATGACGCGCACCTTCTCCAAGATCTACGGATTGGCCTCGCTCCGGATCGGCTGGGCCTATTGCCCGGAAGCGATAGCCGATGCGCTGAACCGCATCAGGGGACCGTTCAATGTCTCCGGGGCCGCCATCGCCGCAGGCGTCGCGGCCCTCGAAGACCGAACGCAGGTGCAGCGGGCGGCGGAGCACAACGAGATTTGGCGCAGCCGCATGGCCAAGGCCTTGTCCGCGCTCGGCCTCAGCGTGACCCCGAGTGCAGCGAATTTCCTCTTGATCCACTTCCCGAAGACCGATGGCCACTCGGCGGTGGAAGCTGACAGGTTCCTCCATTCGAAGCGCATCATCGTTCGGCGGGTGGAGGAATACGGCTTTCCCGACGCGCTGCGCATGACGATCGGTACCGAGGACGACAACCTCGCAGTGCTCGATGCGCTCAGGGCCTTCATGGGTGCCAATGGCCCATGACTGAGCCTCTGTTCGAAGCCATCGCCGTTATCGGTCTCGGGCTGATCGGCTCCTCGGTCGCGCGTGGGATCAAGGCCCGCGGGTTGGCCCGCAAAATCACCGGCTACGATATTTCACCGAAGGTGCGCGCTCGCGCGTCAGAGCTCGCCTTCTGTGAAGAGATCGCGCAGACGCCGGGAGAAGCCGTGGCCGGCGCCGAGCTCGTGGTCATCGCCGTGCCCCTGGGCGCGACGGCGCAAGCCATGGCGGCTATCGCGCCGCACCTTGCGCAAGGTGCCGTCGTCACCGAGGTTGGATCGGTGAAAGCCGCGGTGATCCGCCAGGTAATGCCTCAGCTTCCACCGGGCGTGGCCTTCGTTCCAGGCCACCCGATCGCAGGCACCGAGCATTCCGGTCCCGATGCCGGCTTCGCCGAGCTGTTCGAAGGACGGTGGTGCATCTTGACCCCTTGCGAGCGGAGCACCGAGGCCGCCGTCGAGAGGGTCGCCGCGCTTTGGCGCGCGCTCGGCTCGGCGGTCGAGATCATGACGCCGGAGCATCACGACATCGTGCTCGCCATCACGAGCCACATTCCACATCTGATCGCCTTCAACATCGTCGGCACCGCCGCCGACGTCGAGGAGGTCACCCGCTCCGAAGTGATCAAGTTCTCCGCCGGCGGCTTCCGCGATTTCACCCGCATCGCCGCCTCCGATCCCGTGATGTGGCGCGACGTGTTCCTCAACAACAAGGAAGCCGTGCTGGAGATGCTCAGCCGCTTCTCTGAGGATCTGGCGGCGCTGCAACGCATGATCCGATGGGACGATCGGGAGGCCCTGCTTGAGCTTTTCACCCGCACCCGCGCTATTCGCCGCGGCATCATCGAAGCAGGGCAGGAGACGCCCGAGCCCGATTTCGGGCGGAGGCACGGCGCGGTTCCGAGCACGGACATTAAGGCCGATCCAAGTGAGCGGTAGGGCACCGGAGCCCCTCTGGGTGTTCGGCTATGGCTCGCTGATGTGGCGGCCAGGCTTTCCCTTCGCCGGAGCGGTTCCCGCGCTGCTCAAAGGCGCCCATCGCGCGCTCTGCGTCTATTCCGTCATGCATCGCGGCACCCATGCGCAGCCGGGGCTCGTGCTCGGTCTCGATCGCGGCGGCGCCTGCCGTGGCGTCGCTTTCGCCGTAACTGCAGGAGCCGAGGAGGAGACGATCGCCTACTTACGCGAACGCGAGCAGGTCACCGACGTCTATCGCGAGGCGGTGAGGCCGGTGCGCCTGCTCGACGGCTCAGGCCGCGCCATGCGGGCGCTCTGCTATCTGGTCGACCGCAACCACGCCCAATATGCGGGCGGACTCTCTCTTGAGGAGCAAGTCCGCATCGTCCGTGGCGGCAAAGGTCAGGCCGGCGGCAATGTGGAATATGTGCTGAAGACGCTCCGCCATTTGGAGGATGTAGGCGTGCACGATGCCCTGCTCAGCGACCTCGCCGCGCGCCTTGCGCGAGGGGAGGAATAATCAGGCCACGTCGGTGGCGAATTGCAGCTCGGCAAGTCTTGCATAGATACCGCCATCGCCGAGCAGACTCTGATGCGTGCCCTCCCCCACCAACCGGCCCTGGTCGAGCACAAGGATGCGGTCCGCACGCGTGACCGTGGACAGGCGATGGGCGATCACGAGCGTGCTGCGGCCCTCCATGACCCTGTCGAGCGCCCGCTGCACCAGCGTCTCGCTCTCCGAATCGAGCGCGCTCGTGGCTTCGTCGAGCAACAGGATCGGCGCGTTGCGCAACACCGCCCGGGCGATGGCGATGCGCTGGCGCTGACCAGCGGACAAGGTCACGCCGCGTTCTCCGAGCACGGTGTCGTAACCTTGCGGCAGCGCGGCGATGAAGTCGTGGGCGAAGGCCGCGCGTGCGGCCTTCTCGATCTCGCTCCGGCTCGCTTCCCCCACGCCATAGCCGATATTGGCGGCGATCGTGTCGGCGAAGAGCGCCGTCTCCTGCGGCACGATGGCGAAGCGTGAACGTAGAGCCAAGAGATTGGCCTCATTCACGGCAACGCCATCGACGGTCACCGCACCTCGCTTGGGGTCGTAGAAGCGCAACAGCAGCGCGAAAATCGTGGTCTTACCCGCGCCGGATGGACCCACAATCGCCACGCGTTCGCCCGACTTCACCCGGAACGATACTCCATTCAAGGCGCTGACAGCGGGACGCTGGGGATACGAGAACGTGACGTCGTTAAAGGCGACTTCACCCCGCGGCGGCTCCGGCAGCGGCTTGGGATGGGACGGCGACTTGATCTCTGATTGAACCGCCAGCAGTTCGCCGAGGCGTTCTGCCGCCCCTGCCGCCTGGTTCACCTCGCCCCAAACTTCGCTGAGCTCGCCCATGGAGGCGGCCGCGAGCACGGCATAAAGCACGAACTGTCCGAGCCGGCCGCCGGTGATGGTGCCTGAGAGCACATCCTGGGCGCCGTACCACAAAATGCCGACGACGCTCGCGAAGATCAGGAAGATGGCGATGGCCGTCAGGCCGGCCCGCGCCTTGGTGCGCTCCTTCGCCGCCGAAAAGGCGCGCTCGACGGCATCGGCAAAGCGGCTACTCGCCGCGCGCTCATGGGTGAAGGCTTGCAGCACGCTCACCTGACCGAGGCTCTCGCTCGCATAGGCCGAAGCGTGCGCGAGGCTGTCTTGCGCCTCTCGCGAAAGCGCCCGCACCGAGCGGCCATAAGCGACAAGCGGGAGCACGATCAGGGGAATGGCGATCAGTACGAGCAGCGACAATCGGGGGCTCGTCACGATCATCATGGCCACGGCGCCCACCATGACCACCAGATTGCGCAAGGCCTGCGAGATGGTCGTGCTCGCCGCCGCCTTGATCTGCGTGGTGTCGGCGGTGAGCCGCGACATCACCTCGCCCGAATGCACCGTCTCGTAGAAGGCGGGGCTCAAGCCCGTCAGATGCTTGAAGACGTCGGTGCGGAGGTCGGCCACCAGGCGCTCGCCGAGCCAGTTCACGCAATAGAAGCGGGCTGCGCTGGCAAGGGCGAGGATGAGGCCGACACCGAGCAGCGTGGCAAAATATTTGTCGACCAGATCGGGTTCGATCCCGGTGAAGCCCACATCGATCATGCGCCTCACCGCCAGGGGAACTGCGAGCGTGGCGCCAGCGGCGATGACGAGCGACACGAGGGCAGCGGCAACCATGCCCTTGTAGCGCAGGAGATAGGGCTTAAGCGCTAGCAGCGGACGCAACGAGGCGCGCCTCTCCCGCTCCGCTTCCGCCGCGGTCGAGGCAGGAAGCGGGTGGTGCCGGTATTGACCGTTCGTCTTGACTGTCACGAGCTCGGGTAGTCCTTCGGGGGCTTTTCGTGGAATGGGGAATGTACGTGGGCAGAGCGCTGGCGGGAAGGTCCAAGCCCCGCGCCTTTCCGGCGCAGCCTTGTGCCCGTGCGCAACTTCCGTTATAGGCTCACGCTCACAACAAAACATCGCGATTTCCAAGGCAAAATGTCATGAAAAAGGACATTCACCCCGATTATCACCGCATCAACGTGGTGATGACCGATGGCACCGAGTTCGTCACCTATTCGACCTACGGGGCGGAAGGCGAGACGCTGAAACTCGACATCGATTCCAAGACGCATCCGGCCTGGACCGGCGGCGGCCAGCACCTCATCGACCGCGGCGGCCGGCTCACCCGCTTCAAGCGGAAATACGAAGGCTTCCTCAAATAGAGGGCTAGTCGGCGTCGGGGCCGAAGGCCGCGCGCAAGCGTGACAGCTGCGTTTTCAGCGGATGATCTTCCTTGTCCGCTGCGGGGATTTGCTTGAAGCCTAGCATCTGGTCGAGGCGGATCACGCGCTCCTGCAGCTTGATGCTCTGCTCGATCAGATCTTTCAGCCGCGGAGGTAGCGCGTCGAACTCCCGGCTCGGCTGATCGGTCCCCTTTACGGGAAGCTTGATCTTGCGCTGCTCCTCGATCGCCTGATCGAGGGTCAGCTCGCCTTCGCTCACCGCGCGCCGGATCAGGAGCCAGGAGGCAAGCTGCATCAGCCGCGTGGTGAGGCGCATGCTTTCCGTGGCATAGGCGAGCGAATGCGGCGGGCGCAGCCTGCGCGCCTCCTTGCGCCCGTCGCCGTCGAGATAGTTGGCTGCCGCCTCGACCAGCGCCATGCCCTCGCGAAAAACGGTTCTGAATTGATCGGATTGCGCAAACTTCGCGCCGAATGAAACGGTGACGCTGTCACCGGTCGTAGGTTTCCGCGCCATCGGCCACTCCCTCAACGCATGTGCCCACGGCATACTATGCCAAGCGGCAAGCTCGTTTACCGCTTTGCCCTGCCAAGGTTAATCCGCGGAATGGGGCAAAAAAAGAGCCGCCAGACGGCGGCTCAGAAAGTTAACAGGGAGGCGTCAAACAGAGTGGACAAGGCCACTCGCATCCAGAGGACTGGATACGCTGACGTTAGGCCAAAACCAATAACAACGGGTTAACACTAAGGTGCGGTTTACCTAAAGGAATGGTGTCTGGGGGAGAGCGAGCCCCCTCAGCGCCTGAAGGCCGCGTCCGCTGCGCTCTTCGAGGACTGCTTAGCCGACATGACGGCTTCCACCCGCGCAATCTCCCCCTTTAGCGCCTCGACAAGCGCCGTCAGCTCGCCGACAGAGAGAGTGGCGAGGTCCTGGCCGAGCTCGTAGGTTTTGGCCTTCTTGGGTTGGAGATCGTCAAGGTCCATGACCGATCCTAGCATCTTGTTCGGCGCTGTCTAAATTCGCCGCGGCATTGTAAGCATCGCAGGTCCAAACCCTCATCGATGAAATTGCGCCATAGGAGCTGGAGGGGTCGATGCTGCCCAAGACCATGACCGCCATCGAAGCGCGAGACCAAGGCGGACCTGAGGTGCTCGTGCCGTCGACGCGGGCGGTGCCCGCTCCGGGCCCCGGAGAGCTGCTGATCGAGGTCGAGGCTGCCGGCATCAACCGCCCCGACGTGCTGCAGCGTCAGGGCCTCTACCCTCCGCCCAAAGGCGCCTCCGATTTGCTCGGACTCGAGGTCGCGGGTCACGTGGCGGCGCTGGGCCCGGGCGCGACCCGGTTCAAGGAAGGCGACGCGGTCTGCGCGCTCACCAATGGCGGCGGCTATGCCGAGTTCTGCGTGGCCCCCGATGCCACGACATTACTCGTGCCGGAAACACTGTCGCTTGTCGAAGCGGCAGCTCTCCCGGAAGCCGTGTTCACCGTGTGGCACAACGTCTTCGAGCGCGGGGGCCTCAAGCCCGGCGAATGGCTGCTCGTTCATGGTGGGGCAAGCGGTATCGGCACCACCGCCATTCAAATGGCGCCGCTCTTCGGAGCCAAGGTGCTCGTGACCGCAGGCAGCGAACAGAAGATTCGCGCCTGCGAGGCGCTGGGTGCCACCCGCGCCATCAACTATCGCTCGGAGGATTTCGTGGAGGTGGTGCGCAAGCAAACTGCGGGCCACGGCGCCGACGTCATCCTCGACATGGTCGGTGGTTCCTACATCGAGCGCAATCTGCGCGCCGCGGCCCTTGATGGCCGGATCGTGCAGATCGCGTTCCTTGAAGGCTCCAAGGTCGACATCGATTTGATGCGCGTGATGATGCGCCGGCTGACTCTCACCGGCTCGACACTTCGGGCGCAGAGCGCCGAGGCCAAGGCCCGCATGGCGCAGAACATCGAGAGCCGCGTTTGGCCGCTCGTCGCCGAGGGAAAGCTCAAGCCTGTGATCGACTCGACGTTCAAGCTCGCCGACGCGGCGGGAGCGCATCGGCGCATCGACGCGTCCGACCATATCGGCAAGATCGTGCTGGTGGTGCAGTAACGGGCCTCGTGGTTCGAGACGCGGACTTATGCCGCTCCTCACTATGAGGAGCTGATCCTCACCCTGAGGATGGCCGAAGGCCCGCCCCGAAGGGTGAGGCCTCTTCAGGGCTCGGTAAGGACAGGGCAACGCCCTGAACCGTTTGCTTCCAAAGCCGGAGCACCCTATATAGGGCTCTTCCCCTTCAATTGAATTTGGTCGGCTCTCGCGGCCTTTGGGGGGCGAGAGACCATCGCTTCTCTTACAGGTTTTCAAACCCATGGACCGTACCCCGCTTATGCCCAAAGCGACCGCCGTCTGGCTGGTCGACAACACCTCGCTCACCTTCGAGCAGATCGCCGAGTTCTGCGGTCTGCATGTGCTCGAAGTGAAGGGTATCGCCGATGGCGATGTGGCCCACGGCATCAAGGGCATGGACCCCATCTCCTCGGGCCAGCTCACCCGCGATGAGATCGCCAATGCCGAGAAGGACAGCTCCTATCGGTTGAGGCTCGCCGAGCCGAAGGTCGAGGTGCCGGAGGTGAAGACGAAGCGCGGTCCCCGCTACACGCCCGTGTCGCGCCGCCAGGACCGGCCCAACGCCATTCTCTGGCTCCTGCGCAGTCATCCCGAGCTCAAGGATTCGCAGATCATGCGCCTCGTCGGCACGACCAAGCCGACGATCATTGCGATCCGCGAGCGGTCCCATTGGAATTCGCCAAGCCTTGTGGCCCAGGATCCGGTGACGCTCGGGCTCTGCTCGCAAACCGACCTCGACGCGGAAGTGAAGAAGGCAGCGACGAAACTCGAGCGCGAGCGTGGCGAAGCCCCCGAGCCAGCCAAGGTGGGAACCCTGATCCCGGCCGAGGAAAGCATTGCCGCCGCGGCTCCCCCGCCGCGCGAGGCGCCGATGGCAACAGCGCTCGCCCAACAAGCTCGTGAGGCTATGGCGGCTCCCGAAGAGGAGGAAGACGTTCCGGACGCCGACTCCGTGTTCGCGAGGCTGAAAGAGCTGAAGCGGGATCCGCAAAACTAAGCCGCGCTTGAGCCTCCACGCGTCGGCGGTAGGCGCCTGATCGACTAAGCGGCTTTGACGAAGATCAAAGCGCTACCCCCCCCATCCCCGATGCTCGCGCCTCCGATCCGGTGGCGAGGTGAACTATGGGCACGGGCGAAATTCTCTTTCTGGCTTTGGTCTTGGTCGCGTTCGTGGGGTTCGCGGCAACGCTGGCTTTTTACTCAAGAGGCTGACCCGCGAGCCCCCTCCGATACGAGGGGAATTGATTGGAGGGCTTGAGCGTGGCTAGGGTGCGACAAGGAAGCGCGCCCAAGGTGGCCATGACGAGCCCCTACGACACCAATCTCGGCAAGAATGCCGCCAATCATCAGCCGCTCACCCCGCTGACCTTCCTTGCGCGCGCCGCCGGCGCTCACCCGGATCATACCGCCATCATCCATGGCAAGCGGCGCTACAGCTATGCCGAGTTCTACGCCCGCTCCCGCAGGCTCGCGTCAGCTCTTGCCACCCGCGGCATCGGTGTGGACGACACCGTATCGGTGATGCTCGCCAACTCGCCCGCCATGCTCGAGGCCCATTACGGCGTGCCCATGACGGGGGCGGTACTGCATTCCATCAACACCCGGCTCGATCCCTCCATCATCGCCTTCATGCTCGACCACGCGGATGCCAAGGTGCTGATCGCCGACACCGAATTCGCTGCCGTGATCAAGGAGGCGCTGGGGCAGGCGCGGGTGAAGCCGCTTCTGATCGACTACCGGGACCTTGAATGCGGGGTCGAGGGGACGCGCCTCGGTTTCGACCACGAGGAGCTGATCGAAGGCGGCGACCCGGACTTCCCCTGGCAGATGCCGTCCGACGAGTGGAACGCCATCTCGCTAAACTACACGAGCGGTACCACCGGCAATCCCAAGGGCGTCGTCTATCATCACCGCGGCGCGGCGCTGATGTGCTACGCGAACACCATCGCCACCGGCATGGGCGCCCACCCCGTCTATCTCTGGACCCTGCCGATGTTTCACTGCAACGGCTGGTGCTTTCCCTGGTCGCTGTCTGTGGTCGCCGGCACGCACGTCTGCCTCCGCGCGGTACGCCCCAAGCCCATGTATGACGCGATCGCCGATCACAAAGTAACGCATCTTTCCGGCGCGCCCTTCGTCATGGCCTGCCTGCTCAACGCCACGGAGGACGAGAGGCGGAGCTTCTCCCACGCCGTCGCCTTCAACCATGCCGCCGCGCCGCCCCCGGAGGCCGTGCTCGCGCGCATGGCCGAGGCTGGCTTCGAGCTTACCCATCTCTACGGGCTCACCGAGACCTATGGGCCTGCGACCATCAATGAGTGGCATGCCGAATGGGAGGCGCTGCCGCCGGACGAGCGCCTGTCGAAGCGGGCGCGGCAGGGCGTGCGCTATGTGGCGCTGGAGGGCCTCGACGTGATGGACCCCGAAACCATGGCGCGCGTGCCGGCAGACGGCGAGAACATTGGCGAGGTCATGTTCCGCGGCAACATCGTCATGAAGGGATACCTCAAGAATAGACAAGCGACCGAGGAGGCCTTCGCCGGCGGCTGGTTCCATTCCGGCGATCTCGGCGTGCTGCATCCAGACGGCTACATCCAGCTCAAGGACCGCTCCAAGGACATCATCATCTCGGGCGGGGAGAACATCTCCTCCATCGAGGTGGAGGACGTGCTCTACAAGCACCCCGCCGTCGCTGCCGCGGCCGTGGTCGCCAAGCCCGACTCCAAATGGGGCGAGACGCCTTGTGCCTTCATCGAGATAAGGCCGGGGGCCGAGGTGACCGAGGCGGAGATCATAAGCTACTGCAGGGAGAGGCTCGCCCGCTTCAAATGCCCCCGCCACGTGGTCTTCACCGAGCTGCCCAAGACCTCGACGGGCAAGATCCAGAAGTTCAAGCTTCGCAGCCTGGCGAAAGACGTCTGAATCGCCAAGCGAGGGCCTATTTGGAGTGGCCATGCCGCATCCGCATTGATTTGATCGCCCCATTCAGCAGTTTGCCGAGGTGATCGCGCTTGCGATCCAAGCCGGTACCGTCCTCGCCGTCACCTACGGTGCGGCTGGGGTGTTTGTTTGCGCTTCTCTGCGCCGCGTTTTGGCGCCGTGAGGCCCCCACGACGCGAGGCCGCGAGATCTGGCTCCACTTCGCCACTTGGATCTTGCTGGCGCTCGTATTCGTCTTGCCGCCGACATTGTGAAGACGACGATCGCGCCTACGTGGAGCGACGTGGGAAAGCTCGCCGTGATCGCCACCGTGCGAACCATGCTCAATTATTTTTTGGCGAAGGATATCGCCGCGTTCGATCGGCTTCAGGATCGGAACCGGGGGGCGCCGGGACGGTAGAGCGCGGCTGGGGGCTGGGGCGCTCGGGAGAACGAGAGGAGAGCAATACCGGCGTCTTCCTGCCTATGTTTCACCCGTTGCCCATCTTGCATTGCACCTATTCCGTTGGACCGAGGGTCAAGAATATGGTTGAGTCCCGCCAGTTACATCCTTGCGCAGTTTTGAGGGACGCTTCGCTCGAGCGTCAGGTTTCGGGGGTTTTTCAGTCACGGCGGGTTGAGGCTGAGCGTTGCTCGGCCATTCGCGCCAGTAGGATCTCGGGGCTCGGCGCGCCTCGGCCACCTCCGAAACGTGGGCACCCTCTCATAAGGGGCCAATGCATGCCGTGCAAAACATCGGGTCAGCGGTTTCAGCTCATCCTCATCAAGCCGTCCCATTACGACGCCGACGGCTACGTCGTGCAATGGCTACGCTCGACCATGCCGTCGAACTCGCTCGCTGCCGTCTATAGTCTTGCGAAGGGCGCTGCCGAGCGCGGCATACTCGGACCCGACCTCCCCATCGACGTCACCGCCATCGACGAGACCAACACCCGTGTCCGCCCGAGCGAGATCGCCAAACGCATCGCCCACCACGGGGGAGCGGGGCTCGTCGGGCTGATCGGCGTGCAATCGAATGAGTTCCCCCGGTCGCTCGACATCGCCCGGGCCCTGCGCACCGCGGGCGTGCAGGTGATGATCGGCGGCTTTCACGTCTCGGGCTGCCTCGCCATGCTCAACGAGATCCAGGCCGACATCAAAATCGCACAGGACCTCGGCGTCTCCATCTTCGCGGGCGAGGCCGAGGAGGGCTTCGATGAGGTGCTGCAACACGCGGCAAAGCGGGAGCTACGTCCCCTCTACAATCATATGAAGGAGCTGCCGGGCATTGGCGACGTCGCCTCCCCGCCCTTCCTGCCCGTGGACTTCGTCAAGCGCACCGTGGGCGATGTGACGAGCTTCGATGCCGGGCGCGGCTGCCCCTTCCAATGCTCCTTCTGCACCATCATCAACGTGCAGGGGCGGAAGTCCCGCTATCGCTCCCCCGACTCGATCGAACACATCCTGCGCATGAATTGGGCGCAAGGGGTGAAGCGCTTCTTCATCACCGACGACAATTTCGCCCGTAACAAGGATTGGGAAGCGATCTACGACCGGATCATCAAGCTGCGGGAAGAAGACGGCATGGACGTCCGCTTCATGATCCAGGTCGACACGCTCTGCCACAAGATCCCGAACTTCATCGAGAAATCGCGCCGGGCCGGCGTCACCCGCGTGTTCATTGGGCTCGAGAACATCAACCCGGCGAACCTGATCGCCGCCAAGAAGCGGCAGAACAAGATCACCGAGTACCGCAAGATGCTGCTCGGCTGGAAGGCCGCCGGCATCATGACCTTCGCGGGCTACATCCTCGGCTTCGAGAACGACACGCCGGAGTCAATCAGCCACGACCTCGAGATCATCAAGAAAGAGCTGCCGCTCGATGCGCTCGAGTTTTTCGTGTTGACCCCGCTCCCCGGCTCCGAGGACCACAAGGTGCTGTTCGAGAAGAATGTCTGGATGGACCCCGACATGAACAAATACGAGCTCGAGCACGTGGTCACCGGTCACGCCAGGATGACGAAGGAAGAATGGCAAGCCGCTTATCGCTCGGCCTGGGACATTTTCTATACCGACGAGCATCTGGAGACGATCATGCGGCGCGCCGCCGCCACCGGCATCCACCTCCGCTCGCTGATGCCCGTGCTAATTTGGTTCTCGAGCGCGATGAAGATCGAGAATTTGCACCCGCTGCAATGGGGCATTTTCCGTCTCAAATACCGCAAAGACCGGCGCTCGACCTTCCCCATCGAGCCGCGGCTCTCTTTCTATGCCAACAACGTCCAGGAGACCGCACGGAAAGCCGTGAAGCTGGTGCGCCGGTGGCGGCATCTGAAGCGCATCCTACGCAAGATCGAAGGCGACCCCCGCGCCAAATTTTATATGGACGAAGCCCTGATCCCGGTGGCCGAGGAAGACGCCGAGCATATGGACCTCTACACCCAGACCGAGGCGGTGCGCGTCGCCGTGCAGCATGAGCGGCGCGTGGCCGGCCATCCCGGCAACGGGCACCACGCCCAAGTGCATCAGGGGGCCCAAGTGCATCAGGGGAACGGGCGCACCGATGCCGGCCATCCCGATCATCACGAGGGGGAGGAGCAGCGACCGGAGATCACCCCGCCCGCCGCCTGAGTTCTCCCAACCGCGCACTGACAAAGGGGAAGGCTGAGGCGTGTCCTACCAGCCGCCAAGCGCCCTGCGCACAAAATCGCCGAACTGGCCGAGGCCTTGCGGCCTGCGCCATCGCCAGGACTGGTCTTCCGGGTAACCTTCGTCCGCATACCGATGGGGGGGCCCATCGCGCGTCCCATACGGGTCGTAGCCCGACTGCTCGCCAGGCCCCACGGGCGCAAGCGCCGTCGATTCGACCCAGCCCGCCGCACCGCTATTGGAGTCCTGGATCTGCACCCAGCCCGGCTGGCGCGAGATCACGCGCACCTGCCACCCTGCCGGAAGGGCGTAAATCAGGGGCGCCTCCCTGGAGGGCTCCGAACGCATATCGGCGGTGCCGGCCACCACATGGGCCCACTCATCTTGCTCGGGCTGATCGGGTTGAGCTCCGGCCTGATCCTGGTCAACGTCGGGACTCGCTGTCTCCCGCTGTTGCCAGGGGTCGGGCGACGACGCTTGCTCGGGCTCTTGGCCCGCATCCGTGCCGGAAGGCGACGGGACGGAGCTGCGGTTCGGCGCCTCAGGAGTGCCGGGTTTCTCTGAATTTTGTGCGGGCGCGGCCTTTTGCGGCTCGGCGACGGCTTTTTGCGGCTCGACGACCGCGGTCTTCGCGGGAGCAGCCTCAGGAGCACCGGCCTTTTGGCACTGGGCATCTGCCGCCAGGGCAACCGTAGCGGATTTGGACCTGTCGCCACCGAGGCCGCCAACACGGCCCAGGACTGCATGGGCGAGGAACATGGTGCTGCCGGTGTAGAGCACGGCCCCCAGCAGCCACAGCGATAGAAGCAGCCTGCTTTTCATTCCCTATCTCCGCTCAGGCCTAGCCAATCGACAGTGGCGGCCCCTGATTCGGCGCTCCCAGTTTAGGCAGGAATGCCCGAAATAGGAGTTAATTGACACGTCAAAATGGCAACAGCGTGGGCATAAAGGGCCGCCCGCAGCAGGCGCTCGCCGCCAAGCCCAAGCTGGGACGCCGTTAGCGGCGCGGTCTACTGGGCCTGGATGCTCTGCAAATATTCGATGATCGCCTCGACGTCGTGCGGGCTGAACACGAAGATGGGCATGTCCGGATGGCCGGACACGATCCCTTCCGCGAGCGATTCGGCGAGGTCCTCGATCGGATATTTGCTGGACAAGGTGCGGAACGGAGGCGCTTCCGGGTGGGGGCTGTCGCCCTCCTTACCGACGGCATGGCAGCGGGAGCAGTTTTCCCGCACGAGCACCTCGCCCTTGTCGACGAGGGTCTTGTCGGCGGCGCGGGTCACCGTGGGGGCAACGCCAAGAAGCACAATGCCCCCGAAGAGCCCCGCCATGAGCGCGCTCCTCGCACTTCCCGCCATGCTGCGTGATGGCAACGCGATCCTCCTATTTTCCATGATGCGCCGACACGGGTAGCGTCGTACTTCGCCGCCGTCCTTGACCTTCGTCAAGGTTCGTAAAGAGTCGGGCGCGCGAACAGGCGGCCGCGCCCGATCTCATGTAGAAACTTGCTCCCACATCTGTGGGCGGGGCGAGAGCCAAGCGTAAGGCCTTGCTCCTGGCCTCTCGCCTTGGCAACGGGCCGATTCGGCCCTAATGGCTCAGTTCGAGTTTGAGCCGCTCTATCTCATCCCTGAGACGCAATTTTTGACGCTTCAACTCCGCGATCTTGAGATCGTCGGCCGTGGGCCGGGCCATCTCCTCTTCGATCTTCCGATCCAATGCGCGATGTCTGTCCGACAACTCCTCGAGGTGTGCGTCAAGCGCCATGTCTGGACCTCCGATTCAGTTGGTCTCCGACCAAACATTCTGGCAAATCGGAGACGCTTTGTCTAATGGCAGACCCGTCTCAGGGGCGTCACCCCAGGCCGCTGCCAGTGACGCGTCAGCCGCGGGTCGCTCCTGGCGAGAAGCCTTGCGCAGCCTCGGTTTCGCTCTGATACTCGCGCGAGTCCCCGAAAAGGCAAGAAGGAGCAGGGACGCGCCATGGAGAGCGAAGAGGTTCGCGAGCTCCGGGCGACGTTGCTCAAGCTCAAGCAAGAGCACCGCGATCTCGACAGCGCCATCGACGCGTTGGAGGAGTCCGGCCGCGCCGATCAGCTGCAGCTAAAGCGCCTGAAAAAGAAAAAGCTGTCCCTCAAGGACGAGATCGCCCGCATCGAGGACCAGCTCTTGCCCGATATCATTGCCTAGGCCTCACGTCTGCGCTGCCCGCGGGGTCTGCGGATGCCTCGCGAAACTTGCCTTGCCAAGCCTGGCGCAACCCTTTAATCCCCCGCTTTCCGCGAGACCTAGGCGCGCCTTCCTGAAGAGTATGACATGAGCGAGCAGAAGCCCGGCGTCGGCATCATCATGGGCAGCCGCTCGGACTGGCCCACGCTCAAAGCCGCGGCCGATGTGCTCGAGGCGCTGTACGTGCCCTATGAGACCCGCATCGTTTCGGCGCACCGGACCCCCAAGCGGCTTTACGCATATGCTAGCAGCGCGCGCGGGCGCGGGCTGAAAGTGATCATCGCCGGCGCCGGCGGCGCCGCGCATCTGCCTGGCATGACGGCATCCTTGACGGAGCTGCCAGTGCTCGGTGTGCCGATCGAGAGCCCCTCGCTCAAGGGGCTCGACAGTCTATTGTCGATCGCGCAGATGCCCGCGGGCGTGCCCGTGGGAACGCTCGCCATTGGTGCGGCGGGTGCCACCAATGCAGGCCTGTTGGCAGCGCAGATTCTGGCGCTCGCCGATAGCGCCCTTGCCGCCCGTGTCATGGCGTGGCGCGCGGCGCAAACCGATGGCGTAGCCGAGGCCCCGGAGGATCATGCCTAACGCGTTACCCCCAGGGAGCACGATCGGCATCCTGGGCGGCGGTCAGCTCGGCCGCATGCTTGCTCTTGCCGCCGCCCGGCTCGGGCTGAAGACCCACATCTATACCGACGAGCCCAATGCGCCCGCCTTCGCGGTGGCTGCCTCCTCGACGGTCGGTTCCTTCGAGGACGCGAACGCGCTCAGCGCTTTCGCCGCGCGCGTCGACGTCGTGACCTGCGAGTTCGAGAACGTGCCGGCGCGCGCTCTCGAATTTGCGGGCCGGAAAGCACCGGTGCACCCGCCGGCCAGCGCCTTCGCCACCGCCCAGGACCGGCTGACCGAGAAGAACTTCCTGCGCGGGCTGGACATCCCCGTCGCCGATGACGCGGCGGTGGACGATGCGAACTCTCTCCGCGATGCGCTCCTCAGCATGAAGCTCCCAGCACTCCTGAAGACGCGGCGCTTCGGCTATGACGGCAAGGGTCAGGCGCTCGTTCGCAACGCGGCGGAGGCGGCCGCGGCGCTCAAGGGTCTCGGCGGTCAGCCGGCGCTGCTCGAAAGTCTCATCGCCTTCGAGCGTGAGGTGTCGGTCATGGTCGTGCGCGGACGGGACGGCGATCTCCGCTTCTACGACGCAACCGAGAACGTGCACCAGAATGGCATCCTCGCCATCAGTCGCGTGCCGGCCCGCATCCACGCCGAATGCGCCTTCGAGGCGAGACGCATCGCGGGCAAGGTCGCCGAGGCGCTCTCTCACGTCGGCGTGCTCTGCGTCGAGATGTTCCAGCGCGAAGGGGAGGCCCCCCACCTCTTGGTGAATGAGTTCGCCCCGCGGGTTCACAATTCCGGCCATTGGACCCTCGATGCGTGCCTCGTCAGCCAGTTCGAGAACCATATCCGGGCCATTGCCGGTTGGCCGCTCGGAGACACTGCCCGCCATAGCGATGCGGTGATGACTAATCTGATCGGCACTGAAGTGGAGCGCTGGCACCAGCTCGCCGGCGAGGAGGGCGTCGCGTTGTATCTCTATGGCAAGGCCGAGGCCCGGCCAGGCCGCAAGATGGGCCACACCACACGCCTCTTTCCGAAAAGCTGACCTATCCTCCCCCAAGAAGGGGGAGGGAGGATTGGCGCCCACCGCTTCGTCACATCTGGACAAGCAACGGCCCTTCTGTTAGAGCAAACCCGGATTCAAAGCCCGGCTGGTTCCGGCCAGCGATGCGTTTGGCCCAATCCCAACCTTCTCAACCCCGGAATGGAGATGAGCGCGCGTGCAAGTCGTCGTTCGCGATAACAATGTCGATCAGGCCCTTCGGGCGCTGAAGAAAAAGATGCAGCGCGAAGGCATCTTCCGCGAGATGAAGCTCCGTAACTATTACGAGAAACCGTCGGAGAAGCGCGCGCGCGAGAAGGCCGAAGCCATTCGCCGCGCCCGCAAGCTCGCCCGCAAGAAGGCCCAGCGCGAGAGCGGCATCGTTGTCGCCAAGCCCCGCACTCCCGCTAGGCGCGGCTTTTAGCATCCTCTTTCATGACGGAATTTGCACTCGGGCTCGGCCCGAGCTGAGCTGCCCGATAAAAGCAGAGCCGTCTCGGCGAGGCTTATGACGCCAAGGCCACCGGCTCGAACTGAGCTGGATGGGTGATGGCGGGACGTACGGTTTCGGGCGTCTCGAAAAACGCCGTGACCTTTTCCCAGGCCCCGTGGTCGAAAAGGTCGTTGTGACCGCCGCTACGCAGGATGGCGAGGCTCTTCGGCTCATTGGCGGCGGCATAGATCTGCCGCGCTTGAGACACCGGGATCAAGCTGTCCCGCGCGCCATGCAGGATGAGGAGTGGCACGCGCACCGAGCCAATGCGGTCGATGGTGCGGTATTGATCCGTCATGATCAGCCGAAGCGGCAGGAACCACCAGACCTGCAAGCCGACGTCGACCACCGACGTGAAGGGCGCTTCGAGCACCAATGCCCGAACGGGGCGCTGCAGAGCGAGCCACGTGGCGACCGCGGTGCCGAGCGATTCGCCATACGCGACGATGTCGCGGGCGGGCACCCCTAACGCCCGTAGGTAGTCGAAGGTCGCATTCGCATCGGCGACATTGTTGGCCTCCGTGGGCCAGCCGCCCGAACCGCCATAGCGGCGGTAGTTGAGCATGAAGACCCCGTAGCCGCTCGCAGCAATCGCCTCGATCTTCCGCGCGCGGTTCGCCGCCGAGCCGCTATTGCCGGTGAAATAGAGGAGCGTGGGCTTCCGCCCCCGCGCCGGCAGATACCAGGCGATCAGCGTGACCCCACCCCTGCCCTTGAACGTAATCTCTTTGACGCCGGCCAAGCCAGCGTCCTTGGGCGCGTAGCGCTTGGTGTCGGGCAGATAGATGAAATAGCGATGGAGCACCCATGCGCCCACACAAATGATCGTGTAGGCGCCCACCAGAGCGAAGAGTAGATTCAACATGACGCTATCAATACCTTCCAAGGTCTCTGCGAGAGACGTGCTCCCGTTATCGTTTCCCTGCTGAACCACGCCTGAACAACACGTTCAGCAATACGACGGCACACGGCTCTGTCTGCTCACGCTCGCGTGAGCCGTGGACATCAGGTTTTCTGATCGAGCTAGAACGCTACGCACGCCGCTCGGACGATGACGCCGACGGATTGCTGATGGAGTAGCTGCTTGTAAACGGCGACGATCGCATCGATCTTCGCTGTCGCCTCGCTTTCGTCGAGCAGATGTGCATATCCTTGCTCCGCTCACGCACGATCGTGCTCCGCTCCGTTCCGAGGCTATGCGCAATCCTCATGCCGAGGACGAGCCCTCGCATTCCGGCAAGCCAGACACGGTCATTGGGGCCGTGGCGTGACCTCATTCCGGCGAAACCTGGAATACGAAAAAGTGCATAAAAAAATCTCTGGTCTAGCCCCAGGCTTGCCCCCGAAAGGACGGAATCCGGAAAGCGCCGCGCGTCACAGCGCCTTGGCGATCTCCTCGGTCATCTTCTTTGCATCGCCCAGCACCATCATGGTGTTGTCGCCATAGAAGAGCGGGTTGTCGATACCGGCATAACCTGACGCGAGCGACCGCTTGTTGAACAGCACGGTGCCCGCCTTCCACACCTGCAAGACCGGCATGCCATAGATCGGCGACGACGGGTCGTCCTCGGCAGCCGGATTGGTCACGTCGTTGGCGCCGATCACGTAGGCCACGTCGGCTTGTGCGAACTCGCTGTTGATGTTCTCAAGCTCGAACACCTCATCGTAAGGAACGTTCGCCTCGGCGAGCAGCACGTTCATATGCCCCGGCATGCGGCCCGCGACCGGATGGATCGCGTATTTGACCTCCACGCCCGCCTTCTTCAGCCCATCGGCCATCTCCCGCAAGGCGTGCTGCGCTTGCGCCACCGCCATGCCGTAACCCGGCACGATGATCACCTTGCTCGCATTCTTCATCAGGAAGGCTGCGTCCTCCGCCGAGCCGAGCTTCACCGGTTTCTGCTCGACGCCCCCGGCCGGCCCCGCCACCTCGCCGCCGAACCCGCCCAGAATGACGTTGATGAAGGAGCGGTTCATCCCCTTGCACATGATGTAGGAGAGGATGGCGCCAGAGGAACCGACCAGCGCGCCGGTGACGATCAGCGCGGTGTTGCCGAGCGTGAAGCCGATGCCCGTCGCGGCCCATCCCGAATAGGAGTTGAGCATCGAGATGACGACCGGCATGTCGGCGCCGCCGATCGGGACAATGATGAGCACGCCGAGCATGAGCGACAGCGCCGCGATCGCCCAGAAATAGGCTTGCGTCTGCTCGCGGCAGAACATCACGACGCAAAAGACGAGGGCCAAGGCGAGCGCGATGTTGATGAGGTGCCGGGCGGGCAAGAGGATCGGCTTGCCCGACATGCGCGCCGAAAGCTTAAGGAAGGCGATCACGGAGCCAGTGAAGGTGATGGCGCCGATGGCGGCGCCTAGAGACATTTCAACCAGGCTCGCGGTATGGATGGCGCCTGGCACACCGATGCCGAAGGCTTCCGGCGCATAGAAGGCGGCAGCGGCGACCAGCACCGCGGCAAGACCGACGAGCGAATGGAAGGCAGCGACGAGCTCCGGCATCGCCGTCATGGGGATGCGGCGCGCGACGAAAGCCCCGATGCCGCCGCCGATGGCGATGCCCACCAAGATCATGGCGAAGGTGAGCGGCGTCTCCGGTCTCGCCACCGCAAGCGTGGTGAGCACGGCGATGGCCATGCCGGTCATGCCAAGATAATTGCCCCGGCGCGAGGTCACCGGCGACGAAAGGCCACGCAGCGCGAGAATGAAAAGTACGCCCGCAGCGAGATAGAGCAACGCGACGAGATCCGAGCTCATGGTTTACCTCGCAGCGCGGTTATTTCTTTTTCTTCTGATACATGCCAAGCATGCGTTGCGTGACGAGGAAGCCGCCGAAGATGTTCACGCTCGCCATGATGAGCGCCGCGAAGCCGAGCAGCTTCGCTGTCCAGCTGCCGGATGCAACGCTGTCGGCGGATTCTACGGCGACGGCAAGCAGCGCGCCCACCACGATCACCGAGGAGATGGCGTTGGTCACCGACATGAGCGGGGTGTGCAGGGCCGGCGTGACACTCCACACCACGTAATAGCCGACGAAGATGGCGAGGACGAAGATGGATAAGCGAAACACGAAGTCGTGGCCGCCCTCGGACGCGGCTGCGCCTTGCGCATGGGCGCTCCCGGCGACCAAGCCTTCCGCCAGCATCGCCAAACCGACAACGGCAAGTGCGAACCCTGCGGTTGCTCGCCTCATGTCTTCCCTCCCTTCGGCTGCCGCGTGGCTCCGTTCTTCGTCGCCGCGGCCTTTTCAACAATACCCGTCTTGGCTTTCGCCGGCGCGGACGCTGCCGATGCTCCGCCGATACGGTCCGCAATTATCGCATTCACGATGGCGCCGTCGCGGGCGATCAGGGTGCCTTTGACGAGGTCGTCGTCCCAGTTGACGGCAAGCTCCTTGCTCGTCTTGTCGATCATCGGCTCGACGAAGGAGAGCAGATTGCGGGCATAGAGGCTCGACGCATTCACCGGGACCGCCCCCGGAAGATTGAGCTTGCCCATGATGCGCACACCGTTGTGCTCCACCACCTCGCCGGCCTTGGCGAGCGCGGCATTGCCGCCCCGCTCGACGGCGAGATCGACGATGATCGAGCCCGGCCGCATGCTTTCGATCATGGCCTTGGAGATGAGCTTGGGCGCAGGGCGGCCCGGGATCAGCGCCGTGGTAATGACGATGTCCTGGGTCTTGACGTGCTCGGCCACGAGCGCCGCCTGCTGCTTCTTGTATTCGTCCGACATCTCCTTAGCGTAGCCCGCTGCCGTCTCCGCCTGGCGGAACTCGTCGTCGATGACGGCGATGAATTTGGCGCCGAGCGACTCCACTTGCTCCTTGGCGGCCGGGCGCACGTCCGTCGCCGTGACGATGGCGCCGAGCCGCCGAGCCGTGGCGATGGCCTGAAGCCCGGCGACGCCCGCGCCCATGACGAACACGCGCGCCGCAGGCACCGTGCCGGCCGCCGTCATCATCATCGGCAGCGCGCGCTCGAAGGCGGCGGCAGCGTCGACCACGGCCTTGTAGCCCGCGAGATTCGCTTGGCTCGACAACACGTCCATGCTCTGCGCGCGGCTGATCCGCGGCATCAGCTCCATGGCGAACAGTGAGACGCCGGTCGTTGCCAAAGCCTGGAGGCCGGGAGCGTCCGAGAAAGGATCGAGCATGCCGATGAGCAAAGCGCCCTGGTTTATGGATCTGATCAGCGCCAGGGGCGGCCGTCTCACCGTCAGCACGATGTCGGCGGCGCTCACCGCCTCGGCATCGCTTGCGGCCGTGCTCGCGCCGGCGGCCCGGTACTCCTCGTCGGAGAAATGGGAGCGCAAGCCAGCGCCCGCGCGGACAACCACTTTAGCCCCCTGCTTGACGAGCTTTTTCGCGGTTTCGGGACTGAGCCCGATGCGAGACTCGTCGGGGCTTTCGGCCGGCACGCCAATGGTGATCATCGTGGCTCCGTCGGCTGGCTCAACGCCAGAGTTCTAGAAGCGCTCGCGCGCAATTCGTGTCGAAGGGGTGGCGGCAAAATCATGCCGCCTTAGGGCAGGGTATGTAAGCCGGTCAAACTACAAAAATGGCCAAAAACGCCATGATAGTGACGACGCCGGCGATCAGATAGATCGTGCCCTTCAAGAACAGTCTATAGGTTTTTTTGTGCTCGCTGTAGTCCATCGCCGGATGGCACTCGGCTGGATCGATGTGCATCCCACTCCCCTTATGCTCTTCGCCCTGGTTCTGACCGCGAGATACCACAAAGCCGGCGCGTGGGGCAACAATCGGGCCTCACCCTTCGAGACGGGCGCTCACGCGCCCTCCTCAGGGTGAGGAGCGCCGCGGCTGCGGCGCGTCTCGAACCATGAGGCCCATTTCGGCAGCATTAGCCAGCCCCCTATGGCAACGGCACCCCGGCCGCGCTGAAGGCTTTCCGCTGATGCCCAGCCACGTCGGAGAGGTCGACACCAATGATGGTGTCATTGAACAGACGGTGGAAGTTTAGCTCGGCATTCAGGTGCAGGAAGACCCCGCCGAGCCCGATCGCGGCGCGGTCCATGAAGACAAACTCCCGTGGCACCTTGACCGGCCCCTTGTGGCGCAGGCCTTGATGCACTTTGAAGGCCTCCCGCCGCCCATACATGCCGGGGCTCACCTCATCGGCGACGGTGCGGACTCGGTCGTCAAGCATGGGCCCATAGATTAAGGTCGCCCAGATGTTCAGAATGTCGATCAGCTCGTTGGAGAGACCCCCGAAACCCCAGGTCTCATAGGCGTGCACGATCAAGGCACGGTCATTGGTGAGAAGCCCGCGGTAGAGATCCACCACCCCCTGAATGAATTTCGGCGCGAACGTACGCATGCAGCCATAGTCGAGCAGGTTGATGCCGGCAGCCTTTCCCTCCCCGTCCTCGAACACCGTGTAGTTGCCGAGATGCGGGTCGCCATGGATGACGCCGTAATGGCTAAAGGGAAACCACCAGGCGCGGAATAGGGTGCGGGCGATCTGGTTGCGCTCATCGAGCGGGCGCCCCGTGTAATCGAGCAGCCGGCGCCCTGAGAGCCACGTCATGGTGAGCAGCCGCTGCGTTGAGAGCTCCGGCAGGACCTCCGGCACCCGAATGAGGGGATCGCTCGCGAAGATCAGGCCATAGAGGCGCATGTGCTTTGCCTCCAGCGCGTAGTCGAGTTCCTCCCTGAGCCTCGTGGCGATCTCCTGCATCATCTCAGAGGTCTCGATCGCGGGCCGCATGCGCCGATGGATCGAGAACAACACGTTGAGCTGCTTCAAATCGGCTTCGACCGCGGACTGCATGTCCGGATATTGCAGCTTCGCCGCAAGCACGCGCCCATCATGGGCGCACGCCTTGTGCACCTGCCCGAGGGAGGCCGAGGCAGCGGCGTCGCGCTCGAAGTTCGCGAACCTTTCCTCCCAATCCGGGCCGAGCTCTGCGGCCATGCGGCGGCGCACGAACGGCCAGCCCATGGGCGGCGCTTGGCTCTGCAGCTGACCGAGCTCCGCCGCATATTCGGGGGGCAGCGCCTCGGGGATGGTGGCCAGCAGCTGCGCCACCTTCATGATCGGGCCTTTGAGCCCTCCAAGCGCGGCGGCAAGGGCGGCGGCATCCCGATCGCGGTCGGGGTCGCGCCCGAGCAAGCGGAGGCTAGCGATGCGCGCTGCGACGCCCCCGACATTGGCGCCGACGCGTCCATAACGCCGCACGCGGGCAGTGAGGCGGTTGCGTTCCTTATCCGAAGTCATGGTTATCCAAAGGGCGCCCCAGTCTCAAAGGTAGGACGGCCAAAGGAAATTGCCAGGGGTTCGGATCCCCGGCGTCCCAAGGACGCGCAAACCCATTTGGTATTTAGTTCTTCGAGAGATCGGTCCCGCTCTTCCGCAAGCCGCGCTTCCCCTTGCGGGGCGGATCGAGAACAGGACGCTCCGCCGGAGGCAAAACCTCCGGTGTTGGCCCAGCGGTGAGAGCCTCGCGCATCGCCTTTCGGGCCTTTTCGATCTCATCCTCGATGCGAGGCAACGGCGCTTCTTCAAGGGCGCTCTCAATACGGGCAACCAAGGACGGTTCGGGGGTCCCTGCCACGCGCCCGGCCGCTCTTGGCTCGGAGCGCCGGGGAAATACGAGGAGGAGAACGAGAATGGCGATGGGCGTAAGGAAGTCCGTGACGAGGATCGGGCCGCCATTGCCGGGGGCGAGATTGTCGCCCTGGGCGATGTCGATGATGTGCCCGACGCCCGCTCCCCCCAAAAAGCATGCGGCCGCGATGGCCGTTGCCGCCCGCGCCTCGAAGCCTTTGAACGCGGCGTAGAGGCTTGCGAGCCCAAGCCCCAGATTGGCGACGCCCACCTCGTATTGGAACGGGCTCGCCTCCCAGCCGATCGCGCTTGCCGACTCTTCAGGCATAAACACATGGCCAAGGAACGCCCAGAGCCCCTGCACACCCAACGGAAAGACGAACAGATAGCGCAACAACTTGTCGACGATGACCCGAAGCGTGATCGGCGTAGGGGCCCGCAAGATCGCGATGCCGGCGCAAACGAGCGCCGCGACCCACAGGGCGACCGGAACGACGGCAACGATGATCGCTCCCGGCGATGCGCCCCAGCCTTCAGCGTCCAGCATCCATCGCCTCGAGCGCGTCGATCAAACCTTCGATAATCCTGAGCCCCATCGACCAGAAATCCGGTTCGGAGGCGTCGAGCCCAAAGGGCTTGAGCAGCTCCTTGTGGTGCTTGGTTCCGCCCGCCGCGAGCATGTCGAGATAGCGGTCGGCAAAGCCCGTTTCGGCCTTCTCGTAGACCGCATAAAGCGAGTTCACGAGGCAATCGCCGAAGGCATAGGCATAGACGTAGAACGGCGAGTGGATGAAGTGCGGGATGTAGCACCAGAAATTCTCATAGCCCGTCTTCAAGTCGATCGCGGGACCCAAGCTCTCCCGCTGCACGTCGAGCCAGATCTCACCTAAGCGCTCCGCCGTGAGTTCGCCTTCGCGACGCTCGATGTGCACCTTGCGCTCGAAGCTGTAGAAGGCGATCTGGCGCACCACCGTGTTGATCATGTCCTCGACCTTGGCGGCGAGTAGCGCCTTCTGCTCCCGCTTGCTAGGCGCCTGATCGAAAAGCGCGCGGAAAGTCAGCATCTCGCCGAACACGCTCGCCGTCTCCGCCAACGTCAAAGGCGTAGGCGCCATCAACGGCCCCTGCACATTGGCGAGCACCTGATGCACGCCATGGCCGAGCTCATGGGCGAGCGTCATCACGTCCCGCGGCTTGCCCTGGTAGTTGAGCAAGATGTAGGGGTGGGCGCTCGGCACTGCGGGATGGGAAAAGGCGCCCGGCGACTTCCCTTCGCGCACCGGCGCGTCGATCCAGCGCTTGGCGAAGAATTCCCCGGCAATGGCCGCCATGGGCGGCGAGAAATCGCCATAGGCCTTGAGCACCGTGCTTTGCGCCTCATCCCAGCCGATCGTCTGCGCGGGCTCCTCCGGTAAGGGCGCATTGCGATCCCAATAGGCAAGCTGCGTTGTGCCGAGCCATTTCGCTTTGAGCGCGTAATAGCGGTGGGAGAGGCGCGGATAGGCGTCCCGCACGGCGCTTACCAACGCATCGACGACCTCCCTCTCCACGCGGTTGGCGAGATGGCGGGAGTCGGCGACATCGGCAAAGCCGCGCCAGCGATCGGAGATCTCCTTGTCCTTGGCGACCGTATTGGTGATCAGGGTGAACAGCCGCACATTGTCCTTGAACACGCGCGCCAGAGCCTCCGCTGCGTTCCGGCGCTTGGTCTCGTCCTGATCCAACAGGCGATTGAGGGTCGGCTCGAGACTGATCTTCTCGCCTTCGACGTCGAAGCGGAGCGAGGTCATGGTCTCGTTGAACAGCCTGTTCCAGGCGCCGCGCCCGGTGACGGCCTTCTCGCGGAACAGCTGCTCGAGCTTGTCATCGAGCTGATAGGGCTTCTCCTTGCGCAGATCCTCAAGCCAGGGCCGGTAATGCCCGAGCTCGGAATTGGCCATGGCGGCTTCCAGCACGTCGTCGTCGAGTCGGTTCAGCTCCAACTCAAAGAACACGAGCTTGGAGTAGATCGTGGTGATCTTCTCTTGGACGTCGCCGAAGAATTTCTGCCGCGCGGGGTCGGAGGTGTCGGCGGCGTAGCGCAGGCTCGCATAGGAGCCGATGCGTCCCATGAGGTCGCTCAAGGCCTCGTACTCCCGCACGGCGCGCGCGAGCGCCTCGCCGCCCTTGCCCCCGTCGGCAAGCGCGGCAAGCTTGCCCGCGTAGCTCTCCTGCATCGCGGTCGCGGCGCGCTCCGAGGTTGCAAGATCGGCTTTGAGCCCGGGGTCATCCGTACCGGGATAGAGGTCCGCTAGGTTCCACTCCGGCAAAGTCCCGAATACTTGCTTCGCTCGCGCTTCGTCACTCGGGCGCTTCGTTTTGCCCCGAGCGGACGCCGCGGTGGCGTGAACGGGCAACCAATGGATCGGTTTGAGCTGCATCGGCGTCGTTGTTCGTCCTCCTCGAATGCGGGCGCGTCCCTCGGCCTAGCGTGCTCTTAAGGCGAATTTGCGAGGCGGCCAAGAGCGCCCCTCACCAAAATCGAACTGCAATAAAGGGGATGTTTACCCTTCCACTGCACAATTTTGGCACAGGAGCACCTCCTCGGGCCGTGTAAGGGCCTATCGGAGCGGCCCCGCATCGTGTGTCCTTAGAGTAACCGCAGCGAGTGTCGCGTCATGCCTAAGCGTGTCTTGGTCGTCGACGACGACCCTGCTCAGCGTCGTATTCTCGAAGAGACCATTAAGCAGTTCGGCTATACCGTAGCCAGCGCCGATAGCGGGGACAAAGCGCTTGCGTTGCTCAAGGCCGATGCTGCGAACGATATCCGCCTCATCCTGCTCGACCTCATCATGCCGGGTACCGACGGAATGGCGGTGCTCGCCGCCATGCGGTCCTTGCCGAGGTGGCCTCCCGCCATTGTACAGACTGCCAACGGCAGCATCGACGCGGCAATCGCCGCCATGCGAGCCGGTGCCGTCGACTTCGTGGTCAAGCCGGTGAGCCCTGAGCGGCTCGAAGTTTCCATCAAGAACGCGCTCAAGATCGAAGCGCTGGAGGACGAGCTGACCCGCATGAAGGCCTCCACCAAGGGGGAGCTTGGGTTTGCCGATCTGATTGCAGGTAGCGAGGCGATGGACCGGGTCGTCGAGCTTGGCCACCGGGCCGCCAATTCGTTCATACCCGTGCTGATCGAGGGCGAGAGCGGAGTCGGCAAGGAATTGATCGCGCGCGCCATCCAGGGCGAAAGCGCCCGCGCCGGCAAGCCTTTCGTCACGGTCAATTGCGGTGCCATTCCGGGGAATTTGGTCGAGAGCATCCTGTTCGGCCACGAGAATGGCTCGTGCACCGGAGCCTCGGAGAAGCGGGCCGGCAAATTCCTGGAGGCTGATCAAGGCACACTGTTCCTGGACGAGATCGGCGAGCTGCCGCTCGATGCGCAAGTGAAGCTGCTCCGCACGCTGCAACAGGGCGAGATCGATCCCGTGGGCGCCAAGCACCCGGTCAAGGTCGACTTCCGTCTCGTCTCGGCGACCAATCAAAACCTGATTCGCCTCGTGCAGGAGGGGCGCTTCCGCGAGGACCTCTACTACCGGATCAACGTCTTCCCCATCTGGGTGCCACCCTTGCGTGAGCGCCTCGAGGACGTGCCCGAGCTCGTCCGCCATTTCATCGCCCGCTTCGCAGCAGAAGAGGGAAAGCGCATCGATGGCATTGGCGCGGAAGCCCTCGCCATGCTTCGGCGCTATACCTGGCCGGGCAACATCCGCCAGCTCGAGAATGCGGTGTTCCGCGCCGTGGTTCTCGCCGATCAGCCCACACTCACCGTCAACGAATTCCCGCAGATCGCGGCGCATGTTGAAGGCTATTGCGTAACGGTGCCCTCCGCCCCGGCGCCAAAGGACATGGCCCCCCGGATCGAGGGACCTGTGATGCTGGGCGACTCCTCGATTGCCCCCGCCACCATCCACGTGCCCTCGGCCAACGGTCGCGATGCGGTCGGCATCCCGGCCTTAAGCGAGGAAGGCGACATCCGCTCGCTCGAGGCGGTCGAAGCCGACATGATCAGGCTAGCCTTCGGCCGCTACCGGGGCAGGATGACCGAGATTGCCAAAAGGCTCGGCATCGGCCGCTCGACGCTTTACCGGAAGATGCGTGAGATTGGACTGGAAGCGAGAGCTAACTAGCTCATCGGCAAAGCATTTGGCAGGAAAGTCACACTCGCGAGAAAAGCTGAGTTGGGGGGAACTTATGTTGCGTCGCGGTGTGGCCAAGCGCGAGGTCCCACGTTAGGGTTCCGAGCTCTGCCGAATCAGTGGTTGTGTTCGGCTGGGGGGTGCACAAATGATGCCTATTTCCAGTATCGCGTTAGCCTTGTTTTTGGCCGCGCCATTGAGCCTGCCGGCGCTTGCGGCGGAGCCGGATGCGCCAGCCGCGCTGATCGGGCGCCCCGAGGCGGTGCGCATCGCCATACAAGAGCGCCTTTCCGCCAAATTTACATCTGCAAGCGAGGCGCGGAAGAGCGAGCAAGGGGCGCTCGTCGAATACTACTCGCTCCCCGAAAGCCGTCTCCTCTGGGTCGACGAGAACGGCCTCACGGACCGGGCCAAGTCCGTGATGGAGGAGATTGGGAAGGCCCACGAATACGGCCTGCGCCCTTCCGACTACGCGCTTCCGAAGGCTAGCGGCTTCAACGCCGATGACAGCGCCGCCGTCAATGCGCTCGCCGACGCCGAGATCAAGATCAGCTTCGCGGTGCTTGGTTACAGCCGCGACGCGCGCGGAGGCCGCATCGATCCGTCACGCCTGACCGAAAATCTCGATCCGAGCCTCGCGCTCCCGAATCCATTGGAGGTGATCGAATCGATCGCCATTCGCTCGGACCCGGCGGCGTATTTGCGGAGCTTCCAGCCCGATCAGCCTCAGTTCGAGGCCTTACGCCAGGCCTTGATCGCGGCGAGGGGCGGCAGCACCACCAAGAACGCCGTCAAGATCCCCGATGGGCCCACGCTCAAGCTCGGCGTCGACAACCAGCAAGTGACCCTGCTTAGGCAGCGGCTTGAGATGCCTTCCACACCTGAGGACGGCGCCCATGTCCAAGAGACGCTCTTTGATGCCTCTGTGGAAGAGGCCGTGAAGCGGTTCCAGCAAGCCCACGGCGTTGTTCCCGATGGCACGGTGGGTCCCGGTACGCGGCGGCTGCTCAATCAGCAGCACCAACAGGCTGCGAACCCGGCAAAGGTGGGGCTCATCTTGCTCAATATGGAGCGGTGGCGCTGGCTCCCCCACGACCTCGGCTCATACTACGTGAACGTCAACGTGCCGGAGTTCGTGCTCCGCGTCGTCGACGAGGGCAAGATCGTCCACACCACAAGGGTCGTGGTGGGCAAGCCCGACAAGCAGACGCCGATCTTCTCCAACGAGATGCAAGAGGTCGTGTTCAATCCCTTCTGGAACGTGCCGAACTCGATCAAGACTGAGGAGATCCGGCCGTTCCTCACCGAGGAAGGAGGATGGTTCGGCGCCGGCGGCTGGAACACCGCGGTGCTGGAGCGTCACAAGCTTCGCATCAACGTTGGCGGCCGGGAGGTCGACCCGTCCAGGCTGGACTGGAACCGCATCGACATCCGCAGCCTCAACATCTATCAGCCGCCCGGCCCGGACAACGTGCTTGGCAACGTCAAATTCGTGTTCCCCAACAAGCACGACGTCTACATGCACGACACGCCGCAGAAGTTCCTTTTCGCCAAGCCAGTTCGCGCCGAGAGCCATGGCTGCATGCGGGTGCAGAATCCCGACCAGCTCGCCGTCACCCTGCTGAAGCATGATCAAGGCTGGTCGGCGGGCCGGGTCGCCTCCGCCATTCAGAACGGTTATGACCAGCACGTCGCACTGAACCAGACGATTCCGGTTTACATCACCTATTTCACCCTATGGGTGAACGACGACGGGTCGATTTCGACCTTCGGCGACGTGTATGGCCACGACGCCCGGATGGCGGCCGCTCTCAGGCCGTAGAGCGGGGCCTGCTGCGTTAAGGTTAACTTAACTCTGCCTGGGGATTACGGGCATTGTTAACGTAACTGCCTTCTTTTTCCCTCATTTTTTCGAATACTGTTCCTTAACCGGCGGCGTCGAAAACTGCCGGTCATGGGGCCTGAGCCTGACGGGGGCTTGAGCCCGAACCGGCTGACGCAAAGCCGGCCAGAGGGAAAGGCAGCGAAGCGCGGGGATGGTTGTCCGGGGGATTTTTGCACGTCGCGTCATGCTTGGCGCGGGGCTGGCGGTCACGCTCGCGAGCGCTTGGTTTTGGCCCGCCACTGCCCAACGGGCCAGCGCCTCGGGCGAAAGCCGCACCCTCTCCATGTTCAATATCCACACCAAGGAGAGCTTGACCGTCACTTTCAAAAAGGAGGGCCGCTATGATCCCGAGGCCCTGAAGCAGCTCAACCGATTCATGCGCGACTGGCGTCGCGACGAGTCCCGGGAAATGGATCCCGAACTGATCGACCTGATCTGGACCCTGCATCAGCAGCTCGGCTCAAACGAGCCCGTGCAACTCATCTGCGGCTACCGCTCCGCCTCGACCAATGCGTCGCTTCGGCGGA
Source organism: Methyloceanibacter sp. (assembly GCA_049801475.1). Taxonomy (GTDB): domain Bacteria; phylum Pseudomonadota; class Alphaproteobacteria; order Rhizobiales; family Methyloligellaceae; genus Methyloceanibacter. Next base: position 57,098 of record JBARKP010000085.1, read on the forward strand.
AAGGCGGCGGCCAAGCCAAGGCCAGCCAGCACATCCTCGGCAAGGCAGCCGATATCGTCTTCCCGGATGTCGCCGTGAAGACGCTGCGCAATTCGGCGCTGGTGCAGGAATGGGGTGGTGTGGGCTACTACCCCACGTCAGGCGTGCCCTTCGTCCATGTCGATACCGGGCGCGTGCGCATGTGGCCGCGTATTCCGCGACTCGAGCTTGCGGCGCTGTTTCCCGACGGACAGACGAAGTACCTACCGATTGACGGAAAGCCGATCACCCCCCGCGACTACCAACTGGCCTTGGCGAAGGCCAAACAGCGTGGCGAGACGCTGGTCGCTACTGCGACGCCGGTGCCCAGTCCGACCGCCCGGCCCGCGGCCGAGCGTGATGTCGAGGCGCCGCAGCCGATCCTTGCATCCTACACGCCAGAGCCACTGCCTGCGCCTCCCGAGCAGACCGCACCGCTTCCGACGCGTAAGCGTTTCGTTTATGCGAGCGCCGGCGGAGAGCTACCCAAGCCCGCGTCGCATCTGAGCGACGAAAGCTTCCCGCTGTACCGAAGCGCGGAGGTGGTCGGCGCCCCCGAGGTCGATGACGACCATCCCGAAGAGCTGAGCTACGTGCCCTTCGAGATCGCAAGCCTAATGACCGACGTCTCGGTGACCTACAACCACGCTGCCGCGACCCTCACCCCTCCGGAGCAGCGGAGCCTTTCCTACCTGTTCGAGGACATGGACCGGCCGCTGGCCTCCACCTTCCGCGCTACGTCGGGCTATCGGGGCTTGGCCGCAGCGCAGAGCTTCACCGGCCACGCGGTGCGGAACGTCTATGCCGAGCTTGCGCCCCCGCCGCCGACTCGCCTCGCCCAGACGGATCGCTGATGCTGCGAGCATTGCCCGCATGAATTCGCGTAACTCAGCGCTGGCCGCGCCGGCTCCCGACGTCACGCTGCCTCCGCCTCGGCCATGCCGAGCGCGTGGAGGTAGGTGACAAGCACCGCCTCCTCCTCTCTCCGCTTGTTCTCGTCCTGCTTGCGGATACGGACCACCGTCTTGAGCGCCTTCACGTCGAAGCCGTTGCTCTTCGCCTCGGCATAGACCTCGCGCAGATCGGCGGCGAGCGCCGCCTTCTCCTCCTCGAGCCGCTCGATGCGGGCGATGATTGTACGAAGCTGGTCTTTTGTTGATGTATGGAGCGGCACGGCCGAACCTCGAATCTGTGATGAACCTGGCGTTGAGCTTAGGGACGGTCGCCGCGCCGAAGCAACGCGGGTAACGAACTTATCCAACTTATCCAGAGCCTTGGCACGGAGCGTCGGTGTGGGAGCCGTGGCGCTCTATGGCATGCAGCCGCGGAGCGAGATCCGCTGCCGCGAACACCCCGTGTAGGACTTCCGCCAAATGCTCCGCCCATTTGGCTTGGCCCTCCGGCCCAAGAATCAGATCCTGCCGGAGCTCGACCAGCGCATGAGCAAGCCCGCGTGCCGTGCCGTGCCGGTAGAGCGTGTCGCCTCTGAGCTGGCCGCTATAGGGCACATTTTCGCCGACGGTGATGTCGGAGAACGCCCGCAACCCATGAAGCAGCGGAGACGCCAGCCTCAGGTCCTTGTCCCAAAGCACGGCGACGTGCCAGGGCCTCGGCACGCTCTTCCACGCTTGCGTGAAGCTGTGGACCGCCAGCAGAACGGGCGGCTTGCCGGCAGCGCCAGCAGTGTCGATGGCAACGTCGATAGCGTGGTGATACGGCGCGTAATAGCGGCAGATGCGCTCCTCGATCTCGGTCTGATCGACACCGGCATTGCCGGGCACGATGCGTCCATCGGAAATCTGCATGACGAGCGTCGGATCGTCGAGGCCGCGATTGGGGTCGATCAGAAGCCGCGAAAACCGTGTCAACAGCGCCGGCACCCCCAGCACTTGCGCCAGCCGCTCCGCGACGCCCGCCGCGCCGATGTCGTAGGCGATGTGCCGATTGAGGTCCTCGGACCTGAGGCCGAGCGTGCCATATGGCCGCGGGATTCGGTTCTCAGCATGGTCGCAGAGGATGATGAGGCCTTGGGTCCAATCCCCCTCGATGCGCCGGTAGGACGCCCCCTCCATTTGCTCCTGCCGCAGCCTATCGAGCCGCTGCTGCACGGCCTGTCCTCTCATCGTCCTTGACACGACTGCTGGGAGTCGTATCTCGACTCTGCCCGCCTCCACGACAATCGAAAAGCTGGCTGCGGGTCAAGGTTGTGACGCATTTACCCAGAATGGTCGGGGCGGTCTTTCGGCCGCAAAATGACCTTATAATTGATCGCTCTAGTCAGACAAACGCAACCAATTCGATGCTATCTTTCGGAAATCTAAATTGACTGATGACCTTGAGATAGTGACGTTCGCGGCCCGCTCGACCTCGCCTGGGGTGCACCCTGCCGCTCCACTGCAGTGGGGGCGGTACGCCTTTTGTCTGCTTGCATCCACGGTCGCCATCGGGCTGGCGCCCGCGCCCGCGCACGCCGATCTCAAGCTCTGCAACACTACGGCAAGCCGCGTCGGCGTAGCCATCGGCTATCGTGACGTCGAGGGCTGGGCCACCGAAGGCTGGTGGAACGTCGCCTCGCATACCTGCGAGACGCTGCTCAAGGGCGTGCTCATTGCTCGCTTCTACTATATTCATGCGATCGACTACGACCGAGGCGGAGAATGGGGCGGCGCGTTGTCTATGTGCACCGACGATAAGGCCTTCACGATCCGCGACGTTAAGGAATGCGTCCAGCGCGGTTACAAGCAGACCGGATTTTTCGAGGTTGATACCGGCGAGGAGCGGGACTGGACCGTGCGCCTTACCGATCCCGAAGGCGAAGCGAAGAGTCAATGAGGCGCAACCGCCGGGTCAAGATCGTCGCCACTCTCGGTCCTGCCTCAAACAACGAAGAGACGATGCGCGCCCTGTTCAAGGCGGGCGCCGACGTTTTCCGCGTCAATATGAGCCATGCGACGCCCGATGCCTTGCGTGACGCTCACACCATCATCCGCAAGCTCGAAATGGAATTCTCGCGGCCGATCGGCCTCCTGATCGATCTACAAGGACCGAAGCTCCGCATCGGCAAATTCGAGTCCGGTGCGATCCGCGTGACCGAAGGAGACATCCTAAGCTTCGTCCGCCGCGAGTCGATCGGGGGCCTCGGTCGCGTGCACCTCCCGCATCCGGAAATCTTCCAGGCGGTTCGCCCGGGGCACGCGCTGCTTCTCGATGACGGCAAGCTCAAGCTCAGAGTCGTCGAGGCAAGCGACGTCAGGATCGACGCCGAAGCGCTGACCGGCGGGGTGCTTGCCAGCCGCAAGGGTATAAGCCTCCCCGACACCGTCATTCCCTTGGCGGCCATGACCGAGAAGGACCGCGCGGATTCGGAGGCTGCCCTGTCGATCGGCGTCGACTGGATCGCACTCTCCTTCGTGCAGCGGGCTGACGATGTTGCCGAGGCGCGCAAGCTAGCGCGGGGCCGCGCTGCCGTGATGGCAAAGATCGAGAAGCCCTCGGCGGTCACCGAGCTCGAAGAGATCATCGATCTCGCCGACGGCATCATGGTGGCGCGCGGTGATCTCGGCGTGGAGATGCCGGTCGAGAAGGTTCCCGGCTTGCAGAAGCAGATCACCCGCGCCGCGCGCAATGCCGGCAAGCCCGTGGTGGTCGCCACGCAAATGTTGGAAACGATGATTATTGCGCCCGCTCCGACCCGCGCCGAGGTGTCCGACGTCGCCACCGCCGTGTTCGACGGGGCCGACGCGGTGATGCTCTCGGCAGAATCGGCAATCGGCAAATACCCGGTCGAGGCGGTGGCGACCATGGATCGGGTCGCCATCGAGGTCGAGCGAGACCCGCTCTACGAGCGCATCATCCACGCCCAGCGCATCGATCCCGAGGCGACCGGCGCCGATGCCATTTCGGCCGCGGCGCGCACCGTGGCCGAGACGCTCAATCTCGCGGCCATCGTCTGCTACACGGCATCTGGCGCTACCAGTCTGCGTGCCGCCCGCGAGCGGCCGCCCCAACCGATCCTGGCGCTCACGCCGATCCCGGCAACCGGCCGCAAGCTTGCGGTGGTGTGGGGGCTGCATTGCGTGCTGACCGCGGACCCGCACGACCTCGACGACATGGTCGCGAGAGCCTGCCGCATCGCCTATCAGGAGGGCTTCGCCACGCATGGGCAGCGGGTGATCATCTCCGCCGGCGTGCCGCTCGGCACCCCGGGGGCCACCAACATGCTGCGCATCGCTTTCGTCGGTGACGATAGCCCGGAAGCGTTGTAGCCCGCGCGCGCAGAGGGGCGGGCGCGATCGAAGCAACCCGAGAGCCTCAGGCTAAATGTCCTGGCCATCGACCTCGCGGGCGAGCTCCTCTGCCGCTTGCCGCGCCTGTTCGAGGAACGGATTGACGTCCAGCGCCTTCCGATAGGCCTCGAGCGCTCCCTTCTTGTCCCCTGTCTGCTGCAGGACGACGCCAAGGTCGCGGATCGCCTTGTAATGCTTGGGGTCGATCGCAAGCGCGCGCTTGAGGTCGGACAGCGCGCGCTCGTAGTCCTTCTTCATGAAGCTGACGATCGCGCGCTGATGCCAGCCTTCGGCGTCGTCAGGCGCGATCTCTGTCACCGCATCCAGCACCTCGAGGGCCACGTCGAGATCGGCGGCAAGCACGAAGCTGTCGACGCGGCTCATGAGCAGGTCAACGGTATCGCTGCCGGAGATGCGCCAAGCCTCCTCAATCGCCTCGGTGATCGGCTCTGCCGCCGTCGCGTCGCGGGCCGAGCGAAGCTGGCCGTAGAGGTGATTAAGTGCCCGAGCGCGCGAGGTAGGGTCGGCAAAGGGCGCCTCTCCGCCGAGGATATCCTCCCGGTCCTGCTTGTTCCGCGTTGACGAAGTGGCTGACCCGGTGCCGTCCTTGCCAGGCATTGCCAACTCCGAGGCGTCGAGCTCGCCGCTTTCGAAGTCTTCGACGCCTGATCCGAGACGGGCCCCCGCTTCGGCGGCGCGCAAGAAATCCGGATGCGCGGCAGACACCCCCAGGACGCCGAGGACGAAAGCCGTCAGGCAGATGTTCGTCCAATTTCGTCCGTTGTGCATGGGTAGAAACTACGCGGGGCGCACGGGCGCCGTCAAAGCTGTTCCGCTCGATCAGGGACCGCGATGGACCCTAGCCCTGCCGCGCCTTGAAACGGCGGTTGGTCTTGTTGATGACGTAAAGGCGTCCACGTCGCCGAACCACACGGTTGTTGCGATGGCGCTTGCGCAACGCCCTGAGCGAATTCTTGATCTTCATGCGCATCCAGCAACAGTGGAGGAGAGACAGCGTCCCCCGAGGCTATGGCAACAAGCCTGCGGGGAAGTCGGGCGGACCATAGGAAGGGCGGAGAGCCCTGTCAACGACCTAGGCCGTCTCAATTGCCGCGGCCACGCACCGTCGGACTTGCGAGACCACGTTCCATACCGGGGGCGTTTGGAAGGTGCTGCTGTGCCTCAAGGAGTTCCGGCCCGACCTCGACATTTTCACCATCACCACGCCCGTCCTCGCAGGCTCTAAATAACTATGAGCGCGCCGTCGCGAAGTTCATCGATCTGCCCTTCGCCGCCATCGAGGGGTGAATAAAGATGGCTCTCAACATCGTCCCGAACGATTGGAGCGTCGTCGAGGCGCGGCTCAAGGCGCGCGGCATTCTCTAATGTGCCACCCAGAGCGAAAGCCGCCCGCAAGCCTTGGCGCTAATGTAGGTCCAACAGGGGAAGGATGTTGGGCGCGACTGGGATCAAACCAGTGAGCCCTGCGCTGTCAACCACCAAGGCAACAGCGGAAGAACAAGAGCTTAGGCTAGCTAGCATTAGCAAACGCACGCACACTAAATCAGAGGAGTTAGCAGATAATGCGTGCTAGCAGCGTGCGAGCAACTGCTTATGTTATCGTCAGAAGCGGGCATCAGGCGGCCCAATGTAATTCCCTCGAAATTGCGTCCAGTCAAGGGGGTGCGCAAGCCGCCTATCGAGGGTCCTGCGCATCAATGCTGCCAAGACCTCACGCAGCACCCGCGCACCCATTCAAATCGGCTCGTAGCCCAGCTCAACGGGACTGGAGGGGTCGTTGATGATCCGCTGCAATGGATTCTGCAGCGGAAGAAGGGAACTCCGAGAAAGAAGAACTCAGGTTGGCGAAGCCGCTCCTTCTGCAGAACGCGAGAGGCCCTGCTGCGGTGCGTCCGCGAATATCGCGGCGAGGTCAACGTCGACTGCCTCGCCGAACTTCAGGCGCTCCCTAATTGGCACCCCGTGGGACGGACCGCAAAATGACCTCGCAAAACTTGGTTTGGAGCCCTCACCCCGATAGCCTGGGCGCATGTAAACGGCGGGTCCGAAGACCCGCCGTTCCTAGCACCGAGATGGCGTTAGCTGCACTTCTTGGCCGTGTCATCCCACTTCATTTTGGCCTTCTCGCAATCGGCCTTGGTCGTCGGCGCTGCGGCAAATGTCGGGGCTGCGAAGGCAATCGCAATGCCTAACGCAACGATCATCGAAACGAGGCTCTTCATGGGTGTTTCTCCGTTTATTGTGCTTTGCCGAAAATCGGCAGGCGCAACGTAGATGGAGAAATAGACAAATCAGTGACACGATTCGTTCGGGTGCTACCCTCTTACTTGCCTCTTTTTGCCTTGGGCCACTGATCCTCGGCAACTGCAAAGGCCAGAATAACGGTCAGGGCTCCTATCAGGACATAATAAAGGGCACTTCTAACTCAAGCCGGATTGATTTAAACGACAGCCCCGCCCAAGCAGCCGGGCTTTTTTCTCGCCAGCCACATTCAAAGTAGTCCACTACCGGAGCAGGAGAGCTCGCATCACCTGAAACCGTTGGCCGACGCGCTTGCCCCCTTCTGGGGCGGCGAGATCTGCGCGCCTCTGTGCGATTCCGCAAGACGGTTAAGCCGGCGACGGCGCGGCGTGAGCTCGAGACATCACGCGGCCAGAGGCGGCGAAATTGCTATGGGCAGCGCGGCACGTCCCCCACCTAAGCACCCTCATCCTAATCGGGCTCTACACCGGCACGCGGTCTGCAACCATCCTCGGCCTGCAATGGATCGCTAACCCGGAAGGCGCCTGGATCGACCTTGAGCGCGGCTTGCTGTTCCGCGGCGCCGAGGGGCGCGTTGGGACAAACAAACGCCACCTCCATGCCCGTTGCCCCCGAAGCTAGTTGCCCATTTGCAGCGCCCGCGGAAGCGCGCTGCGCGCTTTGCGATCGAATACGAGAGGCAGAAGGTTAAGAAGCTGCGCCGCTCCTGGCGCAGCGCCTGTGACGCGGCCGGGCGCGGCGCCGACGTCACGCCGCACACACTGCGGCACACCGCCGTCACCTGGCTCCTGCGACGCAAGGTGAAGATGTGGGAGGTCGCCGGCTATGTCGGAATGAGCGAGAAGATGGTCCGCGACAATTACGGCCACCACTCACCAGACTACCTCAAGGAGGCGAGGGACGCGCTATGAGCCCGTTTCATGGGCGTTATCATGGACGTGATGTTCCAACGGGACAACATAAATGGCTAAGCCTTTGAAAATATGGTGGGCGCGACTGGGATCGAACCAGTGACCCCTGCGATGTCAACGCAGTGCTCTCCCGCTGAGCTACGCGCCCGTTTAGATTTTGAGGGGAAGGCTTCTATATCGGGTCAGCCCCCCTGTAGGCAACCACTTGCCCGAGGATCAGGCGGCGAGCATCCGTCCCACCTCATCGACCAGATCGCGCAGGTGGAAGGGCTTCGACAGGATCTTCGCGTCCTTCGGCGCGTGATTGTCCGGATTGAGCGCAACCGCGGCAAAGCCAGTGATGAACATGATCTTCAGATCCGGATCGAGCTCACTCGCCCTGCGCGCAAGCTCGATGCCGTCCATCTCCGGCATCACGATATCGGTCAAGAGCAGCGTGAACGGCTCCTCCTTCATGCGCTCATACGCCTCGAGGCCGTTCCCGAACGACACCACGTCATAGCCAGCCTTGGAGAGTGCCCTCACCAGGAAGCGGCGCATGTCCTCGTCGTCCTCGGCGAGGAGAATACGCTGAACGCTGCGCGCGTTCGGATCATTCGCCACCATCCCTCTTCCCCTTCTACGCTATGGCCTACACGAACTAGGTAAATGACCAATTGCCTGGGCCCAAGGCCCACCCCTCCGGCCCCGTCACTATGAAACCCAAATCATCGCGTCTAATTGGCTCCCACACAAGGCACAACACGCCTAGACAAGTTCAACTCTCATTGGCAGAGTTTACAGCCGATTCTCGGCTGGAACGGCAGCGTCGCCTTTGGCCATGACAAGGTTTGAAGATGAGCCGAAGCGAGGCTGAGGCGATCGAGAGCGAGCTTGACCTCCCCTTCGAGGTGGCACGGCCGCGCGAGCTCACGGCACCCCTCCTGTTCAACTCGCCCCATAGCGGCCGCATCTATCCACGCGCCTTTCTAGCGGCCTCGAAACTCGATGCCCTGACGCTGCGGCGCTCCGAGGACTCCTATGTGGAGGAGCTGTTCGGCTTCGTGGGGGCCTTGGGCGCTCCCCTCCTCTATGCCCATTTCCCGCGCGCCTATCTGGACGTCAATCGTGAGCCCTATGAGCTCGATCCAGCGCTTTTCCGCGACGGTCTCCCCCATTACGCCAATACCCAATCCGTACGTGTGGTGGGGGGCCTCGGCACGATTGCCCGCATCGTTTCGGAATGCGACGAGATCTATCGGGAGCCGCTGTCCTTGGTTGCGGCGCTTGAGCGCATCAACCTCCTGTACACACCGTATCACACGACGCTCCGCTCACTCCTGGTGGAGGCGCAGCAGGCCTTCGGACTTGCGGTGCTCATCGACTGCCATTCGATGCCGTCCAACCCGATCGCCGACTACGGCGGGGCCCGGCCGGATTTCGTCCTCGGCGATCGCTATGGAACCTCATGCAGCGGAGAGCTGACGCGGGTGGCGGCCGAGCAACTGAAGGCGCTCGGCTATGTGGTGGAGCTTAACAAACCATACGCGGGAGGCTATATCACCGAGCATTACGGACGGCCTCAGGCAGGTCTGCATGCCCTTCAGGTCGAGATCAACCGGGCACTCTATATGAACGAGACGAGCTTCGATAAATCGCCAGGATTTGAGCGGCTGAAGCGCGATCTGGAGCAAATGGTCCGGGCGCTCAAGGCTAGCGTTCCCCGGCTCGCCATCCCGCGGGCAGCAGCGGAATAGGTATTCTCTGGGCAAAAAAGGGGCCGTTCGAAAGGATCGAACGGCCCAAGTCTAGGGAGGAAACGCCCAAGGAGGGCAGCGGCAGAAAGGAGTGCCATGCCGCGTTGCAACAATATGTCATTGCGCCGCACAAAATGCAAGGCCTTTCGCGGCAATTGCGGAACACTGATGCAAATCAGCCACAAATCGGGCTGTAGCAGTTCTCTGAGTATTTAGGCTTGAATTCAAAGTGGGAAACCCATTTAACGGACACTTGCCCGCCATGACCGAATTCCCTGATCTCCTCGCTGTGGCCCATGCCCTCGCCGATCGGAGTGGCACGATCATATTGCCGCATTTCCGGTCAGACTTAAGAATTAATCACAAAGGAGGTTCTGCCTTCGATCCGGTTACGGAGGCCGACCTCGCTGCCGAAACGGTCGTCAGGACCGCCCTCGCCGAGATCTATCCTACCCACGGCATCATCGGCGAGGAACTCAATGCAAGCGGAACGGATGCCGCATATTGCTGGGTCGTCGATCCGATCGACGGCACCCGCGCCTTCATCATGGGCCAGCCCCTTTGGGGCACCCTGATCGGCGTCGTTAAGGACGGGCGACCCCTGCTTGGGCTCATGGACCAGCCCTTCACCGGCGAGCGCTTCTGGAGCGGCGAGGACCACGCCTGCTTCCGCCGTCATGGCGCCGAGCGGCAGATGCGGACCCGCCCCTGCCGCGCCCTCAACGAAGCGCTGCTCGCCTCAACCAGCCCCGACCTGTTCACGGAGAAGGAAGAGCAGGCTGGCTTCGAGGCCATCAGCCGGGCCGTTCGCTTGAGGCGCTTTGGCGGCGACTGCTACAACTACTGCTTGCTCGCGCTTGGCCAGCTCGACCTCGTGGTCGAGGCGGGATTGAAGGAGTACGACATCTTGCCGCTCATTCCGATCATCGAACGGGCGGGCGGCGTGGTCAGCACCTGGGACGGGGGCGATCCACGCAGAGGCGGCCGCATCGTCGCCGCCGGGGACCCGCTCCTCCACGAGCAAGCGATCAAGACGCTCACGGGCTAGAGCATGGTCCGGAACCGTGGCTCTCGCTGCGCTTACGCGACCACGCGCCCGCCCAATTTGCCCGCGAAGGCGCCCGGCACGAAAGCGTCGAAGGCCGCCCAGACCTGCTCGCGGATCATGTCGCGCTCCTGCAGCATCTCGTGACGCGCCCCACGCAGCACGAATTGCGAGCCGACCTTAAGCCGCAAAGCCAGCTCCTCGATCGCCTTGCTCGACACGATACGATCGTCTCCTGCGGCGATCATCAAGACCGGAACGCGCAGGCGGGAAGGGAACCTGTCGCTTTCGACTACCGCCATGGCGGCAAGCGCTGCACGGGCCCAACCGATCGTCGGCGGACCGACTGCGAGCTCCGGAGCCACGCTGAGAACCGACTGGTTGCGCAAAAAACGCTCGCGGTCGGAGGTGAGCGGATTGCCCTCGAATATCTGACTGGCGAGATAGTCTTTCTTGCCGCCCGGGACCGCAGACCCCGCAAATCCCGACAGCGTGAGCGCCCCTGTCAGCCTGGCCACTACCGGCGTGGAGAATGGCAAGCCAACGATCTTCAGCATCGGCGCGATCAGCACCATGCGGGAAAACCAACATCCCCGCATCGTCGCCGCCTTGAGCAGCACCGTTGCTCCCATGGAGTTTGCGAGCGCATAGTAGGGCGGCGGGCAATCGGGGAGAGCCACCTCGTTCATAAAACGGGCAACGTCGTCCTCATAGTCGGCGAAGTTCCGAACGTGACCTTTCAGAGAATTCTTGAGAAGCCGGCTCGAGCCGCCTTGGCCCCGCCAGTCAAGCACAGCCACGGCGAAACCCCGGCGTCGAAGTTCGCCCACTACCTCGAAATATTTCTCGATGAATTCGGCGCGCCCCGGAAAGACGCAGACCGTGCCCTGGCGCTGCTTGAGCGCGGAGGGCCATCGGGCGAAACGTAGCCTGACGCCGCTTTTTTCTTTGAGATATCCCACCGAGGCACCGAGTGGGATGGGATTTTTCGGGGTCGCGATCAGATCCATGACAGGGGCCGTGCCGGGACTATTGGTGCAAGAGGCGGGGAACGCACGCGTCCCTTATATCAACATGGCCGAGAGCACAGAAGATGGTTAAGTGGAGAACATGGCCGGCGTCGGGCCTGGTTCCCACGTGACGCCGGAGAAGCCCACCCCGCCTCGCCGCAAAAGAGTAGGGATGCTCGCTTCCGGTCCCCCATCACTGCACCCATATTTTATATATATATTTCAACTGCCTAATCCCCCTTGACGGCCAACGCAGCGATGCCCATATCCGTCGCGCAAGGCCTGTGGGCTTGCGCAAAATCAATGCCGCCCGGCTCGAATAGAGCGGGCCCTTAGATATCGCTTCTCAAGGAGGATGTGACATGAGGCATCTCGATCTTACCCCACTTTACCGCTCCACCATCGGCTTCGATCGGCTGGGTTCGTTGCTCGATACGCTGACCAACTTCGAAGGCGACGCTCCGAGCTACCCGCCCTACAACATCGAGCGGGTCGGCGAGAACGAGTATCGCATCAGCATGGCCGTCGCCGGCTTCGGTGCGAGCGACCTCACCATCGAGGTGAAGGAGAATACGCTTTCGATTCGTGGCGAGAAGCAGACCGAGACGGAGGCGGCCACCTTCCTGCATCGCGGCATCGCCGCACGCAGCTTCGAGCGGAGGTTCCAGCTCGCCGACCACGTCCTGGTGAAAGGCGCGGGCCTCGAGAACGGTTTGCTGCATGTCGATCTCGTGCGCGAACTGCCCGAGGCCATGAAGCCCCGCACCGTCCCGATCACGACCAAGAGCGACAAGCCGAAGGTCATCGACAGCAAAGCCGCTGCCTAATCGCAGTCACTACGTACGGCAATTAGCAAGGAGGGCGTCCTCAGATCGAAGACGCCCTTCTCGTTCGAGGCGCAGGCGATCTGGCCCCTCTTTAGGGTGATGATACCGGCCTCCGCGGAAAGCTTCAGGTCAGTTCAAAAGTTGCGCCTGCACCGGGCCGCAGCCCCCTCGCAAACCCTAAGCGATAGAAGGCGTCCCAATGATTGCGGCCCGCCCCCGAATCTTGCTTGTGCGCGTATTGGAAATCTGTCATTTTGACGACGAATAGGACAGGCTTACTGACCTTTGTGGCCGAGCATCATCTTGGCGGCTCAAGGCTTCCCGCTCCAGCCTAGAAGTCGGTCCGGTCCTGACGCGTCGTGCTTGAGGCGTTATCGAGCTCAGGGTGTCGTTCTCAAGCTGATTTAACCTATGCCTGGGTCTTGGTGGGGAGACGCGCGCCGCCCAGATCTGGATGCGGCAGAGCTTAGATGTGCCATGCTGGTGGTTACGCAAAGTTCGAGTAGCGAAAATGCGGGCCCTTCTGGACCGCCGCCAGCGCAAGGACTGTATGATCCGGCCCGCGAGCACGATGCCTGCGGCGTTGGTTTCGTCGCCGATCTGAAAGCGCGGCCGAGCCACAAGATCGTCGAGCATGGCTTGCAGATCCTCGAGAACCTCACCCATCGCGGAGCCGTCGGCGCCGACCCGCTCGCGGGCGACGGCGCCGGCATCCTGGTGCAGATCCCGCACGCCTTCCTGAAGCAGGTTTGCGCATCGTTGCGGATCAAGCTGCCTGAGCCCGGTCATTACGCTGTCGGCCACATGTTTATGCCGCGAAACCAAGCGCAGCGCATCTATTGCGAGTCGGTGGTGGAGCGCGCGACCGAAGCCGAGGGCTTAGAGCTGCTCGGCTGGCGCGACGTCCCCACAGACAATTCCTGTCTCTCCGCACCGGTCATCGAGACCGAGCCCCGGCATCGGCAGGTCTTCGTCGGCCGCGGGAAAGGCATCGAGGACGAGGCGACCTTCGAGCGCAAGCTCTACATCCTGCGGAAAGTGATCTCCAACACCATCAATGGAGAGACCGGCGGTCGCGACATCGGCTTCTATACTGTGTCGCTCTCGTGCCGCACGCTCGTCTATAAGGGTATGTTCCTCGCTTATCAGCTCGGCACCTACTATCCTGACCTGCATCATCCGAAATTCGCCTCGGCGCTTGCGCTCGTGCATCAGCGCTTCTCGACCAACACCTTTCCGTCCTGGAAGCTCGCCCACCCCTACCGCATGGTCGCCCATAACGGCGAGATCAACACGCTGAGGGGCAATCTCAACTGGATGGCCGCCCGGCAAGCGAGCGTCTCCTCGCCGCTCTTCGGCAAGGACATCTCTAAGCTCTGGCCTATCTCCTATGAGGGTCAGTCCGACACCGCCTGCTTCGACAATGCGCTCGAGTTCCTGGTGCAGGGCGGCTACTCACTCGCCCATGCGGCGATGATGCTGATCCCCGAGGCCTGGGCCGGCAATCCACTGATGGATGCCAAGCGCCGCGCCTTCTACGAATATCACGCCTGCCTCATGGAGCCCTGGGACGGCCCGGCGGCCATGGCCTTCACCGACGGGCGGCAGATCGGCGCCACGCTCGACCGTAATGGCTTGCGCCCGGCCCGCTATCTCGTGACCGACGACGGTCTTGTCATTATGGCGTCGGAAGCGGGCGTCCTTCCCATCCCTGAAAAGCAGATCGTGCAGAAGTGGCGTCTGCAGCCCGGCAAGATGCTGCTCATCGATCTGGAGAAGGGCTGCATCGTCTCCGACGAGGAGATCAAGGCCGAGCTGGCAAGCGCGCATCCCTATCAGCAATGGCTCGATCGCACCCAGATCCGGGTGCATGAGCTGCCTGGCGTGGCTGAACCTCAGCTCCGCACCAATGTGAGCCTGCTCGACCGCCAGCAGGCCTTTGGCTACACGCAAGAGAGCGTCAAGTTCCTGATGGTGCCGATGGCGCAGGTGGGTCAGGAGGCCGTCGGCTCCATGGGCACCGACACGCCGCTTTCGGCCTTGTCGGACCGGCCGAAGCTGCTGCACACCTATTTCAAGCAGAACTTCGCGCAAGTGACCAACCCGCCGATCGACTCGATCCGCGAGGAGCTGGTCATGTCGCTCGTCACCTTCATCGGTCCGCGGCCCAACCTGCTCGACCTCGAAGGCACCTCCAAGCAGAAGCGGCTCGAGGCCGCCCATCCGATCCTCGCCAATGAGAACCTGGAGCGCATCCGGTCGATCGGCGATATCGCCGACAACCAGTTCCGCACCGTGACGCTGGACATCACCTATGGCGCCGATCATGGCGCTGCCGGCATGGGCAAGGCCCTCAATAGACTGTGCCTGCGTGCGGAAGCCGCCGTGCGCGAGGGCGAGAACATCATCATCCTCTCCGACCGGGCGACCGGTCCGGACCGGATCGCGATCCCATCGCTGCTCGCCACGAGCGCCGTGCATCATCATTTGATCCGCTGCGGACTGAGGACGTCCGTGGGCCTCGTCGTGGAGACGGGCGAGGCGCACGAGGTGCACCAATTCGCCACGCTCGCGGGCTACGGCGCCGAGGCGATCAATCCCTATCTCGCCTTCGAGACGATCGAGGCCATGCTGTCCGAGATCGACGAGGAGCTGACGGCCGAGGAAGCGATCAAGCGCTACATAAAGGCGACCGACAAGGGCATCCTTAAGGTGATGTCCAAGATGGGCATCTCCACCTATCAATCCTATTGCGGCGCGCAGATCTTCGATGCGGTGGGGCTCCGGTCCGACTTCCTCGCCAAGTATTTTACCGGCACCAACAGCCAAGTGGAAGGCGTTGGGCTTGAGGAGATCGCGCGCGAGACCGTAGAGCGGCATAGGCTCGCTTTCTCCGACGCGCCAGTCTTGCGCGATATGCTCGAAGTGGGTGGCGAATACGCCTTCCGCGTCCGGGGCGAGGCGCATATGTGGCGCCCGAGCGTGGTCGCCGACCTGCAGCACGCGGTGCGCGGCGAGCTGCCCGAGAAATACCGGTCCTACGCAACGCAGATCAACGTGCAGACCGAGCAGCTGCTCACGCTGCGCGGCATGTTCCGCATTAAAGCCGCGGAGGAGATAGGCAGGAAGCCCATACCGCTGGAGGAGGTGGAGCCCGCCAAGGAGATCGTGAAGCGCTTCTCCACCGGCGCCATGTCCTTCGGCTCGATCAGCCGCGAGGCGCATACGACGCTCGCCATCGCCATGAACCGCATCGGCGGCAGGTCGAACACCGGCGAAGGCGGCGAAGAGTCCGACCGCTACAAGCCGCTCCCCAACGGCGACTCGATGCGCTCCAAGATCAAGCAGGTGGCTTCGGGGCGCTTCGGCGTGACCACCGAATACCTCATGAACGCCGACATGATGCAGATCAAGATCGCCCAAGGCGCCAAGCCCGGCGAGGGAGGGCAGCTCCCTGGCCACAAGGTCGACGCCATCATCGCCAAGATCCGTCACTCGACGCCCGGCGTGGGCCTCATCTCGCCGCCGCCGCATCACGACATCTACTCGATTGAGGACTTGGCTCAGCTCATCTTCGACCTGAAGAACGTCAATCCTGACGCGAGCGTCAGCGTCAAGCTCGTGAGCGAGGTTGGCGTCGGCACTGTCGCCGCCGGCGTCGCCAAGGCCCGGGCCGACCACGTCACCATCGCTGGCTTCGAAGGGGGCACGGGCGCCTCGCCGCTCACCTCGATCAAGCATGCCGGCAGCCCCTGGGAGATCGGGCTTGCCGAGACGCAACAGACTCTTGTGCTGAATCGGCTCCGCGGCCGCATCGCGGTGCAGGTCGACGGCGGCGTCCGCACCGGGCGCGATGTCCTGGTCGGCGCGCTGCTTGGCGCCGATGAATTCGGCTTTGCCACCGCACCCTTGATCGCCGCCGGCTGCATCATGATGCGCAAATGCCATCTGAATACCTGCCCCGTCGGCGTCGCCACCCAGGATCCGATCTTGCGCGCGCGCTTCCAAGGCAAGCCTGAGCACGTCATCAACTTCTTCTTCTTCGTCGCCGAGGAAGTACGGGAATATATGGCGGCGCTCGGCTTCCGAAATTTCTCAGAGATGATTGGCCAGACCGAACTGCTCGATAAGAGTCAGGCCATCGACCATTGGAAGGCCAAGGGTCTTGACTTCAGCCGCATCTTCCATAAGCCGGAAGTGCCGAAGGAGGTCGCCCTCTACAATTCGGAAGCCCAGGACCATCACCTCGACAAGGTGCTCGATCGCAAGCTGATCGAGCTTTGCGCCCCGGCGATCGAGGAGAAGAAGCCGGTCAAGCTCGAGCTTCCGATCCGCAACACCGACCGCACCATCGGCGCCATGCTTTCAGGTGTGATCGCCAAGGCCTATGGGCATGCGGGCCTGCCTGAGGACACCATCTGGGTGAGCCTCAAAGGCTCCGCGGGCCAGAGCTTCGGGGCTTGGCTTGCACATGGCGTGACGCTCGATCTCGAAGGCGAGGCCAACGACTATGTCGGCAAGGGCCTCTCCGGCGGGCGCATCCTCGCCCGCCCGCCCGCGGGCTCTAGCATCATGCCGGAGAAATCGATCATCGTCGGCAATACGGTGCTCTACGGCGCGATTGCCGGCGAATGCTATTTCCGCGGCATTGCCGGCGAGCGTTTTGCCGTGCGCAATTCCGGCGCCATCGCCGTCGTCGAAGGCACGGGTGACCACGGCTGCGAATATATGACCGGCGGCGTGGTGGTGGTGATCGGCTCTACCGGCCGCAACTTCGCCGCCGGCATGTCGGGCGGCATCGCCTACGTGCTCGACGAGGCGGGCGACTTCGAGCGGCGCTGCAATCTCGCCATGGTGGAGCTGGAGCCGGTTCCCAGCGAGAACAGCGTCATGGAGAAGAGCCGCCATCAGACCGGCGATCTCGAAAGTCACGGGCTCGTCGATGTGACTGACATGACGCGCTTCGACGAAGAGCGCCTCTACCAACTGATCGAGAACCACGTCCACTACACGGGCTCCGAGCGAGCGCGCGCCATCCTTGCCAATTGGAGCGAGCACCTGCCGAAATTCGTCAAGGTCATGCCGGTCGAATATCGCCGTGCACTGGAGGAAATGGCGCACCAGCAGCTGCTCGACACTACCGGCTTTCGCGAGATCGAGATCGGTCTCGGCGCGAACGGCAAATAATCTTAAACGGAAGCGAGTTACGCTCACGCGCTCGCTCGGGGGCGCGCGAGGCTGACCTCGCCCTCCGGGACCGCTTGACGCGAAGGGATCAGGTAGCGACAACTTTCAGGTAGGTCGTGCTTGGCCACCAGGACCGACGCCGGCAGAACCGAACGAGTGGAACCGAGATGGGCAAGATTACGGGCTTCCTCGAGATCGACCGCCAGGAACGGACCTACGAGCCCGCGGCGGACCGCATCCGTCATTTCCGCGAGTTTCTGGTCCCGATCAGCGATGCCGAGGTGGCCCAGCAAGCGGCCCGCTGCATGGACTGCGGCATCCCCTATTGTCACCAGGGCTGCCCGGTAAACAATCAGATCCCGGACTGGAACGACCTCATCTATCACTCCGATTGGCAGGAGGCCGCGCAGAACCTCCACTCCACCAACAATTTTCCTGAAGTGACGGGACGCATCTGCCCTGCCCCTTGCGAGGCCGCCTGCACCCTCAACATCATCGACGTTCCCGTCACCATCAAGACCATTGAATGCGCCATTGCCGACAAGGCTTTGGAGGAAGGTTGGGTGAGGCCCGAGCTGCCGGACACGAAGACCGGCAAGCGCGTGGCGGTCGTGGGCTCTGGTCCCGCCGGTCTGGCCGGGGCCCAGCAGCTCGCCCGCGCCGGCCACGACGTGCATGTCTACGAGAAGCACGCACAGCCTGGCGGCCTTCTCCGCTACGGCATCCCGGACTTCAAGATGGAGAAGTACATCGTCGAGCGGCGCGTGGAGCAGATGCAAGCCGAGGGCGTGACCTTCCACTTGAACGCGCATGTAGGCTGTGACGTGTCAGCCAAACAGCTGGAGCGAGACTACGATGCGGTGCTGCTTACCGGCGGCGCCGAGCATCCGCGCGATCTCGCCATCGAGGGGCGCGGCCTTCGCGGCGTCCATTTCGCCATGAACTACCTGCCGCAGCAGAACCGCCGCGTCTCCGGCGAGCCCTTGGGCGACGTCGAGCCCATTCTCGCCACCGGCAAGCAGGTGGTGGTGATCGGCGGTGGCGACACCGGGTCAGACTGCATCGGCACGGCCTTTCGCCAAGGAGCAGTCTCGGTGGTGCAGCTCGAGATCATGCCTATACCGCCGGAGAAGGAGAACAAGGCGCTGACCTGGCCTAACTGGCCACTCAAGCTCCGCACCTCCTCGAGCCAGGCGGAAGGCGCCGCCCGCGATTTCAGCGTGGCGACCAGCCGCTTCCTTGGGGCCAACGGCGAGGTCAAGGAACTCGAATGCATTCGCCTCGATGCCCAGATGAAGCCCGTTCCCGGCACCGAGTTTCGCCTCCCCGCGGACATGGTACTGCTTGCCATGGGCTTCCTGCATCCGGTGCAGGAGGGCATGGTGCAGGACCTTAGGGTCGATCTCGATGCCCGCGGCAATGTGAAGGCGAACGAACTCGACTACCGCACGTCGCGCCCGAAGGTGTTCGCCGCCGGCGACATGCGCCGCGGCCAGTCGCTCGTGGTCTGGGCGATCCGCGAAGGCCGCCAGGCGGCGCATGCCATCGACAAGTTCCTGATGGGGAAGACCGACCTGCCGCGCTGACCTTCGGCACCGGCGGTAGTGCTCGTCTTCTAGCTGCGCGGCCAGGTGAAGTCGTCGGCTCTGCCAGCCTTGGGCTTGAGCTGCTCTCCCTTGATGAGAACCCTGTAATAAGGCCTTTGTGTCAGCGGGAGCCGCGGCTTGGAAGAGGCAACGGACGGATCGTTCACCAATGAGATCGAGGCCAGCGCCGTCAAACCGTCAGCGAGGTCGCTCGCGATATTCTCGTTGTCCGGCAGCGACGCGGCCGCTCCTTGCGGCATGAGACTCTGTGCAGCCTCCAGCGTCGTCGCCGAGATCGCCGGGCGAATGACGTCGACCTCTCCAACCTTGTTCTGCTGGACCTGAGGTGCGGGCGGCTCGGAGGACTGGGCTTGCGCTGCCGCCGCTTCACCCTCTTGCACCTCGGCTGGCTCGTCCGGCAGCGCCTCCGTTATTTTCTCGGACGGCGCAGGCGTTGTGGCTGGGGTCACGAGGCGCCCCATGACCTTGGCTTGCTCGTCCTCGTTACCTGCGAGCGGGATGTTGCGCTCAAGCTTGGCGAGGCTCAGATCGCGGCGGATCTCCTTCTCCACGGAGTGGGCGAGCTTGAGGTAGCCGCGCATGGTGAAGAGGACGCCGTCGTCGGCGCGGAGCCTGCGCACCTGGCCCGACATGTCGGGGCCATAGGCGCTGTACCGGCCCGACTCATCAGTGAAGCCGCTCCATGTGTCGATGAACTTGGCGCCGTTGATAAAGGCCTTCTCCCGGTACACTTCGTTCATCGTCTCGGCGTCTTCGCTTTGGTCGGGGCTACGCATGATCGGCAGGCCAACCCAATAGACCGCAACACCTTTAGAGCGCAGCTTCTTGACGAAAGCCTCGACTCTTTGGCCGTACACATCGCGCCAGGGGTCAGTACCGGGCTTCAGCCAGTCCTTGCCAGCGCGGATCGCCTGATCGTCATTGGCGCCAAACATCACCACCGCGATCTGGTAGGCCTCGCCCTTGAGGATATCGTCGAGTGCGTTGGTCCAATCATAGTTGTCCATACGCACGAATCCACTGGACGCCTTCGAGTGATTGACGACCTCAAGATTGGAGTCCTCCTCGAAGGCCCGGTACAGGCCGGACCAAAGCCCATCGCTCAGGGAATCGCCAAGCACCACGACCCGGTAGCGGTCGCCTTTCGGGAACGGCTCGATATAGCTCCTTTGGAATTCGACGCCCTGCGCCAATGCGGGCGTGGAGACTAGGCTCGACAAGAGCAGCGAAAGGACCAAAGCGGCGAATGCGAGCATCGCCGCAAGGACACGGGGCCCGGAAAACCTCGGGGCCAAACCAGACGCGACAAGAAACACGACTTTCCGGGCCATTTGAAGGCCCTCTCCAATTCCATCTCCCTTCAGGACAGTGCTAGTCCTTAAGAGCCCAAACGCCAAGCCCTCATTCACCATTCCTGCCCGACTCTCGTTGAGGAATCGCTGAAGCGGCACGCACTACCCTTCCTTGCGCAAGAGCTCGAGGATCGTGCGGCTCGGGAACCCGTCGACCGGTAGCCCCTTCGACCGCTGATAGGTCTTCACCGCTTCGAGCGTTGCCGACCCGATGATCCCGTCGGTATCTCCAACCAATAGACCTCTCGCCACAAGCAGTTTCTGCAGCTCCACGCGCTGATCGAGCGCGAGATGATTCTCGTCGGTCGGCCATGGATGCACGAAGGGCCCGTAGCCTTTGAGGCGGTCAGCCAAATGCCCGACCCCAAGCGCGTAGGACGTGGCCACGTTGTAGCGGAGGATCGATCGGAAATTATTGAGCACAAGGAAGGCTGGGCCGTCGGCCCCGGCCGGAGCAAACACCGTGGCCTTGTCGGCCGGACGCCGAAAGGCCTCGCCGCCCACTCTGGTCAGGCCAAGCTTCTGCCAGTCGCCGAGGCTCTTTGTCGTCTTCTCGCTGACCTTTTTGGGGTTGAAGCCTCGCGGCAACGTCACCTCATAGCCCCAGCTCTCGCCCGCGCGCCAATTCGCGTGCTTCAGATAGCTCGCCGTCGAGGCGAGCGCGTCAGGCACGTCGGCCCAGATGTCGCGCTTGCCGTCGCCGTCATAGTCCACGGCAAAGCTCTGATAGGTGGTGGGAATGAATTGCGTATGGCCCATGGCGCCGGCCCAGGAGCCGTTCATCTGCTCTACGGTGATATCGCCATGCTGTAAGATCTTCAGTGCCGCAATGAGCTGCTGACGGGCGTAGCTCGCTTTGGTCCCAGAATAGGCGAGCGTCGCAAGCGACCGGATCACGTTCATGTCGCCGGGCTGCGTGCCGTAATTCGACTCGACACCCCAAATGGCGATGATGATGGTCCGGTCGACGCCGTAACGCTTCTCCAGCACATCGAGCAGGGCCTTGTTCTCCTCAAGCTTCTGCTTGCCCGTGGCGATACGCTTCTCGGACACGACCCGGTCGACATATTCGCCGATCGGCTTCACATATTCTGGCTGGAAGTTGGCGGCCTCGATCACCTTGGGGTCTGGCGTCAGCCCCTTGAACGCGCGGTCGTAGGTCGCCCGCGTGATGCCGGCGGCTCGTGCGACCGGCCAGAACTGCTCGACCCAGGCCGCGAAACTTTGCGCCGCGGAAGCCCTCCCCGGAACGCCCGTGATACAGATCGCCGCCAGAAGCGCGAGCAACGAAAGTGTGAACTTGAGATTTCGAGCGATTCGCATGGGTGGAACTTAGCAACCGCGAGAGGCAAAACCTAGGCGCAGGAAAGCCGAAAGCGGCCCTCGCTACTGCGGCGCCGCGCTCGCCTCTTTTATCACGGCATCGACGAGGCGCTGGCTCGGATAGCAAGTGAGCGGCAGTCCGAGCTTCTTCTCCGTAAGCCCGATGGCGGCGCGCGTCTTGAAGCCTGCGAGACCGTCGACCTTGCCCACGTCATAGCCTCGAGCCACCAGCACCTCTTGGAAGCGTTGGATGAGGTCTCGCGGAAGCCGCTCGACCGGCTGCCACGCGCCTTCGAATTTTACCGGCGCATTGGCCGCGATCATATCGGCGACGTGGCCGACGAAGATCGCGTAGACGTCGGAGTTGTTATAAAGCTTCAGCACCGAGAAATTGTCGGTGGCGAGGAAGGCAGGGCCTTTGAGGCCCGCGGGGAGCACAAGAAAAGCACGATCGGCGAGCCTCTCTTGCGGGAACGGACCTGCGCCTGCAGCGGCGTCGCGCGCGCGGACGATGCCGAGCTTCGTCCACTCCGCAATGGGTCGCGCCTTGTCTGGCCCTTGCAGGGTACAATCGAAACCGGCGGGCAAGCGCACCTCATAGCCCCAGGTCTTCGAGCCGTCCCAGCCTTGGGTTTTAAGCGAATTGCCGGTCGAAGCGAGCGCATCCGCGATCGAATTCCAGATGTCGCGCTTGCCGTCACCATCGAAATCGACCGCATAGTTCTCGAAGTCGGTCGGCATGAACTGGGTATAGCCCATGGCGCCGGCCCAGGAGCTTTTCAGCTGCGCGCGCGTGGCGTGCCCCTCTTCCAGGATCTTGAGGGCGACGATAAGCTGATGGCGGAACTCATCGGGTCGGCGGCCCATAAAGCCTTGCGTCGCGATCGCGCCCACAGCGTCGAAGGGAGCGTCGATCTTACCGAAGCCAGTCTCCCTCCCCCAGATCGCCACGATTATGCTCGCCGGCACGTCGTACCGCTTCCGGATCTCCGCCAAGGTCTGGCGCCATTGGGCGAGCTCGCCACGTCCTGTTGCAGCCAGAGCGTTGAGGGTCGCGTCTTGGAAGTAATTGGCCGGGATGTCGAACTCGGGTTGATGCTGCGGCTGCATCGCCTGCGCCAGAGCCTTGGGCAGCGGTGGACCGCCTGGGGCCACCGGGTCGGGCAGAATTAGCTGCGGCAAGGACCAATTGAGCTTCAGACCTTTAAGGTTGGCGTCGAAGGTCGCGCGCGATACGCCGGCCGCTTGTGCGTCGGGCCAAAGCTGTTGCAGCCATTGGGCGAAGCGCTGCTCCACGGCGCGGCGATAGGCCGCCACCTCCTCGTCTGCCGGGGTCTCCGCGCCGCCCACAAGCCAGGGCGGCAGCAGCAAGACCGCCATAAGGATGGTCAGGACTGTTGCCAGCCCCCGCGCTGCACCCGCCATTGCCTAAAAACCTCCACCCTTCGCGATTTGCGTCATCCAGGTTCCTGATTGTAGAGCTTTTGGCGCTGGAAAGGCAAAAACGCTCGCTTGCGGGCGCTCATGTGCCCGGCCGGAACCTCTTGGGCTTCTTAAGAAGCTGCGCGGTACTCAACCAGGCGCCGCTGCCAGTCGAGCGTATGCGTCACGATGCTATCGAGATCGTCATGGATGGAGCGCCAGCCGCGCACCTCACCGATGCGTTCGGTTTAGGCCACCAGCGCCGGGGGTCGCCCGGCCGGCGTGGTCCGAAGCGGACGGCGAAATCGGTGCCGGAGGCCCGCTCCACCGCGGCGATCACCTCGATGACCGAGAAGCCGTTGCCGTAGCCACAGTTCAGCACTTGGCTCTCCCCACCGGCCCGCAAATGCTCAAGTGCGGCGAGATGGGCCGAAGCTGCACATCTTCCGCGACGGGATTCTCGTCGGGCATCCCATAGATCGCAGCGGTCGAGGAGAAGATGAAATGCGGGACCTTCGTCTCGGCCGCGCAGGCAAGCAGAGATCTCAATTTGCACGTGTTGTTGAGATAGTAGTCGAGCGGATCAGCGACCGAGTCGGGCCCGACGATCGAACCGGCGAAATGAATGATGGCGTCGACAGTGTTGCGGAGCAGGATGCGTCTGACGAGGTTATGATCGCCGACATCCCCTTCGACGAACTTGGCCCCGTCGGGGACGGCCCAGCAAAAGCCCGTCGACAGATTGTCAAGAACGATGACGTCCTCGTCGGCGTCGAGCTGCTGCAGCACCATATGGCTGCCGATATAGCCCGCCCCGCCGGTGACTAGAACGCCCATGCACCAACCTTTGCGCAAGCGGCCGTTGCAATCCGCCGCTTGCTATCGGAAAAGAGGTTGGGGACCGTAACTTGGGGTCGCAGTTCCGCCCCACGCTTGCTCGTTCTTAATCTTAACGAGGACTTGAATGGCCGCTCCCGTCCGCAAGGCCGTGTTTCCTGTCGCTGGTTTAGGCACCCGTTTTCTGCCCGCGACCAAGGCGATCCCGAAGGAAATGCTGACCGTGGTTGACCGGCCGCTGATCCAGCACGTGGTGGACGAGGCGCAGGCGGCAGGCATCGATCTTTTCATCTTCGTTACCGGGCGCAACAAGGGCGCGATCGAGGATCATTTCGACAAGCAGACCGAGCTGGAGCAGGCGCTCGCCGCCCGCGGCAAAGAGAATGAGCTCGAGGCTCTTGCCCGCGATCTTCCCGCCCCGGGACAGACGAGCTTCACGCGGCAGCAGGAGCCGCTCGGCTTAGGCCACGCCGTCTGGTGCGCACGCGAGCTCGTTGGCAACGAGCCCTTCGCGCTTCTCCTCCCCGACGTGCTGGTGCAGAGCAAAGGCAAGGGGTGCCTTGCGCAAATGCTCGAAGCTTACGGGACTTACGGCGGCAATATCATCGCCGTGGAGCCCGTGCCAGACAGCGAATTGAAGAATTACGGCGTAGTGAGCGTCGGCAAGGGCGACGGCCCCGTGTTCCCGATCCACGCCATGGTCGAGAAGCCGAAGCCTGGGACGGCGCCCTCGAACCTCACGATCCTTGGCCGCTATATCCTGCAGCCGGAGATCTTCGACGTCCTCTCGGCGCAGGAAAAGGGCACCAGTGGCGAGATCCAGATCACCGACGCCATGCTGAAGCTGATGCAGACGCAGGCCTTCCACGCGCTGCAATATGAGGGGCGGACCTTCGACTGCGGCTCGAAGCTTGGATTTCTCCTGGCCAATGTCGCCTACGCCCTGGACCGCCCCGACATTAGCGACGCCTTCACCGCCGAGCTCAAGAAGCTGCTGTGAGGCGCCCCCGCATCGCGCGCACCGCCTGAGCTTGATACCGAACCTCACCTCATCCTCGGTGAAGTCGTTCGAGGCGACAGTGCCTGTGAAGTCCGTGTGTTCGTAGCGGCTATAAACCAAACACCACCGGGTTGAAATAATGGTCATCCGTGAGGCCGGACTTTATCCTCTGGTCGGCCTGAGGATCGCCGACATAGTCGGCGATTTCATCGGAGACATAGGTGCTGAGCACGAAATAGCGCCAACGCATGTTGCAGCGACAATTCGTAAAGGCGATCGACGGCGCCCAAGGCGTTTCGTCGATCTCGGAGCGGGCCAGGAACTAGAGCTTGGTGAGGGCGTTCGGCATCCAGATCAGGTCACCATTGAGTAGCGGCCCCTCGATCGGTTCAAACCTGTCGTCGATCGGCTGTTGCTGGCCCCAGCCGAAGCTGACCTCGTCAAAAAGGCTTCCGGCGAGCCTGTGAGATTCAGTCCTGGCGGCACAATGCTCAAGGGACGATCGCCGGCAGTTTGGGGCTTCGCCGGCGCCAAGACGCCCACGACCAGGGCTGCAGCGAGAGCGCCCGCTGCGCGAGAAGAGTGGCGACGCGGCAAGGACGGACCTCGATCGACGCTAAGACGGGGAGCGCTGCCAGGCGCTCCCGCGCCTTTGGGACCGTTGATCTCCAGAGCTTAGGGGGAATACAGTTAACGAGGCGTTCAGCCCTGTGCCGAAACGGCCGAAGTCTTAAGACCCGACGGGCGGCCGATTTGTGCTACATAAGGGGCATGGAAACAAGGGGGGCAAGGGTCATGGCGTTCGGTCTGAAGCATGACCGTTTTCGAGGCCCCGACGCACGTGAAGCGGCCGCCACTGCGGCGCGAACGGTTCAGCTCGAAGCCGAAGGCTTAAGCGCGCTCGAAGCGGCGCTCCGCTCCGAGCTCGTCGACAGCTTCGCCGAGGCGGTTGCCGCCATTCGCGTCTGCCGCGGCCGGGTCATCGTCACCGGCATCGGCAAGAGCGGCCATATCGGCATGAAGGTCGCCGGCACGCTATCCTCCACCGGTACGCCCGCCTCTTTTGTGCATCCGAGCGAGGCGAGCCATGGCGATCTCGGCATGATCACCCGCGACGACGTGATTCTCGCCTTCTCATGGTCTGGCGAGACCGTCGAGCTCGGCAATCTCGTCTCCTATTCGCGCCGTTTTGCCGTGCCCCTGATCGCCGTGACGTCGAACCCCGACTCGACCCTCGCCAAAGCGGCGGAGGTGGTGCTGGCGCTTCCCCAAAGCAAGGAAGCCTGCCCGCACGGGCTTGCGCCGACCACCTCCACGGTGATGCAGCTTGCACTCGGCGATTGCCTCGCCATCGCGCTTCTGGAGAGCAAAGGCTTCACAGCGCGAGACTTCAAGGCTCTACACCCCGGTGGCCAGCTCGGAGCCCGGCTCAAATTCGTGGGTGACGTGATGCACAAGGGCGATCGCCTCCCGCTTGCCTCCGCCGACGTCTCCATGGCCGAAGCCATTGTGGTCATGACCGAGAAGGCTCTGGGCTGCCTCGGTGTGGTCGATGGCGACGGTGTCCTTGCGGGTATCATCACCGACGGCGACCTCAGGCGGCATATGGGTGACGGTCTCCTTGCACGGCGCACCGGAGACATCATGACGCCGGCGCCGAAGACCGTGACGCCCGACCTTCTGGCCAGCGCCGCGCTCGAGATGATCAACGCCTCGAGCATCACCGCCCTGTTCGTCGTGGAGGACGGGCGCCCCGTGGGGATCATCCACATCCACGATCTGTTGCGCGCAGGCGTCGCTTAGCTAGCTCGCGAGGGCTTGCGGCTTCTTTGGCTGCGTCAATCGAGAGAAGGAGCGGACTGCATCCGGCACGGCGCCACGGATCGCGGCGTAATGATAGTGCAGCGCGACCTTGATGGCGTAGACAAACAAGATGTGCGGCTCAAGCCCGCGAGCGCGCAGGATGCGGAAGAGCTGCTGTCGGTACCTGGATCTGAGCGCCTCGTCTTTCACGCCACGCAGCAGGCGCCAAGCGAGGCCGCTGAATTTGGCGTAGTTGCCGAAAGCGAGTTTCGCCCGCGCCCAGCGGTGACTCCGCCAATAGGGCAGCTGGTGGAGGGCGAACGCAAACCGGCCGTCAACGAAGAGCACGTCGAGACGATCGAAATAGGCCTCCGCCGTGTAGGTCTTCTGCATCACGCTCACGAATCCGTCGCGAAGCTCCTCTCTCGACATGCGAAGTGGGACGACGTTGGTGCCGTATCGGTCGCTTGCCTCGTCATTGTTCAGCCGACCCGCCTGCGTAAGCCGCTCGTAAAGCGGAGTGGTCGGTATAGCGTGCAGCAGCCCGATCAGGGCGTTGGCGATGCGCGCGTCATTGATGAATTGGGGCATGGCATCAAAAATCGAAGCGTCATCGTGATCGAAGCCGACGATCATGCCGCACCAGACATGCAGGCCGTGCTGCTGGATGCGATGAACGCGTTGAAGCAGCGTGCCCGCCTTTGGGCGCACGTTTTGAAGCTTCTCGGTTTCTATCAGCGATGCTTCGTTCGGACTTTCGATGCCGACGAAAACGCTTTGGAAATTTGCGAGTCCCATCAGTTCCATCAACTCTTCGTCCTCGGCCAGATCGACCGAGGCCTCGGTGAAAAGGGTCAGCGGATAGGCCCGTTGCTGTTGCCATTGCATGATGTCACGGAGGATCGGCTTGATCGCCTTCTTGTTGCCGATCAGATTGTCGTCCACGACGAAGACGACCTCCAGTCCGGCGCGTCGAAAGGCTTCGAGTTCGGCCAAGACCTGTCCACTGCTCTTGAGGCGTGGACGCCGGCCAAACGTCACAATGATGTCGCAGAACTCGCAAGTAAACGGACATCCGCGCGAAATCTGCATGCTGCCGAACATGTAACGATCGGCTTTCAACAGATCGATACGCGGCAACGGCAGCCGCGTCACATCGGTCTTTTCCTGCTGCTCGTAGCGGCTCTTGTGGCGGCCCTGCTCAAAGTCGCGCAAGAACTGCGGCCAGGTCTCATCCGCTTCGCCGACGAAGACGACGTCGGCAAGCCCCTCTAGCGCTTCTTCCTCGACGGTCGCCAACGGTCCGCCGACGACCGTCATCACGCCAAGTGACCGGACCTTCTCGAGGATCTCGCGCATCCTCCGTCCCTGGATGCTCATGCCGGTGAGGCAGACCATGTCGGCGAGGGCCAGGCGCTCAAAATCGATATCCTCGACGTTTTCGTCGATCAGCGTCACCTCGTGATGGTCGGGGACAAGCGCGGCGAGCAACGCCAAGCAGGCGAGTGGCAGATTCGCACGTTTCCCCAAAAGGCCGATGCAGTGCTCCATTCCCCCACGAGACTTCGAAACGAGGATTGATGATGACGATATCGGCCATGGTCATCCGAGCGTGACGATGCGCAACAGACAGCGATAGCTTAAGCCCGAATTTTGGCCGTTACATGCCAGTTCGCATCGAATAGAAGGCCTTCGGTTCGGCATTACGGCGCGCGCCGTCTGCGGCCGCGGCGAGGAAGCGCGTTAGGCGAAACGTTTGGCCTTGCGAGCCAGAGTATGCAGCAAGCAGCAGGGTGAGGACGTTTGGTGGCCACGCAATCGGTCGACGTGCTGGTCATAGGCGGCGGGATTCACGGCGCTGCCGTCGCCCGTGACGCAGCGGGCCGCGGCCTCAAGGTCATGCTCGCCGAGAAGGGCGACTACGCCTGCGCCACCTCCTCGGCCTCCTCCAAGCTCATCCATGGCGGGTTGCGGTATCTGGAGCAGCTTGAACTGAATCTCGTGCGGCAGTCGCTGGTCGAGCGGGCTCAGCTGCTCAAGACCGCACCGCATCTCGTCGAGCCGATCCGCTTCCTCCTGCCCATCTATCATTGGCAGAAGCGCTCGGCGTTCATGATGCATGCTGGTCTTGCCCTTTACGACCTTCTCTCCATCGGCGACGGCCTGCCGGCAAGCGGACGGCTCGGCGCCGACGAGATCGCGGAGCTTCCGAGGCTCCGCCGCGACGGTCTGACCTCCGTGCTCTACTACCATGATTGCCAAACCGACGATGCGCGCCTCGTGCTTGCCGTCCTGCTCCATGCGCGCGCCCGCGGCGCGGACATCAAGAACCGGCGCGCGGTGACGGCGATCGAGCCGCTTAAGGACGGCTACGCCATCGAGCTAGACGAGCGCGGGGTACGGGCCCGCGTCGATGCCCGCTTTGTCGTCAATGCGAGCGGGCCCTTTGTCGCCGCGATCGACGCCATGAGCAGCGTAGCGCCGCCCCCGCGACCCTTAAGGCTCCTGCGCGGCAGCCATATCGTGCTAAAGATGCCGGCCCCACCCGAAGCCAACGCCTATACCTTGCAGGACCAGGAGGACCGCGTCGTCTTCGTGCTGCCCTGGCTGAACAGCCGCTTTCTCATCGTCGGGACCACCGAGATCCCTGAGCGAGGCGATCCGGGCGCAGCCGTCTGTTCGGCGCAAGAGCAGGACTATTTGCTCGAAGCCTATAACCGCTACTTCGCAGCCGCCGGGGGTCCAGCCACGGCCGCGGACGTGGTGTGGACTTGGTCGGGCGTCCGCGCCCTGCAAGATGACGGCGGCAAGCGCCCAGGCCGTGTGACGCGGCGGTCCGCGCTTGCCACAGTCGCCAACGGCGCCGGCGGCTTTGTGACCCTCTATGGCGGCAAGCTCACCACCCACCGCGCTTTCGCCGAGGACGTCCTCGACGCGCTACGCGAGCTCGGCGCGAACGCGGGAGGTCCTTGGACCAGGGACATCCCGCTGCATGGCGGAAGCCTGTCCCGTGAGACGCTTCTAGCCCTCGCCGGGCATGGCCCCGCAAGCATCCTCGATGATGTCCGCCGTCGCTGGGCCATCACCTATGGCGATCAAATTGAGGTGCTCTATAACCGGATCGCGCGCGACCCAGGGCTTGCCTTGGAGGTCGCTCCCGGCGTCACACTGGCGGAGCTCACCCACGCGGTGGAGGTGGAAGATGCCACAACGGCAGAGGACTTACTCCTCCGCCGCACCAAGCTTTACTTGACCCTCGATCAGCGAGGCAGGGACGCCATCGAGTCCTGGTTCAGGCATGCAATCTAGCTAATCCCGCAATTGCTTTCGGGCTCATGCGTTCACTGAGGTGCGGATTGTCGGCAAAGGCGCCGCGCGTGAGGCTACGTTGCTCTGGCCTCTCTACGATGATGGGGCGGCAGAAGTGCCGTTGGAAGTCCATCCGATCGTCAAGATAGAGGCTTGACGGCGGCGGTCTAGCGTCAAGCGGCTTCCGCGGCGCCGGCCGGGGCGACCTTTAGCAAAGTCCCGTCGGCGCCGAGGACACGCACCCGCGCGCCCTTTGGCAGCTCTGGACCCTCGACCCCCCAAACACTGTCGCCGATCTTGACGCTGCCGCGGCCGTTCACGATCGGATCGATGAGATCGAAGCACTGGCCGATATGCTGGACGGCGCGCTCATTGAGCAGCGGCCGGTCGCTATGCAGCGGGTGCTTCCGCAAATATTTCAGCGCGAAAAGCACGGCGCCCAGCGAAAGCAGGCAGAACCAGACCAGCTGCCATTGCCAGCCGATGTCGAAGGTAAACGCAAGCAGGCCGGTGACGGCGGCAGCCAGGCCGAACCACATGAAGAAGATGCCCGGCGCCGTCACCTCCAAAGGATCGTTTGGCGCTGAGGCATCTCTAATGCGGGAGGAGCTTGGCGATCTCATTGGCGGCTGACCACGCGGCGGCATCGGCGGCAGCGCCCCATTTCCGGTCAAGTGAGCCTTTGCGGACGATCTTGGTCTGCGACACGCCGCCGAGCGTATTGCCGTCCGGAGCGAAAATCGTCCAATCGATGCGGGCGCTCTGTTTCCCGCCCTTGGCCGGCATTACACGGACAACGCCCTCCACCGAATAGACGTTCGTTGCTTGGGCGCTCCCGGGCTTCACTCCGACGGCGGAGAGGCGCTTGGTGAGAGCGACGATAAGGGCCTGCTCCCCATCCCCCGGAGCACCGACGACAGCGATGAAGGCGAGCGGCGCCGCATGCGACTTGGCCGCTTCCTTCTCGGCGCCAAAGGCGACAGACGCCGGCCCCGATACGAACAACGCGCAGCACAAGAAGGCAACCACGGCGCGGCGCATTAGTTTTGGGTCCGCATCATCCGCCGACGCGCTCGGCTCCGCCGGCGCTCCACACAGTGATTATGCTTCGATCTTATCCGCTGGAATACGTGCGCCCAAGTTAGCAGGACCGCTTGGCGCACCTAAGCTCGGCGAGCTTCCGATCGATGGCTCCGGCCCACTCTCCCGTCGCGATGCCGACGTTCTGGCCATAGGTGCCCCGCATGAGGCTCAAGACCGCAAGCGCCGGAGCCACCGACTGGATGCCGGCAAGGAGCCCCTGGTCGTTCTCCGCCTTCTCGCGTTCGAGCATGGCGATTTGCTTATCGATGCGCGAACAATTGGGCTTGATCGCCTGAATGTCGCGCATGGCCATAGGCGTGGCACAAGCAGCGACGGCAACGCTTCCCCCCCCAACAGAAGCAGCCTCAGCGCTTTCATCGTCCCCCGCGCCCTGCGAGACGGCAACCATACTACACCCAGCCCTTCAACTCGCGCTCGATGACGTGGAGAAGAACGCGGATGCCGCCCTCGCTGTCGTTGAGGCAGGGGATAAAAGTGAAGTGCTGGCCGCCATGTTCGAGAAAAATCTCCTTGTTCTCACCCGCGATCTCCTCGAGCGTCTCGAGGCAATCGGCTGCAAAGCCCGGTGTGACGATGGCCAAATGCTTCACGCCGTCGCGCGCCAGCGCTTCGACGGTCTTGTCGGTATAGGGCTGCAGCCATTCCGCACGGCCGAAGCGAGACTGGAAAGTGAGTTTGAGCCTCGCGCCGAGCGGTCCGAGCGCTTCGCGCAAATGCTCCGTGGTCAGCGCGCATTGGTACATGTAAGGGTCGCCCTTGTCGACGTAGCTCTTGGGCAGGCCGTGATAGGAGGCGAGGATGATTTCTGGCTCCCAAGCGAGCGCCGCAAGATGTGCTCTGACGGAATCCGCCAATGCCCCGATATAGACCGGGTCGGTAGGATAGGCAGGCACGGTCCGGACCGCCGGCTGATATCGCATCGACTCCAGCGCATCGAAGGCCTTGTCGTTCACACTCGCGGTGGTCGACGCCGAATATTGCGGATAGAGCGGAAAAATGAGCAGGCGATCGCAGCCTTGCGCCTGAAGCATCTCAATGCGTGAGGCAATGCTCGGGCTGCCGTAGCGCATCGCCCAATCGACAACCAAGTCCGAGCGAGGCCCAAGCGCCGCCGCAACTTTCTCGCTCTGGGCGCGCGTGATCGTCCGCAAGGGAGATTCGTTCAGCACTTCGTTCCAGACGGCTCGGTATTTATCGCCGCTTTTCGATGGTCTGACCGTAAGAACGATAAAGTTGAGGACCAGCCACCACAGCGCCCGGTTTGTCTCGATGACGCGGGGGTCGGAGAGGAACTCCTTGAGGTAGCGCCGCACCGACCAGTAATCCGTCCCGTCCGGCGTGCCGAGATTGACGAGGAGCACGCCGATCTTGCTTGCGGCTCCTCCTTCGTCATCAAAGGGCGCAATCTCCGGCGCGAAGCCCTTGGCGGGCGTTCTTTCGTTCATCCAAGGCACTCCACCCAGCCTGTGGGGGCTTAGATAAAGCATCCGGAGAAAAGCGCCTAGAGCATGGTCCAGAAAAGTGGGCTCGGGTTCGGCCAAAAAGGCATCATGCTCAAACAAAGAGTGGAGCGACATCGCAATCAATTTTGCGCGAGATGGAGACCTCGCTGAAGCTCACCGACATCGCCGCGAGGGTCGGCTATTCCGAGCTCAGCGCCTTCAGCCGCGCAGCGCGACCTGGTTCGGCACGAGCCCCCGTTCCTTAGGCGGCGCCCGCCTAATCTCGACGCTGCGGCCTGACCAGCGTCTCAGCCGCTTCGAGAATTTGCGCGTGATCGAAGGCGAGCGCGAGACTCCGCCAATCCGCAATCCATTCGGCGCTTGCCGCATCCGACCCTGACCGCGAGCTCGATGCGGCGGGCAGCACCGTCGCATACGCGATACTAACGGTATGGCCGCGAGGGTCTCGGCTGGGATCGGAATAGACGCCGACGAGACGAAGCCCGGCGACCTCAATGCCCGTTTCCTCGAGCACCTCCCGGCGGCAAGCCGCCTCCGTCGTCTCGCCGACCTCGACGAAGCCGCCCGGGAGGGCGTAGCAGCCGACGTAAGGATCGTGCTTGCGGCGGATGAGCAGCACGCGTGCCTCAGGATCGAAAATCACGCCGTCGGTCGTAAGCGCAGGCGTCTTGGGCAAGGCCATGGCGAGTTTCGCTTTTATTGCGCCGCTGGAGCCCGCCGCGCGCCTTCATGGTAGCAGCATAGGCCGAAGGAACGCGGCTCACCTCTCGTTCTGCTCCTCCTAAAGCCGACGCGACTCCTTAAGCGCCATGCCGAGCAAATAAGCGAGAAAGTCGAACCCCTTGGCGCGCGCCTGCCGCACCAATGGCGCGATCTTGCTCGGCGATGAGGTAAGTGGTTTCACGCGGAGCCTCCTCAGCCCGTGAAGGGTCTGAATCGCCTGGTTCAAACATGGCACCCTGCCCGGCGTTTCTAGCCGTCCGGAATTGCCGGACCAGCGCGCGCGTCTCGCGCGCCGTGCTCTTGCGGATCAATTGTTCCGTGTACAGTATTTTTATGCCAAGCACTACCACCTGGCAAAACAGTGTGTGGCTGGCCAACAATCGTCACACTGTCGCCGTCATGACCTTGGCTGGGGCACGATGCGCAAATAGGGCTTCGGCGCCTTCCACCCACCCGGAAATTTCTTCCGCGCCTCCTCATCGGAGACGGAGGGGACGATGATGACGTCCTCGCCGCTCTTCCAGTTTACGGGCGTGGCCACCTGGTGCTTGGCGGTGAGCTGGAGCGAATCGATAACGCGCAGTATCTCATCAAAATTGCGGCCCGTGCTCGCTGGGTAATTGATCGAAAGCTTTATCTTCTTGTCGGGGCCGATGATGAAGGCCGAACGAACCGTCAGCGTGTCGCTCGCATTGGGATGAATCATGCCGTAGAGATCGGCGATCTTGCGGTCTGAGTCCGCGATCATCGGGAAGTTGGGTGCAGTGCCTTGCGTCTCCTCGATGTCCTTCGACCATTGCCGGTGGGCGTCGAGCGGATCGACGCTGAGGCCGATGACCTTGACGCCGCGCTTGTCAAACTCCGGCTTGAGCCTCGCTGTATAGCCGAGCTCGGTGGTGCAGACCGGAGTGAAATCCTTTGGGTGAGAGAACAACACGCCCCAGGAATTGCCGAGCCACTCGTGAAAGCGGATATGACCTTCCGTGGTGTCGGCTTCGAAATCCGGGGCGATGTCCCCGAGTTGGAGTGCCATCGTACCCTCCATCGGTTGCCAGAGGCCGGAGGACCCTACGCCCTCGCTTGACCTCGCGCATCCAACCAACAATTAGGATGCTTTGCTCGTCTGGCGCAATCATCCCCTTCAAATAGAAAAATATTTCTCTCAAATTCCGCAGCGGGAGCATCGACGTCCAAAGAGAGCTGCACAACGGCCAAACTGGTTCATAGGCCCGCGGGGGAAATCCCGAGGCACATGGCCACCTGGCACTATAGAGAGGCGACGACCTTCTTCAGCCTGTCCCGAACGTCCGCCGCAAGCTGCTGCAGGCGCGGATTGTCGATCGCTGCCATGGAGGCCACCGGGTCGACCGCTGCAATTTCAACCCTACCTTCGCCGATCTCCTGCACCACGACGCTGCAAGGCAGCATCGTTCCGACTTTGTCCTCGAGCTGGAGCGCCTGGTGGGCAAGCGTCGGGTTGCACGCGCCGAGGATCGTGTAACTGCGGAAATCCACCCCGAGCTTTTTGCGCAAGGTCTCCTTCACGTCGATTTCGGTGATGATGCCGAAATCCTCCTTCTCGAGCGCGTCGGTCGTGCGCCGGACTGCGTCGTCGAAGCTGAGGGGCAGAGTAGCGCTAAAATAGTAAGTCACAGCTCATTCTCACCAAATGGATCGGACTCCACGCAGGCACCTTGTCACATCATGCCCGTCGAGCCGCGGATGAGCTGATTTGCGACCTGCTTTTGAGTGTCGCTCAGCGCCGCGTAGAGCGGTTTCAGCGCTTTTCTCGTCGCACGCAAGGCGTCGAGCTGCGCCGCCATGAATTGCTCATGTGCATCAAGCCGGTCGGTCAGATTCGCCTCATTTCCCCCGCCCTTGCTCATCATCGAGCCGCAGCGGGTCGTCATTGCCTGTGCGTTGTCGCGAACCGGAGCGGCGTAATCATTCCAAAGCAAGTCTTGCTCTGGGGTGATCTTGATCTCCGCCTTGAGGAAGGCGAGATGGCCTTCGATATGGCCGGTCATCGTCGTGCACATGGATGCATGGCCGCGCGTCGGGCTCATGCCCTGCATGCCACGGTGGCCCATCATCGAGCGCCCCTCCCCCGTCATCCAATGACCCATCAGGGAACCGCCCCCGGGTTGCTGACCCATCGGAGCGCCGCCTTCAGATTGATGACCCATCATGGAACCGCCCTCGGGCTGACTGCCTTGTTGCGCATTCGCACTCCCGGTCACCGCTGCCACCGCCAACACGGTGACAATCACGGTCAGTGGTCGCGTTCCTGGCCTCAATCCCAGTAAACACGAACTCTAATCCTACCGTGCCTTTGAGCCCTGCCGTTGAGCCAGATCAATCCTCAAGCCTTTTCCGGGGGCATCGGCAGTCTATCCGCAGCGTGGCGGAGACCATCTGCCGTGCTGCGTTAACCGCGCTTTTCAGAAGGGCCGCGCCGGTCCCAGCGAGGCAGCAAACAGAATCGCCCCGAACATCAGGATCAGGACCGAACCGCCAATGGCGCAGGTCGCCCAGACCGCGTTGACCCAAGCGCTGCTCCTGCCGCCGAGCTTCAGCGCCAGTTCGCGCGAGCCGAGCGCCAGCGTTGCCAACGCGGCGACGGTAATGGCGGTGCCGAGCGCCATGGCGAAGGTTGCCGCCACGCCCGCCCAAAAGAGACCCTGAGTCAGCGCGAAGACGAGCACGAGGATCGCGCCCGTGCAGGGCCTGACGCCGACTGAGAACACCACGGCCAAGATCTTGCGCCATGAGAACGGCCCGGCAAGCGCCCCCGCATCCACGATATGGTGGCAGGTCTCTCCTTCCGTGTGATGATGATGATCATGGTCATGATGATGATGGTGGTGGTCGTGATCGTCATGATGATCGTTATGCGCGGCGGCACCGTGGGCTGCGGCGGCTCCGGTCGCAGGCGGTTCGCGCCAACGGCGAAAGATGCGGATCAGCTGGGTCGTCAGCAGCCAGAGGCCGACAAGCGCGATCAGCGCGTAGCTCACACTTTCGAGCTGGTTCGACCAGGCATTGATCTGAAGCCCCGTGGCGTTCAGAGCGACGGCTAACACGCCGACGAGAACGATGGCGGTCAGCGCCTGCAGGCCCGCGGCGATGAAGGAGATGATCACGCCCCGCCGCACCGTCTCTTCATTGGCGACGACGTAAGAGGAGATGATCGTCTTGCCGTGGCCCGGGCCCACCGCATGCACCACGCCATAGATGAAGCTCAGCGCCGCGAGCATCGCCGCGCCGGTCATGGCATTGTCGCTTTTGAGGCTTTTGACGCTGGTGGCGAGGTCGCGCTGCAGGCTTTGCTGCGTCCGCAGGACCCAGCCGAAGACCCCGCCGAACGGCGCCGGCAGCGGCGCCGCGTTCAGGGCCGCGAATGCCGAGGGGGGCGCTGCCGGCGCGCCGGGTGTGGCGAATGGATTGAGCGGCTTCGTCTCGGCGTGCGCGGCAGCCGTCAGGACAAGCAAAGCCAAGCCGCAGAGCAGGAAGACTGCAGTGGGCCCGAGTGCCGCGCGAGCTATGATGGAGCGTTGCCGCATTTCACCATCACCGTTTGGGCAAACTGGGAACCGAAATTGCTGTTCGGGCCGAGCTGACTGAAAAAGGCTTCGCTCAGGGCCTTGGCATCCTCCTCCGATTCCGGGTCAGGCTTCTTGATCACCGCGGTGCAGCCCTCGTTCACGCTTCCCGACAGTGTGACCGGCGCCTCGGTGGCGAAGCCGAAGGCAACGAAGAAGGATGGGTCGTAGACGTCGACCGTGACCACTTGGCCACGGGGATCGAGGGGCGTTTCGAGCGGCAAGGTAAAATGGAGGGTGATCAGGCCCTTATCGTAGTCGAGCGAATAGTCCTCCGGGGGCTTGAGCGGAAGGTTGTCCGCGTCGCCGATATGCACAAAGGTGAAATAGTCGAAATCCTTGAGCGAGTTGACGTTGACCTCCGCGAGCGGCTGGAGCTCCTCCTTGGAAAAGACGCCGTCGCCGTTGGTATCGAGCCCCTGAACCGCCATGGCGGAGTAGAACTCATCAAACGTCCAGCTGTGTCGAATGCCGGTGATTTGGTGCTTTGCGTCGAACACAATTTCGGAGCGCACCGTGGCCCAGACATGAGGGTGGGCGTGACTCTCGCGCGCGAGACTAAAGCAGACTGCGACCGCAAGCACTGCGGTCAGCAGCCCCCGGCACTTGCCTATGCCCCGCGCCGACAAAGCCTAAGCTCCTTTACAAACGAGCTCTTGCTAGGCGCCAAATATGGACGATTGGAGGCTGGTGGCCAAACATGGACATTCTGCAGCGGCGATGTATCGCCG
This sequence comes from Methyloceanibacter sp., assembly GCA_049801475.1. GTDB lineage: Bacteria > Pseudomonadota > Alphaproteobacteria > Rhizobiales > Methyloligellaceae > Methyloceanibacter. Next base: position 94,677 of record JBARKP010000085.1, read on the forward strand.
CTGCAGCCCGGCGAAATTGCGAGGCCGGCCCCCGCGGCGAGAGCCCGGCCCGGTCTTGCAACCGGGGGTCCTAAGTCACAATGGTTTTGCGTATGGCAGGCATTTCCAACGGTTTGCGAGTTTTTTGGGCGGAATCTGTAACGCTGCATAACACTAAACGGCAAGCCCTTTGGCGGGCGAAGCCGCTGTGAAACTAGCTAGATTTCACCTCCAAAATCGGCGCATCGTGCGCACCGGCCGAGGAGCTGGAAACCTCCCCGACCGGCACTTGCCACACGCAACCTTCTTCTCGACCAAGGCCCCCGCGCCGGGAAGTTGCTTCCGACAAGTGACACCTGAAAGCCACAGCACCCGATCGGCCGGTGGTAGCATTGTCGCGTCCCTGCTCACGAACGCTCGCTAGCTGCGCAACCTGCTTCACCAGCAATTCCAGGAACACGCCCACCGTCTTGGCGCGGCCGTTCCAATTAGCGCCGCGGCGGCGAGGGCTGTAATAGTCATCTTGTACATTTCTATGTAATAACTCCATGGCCTGGCCTACGCCGACAGCGCCACGTAGACCAACGTAGCTGTCAGAATCACCAATACGGATATCACGCACAGCAGCAGAAACGAATATCTATCGTTACTACTCTGTAGTCCGTCGATGCTGGTTCTGAGGCGCCCCATTGCCTCGATCAAAGCGCCATGATCTCGCGTACCTTCCGCTGCGGCAAACAACTCATCGTCGGTCCCCTCGTGCTCATGGTCGTTTGTCATCATCATCTGCCCTCCCGCAGTATCCTTGCGCTTGACTCAGATCAGAAAAGCCAGCGCGTCCGAAAACTTGAAGCGAAGTCGAGGCGTGTCACTTCGCGGAATTGCGGCCTTACAGATTGGTGTTGGGAGTTTCCTGCTGCTCCGAGCGATTACACCGGTCGCCCGGCCCGCGGTCCTGACCGCGGCTGTCATGGCCGAACCAGCCGCGCTCCTGCCAGCCGGCGAAGCGCATATGATGATGCGGCCCAATCGCCCTCGCCAGGATCTGGAAGCGCTGCTTCTGCGCGTCGTCGAGGCTCTTGTAGAG
>JBARKP010000086.1:0-106468 GCA_049801475.1 Methyloceanibacter sp.
GGCGGAGCTGGATCGCGCTTAATCCGTCCCCGCTCATCCTCGGAAATTGAAACGGCGATCTTAGCTGATGCTAGGGTCGCCGTTTCGGTTTGGGCGGAGAGTGTTTCGATTGCGCCCGAGCCCGGCCGCAGGGTGGAATTGCCGTCATGGCCCGGGCGAAGTCGACCTTACCCTTACGACTTGTCGGCAGAATGCTTGCCAAAGCTTCCCGATCAGATTTTCTTAATGTGGCATGTAGGCAGTGTTCATACGTGTCATGCCACTCTCATTCAGCCTCCCCACGTTAAATTGGGCCTGGCAGGCGCCATGAAAACCACGGTGGCGCCTACTATCTATTCTTTAAGCATGGGTTGAAGTTGACGTGCATCAAGTGGCGGCGGTGGGATGGACTACGCTGTCCTCTTAAGCCAACGTCGAGATAAAGGTGCAGCCGTGACCAAGATCTTGAGTCCCAAGGAACTCGAACAAGAGCTTCGCGCCATCGGCGCCGAGCGCTATCACGATAAGCATCCCTTTCATAAGCTTTTGCATGGCGGAAAGCTCAGCCAGGGCCAAGTGCAGGCCTGGGCGCTCAACCGCTATTGCTACCAGTCCGCGGTGCCACGAAAGGATGCCGCGCTGATCAGCCGGTGCCACGAACGTGAGCTCCGGCGCGACTGGATTCACCGCGTCCACGATCATGACGGTTATGGCGAGGAGGAAGGCGGCATCGAGCGCTGGCTGGTCCTGACCGACGGACTTGGGCTCGACCGCGACTATGTCATCTCGATGAAGGGCGCCCTACCCGCCACCCGCTTCGCCGTCGAGGCCTATGTGCGCTTCGTGCAGGAGAAGACGCTCGTCGAGGCGGTGGCCTCTTCCCTCACCGAGCTGTTCGCGCCGAAGATCCACAAGGAGCGGATCTCCGGCATGCTGGAGAACTACGATTTCATTAGGGACGACGTAATGCAGTATTTCAAGCGCCGCCTGACCCAAGCGCCGCGCGATGCTGATTACGCCTTGGAGTATGTGAAGCGGAACGCGCGCACGCCGGAGGCGCAAGCTGCGGCGCTCGACGCCCTCAGATTCAAATGTAACGTGCTCTGGGCGCAGCTCGACGCGCTCTATTTGGCCTATTACGAACCGGGGATGATTCCCCCAGGCGCCTTCGTTCCGGCCAAAGCATGAACGGCGAAGCCGCGTCCCCTGGACGTCTGATTGTCGACCGGGCGACGATGCCTTATTTGCCGGCCTATCTGAAGCTCCGCCACGATGCGGGGCGAGGCCGGTGGGTGCTTCTGGCGCCGGAGCGAATTCTGACGCCGGACCAAATCGCCGTCGCAGTGCTCAAACTCTGCGACGGTAAGCGAAATGTGGAGGAGATCGCCGCAACGCTGGCCAAGGAATATGCAGCGCCGCTCGAGGTGATCCGCAAGGACGTGGTGGAGCTGCTGCAGGGGCTGGCGGACAAGGGATATATAAAGGCATGAGCCCGACCAAAGTGAACGTCACCGGACATTACGAAACCCTCGTCGTCGATGACGAGCCGACGAGCGGCGTGAGCGGCAGCACCACCGAAGCGCTTTGCGCCCTCGCGCCCGTGGGATTGCTCGCCGAACTCACCCATCGCTGTCCCCTGCAATGTTCCTATTGCTCCAACCCGCTGGAGCTTGAGCGCGTCAACAAGGAGCTCTCCACCGCGGAATGGGTATCGGTGATGGAGCAGGCCGGCGCCATGGGCATCCTGCAGGTGCATCTTTCGGGCGGCGAGCCAACCGCGCGCAAGGATCTCGAGGAGATCGTCGCCGCAGCCTACAAGGCTGGCCTCTACACCAATTTGATCACCGCCGCGGTGCTGCTCAATCGCCAGCGGCTCGAAGGCCTCGCCGCCCGCGGACTGGACCATGTGCAGATTTCGTTTCAGGACGTGGACGCCGAGAACGCCGAGCGGATCGGCGCCTATCCGGGCGCTCAGAAGAAGAAGCTCGAAGTGGCGGCCTGGACGAAGGAGCTCGGGCTTCCCCTCACGGTCAATGCCCCGATCCATCGCCAGAACATCCACAATGTCGGCCGCTACATCGAGCTTGCGCTCGAGCTCGGCGCCCAGCGCCTCGAGATCGCGCACGTCCAATATTATGGCTGGGCCTATCTCAACCGTGCGGCGCTGATCCCGACCTACGACCAGACCCTTCAGTCGATTGAGCTCGTCGAGCGCGAGCGCGAGCGCCTCAAGGGCGTGCTCACCATCGACATGGTGGTGCCCGACTATTACGCTAAGCGCCCGAAGCCCTGCATGGGCGGCTGGGGCAAAGGTTTTATGAACATCACGCCGGCCGGCAAGGTGCTGCCCTGCCATGCCGCCGAGACCATCGCTCATCTCAAATTCGACAATGTGAAGGACCGGCTGCTCTTAGACATCTGGCTGAACTCCGACGCCTTCAACGCCTTCCGCGGCACCGAATGGATGAAGGAGCCCTGCCGCTCCTGTGCCTTCAAGGAAATCGATTGGGGCGGGTGCCGCTGCCAAGCCATGGCCATTACCGGCAACCCGCGCAACACCGACCCGGCTTGCGCGCTCTCGCCCTATCACGGCGAGATGGTGGCCCTCGCGCGCTCCGAGGCGGCCGAGCCCCCGAAGCCCTTCATCTACCGCAATCCGCGCAATGCCTCGGCTGTGGCAAGGCCTGCGGAGCGCCCCCTCACCTTGGCGGTGTCCTAGACTAAGGCTCAAAGGTTGAGGCCAGCAGAGTTGGGGACGGCCGGACGCTGCGTCAGAGAAAAACCATAACTAAAATCAACAGCGCAAATGGTCGGTCGGACCTGGGTTGACCCTTCGCCCGCGCTCCCAACCCCCCCCCGGCGCCGGACCTCGTACGCCTTAAGGCGCGGCTCTCCCCTTTGCAATTTTTTACCAAATTTTCCCGCCCTGCTGCCACCTTGCCATGCCTATTTGAATGTCGCTACCATGACGGCTCCCGGCTGGCCGACCTCGCCCGCGTCATTGAGTTCATCCGATGCAGCTCTCCCGCCCAGTTGTCATCAGCGCCTTACGGCGAAAACTGGCATTTCTCAGTCTTTGCGGTGTCCTTGGGATCGGCTTCGCGACCGCCGTGCATGCTGCCGACGAGCCTGCGGTAGCTGGGACGCCTGCGCTTCCCTCCGCGGCTGAAGCGCCCAAGGCTGCAGCTCCTGCCGAGGCGCCAAAGCCCGAAGGCAGTACCCATGTCGCGATACCGCAATCGCCGCCCATGACCCCCGTCCCGATCGGATACATTCGGGAGGTCTTGGAGCATCCCAGGCCCGCATCGCGCACGGATGTCGAGCCGGACGATGCGGGCGTCGCTGGAGCCAAGATGGCGCTCGACGAGGACAATGCCGGCGGCCAATTCACCGGCGACCTTTACAGCCTCGACTCAAAGACCGTCGCCTCGGCTGACGCTGCCGTCGACGCACTCCAGAAATTCTACGATAGCGGCCATCATTTCATCATCGTCGACGGTTGGGCCGACACCCTGCTCAAGCTCTCCGATTGGGCCAAGGGCAAGGACCTCCTCCTGTTCAACATCCGCGCGACCGACGTTTCGCTCAGGCAGGAGAACTGCCGCGCCAACGTCATGCATGTCGTGCCGGACCGGTACATGCTCGCTGACGCCCTCGCCCAGTATCTCGTGACCAAGAAATGGACAAACTGGCTGTTGGTCCACGGGACGACGCCTGGCGACCTCGCGTATGTCGAAGCGATCAGGCGCGCCGCTGGGCGCTTCGGCGCCAACATCGTCGACCAGCGCGCGTACGACGATGTGTCGGGGGGCAGACGCGACGATGTCGGCGTGATCCCGCCCGGCAAGCAAGCGAGCGCCGATGGGAACTTCGCTGCCGGTCCCGACTATCAGGTCATCGTCGTCGCCGACGAGGACCAGCTGTTCGGCCCTTACATGCCCTATCGCGGCGGCGGCGAGCCTCGCCCGGTCGCCGGAACGACGGGACTCGTTGCCACGACTTGGAGCCCGGGCCACGAAAAATGGGGCGCCACCCAGGCTAACAACCACTTCCAGAAGGACTTCAAGCGCTTAATGCTGCCGATTGACTATCAGGCCTATGTCGCAGCGCGGACGGTGGGCGAAGCTGTGACCCGCAATCATGGCGCCGATTTCGCAACGATCGCGGCCTTCGTCCACGGCGATGAGCTGCAGCTTGCCCCCTTCAAGGGAATCAAGCAGCAATATCGTCCCTGGGACGGGCAGTTCAGGCAGCCTATTCTAATTGCGACCGACAGGGTTCCAGTCTCGCTCTCGCCGCAGAGGGGCTTTCCCCATGCGAGCCACTCGGATATCGAGGCGGATACGCTTGGGATCGATCAGCCTGAGAGCACGTGCAAGATGTAGGTGAGGCTGGCCGCCGGAGCCGCAGCGATCTCAGCGTTCCGCCGTCGAGGCTTTGATCAGGTTGCCTTCCTCGTCAAGCAAGGGCACGTCGTATTCGCTCAACATGGTGTTGATGTCCCCCTGGTTCTCGGCGATCAGCTTGTTGAGCTTGTGCTTCCACTCCGGCTCGTTCGGCCGCACGCCCATGGTGATGCCATAGATCGCCGTGGGCCCCGCTTTCTCCTTCACCAGAGGTACGAGCGCCAGCGGCACCTTGGACCGTTGCGCGTAATAGCCCCCGAGCGGGCCCCATAGGATACCCGCGTCGATCTCGCCCGAGGCAATCGCTCCGATGACGTCCGTCGCTGGACTGGCAGAGATCCGGTCGGCGTTGACCTCGAAGGACTTGGCGTTGGCCATCAGCCCATTCATCGCCATGATGCTTGCGGGCGGCGTGCGGGCGATGATTCCGATCTTCTTGCTCTTGAGCCGGTCGTCTGACAGGGCCTCGACGCCCGCGAGACTCTGGTCGTCCCGCCGGTAGATCAGCACATAGGAGGTCCGGTAGTAGGGGTTGGTGTCCTCGACCAGCCCGGTACCTTGAGCATAGCCCATCAGAATGTCGCATTGGCCGTTACCTGGCAGCTTCGCGATCTGGCCCATGACCTGTGGCAAAAAGGTGTAGACCACCTGCATATTGAGCTTGGAGGCGATTAGCTCCGCGAGCTTGTTCTCGAAACCTTCCCCCTTCTCGTTGGAGAACGGCAAATTATTGGGGTCGGCACAGACGTGCAGCCATATGTTGCCCCCGGACTCTGGTTGGGCGCTCGCACTAGCTACGAGGAGGCTAGCCGCAGCCAGGGCAGTCAGGATCGTTCGGTTCAGGCTGCATGCTAGCCTGCCCAATGTGCTTCCGCCGCTCAAGGCAGCCTCGTCCGTGTCGTCGCCAGGGCACAAGAGCATCAACATAGCACGTCGTTGCGCAGACTTCTTGCCATGGCCCGCGCGCGGTCGCAGAAACTTGCCCTATATCAAGGAATTGACCGCGCGGATTACTGGCATCGAGCCTTGGCAATGAGATATGGAGATTAGGACGTCGGACCGCCAGTGTTCACCCTCGGCAAATCGAAGTCTTCTTGGTTGGACGGTAGCACCCGTCGATGCGCCGCCTGCAGCAAGCGCTAACCACGGGGTGCTAATCTTGGCTGGCGCAGCGCGCGATGTTGTCGGCCCGCTCGATACCGGTGGGATAGTAAGCGCCGGTCGGCTTCGCGCCGAACTGCGACATCACTTGCCGCGCGGCCTCGATGGTCCCGGGCTCCTTTTTGAGCTTCAGCATCTTGACGGCGCAGCAATCGGCATCGAGTTCCATCCCCTTCAGCTGAGGCGCGATGTAGAAGAAGGGTTGCGGGCCGAGATGGCCCAGTTCCCGATGGTAGGCGGCAACATGGCCAAGGGTGTGGTGGCAGCACTCATGGGCCATAAGGAAACGCCCATAGGCCTCGGACTCGGTCATGGTCATGGCGCTGACGACGATTACCGGGTGCTCGTCCGCATCCATCGTGGACATCGCCTGCTCGGGAAGCTCGGGCAAAAGATAGGTCGTGATCGAGCAAAACGGATTGTCAACCGTCGGCAGCCACAGTTGTCGGGCCGAAATCGTGCCGCAAAACAGCCCGAGACCTAGGATAGCAGCCCCTGCCAAGACCGGAAGACGCATAGAAAGCCCTCCACGGTGCTGAGTCGTTTTTCTCATCGAGTCTAGTCTCACGCCTGAATGGCTCCAAAGGCTTTTACGAGTGCAGCGCACAAATGCCATTATATGTCACATACTTCCCACAGTGGATTACGGCTGCGGCAATATGGCTGCTTAGTGGGCGCTTAACCAAAGCTACTCAACGGCACAGGACTTCCCGCCGATGGATATGCAATTGACGGAAACCAAAAATCGAACAGACAAGGTCTGCATCATCGGGGCAGGGTCCTCTGGACTGGCCGCGGCCAAGACATTCTCTGAGCGTGGCATTCCCTTCGATTGCCTCGAACGCGAGAACGACATCGGAGGACTATGGAACGAGACCACGAACACCGGTGTCGTCTACGACACCACTTATCTCGTCTCCTCCAGGAAATATACGGGCTTCGAGGATTACCCGATGCCCGAGGAGTATCCGATCTATCCCTCGCACCGGGAAGCGCTCGCCTATCTGCGCGATTATGCCCAAACTTTCGGCATTCTCGATCGGATCCAGTTCAATACGATTGTGGAGACTACCGAGCGAATCGCTGAGGGCTGGCGCGTCCAGATCGCCGGCGAAGCGCGCCCCCGCCTCTACCGCGTCCTCGTGATCGCCACCGGCCATCACGACATCCCGCGCGTGCCGAAAATACCTGGCGAGTTCACCGGCGAGACCATGCATTCGCGCGACTATCGCAGCGTCAAGCAGCTCGCCGACAAACGCGTCGTGGTGGTCGGAGCCGGCAATTCGGCCTGCGACATCGTGGTCGATGCGACGAGCGTGGCGCGCACCGTGTATCAAAGCATGCGGCGCGGCACCTATTTCGTGCCAAAATTCATGCTTGGCCGGCCAACCGATGGCATCGTCAATTTCTGTGAGAAGCTGCCGATGCCACGCGGCTTCCGCAACCGGCTCTACACGCTCTGGCACAAGCTCATGGTGGGCTCCAACGCCCGCTACGGGCTGCCCGAGCCCGAGCACCGGATCATGGACACGCATCCCACCATGAACACGGTCCTTCCGCAGCTCGTGGCCCATGGTCGCATCGGGATCAAGCCGGACATCACCGAGTTCAAGGGCCGTACCGTGCGCTTTTCCGACGGGAGCGAGGTCGAGGCCGATCTCCTCGTCTACGCCACGGGCTATGAGATCTCCCTTCCCCTCATCGACAACGACCTGATCTTTGACGCCGACAGGCGGCCAAAGCTCTATTTAAACGTCTTCCATCCAGAGCTCGACGACCTCTTCGCCGTGGGGCTCATCCAGGCCAATGGCAGCATCTGGCGCGTTGCCGACGACCAATCGAAGCTCGTCGCGAGCTTCCTCATTGCCGCGGCAGAGGGTCATGAGCGCGCGTCCTGGTTCCGCGCGCTGAAGGCGCAAGGGCCGCAGCGCGCACCGCGAGGCTCCTATGTGCACAGCGAACGGCATCGGCTCGAGGTCAACTACCATGCCTACCGGCGCCAGGCGCGGCGGCTGTTGCGGAGCTTCGGAGCAATGGCCAAAGCCGAGCTGAAATCGTGGCGGCTGCCCAAAGCCCCCTCCCGCGGAACGTCACCTGCCGCGAAGAAGACGCTCTCGACGACCTCGACATAGTTTTGCGTCAGCGCATGAGTCGCACGGTCAGCTCTGTCCGCTCACATTGATGATCACTTCCGCCGGCTCGCGTTGTGCGGTAATTTGGACCCTCAGACGCGCGACTATGGTCGCCCTGCACTCATGGCCGGCGTCTTTAGCGCCGATGGAGGCGTCCATGCTCAAGCACCTCGCCGCGTGTCTCTTGGGCCTCTTGGCCCTTATGGCGACGCTTGCACAAGCGGCCGCGGAAAAGCGCGTGGCCCTTGTCATCGGCAACGCCGCCTACGAGCACGTCCCGCGCCTTGAGAATCCAAGCAACGACGCCACCGATATGGCTGGGAAGCTGCGCGCGCTGGGTTTCGATGTGACCGAGGGGATCGATCTTTCCAAGCGCGACATGGAGAAGCGCATCAGGTCATTCGCCGAGCAGCTGAGCGGCGCCGATGTCGGTCTGTTTTACTATGCCGGCCACGGCTTGCAGGTCGATCAGAGGAACTTCCTCGCTCCTGTCGACGCAGAGCTTAAATCCGAATCCGATCTCGATTTTGAGGCGGTGCAGCTCGACCTCGTGCTCAAGCAGATGGTGCGTAACGCCCACACGAGCATCGTCTTCCTCGACGCTTGCCGGGACAATCCGCTCGCTGCGAACCTCGCGCAAGGGAGCCGCTCGCTCGCCGTCGGCCGTGGTCTCGCCCGTGTCGAGGCCGCTGCCAGCATGATGGTCGTCTACTCGACCGAGCCCGAGAAGGTGGCTCTGGACGGGACCGGCCGCAACAGCCCGTTCACCGAAGCCCTGCTCCGCCACATCGATACCGAAGGTGAGAGCATTAGCGACATGATGATCGACGTGCGCAACGATGTGCTGAAGGCGACCGGCGGCAAGCAGCGGCCCTTCGAAAGCGCCTCGCTCACCGGCCAGTTCTTCTTTAAGCCTGCCGCAGCTCGGATCGCTGACACCTCCGAGACTGCCGAACTCACCTCCCTTCGCCAGGAGATCGGGCGGCTGCAAGCCGATCGGGGCGCGCTTCTCAAGTCGCAACAAGAGCAATTGGAGCTCTTGCAGAAGAAGCTCGCCGAGGAGACCAAGGCCGCGGAGCAAGCCGGGCCCCAGGCGAGCCTGAACGCTCCGTCAACGGCGAACCGCGTGATCGCGGTGGAGCCCGCAGAGAGCGGCGCTGCCGCGCAAGCGAACGCGGCGGCATCGAGCCCTGCATCCCCGCCTCAAGCCACGCCGTCCGCGGAAGGCACCAAGATCGCTGCCGCCGAAAGCAAGGGCGCCGAGGAAAAGGGGCCGCAGGCTGCCAAGCCCACCGAGCCGCCATTGCCGGAAGGCGTCACCCGTGAAGAGCTCGCGCAAGACATCGTAAGCGAGCTCAAGAGTCTCGATTGTTATCAGGGCCGCGTCACCAGCAATTGGGGCGACCGATCGCAAGATGCTCTGGACCGCTTCAACCGGGTGTCGAAGCTTGAGCTTCCCGTCGACGAGCCGCAACCGGCGACGCTCGATGCGCTCAAAGGGTGGAAAGGTCCCCATTGCCCGATCGAGAAGGTGGTCCATCCGCACATCAAGTCGCTACGCCCGCCTGCCCCGACTGTCTCGGCGCCGCGCAAGCGATTGCGGGCAGGCGTCCCGAAAGGCCCTCCCGCCCAAGCCTTTGCGCCGCGCCCAAGACCGGAGTCCCACGGCGCCGGCGGAGGCGACGAGCAACGCGAGCTGCAAAGGTTGTTCCCGTCTACCGCCTGGCCAGGCCAATAGCGGCTCCCGCGCCGGCCTCTCGCGTCGCGTGCTTGCCGCACGAGCGGACTCTAGCGCCCGATGCTCGTATAGGTGAATCCGGCGGTGCTCGCCTGCGCCGGCAGGTAGATGTTGCGGAGATCGACGAGCACATTGCCGCGCATGCGAGCTTTGAGGCTCCCGAGATCGAGCGCGCGAAATTCGTTCCATTCGGTGAGAACCACAACAAGGTCCGCTTGCTCGGCGGCTTCGAGCGCGCTTGTGCACCAAACCGCACCGGGGAGCAGCGGTTCGGCATTCTCGCGTGCATGCGGGTCGTAAGCTCTGACCGTGGCTCCCCGCTCCTGCAGCAGCGGGATGACGATAAGGCTCGGCGCGTCGCGGACGTCGTCGGTGTCGGGCTTGAACGCGACTCCCAGCACCGCGATCGACTTGCCGGCGAGTGAGCCGCCGGCGGCGCGCTCGATACGCCCCGCCATGGCGATCTTCCGCTCCAAGTTCACCGTCTGCACTTGCTCGATCAGCGAGAGCGGCGACCGCACCTCCCGCGCGGTGCGGATCAAGGCCGCCACGTCCTTGGGAAAGCAGGAGCCGCCATAGCCCGGCCCCGGATGCAGGAACTTGCCGCCGATACGCCCGTCGGCGCCGATTGCCGTCGCCACCTCCTGAACATTGGCGCCGGCAGCCTCGCAGAGGTCGGCAATCTCGTTGATGAAGCTGATCTTCATGGCGAGGAAGGCGTTGGCGGCATACTTGGCTAGCTCCGCCGATTCCCGGCTGACGAAGAGCACCGGGGCGTTACGCAAGGTGAGCGGCTTGTAGAGGCGCTCCATCAGCTCTTTGGCGCGTTCGTCGTCGTAGCCCACAAGCACGCGGTCCGGATGCATGAAATCGTAGATGGCCGAGCCTTCGCGCAAGAATTCGGGGTTCGAGCAGAGAGCGAAATCGGCATCGGGGCGGAGAGCCTTCAGGCGCCTCTCGATCTCCCGGCTGGTTCCGACCGGCACCGTCGACTTGGTCGCGATCACCGTGAAGCGGTTGAGGTGAGGCGCAAGCTCCTCCGCGGCCTGGAACACGAAACTGAGATCAGCATGGCCGTCGCCTCTTCGCATCGGCGTTCCGACCGCGAGAAACACGAGATCCGCGTCGCCGATGGACTGAGCGAGCTCTGTAGCGAAGCCGATGCGTCCCATGCTGAGGTTGCGTTGCAAGAGCTCGTCGAGACGCGGCTCGTAGATCGGCACGCGGCCCAGGCGAAGCTGCTCGATCTTGCTTGGGTCTTTGTCGACGCAAGTCACGGTCCAGCCGAACTCGGAAAAACAGGCAGCGGAGACAAGGCCGACATAGCCTGCCCCAATCATCGAAATGTTCACGACACGAGCCCCCGGATTGACTTTTTGGGACGTAGGGTGTGGGCGCTTCCTAGTTCATTCTGCCCTTCCGTTCAATTGCCACCTTGCCTTGCAAATGAGGGGCGCTCTGCCGCTCGACGTCGATCGCAAGTTGACACTGGAGCGGGTGAAGGTCATCGACTAGGCTCAGCCTCCCGCGCCGCTCCGGCGCGCTTCGCTTGTGGCTGGGTCAGTTAGGCAGGATGGGTCCTCGTCTCCTCTACGCCCTCATCGTAGGGGCAGTCATCTTAGGCGCGCTTGCTCTGCGTATCTGGGATCCAAGCCCAGTCGCGGGGTTAAGAGCGATCGTCTTCGATACCTACCAGCAGCTGCGGCCGCGCGTGTTCGACCCTGGCCTGCCCGTGCGCATCGTCGATATCGACGAGGACTCGCTAAAGCAGGTCGGACAGTGGCCTTGGCCGCGTACGGTCCTCGCCTCGCTGGTGCAGAAGCTCGCCCTGAACGGCGCCGCGGCCATTGGCTTCGACATGGTCTTCCCCGAGCCCGATCGCCTGTCCCCCGCCAACGCCCTGCATTTTTGGCCGAAGTCCGATGCGTTGGCGGGCTTGCGCGAGGAGGTCGAGAAGCTGCCATCGAACGACCAGATCCTGTCCCAAGCGATCGGACAAGCCCCCGTCGTGCTCGGCTTCATTGCCGCGCCGCAAGGCACCTCGATTCCCGAGACCAAGGCAGGATTCGCCCATGGCGGAGATGACCCAAGCTTGTTCGCTCCCCACTATCCGGGCGCCGCGGCGAGCTTGCCCGAACTCCAGGAGAAGGCCTCTGGCGCTGGCTCGCTCAACTGGCTACCCGAGCATGATCAGATCATCCGCCGCCTGCCGATGGTCATTCAGGTCGGAGACAAGCTCTACCCATCCTTCGCCGCCGATCTGCTGCGCCTCGCGCAGGGCGCCTCGACTTATGTCGTCAAGTCCTCCGGTGCAAGCAGCGAGAAGTCGTTCGGAGAGAAGACAGGCATCGTCAAGATCCGCATCGGCGACTACGAGGTTCCGACCGACGCCGACGGCCAGATGTGGATCAGTTTCACCCGCCAAGCCAAGCAACGCTATCTGCCCGCCTGGCGCGTGCTGAATGGGGAGATCGGCAAGGAGGACATCGAGGGGCACCTCGTCATCATCGGCACGAGCGCGGCAGGCCTGCTCGATCTCAGGGCGACTCCGCTCGAAGCCTCGGTGCCCGGCGTCGAGCTGCACGCGCAAGCCATCGAGCAGATCCTACAAGGCTCTTTCCTGCAGCGCCCCGATTTCGCCACGCCCGCCGAGCTGCTTTATATCCTGGTGCTCGGTCTCCTCATCGCCTTACTTATCTATGGCCTGGGCGCGCTCGGCGGCGCGGTGCTTGGCGGTATCGCCGTAGCGGCTGTGATGGCTGTGTCATGGTATGCCTTCGCCGTCTTTGGCTGGCTCGTCGATCCGATCTACCCCGCCATCGCGCTGACCGCGGTCTATCTAGCCGGAACACTGTTCGTGTTCCTCCGCACCGAACGGGAGCGCAACCGCGTCCGCCACGCCTTCGGCCACTATATGGCGCCGGCGCTCGTGGAGCGGCTCGCAGACGACCCGTCGCGGCTCCGGCTCGGCGGCGAAACGCGCGACATGACCCTGCTCTTCAGCGACGTGCGCGGCTTCACCGCCATCTCCGAGGGCCTCGATGCCGAGGAGCTCACGCGCTTTCTCAACAACTTATTCACACCCTTGAGCAACATCATCCTCGAGGAGCAAGGCACCATCGACAAATTCATGGGCGATGCGGTAATGGCCTTCTGGAATGCGCCGCTCGAGGATACCGAGCATCCGAGCCATGCCTGCCGCGCGGCGCTCCGCATGATGGGGCGAATGCAGGGGCTCAACGAACATTGGCAGCAGGAGGCCGAAACCAAGGGCCGGCCGTTCAGGCCGGTGAAGATCGGCATCGGGCTAAACACCGGAATCTGCTGCGTCGGCAATCTCGGCTCGGAGACGCGCTTCGACTATTCGGTGATCGGCGACAACGTCAACATTGCCTCGCGGCTGGAGGGCCAGTCTAAGACCTACGACGTCGGCACCATCGTCGGCGAGTCCACGACCGCGCGTGCTCCCGACTTTGCCTTCCTCGAGCTCGACCTGCTGAAGGTGAAGGGAAGGACCGAGGCGACGCGGATCTTCGCGCTGCTCGGCAATGGCGCCCTGAGGCAGTCGCAGCGCTTTATTGATCTCTCCGACCGCCACGGCGAGTTCTTGCAGAGATATAGAGCCAAGGACTGGGACGCGGCAGAGGCGCTCAGCCATGAATGCGGCAGGCTGGATGGTTGCGGTCTCCAACGGCTTTACGCGCTCTACCGGGAGCGCATCGCCTTCTTTCGGCATAACCCTCCCCCGCCCCATTGGGACGGCAGCGCGGAAGCGCTCCACAAGTAGACCCCATGCCACAGCTCGCCTTGCTCGTCCTCGTGGCTGTGGCCGTCCTTATGTTCAAGCACATGCTTGCCGATTTCTATCTGCAGAGCGCCTATCAATATCTGAATAAGAGAACCTATGGTCATCCCGGCGGGATCATGCACGCCGGCATCCACGTGGCGCTGACGCCTCTGGTCTATCTCGTGCTCGCGCCGGCCTCGCTGCTGCTCGTCGCCGCCATCGCCCTTGGGGAATTCATCGTCCACTATCATACGGACTGGTTGAAGGAGCAGCTCACGCACAGCAATGGCTGGACGGCGCAGGACCGGTGCTTCTGGCTCGCGCTCGGCACGGACCAGCTCGTGCATGGCATCACGTATCTCATGATCGTCGGCGCCCTCGTGGCCTTTGCAGCCTGACCTGAGATCGCTGCTTGCTCTACCCTCCCCCTTGAGGGGAGGGGCTACGGAGGGGGGGTCAGGGGGACCGTCTCCCTTGATCAAACGCTAGAGCAAAGCCGAGATCTCGCGGTTGGCGAATGCCAGTCGGTCAGAAAGCAGCCGGATGATCAGCATGTGAAACACCGAGGCGGCGGCGGGATCTTGCGCCTGCATTCGATCGAAGGATTCCCGCGTCAGCCGATAGACCACGCTCGGCTCCTCGGCGATGACGGTCGCCGTGCGCGGAACATGCCGGTAGAAGCCCATCTCCCCCACCACCGTGTACCCCACCATGCGGCGGAGCCTAATCGGGCGACCCTGCTCGTCTTCGATGTTGATGGCGACGCAGCCCGAAGCAAGGAGCTCGACGGAGTCCGGCGGCTCGCCCTGGCGGAACAAGGCCTCCCCCACCTTGAGCTCGTAGCGCTGGAGGTAAGGCACGATGCGAGACATGTCGGCGGCCCCGCCCAACTCTGCCGTAAGCCAGCTCTCGAAGCTATGCGCGGAGGCTTCTCCGACCTCATGATGCATGAGCAGCATGTCCTCGCACCATTCGAGCGCTTCGTTGCGGCTGGCAAACATCTGATGCGGCTTGCCGGGCGCGAAGAACCCGGCCTTTTGGAAGCTGATGCGCATCACATCGATCAGGCCCGAGAAAACGAGCGTGACGCCGTGCTCGTTGCAATAGTTGCGCAGCTTGATGAGGCTCAACACCGCCGAGGTATCGAGCCCAGGGACCGCACTGAAGTCGAGCACGACATAGCCGATCGGCTTTTCCTTTTGGGCGTCGATCGCCCGTCTAATGCGCTCGAACAGGCCGTTGGATGAGCCGAAAAAGATGAAGCCAGAGAGCCAGAACACATGCACGCGCTCCCCCTCTTGCCGGAGCAGCCGCGACTGGTCGGGCGCGCGCTCGACATTGCTCGAAAATTCCTGACGCGTCAGGTGACGCCGGACGACACCGATGCGGCTATAGCTGAACGCGAACATCAGACAAGCGCCGATGACGCCGAGCATCACGCCCTGGAAATAGCCAAAATTGGCAATAACGAGCATTATCGCTGTGGCAAGCGCCCAGTCCACCCAGGAGGAGCGCTGCGCGGGCGAAGCCGCGATCTCGGCGAGGAGCACGGCTCCGATGTAAGCAAGCATGCCGCCGAGTATGGATTTCGGCACCACTGTGCCGAAGTCAGCGCCAAAGAACAGGATCAGCGCGCAAGCAACACCCACGATCGCGCCGGCCCAGCGCGACGTGGCTCCTGTCTCGTCGAGCAACAAGCAACCGTTCATCGACAGCGAGCCCCCCAATCCGCCCATCACTGATGCAAGCACATTGGCAAGACCGTTGGAGCGAAATTCCCGGTCAAGATCACCGGATTTCTGGCGTGCCACTTCGAGGCTCGACACGTCGAGCAGGAGAGCAATGGCCATCACGCCGCAAAAGGAGCCGATATCGGCGCTTCTCTGGGCGATGGCTCCCCAGTCGACTTCGTGGCGTAGAATGGCAGCGATCGGCCACCACAAGGTAAGCTGGCCGAGGCTCGGCAGGAACCACACCCTCCGCACGGTCCCATCCTGCACGAAGCCAAACAACGCCAAATCCAGGACGACGAGAAACAGGACGAAGGCAAGTGGCAGCGCGAGGAAGCTCGGCACCCATCGCCCGATCAGGGGGATCGAGATAGCGAACAGCGCGCCGATGACGATCTGAGGAACATATAGCGGTGAAAAGAGGGGCTCCCAGGAAGACGGCGAGAGCGTAAGGTTGGTCTGGGTCACCACCTCCATGCCGCCGGTGATGAGCAAAATCCCCGAACCGGCAAGAAACCCGCCGATCACGGGATAGGGCACGAAGCGTAGCCACTGGCCGAGCTTGAGCGCGCCAATGCCGAACAGGAAGACGCCGGTGAGCAGCGTGCTCACCGATAGCGCTACGAGCACGTTGATGATGATCTCGGTGTTGCTCGCACCCTTGGTAGCAAGTACGGAGGCAAGGGAGCTCGCCAGCACGCTCATCACTGCGACCGCAGGCGAGTCCGGTCCACCAGTGGCGGGCGAGAAGGTCGAGGTGAGCGCGATGACCACACTCGTGACCACGGTTCCCATGATCAGACCAGCGAGCCCAAGCGAAAAGCCGCTGGCGAGATCGCCCGTAAAGATGAGCGCAGCGAAAGAGATGCAGTAGGCGATCTGCACGACCGCCGAGATGACGCCAGCCAACGCGTCACGTCCGAGCGTCGAAGCATCGATGTTGCGCGAGCGCTTCAGCGCCAAATTAACAAGCAAGGACAAGGCCGTTGTTCGGAAGGTTCAAGGGTTCAGGCTGCGGCCGATCATGGCTGGGGCCTGCCACAAATAAAAGGCAAAAAAGGCGAGTCCGACGGAAGCTCGCTCCCCACCGTGCCTAAACTGCCTCATCCATGCGCCGCAACCTGTTGGCAAGCGTGCGCATCACGGCAATGGCGAAGAACGGGGTCTCATGCACGAGGAAGAGGAAGCTCTTCTCGTTGATCGGGGCTACCACGCAGTCGGTCTTGGCGCGGACTGTAGCACTCCTCGGGGAGCCGTCGATCAAGGCCATCTCGCCAAAAATGCCGCCTCCTCCCAAGGTCTCCATGGGGCGCCCCCCGCGCTCGATGACGACCTCACCGGAGCGGACCACATACATCGCATCGCCCTTGTCGCCCTCGGAAAAGATCACCTCACTCGCGGCAAAGCGCGCCGGAGGAAAACCCGCATTGGCCAACATTTGAAAATCGATCGCAGCAAGTGCCATGGTTACGATCCCTGTTAGGAGGACGAGTGAGGATACACCTATGAGATTCCCGTGACGATAAGGTAACGGCGAAGGCCGTCACGCGGCAATGGTGCCCCTCGGATTCCAGCGTCAGGCTTTCGACCTTACCTTCGCCACCGCATCGAGCCAGCCGTCGTAGCGCGCCTCCCTTTCGTGCGCGCCCATCTCCGGCTCGAAGGCGCGCGCCGGGACCCAAGCGCGCTGGAGATCACCTTGGCTGCCATAGAGGCCGGCCGCCTGGCCAGCAAGGTAGGCGGCGCCAAGCGCCGTCGTCTCCGCATTGAGCGCGACCTCGATCCGCTCCCCCAAGACGTCGGCGAGCCTTTGCATGAACCAGCCATTCGCAGTCATGCCGCCATCGACCCGCAAGCTTGCGGAGACGGGGATCTCGCTTTGGGCCATGTCCCGCCGCATGGCGTCGAGCAGGTCGCGGGTCTGGAAGGCGACCGCCTCAAGCCCCGCGGCCACGATGTCTGCGCCAGAAGCGGCGCGCGTAAGGCCAAGAATTGCGGCGCGCGCCCCGGCGTCCCAATAGGGGGCACCAAGTCCCTGAAAGGCCGGCACGAGGTAAACACCGGAGTTCGGGTTAGCCATGCGCGCTATGCCCTCGCTTTCTGCCGCCTCGGCGATCAGGCCGAGACTGTCGCGGAGCCACTGCACCGTGGCGCCGGCCATGAAGATCGCGCCTTCCAAAGCGAAGGTGCGCCTGCCCTCGAGCTGATGGAAGATGGTGGAGAGCATGCGCGTGGTGGAGGCGACCTTGGCCGTTCCCGTATTGGCGAGCAGGAAGCAGCCGGTGCCGTAGGTCGCCTTCAGCATGCCGGGCTCGAAGCAGGCTTGGCCGTAGGCGGCCGCCTGCTGGTCCCCGGCCACGCCCCTGATCGGAATCGGCGCCCCGAAATGCTCGCTCTCCGTCGTACCGAAATCGCTTTGACTGTCGCGCACCTCAGGCAGGACCTCGCGCGGGATCGCGAGACGATCGAGCAGCCGATCGTCCCAATGTCCGGACCTGATGTCGTAGAGCATGGTGCGGGCGGCGTTGCTCGCCTCCATGGCGTGGATCTTGCCGCCGGTCAGCTTGAACAGGAGAAAGCTGTCGACCGTGCCGAAGCACACTTCGCCCTTCCGCACACGTGCGTCGAGGCCAGGGACATTGGTGAGCAGCCAAGCGAGCTTCGTCGCCGAAAAGTAGGGATCGATGACGAGACCCGTCGCTTCGGCGACATGGGCGCCGAGACCTTCTTGACGGAGTTCCTCGCAAAGCTTCGCGGTGCGCCGGTCCTGCCAAACGATGGCATTGGCAAGCGATCTACCCGTGGCCCGCTCCCACACGAGCGTCGTCTCGCGCTGGTTGGTGATCCCGATTGCGGCGACCGATTGCGGCCCGATGTCACGGAGCGCGCCGCGTGCCGCCTTAAGCACCGATTGCCAGATCTCCTCTGGATCGTGCTCGACCTCGCCCGGCGCAGGATAGATCTGTGTCACGGGCACTTGCGCCGCGGCGCGAACCCGGCCCTCGGCATCGAAGGCAATTGCGCGCGTGCTCGTCGTCCCCTGGTCGATGGCAAGCACGAAACCGCGCCCGCTCATCGCGATGCCGCATTTTCGGTCTGGCCCAAGATCCAGCCGCAATACTCGTCGCTGCCGCCCTCCGTCGAGAGCACGAGCAACGCCGGCAGCTCGTAGGAGTGCAGGCGCTTCGTCTCAGCGAGCACGGCCTCGGCCAAGGACGCCCTCGTCTTGATGATCATGGCGACCTCGTCAGCCACCTCCCGCGTGCCCTTCCAATCATAGATCGAGATCATGCCCGGGAAAATGTTGACGCAAGCGGCGAGACGCGCGGCGACGAGCGCGTCCCCCACCCGTTTCGCATCGTCGAGATGCGCGAATGTCGTGTAAACCAGAACCGGCCGATCGTCCTTCGCCATGGATTCACCATTTCCGCTGATGCAACCTGCGGGCTTGCATTGCTAGGGCGCCCTAGCCTTTATAGTGCGCGCTCCGCAGCCGCACTCCAAGCCTATCGGCGCCGCCATGCCCCGTTTCCGCAACATCGCCTTCGTCGCCAGCGAAACCGAGGAGGCACAGGCAGCGCAGCGGGACCTCGTCGCCCGCTACGGCGATGCTCCGCCCGAGGGGACCGACATCATCGTGGCGCTCGGCGGCGATGGATTGATGCTACAGACCATGCACCGCTATCTGACCAACCGCATCCCCATCTATGGGATGAACCGGGGCTCCGTCGGCTTCCTCCTCAACGACTATCGGGAGGACAGTTTGCTCGAGCGTCTCGAGGCTGCCGAGACCACTGTCATCCATCCGCTGCGTATGACCGCCTACAATCGGCAGCACACCAAGCACGAGGCGCTTGCCATCAACGAAGTTTCCCTGTTCCGGCAGATCTATCAGGGGGCCAAGCTCAAGATCTCCGTGGACGGCAAGGTGCGTCTCGATGAGCTCATTTGCGACGGCGTGCTGGTGTCGACTCCCGCTGGAAGCACCGCCTACAATCTGTCGGCGCATGGGCCGATCCTTCCCATCAACGCGCCGCTCCTGGCGCTCACTCCCATCAGTCCGTTCCGCCCGCGGCGCTGGCGCGGCGCGTTGCTGCCGAATGAGGCCATTGTGCTGGTCGAGGTGCTTGAGCCGGAGAAACGGCCGGTGAGCGCCGTCGCCGATAACGTTGAGTTTCGCGACGTGATCGCCGTGGAGATCAGGGAAGAAAGCGGCGTCGACATTTTCATGATGTTCGACACTGGCCACACGCTCGCCGAGCGCATCCTGTCTGAGCAGTTCGGCTACTGAGCATGATCCCGAAAAGTTGCAGACTTTCCGCACAAGATCATGCGTCAAGACAAAGACTTGAGACCTGACATCTCGATTCCACCTGAAGCGATTTCGCTCTAGCGACCCGATCACTACGGTCGCCAGGGATGAGCGATGTCGGCAAGGGCCGGTCGCTCGCGTTCCTCGGGCGTCTCCTTGGCCGTGCCGATATAGACAAAGCCCGCGACGCGCTCATTCTCAGCGAGCTTGAGCGCGGCGCGCACGCCCTGGCTGTAGCCGTACCACTCAGTGATCCATCGCGCGCCGTAGCCGAGCGCGGTGGCGGCAACGAGGAGATTCTGACACGCCGCGCCGGCGGAGAGGATTTGCTCCCATTCCGGCGCCGCCGGGTTTTTGACCACGCGGGAGATCACCGCGATGACGAGCGGCGCCCGCATGAATCGGTTGGCTTCGGTCTCTAGACGGAATGGGCCCGGGTCCTTCTCCTCGCTCCGGCAGATTTCTGCCAATACCTCGCCGAAGGCTTTGCGGGCTTCGCCCTGAAACAGCAAAAACCGCCACGGCACGAGCTTTTTGTGATCGGGCACGCGCGAGGCGGCGGTGAGGATCTGCCCGATCTCGCTCTCGCTTGGACCAGGCTCGCCAAGGCTGTTGGCCGAGACCGAGCGGCGGGCGAGCAAGAGATCGATGGTCGGATTCGGCATAGCGGCGGAAGGCCTTCTCTAAGGTCGCGTTCCCTATCGCGAAAAGCCCTGGCAAACAACGCTTGCCTCAGCCGAGAGCTGGGAGGGAGGCCAGAACAACCCCAAATCGGCCTTAGTCGTGACGGAATTTCGCTATCGTTGTGAGGGGGCTAGAACGGCGTATAAGGGCTGGCGGCGACCGAACGGGAGCGAAACGCCATGGGGGGGAAGCGCTGCGCAGGGCTTGGGCGTCTGCTCGTGCCCATCGCCTTCTTTGGTGCCTTGCCCGCGGCGGCCCAGGACCAGTCAGTTGCTCCGCCGGACCCAAAGCCCTCGCCCACGATCATCGTGCTCGATGGCTCGCGCAGCATGTGGGCCAAACTGGACGGCCAAAGCAAGATGGCGCTTTTGCGCTCTGGCCTTGGGCAGGCCTTCAGCGACTACAAGGACAGCATCGCCTTTGGGCTGGTCATCTACGGCCACCGGGCGGCGGCGGCGGCGTGCGCGGACAGTCAACTCCTGGCGAAGCCTGGCGACCTCACCTCCGCCACCCAAGGCAAGCTCCTGTTCGGGTTCAAGCCGACAGCCTCGAAGCCGATCGCGGCGGCGCTTAGCGAGGCGGCCAAGGGAGCGCCGTCACCAAGCGGAAGCCTCGATATCGTCCTGATCACCGACGGACCTGACAGCTGCAAGGCCGATGTTTGCGCCACGGCAAAGAGTCTGAAGCAAGGCGCGCCCGCCTTGCGCATCCATGTCATCGACTTCGACCCCAAGGCAAAACAGACCCTCAAGTCCTTGAAGTGCGTGGCAGAAAATACGGGCGGCTTGTTCCTCCCCGCGACCCATGCGGTCGAACTGAAGCAAAGCCTCACCGCCGTTCTCGACGCCGTCACCAAACCCGCGGCCCCTGCGGCCCCGGTCGCAGCCGTTGCCGCTCCGCCGCCTGAGCTCGCATCCGCTGCACCACCAGCAGCAGCCCCAGCGCCGGCACCCGCAGCGCCCGTTGTTGACATCGCGCCGACGGCGCCCTCACCCACCGCACCAGTAGTCGCTGCCGCTCCTTCGGCGCCGCCGGCTGCGCAGAACGAGCCGGCGCCACCGTCCGGAGGTGCTTCCCAGCCCGTCGGTGGGGAGCCGCAGGCGACCCCTTCGTCAGCCGCCCTACCGCCAGGCGCTCCCAAGCAAAGCACCAAGACAAAAGCCAACCCGCCGCAAGGCGACGCGCCGCCAGGACCAGGGGCACCGGGTCAAACGGACATGCCGAAATCGGCGGCCCTTTCACCGACTCAAAGCGCGCCTCCGGCCGCGACCGGTACCAGCGCTCTGCCGCAAGCCTCACCCAACGCGCCTGCCGGGCCGTCCCTTCCCGTCCCTGTGACCTTCAAGGCTCTGCTGACGGAAGGGGGCCCCAAGGTGCAGTCCGGACTGATCTGGCGGGTGTTCTCCCCTGAGGTTGGGCCGCACGGCACCCGCAAGCTCGTCAGCACGCATCGCGAAGCCATGCCCACGGCAGCCCTGCTTCCCGGGGAATATCTCGTCAACGCCGCTTACGGTCTTTCCAACCTCACCAAGAAGATCAAGGTCGAAAGCGGCCGGTCGCTCGAGGAGACCTTCGTCCTCAACACCGGCGGGCTGAAGCTTGCAGCCGTGCAAGCCAACGGCGACCCTCTTCCCCAGACCAGCGTTCATTTCGATATCCTCTCCGACGAAGAGGATCAGTTCGGCAACCGCCACAAGATCCTGAACGACGCGAAGCCCGGGGTGATCATCAGATTGAATGCCGGCGCCTATCACATCGTCAGCACCTATGGGGACGCCAATGCGACCGTGAGAGCGGACGTCACGGTCGAGCCCGGCAAGGTCACCGAGGCAACCGTCAAGCACGCCGCCGCGCCGATCACCTTCAAGCTTGTCCAGACGTCGGGCGGCGAGGCCCTGGCCGACACAAAATGGAGCATCCTCACAAAGACCGGCGATGTCCTAAAGGAGATTGCTGGGGCTCTCCCCACGCACATTCTCGCCGCGGGAGATTACGCCGTCGTGGCCAAACACAATGGCGAAGCCTACATGACAAAATTCAATGTCGCAGCCGGAGAAGCCAAACAGATCGAGGTCGTCATGGATCAAGGGCCCACCTCGCCGGAGGCCCTGAAGGCAATCACCGATCCGCCGCCACCTCCACCGGCGCCGGCCGACGCCACGACGGCAGGTCCGGGCGTGCCCGCTGCGCCCGACTCTGGCATGGCCTTTGGCGGGGGCGAACCGGCTACGCCGCGCGAGCCCGGGCTGTTCCCAAATCCGGGGGCACTGCTTCGGCCGAGATTGCCTTGACCGCGGCATCGAGCGGCATCACCTGTTGCTCCTGGCTCCCCAACCGCCGCACCGACACCGTCCCCTCCTCCGCCTCGCGCTTCCCGACCACGAGCAGCACCGACACTTTGGCCAGCGAGTGCTCCCGCACCTTGTAGGTGATCTTCTCGTTGCGGAGATCGGCCTCGGCCCTGAGCCCGGACCGCTTCAGAGCTCCCAGCACCTCAAGCGCATGGGCATCCGCGTCGGAGACGATGGTGGCGACTACCGCTTGCACCGGTGCGAGCCAGAGCGGCAAGTGCCCGGCATGATGCTCGATTAAGATGCCGGTGAAGCGCTCGAGAGACCCGAACATGGCGCGGTGGATCATCACCGGCACGGTCTTCTCCCCGTCAGGCCCGATATAGAAGGCGCCGAGCCGCCCCGGCAGGTTCAAATCCACCTGGATGGTGCCGCATTGCCAGTCGCGCCCGATCGCGTCGCGCAACACATATTCGAGCTTTGGCCCGTAGAAGGCGCCCTCGCCGGGATTGAGCTCGTAGCTCAACCCCGCGGCCTCGACCGCGCGCTTCAGTGCGGCTTCCGCCTTGTCCCAGACCTCGTCGGCGCCGACGCGCTTCGCCGGCCGGTCGGAGAACTTGATGCGCACGTCCTCGAAGCCGAAATCGCGATAGATCACCAGCATCTGCTCGTTCAGCAACACGCATTCCTGCGTGATCTGGTCCTCCGTGCAGAAGATATGCGCGTCGTCCTGGGTGAAGTGGCGCACGCGCAAAAGGCCGTGCAGGGCGCCCGACGGCTCGTAGCGATGCACCTTGCCGAACTCGGCTATGCGCAAGGGGAGATCGCGATAGCTCTTCAGGCCGTGCTTGAAGATCTGCACATGGCCCGGGCAGTTCATGGGCTTGCAGCAATAGACGCGCTCGTCCGGCGTCTCGGTGATGTACATGTTCTCGCCGAACTTCTCCCAATGGCCCGACTGCTCCCAGAGAGCCCGATCGAGCATGTCGGGGGAATTGACCTCGACATAGCCCCAGGCTTGCTGGCGCCTCCGCATATAGCCGATCAGCGCCTGGAACAGCGCCCAACCCTTCGGGTGCCAGAACACGGCGCCCGGCGCCTCTTCCTGGAAATGGAATAGGTCCATCTCGCGACCCAAGCGGCGATGGTCGCGTTTCTCGGCCTCCTCGAGCTGATGCAGATAACGCTCAAGCTCTTCCTCGCTCGCGAACGCCGTGCCGTAGATGCGCTGGAGCATCGGGTTTTTGGAGTCCCCGCGCCAATAGGCGCCGGCGATCTTCAATAGCTTGAAGCCCTTGCCGACCTTGCCCGTCGAGGTCATGTGCGGTCCGCGGCAAAGGTCGAGCCACTCGCGTTGCGAGTAGATCTTGATCTCATCGCCCTTAGGGATCGCGTCGATCAGCTCGAGCTTGAAGGCTTCGCCTTTCTTACGAAATAACTCTTTGGCCGCATCGCGGCTGATCACCGCGCAGGTGAAGGGAGAATCACGCGCAATGATCTCGCGCATCTTCGCCTCAATGACCGGCAGCTCGTCGGGCGTGAACGGCTCGTCTCGCGCGAAATCGTAATAGAAGCCGTTCTCGATGACCGGGCCGATGGTCACTTGCGTGCCTGGGTAGAGCTCCTGCACCGCCTCGGCCATGACATGGGCTGCGTCGTGGCGGATGAGGGGAAGGGCCTCCGGATCGTCGCGGGTGAGGATGCGGATTTTGGCGTTGGCCTTGATCGGCTCGGCGAGGTCTTTGAGCTCATCGTCGAGCTTGACCGCCACCGCCTTCTTGGCGAGCGACTTGGAGATCTGCTCCGCGACGTCGCGGCCCGTGACTCCTGGTTTGAAGTCGCGCTTCGAACCGTCTGGAAAAGTCAGGGAAATCATCATTTGCTCCTCTCACTCCTGCGTACCAGCGCAGGTAAGATGGAAGTTGCATAAAGGATGGCGGCTAGAGATTGCCGCCGTCGCCGTCTTGTGCCCAAATGGCAAGCGGGAAGTCAAGCGTGGCTTAGGAGAAGCGTTTCCACGCCGCCTGCCGCGAACCCCAAGCGCCCCGCGACATCCTCCCAGCTCAGTGTCAAGAAAGCCTCGGCGCACGCCACCGCCCATAACGCCAGGGCGCGAGGGGATGGCGCTCGTCCTTCAAATCGGGCACCGGGTCGAAGCCATGGGTCCCCCACGGATGGCAGCGAGACAAACGCGAGAGCGCAAGCCATCCACCCTTCCAGGGCCCATTCTTGTCGATGGCCTCGCGCGCATAGTCCGAGCAGGAGGGCAGATGCCGGCAATTGACCCCGAGCAGCGGTGACACTGTCCAGCGATAGGCCGCGATCGGCGCAAGCATGAGCGCCTTGGCGATGCGCGAGCCGAGCGGCGCTGTGCCCTGCCCCAGTCGGTGCGTCTCAGACATGCTCTTGCGAGCACTCTGTCCGGCCTGCTTTCCGGCCCCGCTCCGCCTCGATCTGGGCAATCGCGTCCTCAACCGCGTCGAAAACGAGAAGCGTGGAGGCATGGCGAGCCTTGTAGTCCTTGACCTGCTCCAGCACGGCAAGGTCGGCCCATCGGCCTTCGGGCGCCGAGCCGCCCTCCTTCAGCATTTTCCGCATCGCGGCACCCACGGCGCGAAGCTCCGCCGCGGTCGACCCTACGATCTCGCGCCCCATCACCGCGGCCGACGACTGGCCCAAGAGACAGGCCTTCACGCTTTGGCCATAGTCGGCGACCACATCGCCTCGCATGGATAGATCGACCGTCACCCGGCTGCCGCAGAGCTT
The DNA here is from genome assembly GCA_049801475.1 of Methyloceanibacter sp. Classification (GTDB taxonomy): domain Bacteria; phylum Pseudomonadota; class Alphaproteobacteria; order Rhizobiales; family Methyloligellaceae; genus Methyloceanibacter. Next base: position 24,987 of record JBARKP010000086.1, read on the forward strand.
GGAATGGGCCGTCGCGGTGGCTTCGGGGCGCGGTAACCTCGCAGCCCGCGGGATATTTGCCGCGAGCTCCAGAATGCGCTGGCTGTAAATGTCGTCGGGCAGGGTCATGTCGGTCTCAAATTTGCGTCAGCCAACCTCGCCTTGCAGGCGAAAACCACGCATTATATATGCACCCCCGACGGGTGACACAGGGGACGCCCCCAAGCGTGACTGAGAGGGTTGACGGGCCGAGTATACTATCTTCGGCCTGGGATATGGAAACCGGCCCTAATTCTTTCGCGTTTAAGTAAGTAAGGCAAGGGACGCTCGATGGACGCCACGGTGAAGAAACTGCCCACGAGGCCGCACGCCGATATCGGTCGCGGGCCAGGCATCGCCCGCCCCTCGCGGGAGGAGGCCGAGGAGGCCGTCCGCACCCTCATCGCCTATGCCGGCGACGACACCAAACGCGAGGGCCTGATCGAGACGCCACGGCGCGTCGTAAGCGCCTATGACGAGTTCTTTTCGGGCTACGATGAATGCCCCCTCGATGTGCTGTCGCGCACCTTCGACGAGGTGGCGGGCTACGACGATATCGTCATGCTCCGCGACATCGAGCTGCACTCCCATTGCGAGCACCACATGATCCCCTTCGTCGGCAAGGCCCATGTCGCCTATTTCCCGACCGATCGCGTGGTCGGCATCTCCAAGCTCGCCCGCGTGGTCGAGGTGTTCGCGCGACGCCTGCAGACGCAGGAGACGATGACCGCTCAGATCGCCGAGACCATCGACAAGGCGCTGAAGCCGAAAGGTGTGGCCGTGATGATCGAGGCCGTGCATCAATGCATGTCGATCCGCGGCGTGAAGAAGCCGAACGTCGCCACCATCACCACCCAGTTCACCGGCATCTTCAAAGAGGATCCGGCGCAGCAGGCGCGCTTCATGATGCTTGCCACCGAACGCGGCCGCCTATGACCGATGCGGCCGCTGGGGACGCATCGCGGTGACCAAGAGCACGGCCGCACCCCCTCCCCCCCGCGACGATCAGGCAGTGATCGAGGACGGGACCACGTTTACGCCGAGATTCGACGCCGATGGGCTCGTTCCGGTGGTTGTGACCGCGGCTTTGACCGGCGAACTGCTGATGCTCGCCTATATGAACGGCGAGGCTCTCGCCCGTACGCTTGCGACCGGAGAGGCGCATTATTGGTCGAGGTCGCGAGGCGAGCTCTGGCGCAAGGGCGAGGTCAGCGGCAACACCCAGCGCGTCGTCGAGATGCGCACTGACTGCGACCAGGACGCCCTCTGGTTGAGGGTCGATATGGGCGGCGCCGAGGCTTGCTGCCACACTGGCCGGAGATCTTGTTTCTATCGCGCCGTCCCCATCGGCGCGGGCCCGGCGGCCAGCGTCTCCTTGCAATTCGTCGAGGCGAAGAGGCTGTTCGATCCGGGAGGCGTCTATGGCCACGCTCACGCCGCAAAGGGAACCTTAAAGACTTCAAAGTAGCGTGGTATCGCAAGACTAGCGATCCGCATTCGGCCAAGCCCGAGACAGCTCTTGGACGGTCTACTGCGGCGCGAGCCGCCGGAACAGCGGCCGGCATGGAGCTTGGGGCAGGCATGGCGAGACCGACGATTGGCATCGCCCTTGGTGGCGGCGCGGCGCGCGGCTGGGCCCATATCGGCGTGCTGAAAACCCTCATCGACGCGGGGCTGGAGCCAGACATCGTCGCCGGCACCTCCATCGGCGCAGTCGCCGGCGCCTGCTATGTGACGGGCCGGCTGTCCGCTTTGGAAGACTTCGCGGGAGGCCTTACCCGCCGCAGCGTCTTTGGTTTTCTCGACTTCAATTTCGCTGGCTCCGGTCTCATCACCGGGCAGCGCTTAAACAGCCGCCTCGAGTCCCATCTGCAAGAGTTCACCATCGAGCGGCTGGAGCGCAAATTCGTGGCGGTCGCCACCGAGCTTGGGACCGGTCATGAGGTGTGGCTCAACAAAGGCAGCCTGGTGAACGCGCTCAGGGCCTCTTTCGCGCTCCCCGGCATCTTCCGCCCGGTCAAGATCAACGGTCGCTGGCTGATCGATGGCGCTCTCGTCAACCCCATACCGGTCTCCGTCTGCCGGGCGCTCGGCGCCCGCATCGTCGTCGCTGTCAATCTCAATAGCGACGTGATCGGCAAGGGCAGCGTCATCCATGATCAAGAAGCGTTCGCCGATCCATCGGCACCGATCGAGGACATGCAGCTTCCGGGGAGCAATGGCCGCGCCGCGATTCACCTGTTGCATCGCCAGATCTTTGGGAGGAGCAATGGGGCGCCCGGCATCTCCTCGGTGATGATGGATGCGATCAACATCACTCAGGATCGTATCGCGCGCTCGCGGCTCGCGGGCGATCCCCCGGACATCACCATCACACCGAAGGTGGGTGGGATCGGCCTGTTCGACTTTCACCGGGCGGGCGAAGCCATGGCACAAGGTGCCAAGGCCGCCGAGAAGCAGATCGACGAACTCAAGGCCATGCTGAGCGGACTCGCTTCCTAGCCTGTGGTGATGTACTCCCGCATTGCCGCCGCCTCCATCTCCGCTTCCGCAATCCGCATCTTCACCACGTCGCCGATGGAGACGAGGCCGATCAGCCGGCCTCTCTCGACCACGGGCATGTGGCGGAACCGGTGCGCCGTCATTTCCGACATCAGCCGGTCGATCGTGTCGGCCTCCCGCGCCGTGACCACGGTCTTGGTCATGTAGGCCGACACGAAGTCCTTCAAGACCTTGGGGCCGGCTTGGCCGAGCGCCCGTACGATGTCGCGCTCCGACACGATTCCTGCGACCTTGCCGTCATCTCCCTCGATGACGATGCAGCCGATGCCATGCTGCTCGAGCAGCTTTGCGACCTCGAGCAACGATTTGTCTGCGGTGGTGGTGACGACACCCTTACCCTTATGCTTAAGAATTGCCGCGACGTTCATCCTCGTTTCCTCCTGCTTCGGGAACTTCCGTCCCGATCGCCTGCGACATTCTGTCCTTGACGGGCATGCCGCGCAAGAGACGGACGATTCGAAAGGTTCTAAAGAGCGAGGATCAGGGCTGTTGCGGAACGGTCGGCTTGCTGCCGCCGTCGAAGAAGCCGAAGCACAATAGTCCGAACAAAAAGCCGCCGATATGCGCCTCCCAGGCGATCTCGCCCTCGGTGCCCGCAATCGAGACCACGCCGAGGCCGAAGATGACGTTGAGCACGACCCAAAAGGCGAGCACCATGAGAATGCGCCGGTCGGTGAGCGTCTGCGCCAGGCTTTCGAGTGGCGCCCGGGCAAAGTCTGGCGCGCCGCCCCCTCTTTGCGGCCGAACGTCGAAGACGAACCTGAGGGCGGCTGCCATCTGGCCTGAAATCGCGGCGGAAGCGCCGACCACCGGCGCCATTTCACCGAAATGGAGCGCAAGGTGGGTGAGCACCCCGGCAATTCCGCACAGGCTCGAAAAATAAAGGAACTTCAGATCGCCAACGCGTCTGGCGACGGCGCTGCCGAAGGCGGCCATCCACAAGAGATTAACCAGGAGATGCACCCACCCCGCATGCACCACCATGTAGGTCAAGAAGGACGTTACCGCCGTGACGTATCCCCCTGGGAGCTCAGAGGCAGCGCCGCTATAGCGCGCGGGGATGAAGGCGAGCGCCAGCAAGAGTTGCAGGGCGTCCTCCTCGGGGAGCAGACCTTTGATGATCTGGATAGCGATCATCACCGCTGCGGCGATGAGCACACCCCGTGGCACGTTGAAGATCGGCTCCGACGCGTACCTTGTTGGATTTTGCATCACAGGCCTTGATGAATTTTGTTATTGGTCGATCGCCCCTCAGCCTGGTCAACCTTAACAACAGGCGGGACCGGCGCCGTTATCGCCGCGTGACGACTCGCATCTCCGCCCGCTTCATGCGCGGGGACAAGCAGGAATTATCCTTGCCAAGTGGTCAACATGTCGGCAGCGGGCGTGATCTTGTTGTCCCCGGTCAGTTGTGTGGTCGGCGAGCGTATTGTGGCCTATCTAGACCATTTCGGGCGCATCGAGGCCGGGGGGACCGCTTGGGCCCCGATAGCCTCGCCCGCTCCTTCGGCTAGGCCCTCTTCCACTTTTTTCGCTCAGAAACGGCACTTCTCCTGCTCGGGCCTTCCAGGTGCGAGGGAACGTTTGCTCCATTTTTGTTCTCAAATATCTAAAATTTTAAACAAAATCCGAGAACGTTCAATCTTGCTTAATCCTCCCTAAAAATATCTTAGCAATACTGATTGAAAACACGCAGTTGCTTTATCGGTATGTCAAAAGCTTTCTGGGATAGTGCTCCTCAAGAACAGGGGGGTACAAATGAAACAGTTCACTTTGGGTTCGGCATTTTTGATGTTTATCTCGTCCTTGCCCGCTGCCGCTACGCATGAGCACACGGTTCGACTTGAGCCGCCGCTCGCGCCGCAGAAGGCCGTTTACATGCAGTCTTACGGCAACACCTTGCCGCCGATCGGCTACGTGACCTTTTGTCGGGAGCATGAGGCGGAGTGCCGTCCAGACCTGCGCTACACCGACCGCCTGCAGCTTACCGCCGCGAAGCAGCGCGAGCTCGAGCAAGTGAATCGCTATGTCAATCAGACCGTCGCTCCGGTCACGGATCTTGCGCTCTATGGGAAGGTCGAGTTTTGGAACTATCCGACCGCGGGCAAGGGCGACTGTGAGGACTATGTGCTGCTCAAGCGCCGCATGCTGATCGAACGCGGCTGGCCGGAGAGCACGCTTCTGATCACCGTCGTTCGCGACGAGAACAATGAGGGCCATGCGGTGCTGACGGCGCGGACCGACGTAGGCGACCTCGTGCTCGACAATAAGCGCCATGAGATCGTGCGCTGGACCGACGTGCCCTACACCTTCATCAAGCAGCAGTCCGGCCGCAATCCGCTGGTCTGGACCTCGCTGTTACCGCCCAACGACGCACAGCAAACCTCGGTCTCGGCCTCATATAGCCACTAACACCAGGAGCTTCGACCCTCTTATCGTTCTGGATATCCTTTTTAGGCCCGTTGATCATCCCCCACCCAACCGGGCCTTTACTAGAGCCGGCCTCTCTAAGAGCGCCGGCTCCTTTTTTGGGCGGCCGGTCTCGGCCAAAGTTTCAGGATCGCCCCGCCAGGCATTGCGCATGAGAATGGCCGACTCCGCGAGCCCTTGCAGCAGCACCGCCCCCGTCGAAGCCACGAGAGACTTCGCTTCGATGCCAAAGCGCAACGGTTTCCCGGAGACGAGCTGGGCGAAACTTGCCAGAAGCCCCGCCGCGACAAACTCGACCGCCATAACATAAAGGTGGAACGCCAGAGATTGCCTGGCTCCCCTCCCGTGTGCCCAACGCCCGGGAGGGAGTGTAGCGACGAGGGGACCCGGCCGCTCTATGCTAAAGTCTAAAGGATTGTTTAACCATCGTGCCGGAATGGCACCGGAGGCATCCGGAAAAATGAGCTCCTTCGGGATCAACTACTCAAGTCGTAGTCGAGAATCGCCATCTGAAATTGATAGGCGGTCTCGCCTTCCTCATCGTCGCGGAATAGGACGCCTATGAACTCATCGCCGATATAGACCTCGGCGGAGTCTTCCTTTTGTGGCCGCTGCTTCACCTGAAGGGCTGGCAGGCGGAACACCCGCTGTAAATATCGTTCAAGCTTGATGATCTCGTCCCGTGTCACGCTCGACCACCCTTAGAAATGCTGTGAATTTCGCGGAGAGCCGCTGCCCTAGTCGCACGGGCCGGAGCTTCCATCGACATCGTCCCTGACGAGCTGATCCATGGTGAGCGCGGGCTCTTCGCAACCGGCAGGACCGATCTCGCGCGCGGGCACTCCGGCGACGGTCCGCCGCGGCGGCACATCCTGGAGCACGACGCTTCCCGCCGCCACCCGCACGCAATCGCCGATCCTGATATTGCCGAGAATCTTGGCGCCCGAGCCCATCATGACGCCGCATCCGATCTTGGGATGTCGATCGCCGTATTCATTGCCGGTGCCGCCGAGAGTGACGCCATGCAGCATGGAGCAGTTGTCCCCGATCACGGCCGTCTCGCCGATGACGATGCCGGTGGCGTGGTCGAGCATGAGGCCCTTACCGATCCTGGCCGCTGGATGGATGTCGACCGCGAATACGCGGCTCGACTGGCTTTGCAGATAAAGCGCGAAGTCTCTGCGCCCCGCCTGCCATAGCCTATGGGCGAAGCGATGGGTCTCTAGCGCCGGAAAGCCCTTGAAGTAAAACAAGGGCTCGAAGAGGCGGCGGCAAGCGGGATCGCGCTTGGCGACGGCCATGAGGTCGGCGCGGAAGATGTCGCCGAGGCCCGGCTCAGCGCTAAGCACCTCATGGAAGGTCTTATGCAAGAGTCCGGTGTCGACGGAAGGCTGCAACCGCTGCGCCACAGTGTGGCAGACCGCATCCTCCAGCGTCGGCTCGCTCAAGATGGTGGCGTAGATCAGGCTCGCAAGCACAGGCTCGTTCGCGCTTGTTTCTTCCGCCTCGCGGCGGACCTGGTCCCAAATCGGATCGTAGCTCTTGATTTGCGGCTGTGCCGCGGCGAAGGGCTTGCTCATGACAACCTCTAACTGGAGCCCCGCCGAACGGAGGGCTCGCTGCCGGCATCACTAGCACGGGACTAGGGCCGCCGGGTTAAAAAGTCGAGCACGCCTTGCTTGAAATGGGCATCGCCGACGGCCTTCATGTGATCGCGCCCCTCGATATCAAGCAGCTTGGCGCCCGGGATCAGCGCGGCAAGCTCGGCGCCTGAGCCGCCAATCACGTCCGCCGTCCCGACCGCCACGAGGGTGGGAACGGCGATGCCGGAAAGTTGTTCCGGCGTCAGCTTTTCGCGCGGACCGCGCATGCAGGCGGCAAGCGCCGCAAGATCGCTCTTGGTGTGCTCGGCAAAGGCCCTGAAGCTGCGCGCGGTGTCATTGGTGACCTCGTCGATGCTCCGCGCCTCGAGCGCCTTCGCGAGCGGGCCGCTGCCCACCATGCCCCGCACCATGTTGATACCGAGCCCGGCAAAGACGACGCTGCGGACGCGTTGCGGATGCTTGAGCACGAGAAACGCGGCAATGCGGGCACCCATGGAGTAGCCCATGACGTCGGCCTTTCCGATGCCGAGACGATCGAGCAAGCGGCGGGCGTCCTCGGCCATGATCGGGGCGCCGTAACGCTCTGGCTCGTAAAGTTTATCGCTTCTGCCATGACCCCGGTTGTCGAAGGCCACGACGCGGCGCCCGCTTGCCCTTAGCGTGGCGATCCAGCCCGGATCCTGCCAGTTGGCCACGACGTTGGAAGCGAAGCCGTGGATGAGCAGGATCGGCTCTCCCTCTCCCTCATCAATGTAGGCGATGCTCACGCTATCCGAATGGAAGCTCGGCATTCCACTCTACCGCTCAAGGCACTGGGCGACTATGCTCACGCGCCCAATCCTACATAAGAGATATGAAGCGACTGTCATGGCTCAAACGCTGGTGCCCCATCTCGTTAACGACAAGGGCGCCGACCGGATCACGATCGGCGTCAAGGAATTCCAATGCATGGGCGCCACCCCGCCTTTCGACCACCCGCACGTCTATCTCGATATGGGCGATGGGGCTGAGCTCGTCTGCCCCTATTGCTCGACGCTTTACCATTACGATCCAGCGCTTGCGGCGGCCGAAAGCGATCCCCCCTCCTGCGTCTTCGTGGCGACCGCACCGCCGGGCGCGCCTGAGGCTTGAGCATCCCTTCCATGACGAGGCCTTGGCCGCAGAGCCCCGTGCTCATCGTGGGTGGTGGCATTGGCGGCCTCACGGCGGGCATTGCGCTTGGCAAGCGCGGGACGGGCGCAACCCTGCTCGAGCGCTCCACCTTCGCCGATGAGATCGGCGCGGGCATCCAGCTCGGGCCGAACGCAACGCGCGCCTTGCGGCAGCTCGGTGTCCTCGACGCGGTCGAAGCTGCTGCCTTCAAGCCCGACGCCATCTGGCTGTTCGACGCCGTCTCGGGCCGGAAGCTCGCCGCCATGCCGCTAGGGCGCCAGATGGATGAACGCTATGGCGCGCCCTACCTCACCCTTCACCGCGCCGACCTTCACGCAAGCCTGCTCGCGGCCTGCCGAGATCATAGCTCCGTCGAGCTGCGAGAAAGCTTCGACGTGACCGCGATCGACACTCTCGCCGACACGGTTGTGGCACATGCACCGAACGGCATGAAGGTTGAAGGATCGAGCCTCATCGCCGCCGATGGGCTGTGGTCGAGCGTGCGCCAACGGATCGCCGCTCGCGCGGATTTGCGCTTTGCCGGCGCCACCGCCTGGCGCGCGCTCCTGCCGCGCGATCACGTTCCACCCCCCTTCGATGCCCCTGTGGTTGGGCTCTGGCTCGGCTCCAAAGCCCATCTCGTCCACTATCCCGTGCGGGGCGGCAAGGATTTGAACGTGGTGACCGTGGTCGAGGGCGGCAAGGCCAAACAAGGTTGGAACAGGCACGCTGAACAGGTGGACCTGCCCGGCGCGTTCCACCGCTGGGCTGAGCCGGCGAGAGCCTTGCTGGAGATGGCCGAGAGCTGGCGCTGCTGGTCGCTTTACCGCCTCCGGCCTTTGCGCCGCTGGACGAAGGGCCGCATGGCGCTTTTGGGTGACGCGGCCCATCCCGTGCTGCCCTATCTCGCCCAAGGCGCGGCGCTTGCCATCGAGGACGCCGCTGCCCTGGCAGCTAGCTTCGAGGCTTGTGGAGGCGACGCCTTGCTCGCCTTTCCCCGCTACGAGGCGCTCCGCCGCCACCGCATTCGCCGCGTGCAACTCCAGGCGGCGTGGTATGGGCGCCTCTACCATCTCCGTGGCCCCGCCAGGCTAGCGCGCAATCTCGTGCTCAAGCACAGGCATCCAGAGTCGCCGCTGCAAGGCTTCGACTGGCTCTACGGGACGCCGGGCCGAGATGAATGACTACTTGTCGCACCCAGTGCGAGTTTGCGCAGTTGGGACGCCTCTGAGCAGAACCGCGGCACCGGCAAGGGCGGACAGCAAGGACCCCACAAGCACCGCAAGCTTGGTCGCAGCTTCCCGTTCCGGATCAGAGAAGGCGAGCAAGCCTATGAAAAGACTCATGGTGAAGCCGATGCCGCAAAGCAGAGCAACGCCATAGATCTGGCGCCAATTGGCGCCCGCAGGCAATGCCCCCACGCCTATCCTCTTTGCCAGGAAGACCGAAGCGAGAACCCCGGTCTGCTTGCCGAGGAGGAGCCCCCCGATGACGCCGAGCGACAGCGGCGAAATAAGGGACGCAACGCCCGTGGCGGCAAGCGACACGCCGACATTGGCGAAGCCGAACACCGGCAGCACGAGGAACGCGACCCAAGGAGATAGCGCCCGCTCCAGACTGTGCAGCGGCGAATGCGCGCCGGCCGTCTTGCTCGACGCCCCGATCGGAATGGTCATGGCGAGCACGACCCCTGCAAGGCTCGCGTGAATGCCGGAGGAGAGCATCGCGCCCCACAACAGAAGGCCAAGCAGCAGATAGGGTGCAAGCCGGATCACTCCAAAAGCGTTGAGCCCGTACAAGACGGCCGCGGTCGCCCCTGCAAGGGCGAGCGCGACGACAGACAGATCGGACGCATAAAAGGTCGCGATGATCACGATCGCGCCGAGATCGTCGATGATGGCAAGCGAGGTGAGGAACACTTTCAGCGAGCCCGGCACGCGGGAGCCGAACAGCGAAAGCACGCCAAGCGCGAAAGCGATGTCGGTGGCGGTGGGAATCGCCCAGCCCCGCCAGTTCTCGGGATGGGGCGCATTGATGGCCGTGAAGAGCAGCGCCGGGACGAGCATCCCCCCGAGAGCAGCAAGGAGCGGAAGCGCGCGGCGTGGCCAAGTGTCGAGCTGGCCTTCCAGCATCTCCCGCTTGATCTCAAGTCCGACCAGTAGAAAGAAGAGGGCCATCAGCCCATCGTTGATCCAATGCAGGACGTCGAGGGCTGCGACAGGCGCGTGCAGCACCTCCCTATAGGTCAGCGAGAGCGGGGAGTTTGCGACGCCGAGACCGAGCGCCGCGCTCCCCATCAGCACAAGTCCACCCGCTGCTTCAGAGTCGACGAAGCGCTGGAAAGTCGTTCTGTTTCGGCGGGACGCGGACATGGGTAAAGCTCCCGACGATAGGCGGTTCGCTCCTATGACCGCCACTCAAGCCAAGGGCCAACCCAAACCGTGAACAAGCAAGACGCAAAAAGCGAAGCGCTGGTGCCCCTTCCTAATGGCCGGGGCCACCGCGGCGGCTAGTTTCGTAAAGAAACCAGACGCGACGCTCGGCCTGGTCGATCCAGACCTCGATCAAGCTCGTGGTCGCCACGTCGTTCTCCTCCTCGCAGAGGTCGTGGGTCTCGCGCAAGGCAGCAATGAGGGCCTGATTGTCGGAACGGAGTTCGGCCAGCATGTCGAGCGGATCGACATAGTCGGCATCATTGTCGGGAATGCGCTGCAGGCGGGCGATCTGGCCGATCGAATGCAGCGTCAGCCCGCCCACTTTCCGCACACGTTCGGCGATCTCGTCGGTGGTAGCGAAGACTTGGTCGGCCTGCTCGTCGAACAGCAAATGATAGTCGCGGAAATGCGGTCCGCTGACATGCCAGTGGAAGTTCTTGGTCTTCAGGTAGAGCGCGAACACATCGGCGAGCAGCACGTTGAGGGCGCCCGCGATGTCGCGGCGCGCATTGGCCCCAAGATCAGTCGGGGTGGTGAGGGGTGCCTTGCGGCGGTCCTTCGCAGTCGTTTCCTTGGTCACGGGGGTCAGCCTCCTCCTAAGTCTCACGACAAGCGCGTCACGCTCGCCTCGCCCCAAAATGGGTAGCCGGCGGCGCGAAAGCGAGGGTGGCAAAGCATGCGCCTCCCTGAGGCGTCCTGTCACGCCTGCAAGCATGACACGATATGTCGCCGCTTAAGCTCTGTTCCGAAAATGCTACGCGAGGGAAAGCGCATTCGCTATCCTAAGTTTCCTTTCCGGCAAGAATTTCGAAGGAGTGCAATATGTTCATTGCCATGAATCGCTTCAAAGTGCGGAAGGGTTCCGAGCACGACTTCGAGCAGGTTTGGCTGACGCGCGAAACGCATTTGGACGGGGTGCCGGGATTCCTTGTCTTTCATCTGCTGAAAGGTCCGGAGCGTGACGACCATGTGCTCTACGCGTCCCATACGGTCTGGCGCTCGGAGACACATTTCCTGGATTGGACGCGGTCCGAAGCCTTCCGCAAGGCGCATGGCGGGACCGGCGCGAAAAAGCCCCTCTATCTCGGCCACCCCGAATTCGAAGGCTTCACCGTCCTGCAAGAGGTGAAGGCGGAACACTCGCCGGGCGTCGCGGCCGAATAGCCGCCAGCGCGGCTCGCTCGTCATCAGCTTCAATCGCGGGCCCTGGTGCGACTATTGCGGCCTTGAGTTGCGTGCGCTCGCGCGAGCCTTCCCTGATATCGTTGCGCCCGGCGGCGACGTGGTCTCCATAGCGCCGGAGACGGCGAAATATGCCCGGGCGGCTGCAAGCAACGCGAAGCCTCCCCTTCCGGGTGCTGACCGATCTCGATCTCGGCTACGCGCTGAGCTTGGGGCTCGCGTTCTGGGTAGGCGAGAAGATCATGGGGATGTACAAGGCATCCGGTATCGATCTTGCCCATTTTTAAGGCAATGGCGGATGGTTGTTGCCGATCCCCGCAACCCTCGTGGTCGGCAGGGACGGCCACGTCAAGGCGCGCTTCGTCGATCCCGATTTCCGTCACCGCATGCGGATGGAGGACATCCTGCAGGCGGTTAAAGAAGACGCTGGGACCTGAGCCTCGCCGGTGCGAGCCGTGGCCCGCCCTTGCCACGCAAGACGAATTCACCGGGACAAAGGTCCTCACCGCAAAAGTTTTATGTATCGACAACCCATGGTGGCGCTCTAAACTGGGCCATCGTCAATTGGGGGGAAGCACATGTCACTCGGCACAATTCTGATCATCATTTTGATTTTGGTTCTGCTCGGAGTCATTCCGACCTGGGGTCACAGCCGCGACTGGGGCTACGGCCCGTCGGGGGTCGTCGGCCTCATTCTCATCATCCTGCTCATCTTGCTGCTGCTCGGCAAGATTTAGGCGCAGAACGGCCAGGGCCGCGGGCCTGTCATCGCCGCCCGCGATCCTTGTGTCTGCTCTACTCGGAATTCGCCGCCCCTTCCGGCGGTAGCAGTGCATGGCCGCTTCTTAGCCGGGCCGCTGCCCGGCTTTCATTTATGGGGCCGACCTCGAGGCTTGCGCGAAGCAGGAGGAACAGAGCAAGCCCATTGAGCAGGTGCCAGGCAAAATGGGTGCCGATCTTGCGGCCCTCGATCGCGTAAGCGTCGCAAAGCGCAAGGTCAAGCGAACGTAACGTCACCGAGACGGCAAACACGACCGCGGCCCAGAGGATATAGGGGGAAGCCGGATTTTTCCGCTCGGCCAACAACCCTCCGACCACCGCCAGGGCGACGAGCGCCGGCAGATGGACAAGGCTGCCGTTCAGGCATTCCGATGCGCCGCTCGCCGCCACGTCAGGAAAGCCGATCCCCCCGCCCCAGCACTTGAGCTCTGTGGTCAGGGCCACGATGGCGGCGAAGCCGATCAGCGTCAGCACGGTCCAACCCGGCGGCACGGTCAAAAAGCGGTTCAGCGCAAAGCCAAGATAGACGAGCATGAACACATCGATCGGGACCAAATCGGCAAGCAGCGCCACCCGATCGGCAAGGAGGTGGAAAGCGAAGCTGCCGAGCCCGATCAGGAAGACGAGTGCGATGAGCAAGACATGGTCGGCGCTGCGCGCTTCCTTTGGCCGGCGCAGCAGCAGCCAAAGCCCGGCGAGCGCCGCGAGCAGAAAGGCGGCATTGCTTGCCGCATTGACCGGCTCGGCGAGCAGCGCCTGGCTCGTGCCGCGCTCGCAGTAGAGGAACACGTGCTCGCTCAAAGTCATGGTCCTTGCCCTCCCGCTCCGCTAGGAAGCGTTGGCCCTTCGCGAAGGTTCCCTCCCCTGGCACCTTTCCATTCCCGCCCCTGCGGCGTATGTTGGCCGAAAATGGGCGGGCTACCGGGGGAAGGGACTAATCGTCATGCAGGGAAAGAAAGCGCTCCGGCTTGCTGTCGCAAGCGTCCTCGCAGCAGTCGCCCTCGCCTCGAGCTTGCCATGCCCGCGTCAGCAGAGAGATGGCGGCGAGGCCAGGCCGATTTCGCCTATCCGCATATTACCGTGCCGAGCCAATACGACGCGTCGGAAAGCATCTCCGCGCCGGTGCGGTCTACGCCGCGCGGCGACGAGGTGCCGCTGCCGGGTGGCCCCTGGGTACCGTGCGGCTTCAATTGCTATTTCACGCTCAGGAACGCGACGATCGATTTCTGGCGGCGCTACAACGTGTTCCCACGATAAATCACCTCATGCTGAGGAGCGGCTGCCGCGCCTCGAAGCATGACATCCTTCGAGACGGTCCCTTCGCGGCCTCCTCAGGATGAGGACAAGCGCGTTTCGCCCTCGTCCTATTCATCCTGCGGGATGTCCTCCTCGTCGGGAGGCGCCGCCTCCTCGTCGTCGGTGCTGGCCGGCATGCCGAGGCTCGCCTTGCAGGCGTCCTCGAATTTTTCACTCTTCGCCATCAAATCCTCGAGCGTCGGGTAGCTCGCGGCGTCCTCGTCGGTGATCTCGTCCCTGTGCATCTTGGTCAGCATGTCGACGTCGGTCTGGCTGAGCTTCTTCTCCCCGAGCTTGCCGACAAGACACTCGCAGTAGATTTGCGGCGTGACCTCGCCGCCCGCCTCCAATCCCGGCTCCCCCGTGACGACGGGATCCGCCACACAGGCGGCAAGGAAGGCCTCGGTGTTGAGCTTCGCTTGAGGCGCCTGCTTCGGTGCGGCTTCAGCGCCGGCGACCGCGAAGATCGCAAGTCCGGCGATGATGGCTCCGCGCATCAGACCATCGACCATGTCACCCTCCCTGGCGCACAGAGCCGCTCCGCAAGCGGGGGCTTAACTGCCGCCCCCAAAGCATAAGAAATGAATCGATCTTTGGGCAACTGCGAGAACCCGGCGCGTCGAGCTATGCTTAATTCAGCTTACGACACTCTCATTTCTTCGGCAGCGCAAGGCGGATATGCAGCTCTTTCAGCTGCTTCTCGCTCACTTCCGAGGGCGCACCCATGAGCAGGTCCTCGGCCTGCTGGTTCATGGGGAACATCACCACCTGCCGCAAATTCTCCTCCCCGCAGAGCAGCATGACGATGCGGTCGATGCCCGGCGCGATGCCGCCATGGGGCGGCGCGCCATAGTGGAGCGCCCTGAGCATGCCGCCGAAGCGCTGCTCGAGCTCCTCCTTCGAGTAGCCCGCGATGGCGAAGGCCTTCTCCATGATCTCGGGCTTATGGTTGCGGATGGCGCCGGAGGAGAGCTCCACGCCGTTGCAGACGAGGTCGTATTGATAGGCGAGTATATCCTCTGGCTCCCACATCTCGAGCGCCTCAAGCCCTCCTTGCGGCATGGAGAACGGATTGTGGGAGAAGTCGACGCGGTTCTCCTCATCGTTCCACTCATACATGGGGAAATCGACGACCCAGCAGAACTCGAAGCGGCCCGGCGCGATGAGCCCGAGCTCGGTGGCAAGGCGCGTCCGCGCGCGCCCGGCGAAATCGACAAATTCCTTCGGAAGCCCCGCGACGAAGAACGCGGCGTCGCCCCCTTTGAGATTAAGCTGCTCACGAATCGCCCTGGTGCGCACCGGCCCGAGATTGTTGGCGATCGGCCCCTTGCCGGCGGCATCGGCCTCGCCGGGCGAGCCACTCGCTGCCTTTTCGAAGCTGATATAGCCAAGCCCGGGCTGCCCCTCACTTTGCGCCCAGGCATTCATGCGGTCGCAGAAGGCGCGGCTGCCGCCGCCGGGTGCCGGTATGACCCAGATCCGCGTATTCACGTCCATCTCGATCATGCCGGCGAACAGCTTGAAACCGGAGCCGCGGAAATGCTCGGTCGCGTCCTGCATTTCGATCGGGTTGCGCAAGTCGGGCTTGTCAGTGCCGTATTGGCGCATGGCCTCGGCATAAGGGATGCGCGGGAATTTCGGCGTCACCGCCTTGCCACCGCCGAACTCCTCGAACAGCCCGCGCATGATCGGCTCGACCGTGTCGAACACGTCCTCTTGCGTGACGAAGCTCATCTCCAGATCGAGCTGGTAGAACTCGCCTGGGCTGCGGTCGGCGCGGGCGTCCTCGTCGCGGAAGCAGGGCGCGACCTGGAAGTAGCGGTCGAAGCCCGCGATCATGATCAACTGCTTGAACTGCTGCGGCGCCTGCGGCAGCGCGTAGAACTTGCCCGGATGGACGCGTGACGGCACGAGATAGTCGCGCGCGCCCTCCGGAGAGGAAGCGGTGAGGATCGGGGTCTGGAACTCGAAGAAACCCGCCTCACGCATGCGCTGGCGCATGGACCAGATGATCGCCTGCCGCTTCATGATGTTGCGGTGCAGGCTCTCGCGCCTGAGGTCGAGGAAGCGGTATTTGAGCCGCGTCTCCTCGGGATAGTCCGGCTCGCCGAAGACCGGCAGCGGCAGTTCCTTGGCCTCGGACAGCACGTCGATGGCGCTGACCCGAACCTCGATTTCGCCGGTCGGCAGGTTGGGATTGATCGTCTCGGCCGAGCGGGCGACCACTTCGCCATCGACGCGCACCACCCATTCGGGCTTCAGCCTTTCGGCCTCGGCGAAGGCGGGTGAAGCGGGATCCCCCACGCATTGGGTGATGCCATAATGGTCGCGGAGATCGATGAACAGGAGCCCGCCATGGTCGCGGAGCCGGTGCACCCATCCGGAGAGCCGGACGGTCCCGCCGACGTCGTCTTTCCGAAGCTCGCCGCAGGTTTCGGTGCGATAGAGGTGCATGGGGCGGGAAGGTTGAGGTACGAAAACGGGGGTCGCGCGGAACAGCGCATGGGACCCCCCGCTTTGTCAAGCTAGGCCAAGGCAAGCCTTGTCTCCCTCGCCCTGCTGCCATCGGCCCTCTTTGCGTCGCCCCGTGGGCTGAGTTATATCCGCACCCCATGCATCTCATCACGCGTACCGAAGAACTGGCCGAAGCTTGCGCGCAGCTCGGGAGCGCCCCTTTTGTGGCGGTGGACACCGAATTCATGCGCGAGCAGACCTTCTGGCCAAAGCTCTGCCTCATCCAAATGGCGGCCGACGGCACCGAGGTGCTGGTGGACAGTCAGGCAGCCGGTCTCGATCTCGCACCCTTTTTCGATCTGATGGTCAACGAGCAGGTGGTAAAGGTCTTCCACTCCGCGCGCCAAGATGTTGAAATCGTTCACCATTTGGCGCGGGTGATCCCCCATCCGATCTTCGACACCCAGGTCGCGGCCATGGTCTGCGGCTTCGGCGAGGCGGTGAGCTACTCCATGCTGGTAAAGCGGTTGCTGAACCGCAATCTCGACAAGACCTCGCGCTTCACCGATTGGAGCCGCCGGCCCCTGTCCGACCGCCAGCTCACCTACGCGCTCGGCGACGTTGAGCATCTGCGCGACCTCTACCCCAAGCTCAGGGCCCAGCTCGACCGCTCCGAACGCGCAAGCTGGCTCAATGAGGAGATGGCGATGCTAACCGATCCGGCCACCTATGAGCTCCATCCCGAGCAGGCCTGGAAGCGGCTCAAGATGCGCATCAAGACGCCGAAATCGCTGGCGGTGCTCATGGAGCTCGCCGCCTGGCGAGAGCGCGAGGCGCAAAGCCAGGACGTACCCCGCGCGCGCATCCTCAAGGACGAGGCGCTTTACGACATCGCGAGCCAGGCGCCCCGGACAGCGGAGGATTTGGGCTCGCTCCGCACCCTACATAACGGCTTTGCCCGCTCCACGCGCGGGCGCGCCGTGCTCGAGGCCGTGGCCAAGGGCCTGGAGCGCGATCCGAAGAGCGTGCCACCCATCGAGCGTGGCGAGCCGATGCCCCCTGAGGCGCAGGCCGTGGTCGACCTCTTACGGGTGCTGCTCAAGGCCACGGCGGGGCGCCATGGCGTGGCGCCGAAGCTGATCGCGACGAGCGACGAACTTGAGGAGATCGCCCGCTCCGACGAGACCGACGTTCCGGTGCTGCGAGGGTGGCGCAGGAAACTGTTTGGCGACGATGCTTTGGCGCTGAAGCGCGGCGAGCTTGCGCTCGTCATCAAAGGCGGCGAGGTCGCCGTGCTACCGGCCGATGAGCCAAAGGACAAGCGCGAGCAGCACGCTCACGAGGATTGAGGTCACGGCAGATAAAGCACGAACCCTCCCCAATCGACGACGATGTCGCCGGGGAGGCGGTCGAGACCGTAGCGCACCCTGGCGAAGGGCAGCACTCCCACGGCGACCACGAGGAGCATCATTACCCAGAGCAGGCATTCGCTTGCCCACGGTCTCCTCCACGATGGAGACCCGTTCGGCGCTGACGCTATTTATGGATGTTGGTTGATCTTCCGGCTGTGCCTAGTCTCTCTGTTCCCGCATCGGCAAGAAGTCACTCTGCCCACAAACTAATCAGCGTCGGCGTCCCTTGCGCTTGGCAATCCGCACTTTCACCGTGGCGCGGACGTCCTCGGGCAGCTCATCGAGCGCTTCGAGCATGGCCTTGAGTTCGGAGCGGAGCCCGTGGATCTGATCGATGAGGTTGAGCAGGACCGGGATCTGCTCCTCCTCGAAGCCAAGCTTGTCCTCGAGATCCCGGATCAGCGCCGCTCGCGCCATGTCGGCTTCGGAGAAGCGCTGCTTCGCCTTGGCCGCAGGCCTGATCCAGCCCTGCCGCACCCACACGCGAAGCCGCGTCACGGTGAGATGCTGGACCTTGGATACGATGTCGCGCTCGCTCAGCATCAGGCCCGCTCTTTGAGCTTCCGCCGCGGATCGTAACCGTGCTTGCCGCGCCACTCTTCCGCGAATGCCTTCAAATCCTCGTCGATGCGGTCCGGCATGAGCACCGTGAGCTTGACGAGCTGGTCGCCATGCTTGCCGCCCTTGTTCTTGATGCCGCGGCCTTTCAGCCTGAGCGTCTGCCCGCTATTTGCGCCGGGTGGCACCGTCGCAAACACCTTGCCCCCGATCGTCGGCACCTCGACTTTGCCGCCAAGCACGGCCTCGTCGAAGGTAATCGGCACCTCGAGGACAATATCATCGCCCTCGCGCTTGAACACGGGGTGCGGCCGCACCAGGATCTCGACCAGCGCATCGCCGGACGGCCCCCCGCCAACACCGGGCATGCCTTTGCCCTTCAGGCGCATCACTTGGCCCGCCTCGACGCCGGCGGGGATCGTCACGTCGAGCGTGCCCCCGTCGGGCAGAGTGATGCGCTTCTTGGTGCCGTTCACCGCCTCGAGGAAATCGATCTCGAGCCGATATTGCGCGTCGGACCCGCGCATGGCGAAACGCTGACCGCCGCCGCGCCCGCCCGCCCCTTTTCCGAACAGGTCGCCGAACAGGTCGGAGAAGCCGCCTAAGTCGTCGAATCCGGCCGTCGAGCGATAGCGCGCGGCATCCTCGCCGCCCGCATATTCGCGATAGTAGTGCTGCTGCGGCCGCGCCTGCCCGCTCGCATCGATCTCGCCGAGGTCGTAGCGCCTGCGCTTCTCCGCATCGCCGAGAATGTCGTAGGCCGCGGTGACCTGCTTGAACTTCTCTTCCGCGGTCTTGTCCCCCGGATTGAGATCGGGGTGCAGCTTCTTAGCGAGCTTGCGGTAGGCCTTGGCGATGTCCTCGGCGCTGGCGCTGCGCGCCACGCCTAGAACTGAGTAAATATCATCTGCCATCTATGGGCTTGGAGCTGGTGCTTGCGGCTGAAATTTCATGGGACGTGGAAAGGCTGTACAGTTCCCTGTTACCATAATCCCTTGGGAAAGGCGGCCTCGTCCAGCACGTCGAGCTTCAGCTTGCCGCCAGCTGGAAGGACGGCCCGACGCGGATTTCACCGTCGCGATCGAGGAGGCTCGCCAGTGTCTTGAACCGGCGGTCGACGCGCTCCCCTTCGAGATTGGAATAGGGCTCGGGCAAGGTCCAGACGAGCCGGTTGCCCTCGTAAGTGAGCGGCGTGTTGGTCAGCACGCCGGGCATTGAGGCCGACACCATATGCGCCGCGCGGAACGCGGCCCCGAGGATGCGCGCCCGCTTCAGCATGTCCCTGTCGACGAGCTCGATCAGACTTTGGTTGAGCTCGTCTTTGATCGTGCCCTCGTTGCGGTAGTAGACGGTGAGCGCGAGGAAGGCGCGCCCCGGATGATCGACGCCGACGAAGTTGCCATGGGCCACGAGGTTCAGGCTCTGGATGCCGCGATAGTCGGGGTGGGCGTGCCAGCCGATGTCGGAAAGGAGGCAGGCCGCATGGCGAAGCCTCGTCTGCTCCGGCGTCTCCGCGAGGCCCGGCGCCCTGTACAGCGCATCGGTCCAGAAGCAAAGCTCATAGGCGCTGTCGATGGAGCGTGAACGGCGCCTGGCAAGGTCGTCGCAGGCCGCGATCAGCGGGTCTTTCCGCCGCTCCTCCTCGCTCAACAAATTGTAGATCAGCCCCTCGCGGATGCCGTAAACGGAGATCACCACGGCGCGGGGCTTGACTTGACGGAGCAGCCTTTCGAGCACCAGCGCGCCGTAGGGGATGGTCTCGCGCCGCGCGCTTGAAATGTCGCGGATGCCGGCGAGTGAGCTTTGCGACTGTTGATCGAGGAGGGTCGCGAATTTGAGCGCGTCACCAGCCTCGATCCGGTAATTGTGCATGATGTTCAAAGGGTAGTTGGTCTGCGTCATATGCAGGCGAGCGAGGGCCCGCCAGGTCCCGCCGATGGCGTAGAAATCGCGGTCCTTGCCTTTCTCCAGCCAATCGAGCTTGGCAAGCTC
Source organism: Methyloceanibacter sp. (assembly GCA_049801475.1). Classification (GTDB taxonomy): domain Bacteria; phylum Pseudomonadota; class Alphaproteobacteria; order Rhizobiales; family Methyloligellaceae; genus Methyloceanibacter. The sequence continues at coordinate 44,862 of JBARKP010000086.1, forward strand.
GGAATCGACGATCTCGCGCGCCCTCTTCAGATTGCCGCCCGCGGCATCGATCAGCCTCAGACTCCCGAGCGGCAGCGTCGCGGCATCGCCTGGTCTGCCCTCGCGCACATCGATCAGCTCGAGGCTGCCGCCGCCCAAATCACCCACGAGTCCGTCGGCATCATGAATTCCGGCGATGACGCCCAAGGCCGCAAGCTCGGCCTCTTCGGTACCCGAAAGCACCTTGACCGGCGCATCGAGGATGCGCTCGGCCCGGGCGATGAAGTCGGCGCCGTTTTCGGCTTCGCGCGCGGCGGCAGTGGCGATGGCCTCGACCCGCGTCACGCCCATCTGGTCGATGAGCGCGCGAAAGCGGCGAAGCGCCCGAAGCGCCCTGGCCACGGCGTCGGCGCCGAGCCGCCCCGTCGAAGCGAGCGACCGCCCGAGCCCGCACAAGACCTTCTCGTTGAAGAGCGGTGTCGGCGCGCGGGTGGCGCCCTCATAGACCACGAGCCGGACCGAGTTCGATCCGATGTCGACCACCGCGACTAGGCTCAGCTCGTTCCTGCGGACCATGACCTTTGAGGCTAACTCGATTCGACCAAGCGCGCGAAGCGCGGCGGCATGTTCTCCTGGAGCGAGGTGCCGCGGCCGGACAGGCTCGGATTGGTCATGAAGTAGTCTTGCGCGCTGAACGGCTCTTGCCCCTTCCCCGGCCGGAGCCGCTCGGAGCTTCCATCCGGCCTGACGCGCCAACTCTGCACATTGTCCTTGAGATTGGCCACCATGATCTGATCGAGGATCTGTTCGTGCACCGTCGGGTTCTTGATGGGCACCATGGCTTCCACACGGCGATCGAGGTTGCGCGGCATCATGTCAGCCGAGCTGATATAGACTGTGGCGTTGCGGTTCGGCAAGCCGTGGCCCGCTCCGAAGCAATAGATGCGGGAGTGTTCCAGGAAGCGGCCCACGATGCTCTTCACGTGGATGGTCTCGGAAAGATGCGGAACGCCGGGCCTGAGGCAGCAGATGCCGCGCACGACGAGGTCGATCTCCACGCCCGCCTGGCTCGCTTCGTAAAGCGCGTCGATGATCTCGGCATCGACCAGCGAGTTCATCTTCATCCAGATCGCCGCCGGGCGTCCCGCCTTGGCGTGGTACATCTCCTCGCGGATGTGATCGATGATGCGCGCCCTGATGCCGTGGGGTGAAACCGCCATGGCTTCGAGCTCGGCGGGCTCCGCATAGCCCGTGACGAAATTGAAGATGCGGGACAGATCGTGGCCGATGGTGCGGTCGGCGGTGAAGAAGGAGAGGTCCGTATAGATCTTGGCGGTGACCGAGTGATAGTTGCCCGTGCCCACGTGGCAATAGGTGGCAAGCTCGCCGCCCTCCCGCCGCACGATGAGGCTGAGCTTGGCGTGGGTCTTGAGCTCGAGGAAGCCGTAGACCACTTGCACGCCCGCACTTTCCAGGTCGCGCGCCCATTTGATGTTGGCCTCCTCGTCGAAGCGGGCCTTGAGCTCGACCACAGCGGTCACCGACTTGCCGGCCTCCACCGCGTCCTTCAGCGCCTCGATGATGGGTGAGGTCTTGCTCGTGCGGTAGAGCGTCCATTTGATCGCGACCACGTCCGGATCGGCCGTGGCCTGCTTCAGGAATTGCAGCACCACATCGAAGGATTCGTAAGGGTGATGGACGACGATGTCCTTCTCACGGATGGCAGCGAAGCAGTCGCCGCTGTGCTCGCGGATGCGCTCCGGAAAGCGGCTGATGTAGGGCTGGAATTTTAGATCCGGCCGCTCGGTGACGATGAGTTGATTGGTATCAGAAAGCCCAATCAGGCCCTTCTGCACGAAGCTCTCCCGCTCCGAGACCTTGAGCTCCTTCATCACGAATCGCTGCAAGCGCGCGGGCATCGAGGCCTCTGTCTCGAGCCTGATCACCGAACCGCGGCGCCTCCGCTTCAGCGCCGATTCGAACAGCCGCACCAGATCCTCGGCTTCCTCCTGGACCTCGATGTCACTGTCGCGCAGCACGCGGAAGGCGCCTTGGCTTCTCACGCGATAGCCGGGGAACAATCGCGAGACGAAGATGCCGACCACCGTCTCGATCCGGATGAACCTGATCGCCTCGGTGGGCTCCCCGCTTGCGGGCAGCCGGATGAAGCGGTTGAGCTGCGGAGGCAGCGGCATGAGCGCGTGCATGGTGCGCAAGGATCCCTCGCGCACGAGCTCAAGCCCGAGGGTGAAGCCGAAATTGGGGATGAAGGGAAAGGGATGGGCAGGATCGACGGCGATCGGCGTGAGCACGGGGAAGATCTGGCCGAGGAAATGGTCCTCAAGCCAGGCGCGCTCCTTGTCCGTCAGCTGGTCGGCCCCAAGCACATGGATGCCCGCTTCCGCAAGTAGCGCCTCGAGCCGTACCCAATTCTCCTGCTGCTCGTCGGTCAGCTCGGTGACGAAACTATTGATGCGGTCAAGCTGCTCGGCGGGGGTCAACCCGTCCTGGCTCGGCGTCTCGATGCCGGCCACGACCTGACCGCGCAGGCCAGCCACGCGCACCATGTAAAATTCGTCGAGGTTCGAAGCTGAGATGGAGAGGAAACGCAGGCGCTCAAGCAGCGGATGACGCTCGTTTTCTGTCTCCTCAAGAACCCGTTTGTTGAAATGCAGCCAAGACAGCTCCCGGTTGAAGAAGCGGCTCGGCCCGAACGCGGCAATGCCCGCGCTCGTATCGAGCGGCTGAACTTGCTCCTGTAAGTTCATCAACAACCCTCGCAAATTGCGCGCTTCTTGGATGCCAGGCCTCGGCCGCAGGCTCAGGATCTTACCCCACCAACTCTATCACTTGCGTTACAGCAAAGGCCAATTGGGCGAGATTCTCGCTAATCGGTTGAAGCCGTGGTCCCAAGCGCCTCGGCCACGAGCTGGCGGCTGATCTTGCGGCCGGAGGCAAGCGCGGCCCGGTCCACCGTCGCCACCGCCAGGGCCGCCGCCGCGAGTGAGCGGTCGATATGCAGCGCGAGGAAATCGAGCACTTTCGGGTCGATGGCAAGCTGGCGGTCGGCGAAATGCTTAAGCATCACGGTCTTCAACAGGGCGTCGTCGGGGGCGCCGATGCGAATGGCCGGCAACGCATTGAGCCGCGAGCGGAGATCCGGAAGCGAGCAGTTGAAGCGGTTCGGCGCGTCACGGGTGGTGAGCAGCACGAATAGCAGCTTCTCCCATGCCACATTGAGCAAATGAAACAGCGTATTTTCGTCATAACCGGCGCGGTCGACGTCCTCGACGATGACAGCCGTCCCCTCGCCCATGGCGTCCAACGACGCTACGTCGAGACCGTCGAGCGAAAGCAGCCGTGCCCCCGACAAGGCCTGCCATACCCGGGCAAGATGCGTCTTGCCGCTCGCAGCCGGTCCGATCAGGAGGTGGGCATTGTCTTGCCAGTTCGGCCATGAGTCGATCAGCCGGACCGCGCCGAGATTGCAATCGCTCACCAGGAAATCCTCCGCGCCGAGAGCTGCGCGATGGGGCAGATCAAGGATGAGTTGCTCGGCCGTCACGAAGCCCTGACCCGCGACTGGTCGGAGCCCTTGATCGGAACGGTCTTGCTCTGGCGGGAAAGACGCGGGGCAGGCTCTGGCTCATAGCTCGCCATATGCTTGAGCCAGGTCCAGAAATAGGCTGCGGCAGAAATGATGGTGAGCGTGCCGGTCACCGGGATGAGGACCGCGATGAGATCGTGAAGGCCAAGACCCAAGCCGAGCTCGGCGAGGACGAAGCCCGCGAGCACGATCTGGGCCAGGGTGTTGGCCTTGCTGATCAGAAGCGGATGGATGGGGACCGGCCGCGACAGAACCCATGAGAGCAGGAAGGCTCCGATGATGAGGATATCGCGGCTGACCACCGCGATCACCAGCCATGCCGGCAAATGGTTCGAGAAGCCGAGCGTGACGTAGATGCTGACCAACAGCAGCTTGTCGGCGATCGGGTCGAGATAGGCGCCGAGCTCGGTGCGCCATTGGAAGCGCTTGGCGAGGTAGCCGTCGGCAGCGTCGGAGAGTCCCGCAAGCAGGAACAGCACGAAGGCCGCCAGCATCTCATGGGTGATGATGAGCCACACGACCAGCGGCACGAGAACAATGCGCGTCAAGGTCAGCGTGTTAGGGATGTTCACGGGCGCCATACTCCAGTCTGGAGCTGATCAGTCTACGACTCAAGCCATTGCTGTTCTAAGACTTAGCAGATTTGTGACCGGCTTCGAAGGTCTGGCTCAGCGCGCCCGGATGATGAAGTTGTCCTCCCCGTTCTCGAAGGCGAAGCCGCTGTCGCCAAGTACCTTTTGCAGACGACCGAGCGAGCCCGCATAGTCGAAGGTGATGGACGCCGTCCGTGCAGAGAGTGAGTTGACCTCGAGCGCCTGGATGCCCGGAACATGCATGAGCCGCGCGCGAATCTCTTGCCATTCCTTGAGCCCTGCGAACTGCACGAGTGCCACAACGTTCCGCCCGGGCTCGCCTTGGGGAGTCCCCGCGGCGGGCACTCCCTCCTCGTACCGGACCGGCTCCGCCTGCGCCGCACCGGATTGCGTCACCTTCCAGCGGTTCTCTAGAATGGCAAGGGCGAACGCGGCCGCAGCGCGCGCCGCGGCGTTGGCGTCCTCCCCATCGAGCTTGTCGGTCCGCCCGAAATTGATGTGCCCCACGCTGTCGGCGCCGGCCAGCCGGGTCGTGAACTGGCCGCCTTCGATCGTCTGCCCCACGGCGATGACGAGCGGCTGGTCGCTATAGGTGCCCTGCACCGAGGCATAGGCGCCGGGGTCGCCGGCAAGGATCGCTCTCACCATTCGCGCGTCAAGACCAGGCCGGGGCTGCAGGATCGTGCCCGGAGTCATGCCGTGGGTGAGATCGAGATCGAGCCAAGCCTGGCGCCAACCCTCGCCCGCGCTCTTCACCTCCTCCCCATCGAACACAAGCGGCAGGATCGAGATCGATGGCGCCCGGTTCTCGCTGAGCGGGATGTTTCGGCTGGCAAGCAACTGCTTCACCGCCTGTTCGTTGACGCTGACATCGAAGGCGGCGATATAGCGGGTCGTGGAATATTTCTCGCTGCGGATGGAGAGCCCATTGACTAGCGGCTCGACCTCTTTCGGTTCGAGGTCTGGGAGCCGGGCATAGGCGTTGACGGGAACGAGCCGCCGCAACACGATTTTGAGGCCCCGCCGCTCTGCCTCCGCGATTGCCTCGGCCTTGGCGGCGACGGCATCTTTGGCGGTGACGTCGACCGAGAGTTTGGCGACGGTGTACGGACTCTCATCGGCGGCCTGTACCCTCGCGGCAAGGGTGCCAATCGCGAGAAGACCAAGACCGAGGGACGCCGCTTGCAAAAGCAATCGCGTGTGGGCGCCTACAGTAAAAATCCGTCCACCAAGCATGGCTCGCCTGTCGCCCAAAATCCCGCGGACCGCATCGGGCCGAACCCGTAAACCGCGCAAATGTGACCGCGCCGGGGCCGGCCTTCCGGCCGAGGGGGCCGGCCTCCGGTCTTGACGGGTGCGCTTTGGCCCGATTGATATGCCAGAACACTTGAACTTGCATCTCGATCCCCGAGTGGCTCGGTGCCCACAAAATCCAAGAACAAGGTTCCTCTGACCTATCGTGAGGCCGGCGTCGATATCGACGCGGGCAACGCCCTCGTCAAGGCAATCGGCCCTCTCGCTGCCAGGACCGGCCGCGCGGGGCTTGTTGGCGGCATCGGGGGCTTCGGCGGGCTGTTCGACCTCAAAGCCTGCGGCTTCAAGGACCCCCTCCTCGTCGCCGCGACCGATGGCGTCGGCACCAAGCTCAAACTCGCCGTCGAGACTGGCGAGCACGATTGGATCGGCATCGATCTCGTGGCCATGAACGTCAACGACATCGTCGTGCAGGGCGCGGAACCGTTGTTCTTTCTCGACTATTTCGCTTGCGGCAAGCTCGATGTGGACGTCGCCGCCCGGGTGATTGCCGGCATTGCCGAGGGCTGCCGCGAGGCGGGAGCGGCGTTGATCGGCGGGGAGACCGCGGAGATGCCGGGGCTCTATGCGTCGGGCGACTACGACCTCGCCGGATTTGCCGTGGGCGCGGTGGAGCGGGGAAAGCTCCTGCCGCAAGGCGACCTCGTCCCTGGCGACGTCGTCCTCGCGCTTCCCTCCTCCGGCGTTCACGCCAATGGCTTTTCGCTGGTGCGGCGGGTGGTGGAGCAAGCTGGTTTAAGCTGGGGTGACGATGCGCCTTTCGCTCCGGTGACAAAACTGGGCAAGGCTTTGCTTAGGCCGACCCGCATCTATGTGCGGCACATCCTTGAAACGATTCGCACAACCGGCGCCGTGAAGGCGCTTGCCCATATCACCGGGGGTGGATTGACGGAGAACATCCCGCGCGTGCTCCCCGAGGAGCTCGCGGCCGAGATCGATCTTGGTTCTTTCGATCTGCCGCCGGTGTTTCGCTGGCTTCAGGATCAAGCCGCAATCGCTGATGCGGCGATGCTCAGGACCTTCAACTGCGGCATCGGCATGGTGGTCATCGCGGCAAGGGCGGATGCTGACGCCGTGACCGCATCGCTGCGGAACGCCGGCGAAAATCCATGGCGCCTTGGCCGTCTCATACAGCGCGAGGGTCAAGACGCCGTTCGCTTCAACGGCAGTTTGACGGAAGAGCGCCAAGCGCCATGACCAGGAAGCGCGTCGGTATCCTCATTTCGGGCCGGGGCTCGAACCTTCAGGCCCTGATCGACGCCTGCAAGGCGCGCGACTTTCCCGCCGAAATCGTGCTGGTCCTCTCGAATGTACCGCAGGCGCAAGGACTCCTTCGCGCCGAAGCTGCCCTCATCCCCACCCTCACCATCGACCACAAGACCTTTTCCTCGCGGGAAGCCTTCGACGCGGCACTTGACGAGGCACTCCATGAGGCCCGCGTCGAGCTTCTCTGCAATGCGGGCTTCATGCGGCTGCATGGCCAAGGCTTCGTCGAGCGCTGGCGCGACCGGCACCTCAATATCCATCCCTCGCTGCTGCCGGCCTTCAGAGGCCTCAACGCCCACGCCCAAATCATCGAGGCCGGCGCCAGGATCAGCGGCTGCACCGTGCATTTCGTGCGGGTCGAGATGGACGAGGGCCCGATCGTGGCGCAAGCCGCCGTTCCGGTTCTCACCAACGACACGGCAGAGAGCTTGGCGGCGCGGGTGCTCGCAGCCGAGCATCGCCTTTATCCGCATGCGCTTAGGCTCGTTGCCTCAGGCGCCGTCAGCGTGGAGGGCGAGCGCGTGGTCAGCGCAGCTATGGAAAAGGACGAGGCGCCCCTGTTTTCGCCGCCGCTTCCTTGAGCACTTTCGCCCCGGCGCTTTGATCGAAATCATTAGCGGCCGTACCATCATGGTCTAGCGTGGCGGCATGTCGCACGACAAGATGCGGGGGTAAATTCGCTCGCCCATGATAGACAACGCTAACCACCGAATGTTAGAGACTGACGCTAGACCGAGGCAATTGGCCGCCGCTTGCGGCCGGCTCTTCCCATTCTGGCGCGGCCGTGGACGAGCAGAACCGCCGCGCGCCTCGTCATTGATAGGACAAGGGGGAAAATGGCCGATATGAACGTCGCCTATTCTCCATCGCATGGGCTCGGCGAGGAGCAGAGCATCTGGTTTAAGCTCACGCCGCTTTTGAACCAGGAGAACCCCATGCAGGTTCTCATGGCGCTCAGCGACAAATATGGGGGCGTCATCCCCATCAACCTCAAGAACCAGCGCGTCATCCTCTTGAGTGAGCCGGCGCATGCGCAGCGCGTGCTGGTCGACAACGCCGACAACTATACCAAATATTTCGACGGTCTCCGGCCCATTTTCGGCAAGAGCATGATCACCGTCGATGGCGCGCTCTGGCAGAAGATTCGCGCGCCCCAACAGCCCGCCTTCCACCCGAATATGTTCGAGGAGTACTTCCCCTATCTGATGGCGGCGATCGACGCCAAGATGGCGCGCTGGAAGACATTCGCCGAGACCGGGGAGACCATCGAGATGGTGGAGGAGACCTGGACGCTTGCCGCCGACATGGTGTGCAAGGCGCTGTTCGACCGCGAGATGCCCTTCAATCCGCATTTCGTGTTCGGCCAGGTGAAGACCTACACCAACGTGATGAACCACAAATCCATCCGCCTCAAAAAGGTGAGCGGCGAGCTTGCCGAGATCACCGAGGGGGACGCGGCCAAGGCCATGGAGATCTGGGGCCAGATCCCCGATACCGTGGTCGGCGCCAATGTGCTCGAGCATCGACAGAAGACGCTGCTCCGCATGCTCGAGGCGGCGGAAGCCGATCCGAATTTCCCGGAGTTCGATCGCCAGCAGGTGATCGACGAGATGAAGCAATATCTCTGGGCCGGCACCGAGACCACGGCGCTGACGCTCGCCTGGTCGCTCTATCTCCTGTCGATGCACCCGGAGGCGCTCGAGCGCATCCGCGAGGAGGCGAGACGCGTCTGCGGCACGCGCGATCCGGAATGGAACGAGGTGCAGCAGCTATCTTACACGCGCATGGTGATCCAGGAGACCATGCGGCTCTTCCCGCCGATCTGGGCGCTGATCCGCATCGCCGCGGGCGACGACGAGATCGAGGGGCATAAGATCAAGGCCGGCGACAAGGTGGTGATCCTCACCTATATCGCCCATCACAGCCCGAAATATTGGGACGAGCCGGAGAAGTTCGATCCCGAGCGCTTCGCGCCGGAGCGCGCCAAGAAGCGGGTCAAATACAGTTATCTGCCCTTTGCCGCGGGCAAGCGGGCCTGCATCGGCGGCGCGCTGTCGCAGATCGAGAATACGCTCGCGCTGGTGCAGCTCTTGCGTCGCTTCACGCCGGAGTTTGCGGGCCCCATTCCGGCGAAGATTCATGCCACCGTGACTCTTTGCCCCAAAGGCGGCCTCTCCTTCCGCATCAAGGCACTGAGTTAGGCTTACGCGGCCCTCATGCTGAGAAGCGGCCGGAGCGGCGTGCATACGTTCGGGCTTAGCATCTGGGGTCCATGATGAACCGCCCAGACTCAGACCGGCATGCAGATCGTGGGAAAGTATAGCCGGGCAGCGGACATGCTTCGTTCACGAGTGGTACGTTGCGAGCGGCCTGCGGGCCGTAAATCATTCTGACGCCAGCTCTTTGATGACACCATGCTGCTAGGCTCCGAACGACTCCTCGCCTCTCCACGCTTGAACGGGCTACGCGTGGGCGTGCTCGCCAATCCAGCCTCGATTGACCATAGCTTTAGGCACGTGGTCGACCGGCTCGGAGAGTCGACGCGCTGTACGCTCACCGCGATTTTCGGCCCGCAGCACGGCTATCGGTCGGACCTGCAAGACAACATGATCGAGACTCCCCACGCCAAGGATCGGCGCCGCAAAGTGCCGATCTTCTCGCTCTACAGCGAGACGCGCGAGCCGACCCGGGAGATGCTGGACCTCATCGATGTCCTCGTCATCGATCTACAGGATGTCGGGTCGCGCATTTATACGTTCATCTACACGATGGCCAACTGCCTGCGTGCCTCGGCGCGGGCCGGACTGCCCGTCATCGTATGCGACCGTCCAAATCCGATTGGAGGGGCCGAGGTCGAAGGACCGACCCTCGAGCCCGGACATGAGTCGTTCGTCGGTCAGTTCCGCATGCCCATGCGGCATGGGATGACCGTCGCCGAGCTGGCGCGCTTGTTCAACGAACATCACGGCATCGGCGCCGATCTCGAGGTCGTTCCCATGGAAGGCTGGTCGCGCGAGATGGACTTCGACGCGACTGACATGCCTTGGGTCATGCCGTCGCCGAACATACCTACGCTCGGCACGGCAATCGTCTACCCGGGTACCGTGCTTTTCGAAGGTACGAAGCTGTCGGAGGGTCGCGGCACGACGCGCCCATTCGAGCTTATCGGCGCACCCTGGCTCGACGGCGATCAGCTGGCCGAGCGCATGAACCGCGCGGGGCTAGAAAGCGTCCACTTCCGCGGGGTGACTTTTGAGCCCACCTTTCAGAAGCACGCGCACGTTACCTGCGGGGGGTGCCAGATTCATGTGACGAGCCGCGAGGCGTTCGCGCCCGTCAAAGTCGGCGTGTCGCTGCTGCGGGAATGTTTCGGCTCCGCGCCCGACCGGTTCGAATGGCGCGATCCGCCCTACGAATACGAGTACGACAAGATGCCCATCGACATCCTGGCGGGCTCGCCCGCGTTGCGGGAGCAGATCGAACAGCAGATATCGATCGAGGACATCGCGGCGAGTTGGCGGCCCGGCATCGTCGAGTTCGATGAAGTCAGAAAGGCATACTTGTTATACTGAGCCTGGGCCTCATAGAAAAATCCCCCTACTCGAAGATGATCTCCCCAAAGCGGTCGGGTTGGTGGAAGTCGAGGCGGTCGCCGATTTCGGCCCAATAGCCCCAATGCGGATGTGAGGAGTCGTCCGCGCATTTGTAGAAATTCGCCCGCCACGTCCGACCGCTCAGGGCCTCAAGCGGACCGATGAATCCTTCGAATAGCGCCAATGGGACAAGGGTGGAGACGGTCCAGACCACGGGACCGGGATCTTCTTCGCGGATCGGTTGCCCCAGCGACGCGCGCACCTCGACGGTGTTTGCGATGCCTTCTGGAACCTGAGTGTACTTCTCGAAGACGCCGTCAGGGCCGCGGGGCTTTTCGACGTACCACAGCAGCAATGTGCCGATCGAATTGAACTCGAAATTGAAGTAGCCTCGATCGGGACGGGGGCGCACGAAGAACTCGACGCAGGAATCCTTGTGCGTCGGCAACTGGTACGCCGTGCTGCGCGCAAGGACGTAACGGTCCTCAACGCGAAAGATGACCGCGAGCGCCTGGTCGTCGTGCAAGAGCCGCACCTGCGTGACCGGTGTGTGGCCGCTGCCGCGCGGATCGCCGTATTTGCTACAACACTCGGGCTTCGAGCCAATTGTGGCACGCCTCCCCGTGAGATGCCACGCTGACAGTCCGTTACTTTTGCCTCGGGATTTTGACATGCCAGGTATGCAAATCAGACCCAAATGCGACAATAGCGAGCTGGGCGCCATTATCTGCAGCTGCAGGCACCGAAGACTTCAAGAACAGGTCTTTGATGATGATGCAGCACCGGGCCGTCGGATGGGCGGCACTCTCGGCCTTCAACGCCGAGCCGTCAGCTTGTAGGAGGGGAAGGGCCTATTGTTAAGCCATTTCCGAAGAGCTAAGCCATTGAAAAATAATTAGATTACGAGGCATACCTGGCCTAAGTCATTGAGTTACTTACATTGTTTTGGAACTGACTTGGGGGGCGTCTTTTGGCCTCCTCACGCTATTTTTGTGCTGTTCTCAGGCATTAAAGTAAGCCGTGACCTAACTTTTGCTCATTTTGCAGCTTTATCTGCTTGTCTCTGATTATGACGGCGGTCAGCCATGGGGGGAAGCCTTGGTTCTGTTCGTCATTGGGACACTCACTCTCGCCGTCTTGGTGTACTGGCTGCTGGGGGGCGCGCGGGGTGCTCTGCAGGCTGTGATATTCACCGCGTTTCTCCTGTATGGGACCCAGCTCGCGCAGACGGTTGATCCGGGCAATCTCGAATCAGTGCGCGTTGCCGTTTTTCTTTTTGGGGCCGTCGCGGCAGGCGTCGCGTTTTTAGTAACTTGGCTGCTCTCGCGGTTGGTCGATACAACACGGGCGCGTCGAAGAGTTCGGCGCATGCGCGCCAAGGCCTAAGAGCTTTCCCAGCACCGGGATCGGGGCTTTCCGCATTTATGCAAGCTGGTGACGCCGGTCAGCCATTCTGCTCTGCTAGCCACGTTTGCCCATCGCTGTACTATCAGTGCAAACAATTTTAACTGCCCCACGGCGGGGCTGGTGCATGTCCGCTTTGGGTCATAAGCGGACATTCCACACACTGATTAGGCATTTCCGCTTTGATTAGGCATTTCCGCTTTTCGGCCGGAACCAGACCTCGCGACGCGATCGGCTGAACGTCCGCTAAGTGCCAATAGCCGACCAAGACGTGCCCCTACGGCCTGCAGCGTTAGACAACGAACAAAATCAGCCCAGCGAGGATCAAAGCAACTGCCCAGAGCATATCCAGATTGATCCAGCCGCGGCGCAGGAAGGCGACGCCGACCCATTCGTAAACTACGACCGAAATTGCCGCTGTAGTGGCCAACATGGCGAGGGTGTGCACCCCAACGGCGGCAAGTGCAATTGGCAACGAACTGGCCTGGGGCATTTCGTGAGCTGGCGTGTGAGCAATACCCAGTGGGATCAGTGCAGGCAACAGCATGAGCCCGGCGCCGTGGGCAGTAGCCATCAGGAATGACCATATAGCAAGGCCTATCAAGCCGACCTGCATGCCAAACCGGACCCGATGACGCGAGCCGAATACTAGGTGAGAGATGCCCCAGCCGATCAGCAGAACACCTGCGACCATCCGGATTGTTTGTTGGTTCATAAATGTACCCATCGCCATGGCAGCAAAAACCACTACGGCAATGGCGAGGGCATGGCCTAAAGCGATCGGAATGAGCGCGGCTAGAACAACGGCGCGACTGTGGCTGTGCATGCCAAGCGCCACGGCAAAAAGCCAACCCATCGCTGGATTCAGCCCGTGGAACATCCCTAGCCCTGCCAGGACAAGCCAGGGCCAGAGTTCGGTCATGTCGCCAAGAGGAAGGGATCCGACTTACTAGATTGGGCCCCAATTTCATGGGTAACAATAGGAATCCGAGGACGCGTCCCCGCCTTGTAGACGTACCTGGTGCGGTAGGTAGCCCTCGGGCCACGACAGGAAGAAGTCTTCGTCAAATTCGATGCCGCCTTCTGGCTTAGCGTTGACCTTGGCCATCCAGCCCTTGATCCCATCGGGATAAAGTTGGCCATCGACAGCGCTGTAGAGAGAATTGGTGAAGTAGATGCGGCGTCCATCGCGACTGACCTCCACCATCTGCGGTCCACCATTAAGCGGCTCGCGGCTCCTCGGATGCGGGGCGCGGGAGACAACGCCACCGATGCGCAGTTTCCCCGTAAGCTTCGGCTTGAACGGGTCGGAGACTTCGTATTGGTGAAAATCGCCCGTGCCCCAGCAGGAGACGTAAAGGTACTTGTCGTCAACAGAGAGGTCGATGTCCGTGACGAACGGTGGACAGGCTTTGAAGCCTTTGAGCATCGGAGGAAGCTGATCGGGCTCGGCGGGCTCCGCCGGAATAGAGATCACCTTGGTGACTGCCCACCGGTCTCCGTCTCGGTGCCACAGAAATACGGACGACGAGAGGTCTTTCAGGCAGAGCACCACACCAGCGAACCCATAGGCTTTGGTGGGATCGTGTGCCGGACGTAACTCGAACACCAGCTGGTACTCTTCACCAAGATCAATCTCCTGCACATGCCGGCGCTTGAGCAAATCCCAGAAATGGAGTCGGTGGCCGTACTCTGAGCCGAGGATCTTTTCGGGAATGAGCCCATCCTCAAACATATCAGGCGTCCCCCACTCGCTGGTCACCATGGTGTCGTAACCCAGGTGCCACCAGAAATCGTAGGCGAGCTCCTGTGGTCCGCGGTCGAGTTCCCATCGACCGAGCACGTCGAACGACTCATGGTCCATGAGGAATACGCCCCCAGGTCGCTTGCCTTCGGCGTCAGCCAGCGCGCTGACGTAAATGCCCTCGGGGCCGCAGTGCACAGTGTGGGGCCGCGAGTAACCTGCGCGCTTGGCAAGTTCCTCGGCCTCGATGGTCCGGATAAGCTTCGGATGGGCTGGATCGGGCTTAGTATCCAAGACGTGGAGACGTGAAGATCGGATGCCTGGGACGATAAGATAACGACGCTCCACGTGCGGATGGGGGGCGTTGGGGCACAGGCAGGAACTACAAGCGTTCCAACCAAAGTGATGAAGCTCGTCCCCGATGGCTAGATCCGTCTGTCCAACGATCTGTCCGCAACCTGCGGACTCGGAATCCAAGTCAACCACCGCCATGGCATCGGGACGTTTTCGAGTCGGATCGAAGCTCGCTACGTAGGCCAGCTTCTCTGGCGGCGCCTGGATCGCCAAGCGAGGCGATGGATATAAGGTAGGGTCCGGTGTCCACGTCGCCATCTGTTGTCCTCCCGTCTCAGCTTGTTGAACATTCACTCCTGCTATGAAGTATGATCGGGAAAGCAGTCATGGTGCATTGCGGATCGGCCTTCGTCACCGATGATAATCAGACTAGCAACTCAAGTGGAGCGACATAAGCTGGCATTGTGCGACGCTCGAATGTCCGCTTTGGGTCATGAGCGGACATTCCACACACTGATTAGGCATGTCCGCTTTTCGGCCAGAACCAGACCTGGCGACGCGATCGGCTGAACGTCTGCTTAGTGCCAGTAACGGACATGCAAAACCAACGTTGCTGAGGGACAGAAACCGAAAAAATACTGAGCATTTTGCAGTGACCACAGGTTCCATCCACACGGCCGCGTGGATGATTGACTGGGGGCGTCACGCGCAACGAGTCTCCTCAGTGAGGCTTAGGTGATGGATCCTCTTGTTTCCCGTTCTCAGGCAAGCCGCGGGCGGTTGAGTTCGCGAGTTCCCTGCCAACGTCGCACCCTAACTGCTACGTCTGCTACTGGGCGCTGAACGGCACCCACTCACGCAGCGTGGGCGGAGGCCCACCCACATAAACGAGGTCGAGATCGGCGACGCCGCCTGCGACGTTCAGGCCCACGTCCCCGCTCACACTGATGGGATTGAGTACAACCTTGTTGGCTCCTGCGAGAGCGTTAACGCTCGCGCCGACACCCGCCACTACTTCCGCTGACGCGCCCACATAGTTGCCGGAGAGCGAGCCGGGCCCCCGCGTCAGCCCGGGCGAAAGCACGGCCCAGACGATCACTCCGCGTGATTGGAAGCCAACATCGAGGCCAATCTTGTTGATCGAGCCCTTGTAGAATTCGGGTGGACTATCGGTCGGCGTGAAGACGCAATCAAGCCGATGGCTCGAGCCGACAAAGAAGCTCATGCCGCCCTCGACGTCGCATTTCAACTGACCCCCCGGGGGCGATATCGGCTGTGCCCAAGCCATGTCAACGTTTCCCGGCAACAGCGCGATCAACGCGATGACTGCCGTGCTCAATCCTGTCAGACGCATGATGCTTTCTTTCTCCCTGGCAGGAAAATCCCGCAGCCTATTGTTAGCACTGACCTCAGGCAGCTGTCGCTGCCAACAATCGCTGCTCTCGATGCGCGCCACTTCTCGCTACACAGCAGCCCTGCCACCAATTAGGGCGGGTACTCATAAATCGAGGTTGGTCGGCAGCGGCTAGTCAACGTCCGGTTTGGAACGCATTACAGACTCAAGTCAGACATCGCGCCAAGTCCGAGAAGTGCGAGGAGCAGGACTGTCACCGGCTCATACTTCTAAAGTGTGGTCACCTGCACCTCCCGATAGGCCGCCAGCCGAGGTCAGTGCACTGACCAGGGGATGATGCCATCCCCCCGTCTGATGGGTCTCGGATCGGATGAAGAAGCGAATAGTCGCTGTCCTTGCCATCGCAACCCTCTGGAGCGGCCAGTCCCTGGCCCAATCGGCAACGCCGATCAGCAACACCGAGCTGTCCAAGGAATCGGAGAACCCAGTGTCCCGGGTGATCACGCTGTCTTTACGTTACCAAGCGGACTTCGACGATGGTGCCTATAACGCCACCAAGGACCCGTTCGAAATCGATCAGGCCTTAGTGCCGTTCCGCTTGACCGATGATTGGACGTTGATCACCCGGACCAAGCTCCCCGCAGAAGTGCTCCCGCCGAAGGAGTTCGGCGGGCACTGGACCTCAGGTGTAAGCAATGGATATACGACGTTCTTTCTGTCGCCCGAGCATGGTCAGGGTTTCTACTGGGGTGTCGGGCCGGTTCTCTACTATCCGGCAACGAGTACGACGCTCGGCGTCGATAAATGGCTTCGCTGTTTTCGCTAGAAATGTAGCTAAACCATCCGGCAGGCGATCCCCAAGGCCACGCATGATCTGTTCGGTATAGTATTGAACCGAGCTAAAGAGCCGCATAGTCAAGGTGCAAACAACGCTGGTTGCGGGCCCCTGATTTGGACCTATTTTCGGGCTTCTCGCTTGTATTGGAACCGCGTTCGGGTGGCTTCGAGCCCCAGCAGCGACCCTTACCAAACAGACCATCTTCTCATTCCCAACTGGGGAGAACGCGCTGCCAACCCTAACGCGACGGTACCTGCTTCAGCTGATAGCGGTTGCCGCAAGCGGTCTCTGCCTCATTCTCCGGTTTACCCGCGCCGAGGACAAGGGTCCCGTCGTCTTCGCCGCGGCGAGCCTCAAGGACGCGCTCGATGGGGTGAGCGCCGCATGGCAGAAGGAGACCGGAAAGAGTACCGTGATCTCCTATGCTGCATCCTCCGCGCTCGCCAAGCAGATCGAGCAAGGAGCCCCTGCCGACGTGTTCATCTCGGCCGATGAGGCCTGGATGGACTACCTCGCCAAACGCAACCTCATCGAACCCGACACGCGGTTCGATCTTCTCGGTAACGGCCTCGTCCTGATCGCGCCCAAGGATGCGACGCTTACCGCCAAGATCGCACGGTCCTTCCCACTTGCCTCGCTGCTCGGCGACGGGCGTCTCGCCATGGCCGAAACAGGGTCCGTGCCGGCAGGGAAATACGGCAAGGCAGCGCTTGAGACGCTCGGCGTGTGGGACGCGGTAAAGGACAAGGTCGCTCAGACCGAGAACGTGCGCGCGGCTCTGGTGCTCGTGTCGCGAAGCGAAGCGCCACTCGGCATCGTCTATGCCACCGATGCCAAAGCCGATCCCAACGTCAAGGTACTCGACATTTTTCCCGAGGACACCCACCCGCCGATCGTCTACCCCGTGGCCATCATGGCAGCCTCCGCCAATGCAGACGCAGACGCGTTCGTTACTTATTTGAAGTCGTCGACCGCACGGCGCGTCTTTGAAGCCCAGGGCTTCAACGTGTTATCAAGTCGTTAGGGCGGACATTCTCATCCGGAAGGTCTCAACAATTTTCGGGATCATGCTCTCTCGCTGACTCCCGAAGAGCCTGCGCGTCGCGGCGGCCAAAGCCGCACTCTGAGCATCACGATATGGGCCTCATGGGGCGCCACTAGAGGGGACGGTGTACGCCGACCTCGCTCCTCCTCTGCAACGAAATCTGCCATACCAGACGAAGCCGTGACTCCCGAATATTTATTGCTGAGTGTTGGCATTTCGGTACAGCCGAGATTGTTCGGTCGTGGCCCGAGATTCGGGAGGTAGCGGAAAACGGAGCTATGCCTTAAGCAAGTAGGACGGATGATCACTCTAATGGCCTACTTTCTTGATAGAGCCGGCCATGCGCCGAAGCCATGGAATCAGCCTCGCGAGTCTCGTTGTCATGATGCTATCGGCGATTGCCTTGCCGGAGCCAGCCGCCGCGCGCATCCAATGCCAGGGCAATTTCCAGATCACCAAATACGGCCCGATTGCCACGCCCTACTGCGAGGAAGAGCAGATCGCCATCGTGGCCAAGAGCTACGGATGGCATGTGTCTGCTTCTCAAGTTCGCAATGATCCCCTGAAGAAGATCTATGTCTGCCAAGTCCTTGGCAGTGATGTACGGTTGAAGGGCTCTTGTCCCGTACGGGCCAAGCGGGCGAACTGAGGATGCGGTGTGCGACCAGGAATACATGCCTGCCAAGGCATGTAGGCGTAAATCCCGCAAAGCGTTCGAAGAAGAAAGCCACGCCAGCCTGCGACAGGATGAGGGAGATCGGTCAGCGGAATACCGAATAGAAATTGGTCCGCAAAGTGCCAAAAGCAGACATCCCTTTTCCGTTGGGTTAAGCTCGGATCACTCGGCTGCTCCCGGGCCAGCCGCGCCTGGTCGACGAGCGATAGTCGGGCCGACAGGCGCGCTTAAGCGAGAATGCTAGGATGCTGCCGAGCCCTCTTCTCCGGCTGGATAGGTGAGCGTTCCGTCGGGTAGCGATTGAATGCCCGGAGTGAGCTTCGCAGGAACGACCTTGCCGTGCCCCATGACGTGGGCCACGGGAACCCCTTTGGCCAGCAGGTAATCGGCGATGATTCGGCGGTGACAGCGCCACCACACGGCTTCGGCACACATGATGACACAACGCTTGTCGCGAGCGAGAACTGCCAGTTCCGTTAATCCGTCGCGGAATGCGTTAGTCGCGGCGTAATCGGCAAAGTTTTGGAACGACGAGTTCCGCCAGAGCATATTGGGGGACGGCATCGCGCTCTTAGGGCGATGGCGCAGGCCGCCAAGCGCGAGCAGATGTCGGTAGCCGATTCCGGCGGCGGCAAGCGCCTCCGGCAAGATATCAATGTTGAACTGAGGATTCGTCCTTGAGCGCGGGATCGAACGTACGTCGACCAGCAGTTCGGCCCGAACTTCCCGGAGCAAACCCACGAACTCAGTGATGGTTCGTGTCGAATGGCCGATCGTAAAGATTGTCCGGAGGCACCCAGGAGAGTGGCTGGCGATGTCCTCCATCAGTGAGATCCAGTCTTAAAAGTCCGTCGCGACTCCCTAGAGGAGACACCACGCATGATGTCTCAGCTCTTCTTTTTTAGCGCCGAGCCTTTGTGCATCTTTTTCAGCGCCGGGCCTTTGTGCATCGCGACGTGGTCGGTTTTGTCGCTTTTGATCTCATACTGTGGATGATCCTCCGTCGCATGATGCGTGTACCCTTTATATTCAACGTCGTTTTTGTGAATCGTTATAATTCTGCCGCTGACGTGCCCCGCCTCTGAGTTCCAGGTCACGTGATCGCCAACTTTGAATTTTCCCGTCATGGGGTTCGACTCGTCACGACTTTTTGCCCCGGGCCGCAGGGGCGCCTATAGCCCGTGAGGGTCGTCATCTTCATTACTCGCAATCCCTTCAGGTTGGTGCAGAGGCACGTAATACGAGCAACTTTTTGCAGGTGCCAGGTCCGTTCCCGGAAATCCGGCGAGTCGCCTTAAGACCCCGAGAGCGCCCCAGTCAGATCTCGAGTATATAAGACGCATGAGCAACGGCCACCACATAGCAGGCAAGGTCTACGATCAAGCCAAGGCCACTGCCCGTTGGAAGACAGAAGGCGGAGCACCGCGAGGAGCCGTCCTTCGAACCGCTCTGGCGCCAAACCGGACGGCGATTGCACGGCCAAGTCGCTACATTTGAAGGCGAGGCGGCGAGCCAGATCGCCATGGCTGCCGCGCTCGTCAGTATGGTGTGCAATCTCACCATCGGTAGGATCAAGTATCGACACGTCGAGGATGAAATGAAGTCCATGTTCAGCAAGTCCGAAGACTTGCGACGCGAATTGACCGAAACGATCCAAGATGATGTACGGGCTTTCGATGCCGTTATGGGTGCTTACGGCATGCCGAAAGAGACGGAAGCACAGAAAGCCGCCCGCGACGCCGAGATTCAAGCTGCGCTGAAGCAGGCCACCGATGTTCCCTTGCGCTGCTGCAAGGTAGCACGTGAGGTCATGGACCTTGATAGCGACTGAGAAGGGCAACCTCAACGCGGTCGGCGACGCAGGTGTTGCCCTCTTCGCCGCCTATGCTGCGCTGCGAAGCGGCGCTTTAAATGTTTACACCAACGCGAAATTGATAACGGACAAAACGTTCACGGAAGCTAGGCTCAAGGAGTTGGAAAAGCTTCTGTCCGGGACGGAAGGAGCGATGGGCAGCCGCACCTCCGTCCTGATGCCTATCAAATTGCGCCCTGTGTGATTAGCGCATGCCGATCATGGTCGCCCGTAATACGACTCGGCTAGGAGCCGGGTTCCCCAATGCTCACTGCCGCCTCGGCTTCAGAGCGGGAGGGTCGCTCTGCACCTACAAAACCTCCAATCAGCTTTTGGTCGGACACTCTGCGATCTAGAGGCGCTGCGGCTGGTCACCGGCCGCAACAACCAGAGGCTCTACCGCACTGCTCGGAGCATTCTCAAAGACCGCTCGGAAGCGGAGGACGCCGTTCAGGACGGCTACATGAAGGCTTTCGATGCGATCGAAACCTTTGCAGGAAGGTCGTCACTTTCAACGTGGCTAACCCGAATTGTTGTCAACGAGGCCCTGGGTCGGAGAAGGTCTGCGCAAAGGCGATCTCATCTGCTCAATCAAGAGTCGGTTCTCGTCATGGAGGAATATCGGGAAAAGCTGATGCGGGGATCAGACACACAATCGCCTGAAACGGCCTTAATGCGACGTCAGATTTCGAAGCTGCTCGAGCTCGCGATTGCGCGACTCCCAGACACCTTTAGACCAGTGTTCGTACTACGCGAGATCGAGGGTCTAAGCGTAGTAGATACGGCCGAAGTTCTGCAAATCCCCGAGGAGACGGTAAAGACGCGTCTACTCCGAGCGCGCCGCCGTCTTCAGAAAGAGTTGGACCCGGAGTTACGCAATGCCTTGTCGGAGACATTTCTTTTCGCAGGTGCCGACTGCGAGGCGCTGACAGAGCAGTTGCTCGCAAGGTTACGGCTGAACTCGAGGGCAGTAGGACGAAAAACATCGCTAAAGCCCAGAGCAGGTGGCGTCAAACCTCTTAAGAGGCGGCGTCACGTTTCTTAGTAAGTTCCTATGCGAAGCCCGGGGATCCCCATCCGCTTGAATTTTGCGAGAATGGTGCGAAGGCCACGGCTTGGGAGATAACCTCGAAGCGCTGCGGCCCGGAATTCTTCGCCTCTCATGCGTTAAGTGAACTTGAGATCTGGCCCTGACCACCAGCTCGAAGAGGTTGGACGCCTCACCGAGCCAATGCACTACGATGGAGGAAGCGACACCTACCGCCCAATCGAGTGGCACGAGGCCTTTGCGGAGATAGGGCAAGCGCTCAAGGCTTTCGATCCGACATCCGTCGTCTTTTGTGCTTCCGCTATATCGACACCTGCTGGGGGTGTCAGGCCGCTTTCGCTACGGTGCCGTGCGGATCGAGGATGAACTTCACTGCCGCGCCCTTGTCGAAATCGGCATAGCCTTTGGGCGCTTCCTCGAGCTTGATCACCTGCGCGTTGACCACCTCGGCGATCGGGATTCGATCATGCAAGATGGCCTGCATCAGCTGACGATTATAGCGCAAGGTCGGAGTCTGACCGGTATGGAAGGAATGAGATTTCGACCAGCCTAGACCGAAATTGAGCGACAGGGCTCCCTTCGCGGCCTGCTTGTCATGCGATCCGGGATCTTTGGTCACGTAGAGTCCCGGAATGCCGATCGAGCCCGCGTAGCGTGTGACCTCCATGGCCTGGTTAAGCACGACCGCCGGTTGTTCAGCGCCGCCATGGCCTTTCGCCTCGAAGCCGACCGCGTCGATGAAACTGTCAACGACCGGTTCACCGACTACGGCCGCGACGAGTTCGCCCAGCCGATCGTGCGCGTTGAGATCGATAGGCTCGAAGCCAACTTTCTTCGCGTGCGCTAAGCGTTCCTTGTTAATGTCGCCGATCATCACCACCGCCGCGCCGAGAATGCGCGCGGACGCCGCAGCGGCCAAACCGACCGGCCCGCAGCCCGCGATATATACTGTCGAGCCGACGCCGACCTTCGCCCTGACCGCAGCGTGAAAGCCGGTGGGCAGGATGTCCGTCAGCATGGTCAAGTCGCGGATCTTGGCGAGCGCCTGGTCTCGGTCGGGGAACTTCAGCAGGTTGAAATCGGCGTAGGGCGTCATGACGTAGCGCGCTTGACCGCCAATCCAGCCACCCATGTCCACATAACCGTAGGCACCACCGGGGAGACCGGGGTTCACCGTGAGGCAGACGCCCGTGTCCCCCGCGCGGCATGTACGGCACCGCCCACACGCGACGTTGAACGGCACCGAGACGATGTCGCCCACATCGAGGAACTCGACGTCAACACCCTTCTCGATCACCTCGCCGGTGATCTCGTGGCCGAGCACGAGTCCTGTCGGCGCCGTCGTGCGACCGCGAACCATGTGCTGGTCCGATCCGCAGATGTTGGTCGAAACGATCTTCAAGATCACGGCATGGTTGATCTTGCGACCATGGGGATCCTCGAACTTCGGATCGGCGATATCGTGGACCTCGACGACACCGGGCTTGATATACACTACACCACGGTTCTTACTCATCGCATTACTCCTGGGACTGTTTGTCGCCGCTCGACTACGATCGGACGCTCGGCATCTGTTCCACCCACCCCACCCAGTCGCTCAGTGAAGCTCACGCGGTGCGAAGCAGTGAACCATTAGATGGCCGAGAGACCCGACAGGTTCCCCGCGACAGTCCTTTGAAAAATCAAATTCGAGCTGAGAGGTGCGGTGCCCATACGGAATGGTCGATGTGGTCAAGCCCCTTGGCGATACGTAGAGCGTGACGTGCCATGACTGATTTAGCCAGGGGGTCTGCGCGAGCCGGATTTTGCCGACGACCTGGGCCCACAAGTGCAACGTGGCATAGGTGTCGCTCCAACCTGAGTATGGCAATTCCAGCCACAACAGGCTGCTCGACTGCGTTTGAAGACCCACTCCGGTTTCCGCAGGAGGTTGCGTCACGTGCGAAGGCATGAGGCCTCATTGATGACTCTGATGTTCCCCAGATGCTCTTAACTGAGCGAGGGATACCGCATGGACGCAGCCTCCGGCTCGGGAAGCGGGATAAACTCGGAATCTCCTGGAACAACGCGAAACCTTGCCATCCTCCAATCAGCTTTGGCCTGCTCTATGCGATCTTCTCTTGAGGATACGAAATTCCACCAGATGTGCCGCGGCCCATCCATGGGCTCCCCTCCAAGTGCCATAAAGCGGGCGTCGGTCTTTGCCCGAATTGTGATGCGATCGCCGGGTCGAAATACAAGCAGTTGCGCCGGGCCAAAGACATCGCCGGCAATCTCCACCTCACCAGCCACCGTGTAGATGGCCCGCTCGTCATAGTCCGGATCGAGCGGCAGCGATGCCCCTGCGCTAAGGGTTACGTCTGCATAGAACATCGGGCTGGATGTCCTCACGGGAGATGATACTCCGAGCACCGATCCAGCGATCACGCGCATGACTTTACCCTCGCCGCCCAATAGTGGGAGATCGTTGGCCTCGTAGTGGACGAAATCAGGCTCCGCCTCTTCGTCTCTCGCTGAAAGCGCTACCCAGCTCTGGATACCGAATAGCTTGGAGCCCACAGTGCGTCGCTCCGGCGGAGTACGCTCCGAATGCGCGATGCCGCGCCCCGCCGTCATCCAATTGAGTTCGCCCGGCCGGATCGGCAGCACCGTACCAAGGGAATCACGGTGAATGATCTCCCCCTCAAAGAGGTAAGTAACAGTCGACAGCCCGATATGCGGATGTGGCCTTACGTCCATGCCGGCACCCAGTAGAAATTCAGCGGGGCCCATCTGATCAAAGAAAATAAATGGTCCAACCATCTGTCGCTGCGTCGACGGGAGTGCCCGCCTCACGGAGAAGCTGCCGAGGTCTCGCGCGCGCGGCACGATGACCATGTCAATTGCGTCGCACGCGAATGTGTCACCGGGATTGGGATCGTTGGCTGGTTGCCAGCTCATCTTCAAATCACATGATGCTCATCGGTGTAAGCCTACCGGTCGAGCGCAGGCGGTGCGGGTCTAACTCGTCCTCCGCACGTCAATGGGCAAACGCGCTCATCGAGAGCTACTCGATGCTATTTCTTGCCGCGCTCCTCGGCAGTGAGCCTAGCGATAGGCGAAGCACCGCATGCTCGGCGGCCAAAGGGTCTCTGGCCAGCGCCTCTGTAGCTCGCGGATCGCGGCATAGCCGCCGCCGGCACAGCTATGGGACCTGTAGTCCTCGTAGGCGTAGTACGACCGGTGCCGCCGGTTATAACCGACATCGACCGTCCGAGCGCCGGGACTGGTCAGGCCGCCCACGGAAAAGGGCGCCGCCTCGGCGTCGCCGAGACCTGCCCACAAAGCAATGGCAAACGCGGCTGCGCTCGCCGTGATAAGAAGGTGACGCATTCTTCTGATCTCCTTTGACCACCTTCCCCTGCGTGCGAAACGTAGAGGGGCGGCGCTACCGGTGCAATGAGGGGGCCATCACAAAATGGTGAGGGGCGTGCGCCTTGGCCACCGCCCGAGGTGAGCCCGATCATTCTGCTTAGTTCGAGAGGGGAAAGCTTTGGACCGCGCACGGCTTTAGCTCGTCATGGCACAAAGCGTGCCGCAAGGCCAGTTTAACGGGTGTCACCTTCAACGATCTTCAGGGAACCTTCGTTACCCGCTCCGCCATAGCGGGCGGCACGTCAGTGTCACCGGAGATCGAGGCGGCTTTGCGTGGCCTGACCACGACCCTGGTCCGGTTCCGTCTTTCCGATGCCGTATGGCCGCTTCCTCAGAATTGTCCGATTTGGGTCAATCTGAGACCACCCTAGCGAGCGGCGAGCTGGACGAGTTCTTGCTTAACGCACTGGGGGCGTTTGTGACGCGACACCGGAGCGATTGGGCCTTGGCGCTAAGAAGCCCAAGGTCGGTAAGACTGAAGAGGCCACCGACTGAGGCGCCGTCTGCTAGTGTGCTGGCTTATACTCGCGCCAAGGATACCAACCTGGGCAAGGAGCACACCGGCAACGGTTGCCAAAGCGGTTACACACTTGGTGCTGCCCCACGTCGCAATTACCCGGCACCCAGCAGCCAGCTTTTTCTACTAGGGGGGAGTAGTTCATTCCGTGGCGAACAGTTGCAGCGCCGGTCAGCGTTGTAGCCTCGGCATTCCAAGCCGCTCCGGCGAGTAGAATTGCGGCTGCCGCTGTGATCCCAATAACGAGCTTGCGCATGGTAGTCTCCCTCGTTTTTTTTGGCCTACCCCTTTAGATTAGCACAAAACGTGAATTAGGATGCCCGGCATTTCACTACGCCGCAGGCTTTTTGGGCGGGTTTGACGGCGTTGGGCTGAAGTTGCCTCGATCCGGGTCAAACCGACCGGTCACCGATCGGCGTGAGGAGTCCGCTACCGAGGTAATAGCGAACATTACTGGCCAACCCCGACATGACCGCGGCTGTGATGGGCGTGATTAGGGGAACCGAATCCTAGATCCCGCACTTCTTGCAGCGCGGCTCGAAATTCAGGCAGGGGCGCAAGAGTTCGGTATGGCTCCAGGAAGGCCAGCCAAATTGCGCTTCCCTCGGTTGATACAAAGAACATTCATGCACAGTCAGGAGCTGGGTCGGGAGTTTTAGTTCTCGATTCGAGCTTCCTGATAGCGGCCTGGGCCAAGCCCAGTCACGGTGTAGGTAATTGGCATCCAGTGTCGGCCTTGTGCCACAGGCGGAAGTAGGGGCTCTCACCGGTCATGTTCCCATCCTAGCGTGAAACTAGCAACCAATCCGTCCCGGCTTGATGGTGGAGGGTACGCCTAGAAGCGGTGCGTATGGGGGCGCTTACGGATTTGGAACATGCGGCGGCAGCCCGTTCTGCGCGCAGGCGGCCTTTAAGGTGTTGAGCATGAGGCAGGCGATGGTCATCGGGCCGACGCCGCCGGGTACCGGCGTGATGGCCCCGGCAACCTCAGCCACCTCCGCGAATGCCACATCGCCGACGATTTTCGTCTTGCCGTCCTCGGCCGGAACGCGATTGATACCGACGTCGATGACGGTGGCGCCCGGCTTGATCCAGTCGCGGCGCACCATCTGCGGCTGGCCGACAGCCGCGAAGACGATATCCCCGCGTCGGCACACAGCCGGCAGGTCGCGTGTCTTCGAGTGAGCAATGGTCACTGTTGCGTTCTCTATCAGGAGCAGCTGCGCCAGCGGCTTGCCGACGATATTCGAGCGCCCGATTACTACGGCCTCGAGCCCGGCGAGCGATACATGCACTTTCTTTGCGAGCATGATGCAAGCAAGCGGCGTGCACGGCACGATGCCCGGCAGACCGGTCGACAGCAGGCCCGCCGTCAACGGATGAAACCCGTCGACGTCCTTGGCCGGCGCGATGGCCTCAATCACTACGCGCGAGTCGATCTGCGGCGGCAGCGGCAACTGCACCAGGATGCCATGCACAGTCGGGTCGTGGTTCAACCGCTCAACCAGCTCCAGCAGCTCGGCTTCGGCGACCGTTGCCGGCAACTTGTGGAACGACGAGCGCATATTGGTAGCAGCTGTCTTGGCGGTCTTGCTGCGCACATAGATTTCGCTCGCCGGGTTGTCTCCCACGAGCACCACTGCCAGTCCTGGCTCGACGCCGTGCTCCGTGGTCACGCGCCGGACGGCGTCGGCGATGCATTGGCTCAGCTCGGCCGCAATGGCTTTGCCGTCGATCATGCGTGCGGTCATTCTCCTACCTATCCTATCGGTTCTGCAATGGGTCCACGTCTTAGCGTTGCTTTGCGATCTTCTCTGGCCTTTCGGCGAGTCTAAGGACCTTCGCCGGGTTCATTCAGCCTCATCCGCCGGTCGCATCTCCATGGCACTGGCGCGCGGGTGGAGGAGTCGTCCACAGCATCACAAGCGGACATCAGCAAGCGTCCCACAGCAGACGTGAGCCCCCAAGGACTCAGAAACGCTCTCGATGCTGAGGGGGGCGCAGAAAGAGATAGCAACGCACGGAGCGTACAAGCCCAGCTCATGATTGAGTAAGTGATGGTTTCGCCCGTGCATACTTGCTCTGCTGTGCTCTTCAGGCTTGGACTTGCCGTCGCCATCGTGCATACAGCTAAATTGACGGCCCTTCCTGTGGCGCGTACCGGATTGAACCCAACCACGACCGCTCCCTCCCCTTTGCCGCGGTCACTTTCGGGACAAGCCCGACCCCAAGTTCCGATTCATCTCTTAGCCGATTCCATCGCCCCCGGGGGCATCGCCCGATCCGCGGTTTGACAAAACCATGCCCTTGCATGGAACAGGCTCTGATATTCTCCTTGCGAAGGTCGCTCGCGCCCTCTTGATCATCAAGGTCGGTCTATGCTCCTGAACACGCGCCGCCGGATGCTCGGCCTTCTTGCCGCCGCGGTTGGGGCTTCGCGGCTGCTCCCACCCTACCGCCGCGCCTTCGCCAAGACGACGGAGTGCTTTGCCCTGCAGGCCTTCGGCCAATGGAAGGGCGTGGCAACGAATTCGCAGGCCGGCGCCCGCATTGGCCAGATCACCTTCACCCACGCCGACACCTGCGATCTTCGCGCCGAGATCCAAATCGCCGCGAACTTCGATAGCAAGCTCGTCATCTATGGCGATGCGGATGCAACACGGCTGCCGAAGCCTTTTCTCATTCGCCCTGAAAATCGCCTGATCGTGCGGGACGAGGACGGAACGACAGCTGTCGACGAGCCCTTATGCGGGGTGTGCAACGAGATTCACGACGACAAGGTGACCGTCATCCTGCCGCTTGCCTGTGCGCCGCTGTTCCGGTCGAGCCGATCCGTGGCGATGGCGGTGAAGCTGGGCGAGAAGGAGGAATGCCGCTTCACGCTCAACTGCGAGGATTTGCGGAAAGCCCTCGACTGGGCGACCCAGCGCCGGGAGGCTCTGGCGAAGACCTTTGAGTCACAAGCCTGCACGCCTCCCCAGGAAGGCTGCTTCCTCACCACCGCCTGTTGCGAGGTGCTGGGCCTCCCCGATAATTGCTTTGAGCTCGCGGCGTTGCGCCTCTATCGCGATCGGGTATTGGCAGGCATGCAGGGTGGCAAAGACGATATCGCCTTGTATGGCCGTGTCGCCCCATCAATCCTTGAGCGGCTACCGGAGGAGGAACGGGCGTCGCGGCTGTTGTCGGTCTACGCGCGATTCATCCTGCCGAGCGCCATTGCCGCATGGCTTGGCCGCAACCGGCTCGCTTATCGCCTCTATGCGCGCATGATGCGGGAGCTCACGCGCGAATTTGCACCGGAGATCCTTCACCGCATGCACGCGCCGCCCACATAGAGCCGCGCCGAGTCGGCTGGCGTGGCACCCAAGCCACTGTCAAGGCCAAAGCCCCCTCTTCGCCTCAATCAGGCCGAAGTGGCGCCCCAGTCGCGGGTTAGCCTGATGTTCAAGAGCAAAAAAAGCTTTGCCCCAAACGGGGTTCGCGCAAGACACACAAGAACGCCGACAGGAGCTTCGGCTGCCGGCCTTCGAGACGCAGGGGGGTGTCGATCATGCGTTGCCCGTCCACATCATCGATGGATCTGGCGTATGGCGCTCTGCCACTAGCCGCGACTCCTGCAGCGAGGAGGGAACGGTGTCATGGCGCCGCGCGTGTTGTGTACCCTATTTCGACTCTGCCTGTATTTCGCGCTTACCGGGCGGGTGACGGTGTGCCCTCGGTAGCGACGGGCATGGTGCTGCTCGCGGTAAAGTCGAAAGACGATCCGGATCATGGCGCCCGGGTGGCCCCGTTGGTCGACACGCTGTATTCCCGCTTTGGAGAACTGCAGGGGAAGGGCCGGCAACCCAAATGGCGCGAGATCAATCTCGCGGCGGGCCTCCCCGGGTGGACCTGGACCCCTGAAGCTGAAGCCTGGCTCAACCAGATTCCGGGCGAGAGGTCGGAGCCGGTGACCGCGAAGCCGAATATCGAGGCGGGGGACGGCTCTGCCCCCAGCCCCACCCGTAGGCCACGATCGAAGGGAGGCATTGTTCAAACAGTTCATCGAATGGCAGCGCGCTAAGGGGCACTAGCGCGCTTCTTTGTGTCTGGGGAAACGGGGCGTGTGATGCCGAGCGGGGGGACCCTTCGCTCTAGTAACATGGAGTAAGCCCATGATCGGTTCCACCACCTCCTGGGATGGAGAGCCTGGTTCGCAACCGTTGCGTCAACCGAGTGCCCGTCGCCGTTCCGAGTTTTCAAGTTCAGCAGCAATTGCCGCAAAGCATTGGGACCCAACGAAGGGGAGCCCCTCCCCTCGGATCGAGGCGGATATGTCGGAGGCGCTGCGCGAAGCGACATTTCCCCGATCGCTAGCAGCACGCCTGAAAGACCTAGCGTCCGACAACGATGAGTTGGCCAGCTTTCTGGACGACCTCGCCTCTGCGGTGCGGCCCGAATATGACAGCGGTCTCGATGTCAGCGACTCCGAGGCTTTCGCCGCCGGTCTGCCGCTCGAACCCAAAGCTTCGAGGCCTGCCTCACAAGCTCATGTGCAAGCTCTCGTCCACGCTTTCCACCGGCGCCAGCGCCAGGCAAGCATGCTCGTGGCCGGATGCGTTGCGACCTCTTTCGTGTTGACACTTGTCGGCATTGCGACTCTCGCAAGCTTCGCCGGTCGGCCCCCTGCTGACGCCGAGCCCGTCTCCAAGAATTCAACGTCCGTGGCTTGGCAAAGACCGCAATCCGCAACACCGCCGACAATGCTGATTCTCGCCTCCACAATCCCCGATCGGGCGGGAAAGGGCGAGCCTCTGTTGGTCCCCGCTCGCGCCGCAATGGGGAACGCTGAAACGCCGCTTGACGCCGGGGCAACACCGCAGGAGTTCAACAATTCCGTCCCGAAACTGATCTTGCTGCAGGCCGGCCGGCCGCTCGCTCTCGATCCTCTGCTTTCGCAGCGCCAGGCGCGCTACGTCCTGCTCCGTGGGCTGCCGAGCGAGGCAATGCTTTCTGCCGGCCAGCGCAACCCGAGTGGCGCCTGGATCGTGAAGGACAAGGATCTAGGGCAATTGACCTTGTCGATTGAAAGCAACGCCGGCGGCGACTATCCGGTCGAAGTCTATGCCCTTGGTGCGGGCTCGCTGCCGCAAGGGCGGCAACGCCTCGTGTTCCGCGTCCAGCCGGCTCGCGGCCAGACTGCGGCCCTGGATACAAATTGGGCTGCTCCGCTACGCCAAATGGCGTTGACAACCGCAGGCCAGCCTGAAGCGGCCGTGACGGTCGACCCCTCGCCGCTCATGGCGCGCGCCATGCGCCTGCTCGGCGAGGGTGATATTGCCGCAGCCCGGCTTCTCTTCGAGCACCTCGCCGACCTCGGGCAGGGCGACGCAGCCTATGAGCTTGGCCGCACCTTCGACCCGCAAGCCCCGGCCGAACTCGGGGCAAGAGGCATGGGCGCCGACCGGACGCGCGCCTTGAATTGGTATGAACGCGCCTCGGAGACCGGCAGCAGCAAGGCCGTCGACCGCCTGAAGATCCTCGCTAGCCTCTCAGACTAGCTTGAGGTGGGCCGCAGCCGCTTCACCGAGGGACCAAATCGGGGGGATCGGCGGCTGCGGCCCAACGTCTTTAGACGACGTGCCGGCGCCTCAGCTCGGCGAGCACAATGTTCGTGAGCGCCTCCGCACCCGTATCGCTGGTCTTGAGCGAGAGTTCCGGCCGCTCCGGCACCTCGTAATCGGAATCGATGCCCGTGAAATGGCTGATTAGTCCGGCGCGCGCCTTGCGGTAGAGGCCCTTCGGATCGCGCGCCTCGCAAACTTCTAGCGGGGTATCGACGAACACCTCGACAAACTCGCCGTCCTGGAGCAGCTCTCGCGCCATGCGCCGCTCGGAGCGGAAGGGCGAGATGAACGAGACCATAACGATCAGGCCCGCCTCCACGAACAGCTTCGCCGTCTCCGCCACGCGGCGGATGTTCTCCACCCGGTCGGCGTCGGTGAAGCCGAGATCCTTGTTGAGGCCGTGGCGGATATTGTCGCCATCAAGCATGTAAGTGTGGCGACCGAGCGCATGCAGCCGCTTCTCGAGCATAT
Source organism: Methyloceanibacter sp. (assembly GCA_049801475.1). GTDB lineage: Bacteria > Pseudomonadota > Alphaproteobacteria > Rhizobiales > Methyloligellaceae > Methyloceanibacter. The sequence goes on from JBARKP010000086.1 coordinate 75,477, forward strand.
TCGCGATGGTCGATTTGCCCGAGCCCGAAAGTCCGGTGAACCAGAGCACGCAGGGCCTTTGGCCCTTGAGCCCGGCGCGCGCCGTCTTGTCGATGGAAAGCGCCTGCCACTGAATGTTGGTCGCGCGCCGGAGGCCGAACTCGATCATTCCCGCCGCCACCGTGGTGTTGGTGAAGCGATCGATCAGGATGAAGCTCCCGGTCTCGGCATTCTCGGCATAGGGGTCGAACACGAGAGGCCTGACCGTGCTCAGATTGCAAGCCCCGACCTCGTTGAGCTCGAGCGTCTTGCCCGCTACGTGGTCGAGATTGTCGACGTTGAGCTTGTATTTCAGGCTCGAGACGGTGGCCGTGGTGGTCTGGCACCCGCATTTGATCGCGTAGGTGCGGCCTGGTAGCATCGGCTCCTCGTCGAACCAGACAATCCGTGCTGCGATCTGGTCGGCAACCGCTGGTAGCGCCTCGGAAGCAGCGAGGATGTCGCCGCGGCTGACGTCGACCTCCTCGGCAAACGTCAGCGTCACTGCCTCGCCCCTATGCGCAATGGCTAGGTCGCCATCGGCGGTGACGATGCGCCCGATATGCACCCGCTTGCCCGAGGGCTGGATGACCACCTCGTCGCCCGGCCGGACCGAACCGCTCGTCACGGTTCCGGCATAGCCGCGAAAGTCGAGATGCGGCCTGTTCACCCATTGCACCGGGAAGCGGAACGGCTCGTCCCTCTTCTCGGGCGCGACATCCACGGTCTCCAGATGCCCGAGCAGCGTGGGGCCGTGATACCAATGCATGGCTCGGCTCGGCTTCAGGACATTATCGCCTTTGAGCGCTGAAACCGGAATGCAGGTCACCTCCTCGAAGCCAAGCGGAGCCGCAAAGCTCACAAAGTCCTCCGCGATCGCATCGAAGCGCGCCTGATCGAAATCGACGAGGTCCATTTTGTTGACGACAAGCGCGAGATTGCGAATACCGAGAAGCGACACGATGCAAGCATGGCGCCGCGTTTGGGTGAGCACTCCGCTGCGGGCGTCGACGAGCAGCACGGCGAAATCGCAATTTGACGCTCCGGTAGTCATGTTGCGCGTGTACTGCACATGGCCCGGCGTATCGGCGACGATGAATTTGCGACGCGGAGTCGAGAAATAACGGTAGGCCACGTCGATGGTGATCTTTTGCTCGCGCTCCGCCTGCAAGCCATCCACAAGCAGCGCGAGGTCGAGCGTCCTGCTCCCGCCGGGGCGCTTGGAGTCGCGCTCGGCGCCTTTAAGCTGATCCTCGTAGACCTGCGCCGAGTCGTAGAGGAGCCGGCCGATAAGGGTGCTCTTGCCGTCGTCGACGCTGCCACAGGTGAGGAAGCGTAAGAGGCCCCGGTTCTCCTCGGCGGCGAGGCGGGCCTTGAGCCGCTCCTCCGCACTTTCAGTCGGTTTGTCGACGAGGGTCAGCCGCGGCATCAGAAATACCCTTCTTGTTTCTTCTTCTCCATCGACCCAAGCTGGTCGTGATCGATGACGCGGCCCTGGCGCTCCGATGACCGGGCAGCCACTAGCTCCTCGATGATCTCCGGCACTGTCGCGGCACTGGACTCGACGGCGCCCGACAGCGGATAGCAACCAAGCGTGCGAAAGCGCACGCGCCGCATCGTGGGCTTCTCGCCAGCATCCAGGGGAAACCGCTCGTCGTCGACCATGATGAGCATACCGCCCCGCTCGACCACCGGCCGCTCGGCCGCTAAATAGAGCGGCACCACGGGAATATCCTCGAGATAGATGTAGGTCCACACGTCGAGCTCGGTCCAGTTCGACAGCGGAAACACCCGCATGCTTTCCCCTGGCTTGATCTGCGTATTGGCGAGATGCCAGAGCTCCGGCCGTTGCCGCTTCGGATCCCAGTTATGGGCGGCATTGCGGAAAGAGAACACGCGCTCCTTGGCGCGCGACTTTTCCTCGTCGCGCCGCGCGCCGCCGAAGGCCGCATCGAAGCCGTGCAGCTCGAGAGCTTGCTTCAGCGCTTGCGTCTTCATGATATCGGTGTAGAGCGCGCTGCCATGGGTGATGGGCGAGATGCCGTCGCGAACGCCCTGCTCGTTGATATGGACCGCCAGATCGAGGCCGAGCCGCCGCACCTCGCGATCGCGAAAAGAGATCATGTCGCGGAATTTCCATGTGGTATCGACATGCAGAAGCGGGAATGGAGGCTTCGCCGGATAGAACGCCTTGAGTGCGAGATGCACCATCACCGAGGAGTCCTTGCCGATCGAATAGAGCATCACGGGATGGCGGAACTCCGCCACGACCTCGCGCATGATTTGGATGCTCTCCGCCTCGAGCTGGCGCAAATAGGTCGAAAGTGTTTGCTTCATGCTTACAGGCGCCCTCGTCCCGGTTTCCTTGCCACTGGCCTTAGCAAATTAGGCGGCGAAGGACAAATCTGTCTCGCCTCCGTGACATCGCCGTATCTTTGCGCAAGTTAACCCGAAATGCTAAGCCACGCCCTGATGTCGATGGATGAGATCGAAACTACCCATGAACGACAAATTTAAGGCGCAACCGCGCGCCGCGACGGCCCCCGCGAGCCTGCCGGCTCTCGAGAACCTGCGCGTCGGCATCATCGGTCTTGGCTATGTGGGGCTGCCGCTTGCGGTCTACCTGGCGCGCCACTTTCCCGTCATGGGTTTCGACGTCAACAAGGCCCGCGTGGGCGAGTTGGCCCAGGCCCGCGACCGTACCGGTGAAGTGACCGACGAGGAATTCGCGGCGGCCAAAATGCTCTCCTTTAGCGTTGAGACGGAGGCGCTTCGGGACTGCAACTTTTACGTCGTCACGGTCCCGACCCCCATCGATGAGGCCAAGCGGCCCGATCTCTCGGCGCTGATGCGCGCGAGCGAAATCGTGGGCCAAGTGCTGTCCTCAGGCGATGTCGTGGTCTATGAGTCGACGGTCTATCCCGGCGCCACGGAAGAAATCTGCGTGCCGATCCTGGCGTGCGCCTCCGAGCTTACCTTCAACCGCGACTTCTTCGTCGGCTATTCCCCGGAGCGCATCAATCCCGGCGACCTGCAGCACCGGCTCCCCAGCATCGTCAAGGTCACCTCCGGCTCGACCCCTGAAGCCGCCGAGCTCATCGACAAGGCCTATGGTAGCGTAGTGACCGCCGGCACCCACAAGGTGAGCTCCATCAGGGTCGCGGAAGCGGCAAAGGTAATCGAGAACATCCAGCGCGACGTGAACATCGCGCTCATCAACGAACTCGCCATGCTGTTTAAGGATCTCGGCCTCGACACCCGCGAGGTGCTGAATGCCGCCGGCACCAAATGGAACTTCCACGCCTACCGTCCGGGCCTTGTGGGTGGCCACTGCATCGGCGTCGACCCCTATTATTTGACCCACAAAGCGCAATCGATCGGTTTCCACCCGGAAATGATCTTGGCGGGGCGCCGCATCAATGACGGCATGGCGAGCTTCGTCGCGCGCGACATCGTCAAGGCCATGCTCCGCCGCAAGCTGAAGATGGACGACGCCAAGGTGCTCGTCATGGGCTTCACCTTCAAGGAAAACTGCCCCGACACGCGCAATACCAAGATCGCCGACCTCGTGCGCGAGCTCGGGAGCTTTCTCGACGTTGAGGTCTTCGATCCGATTGCCGACCGCGAGGCTGCCCGCCACGAATATGGCGTGGCCATCGCGTCAGAGCTTCCGGATGAGCGGTTTCAGGCCATTGTCGTTGCCGTAAGGCACCATCCAATCATGGCCATGGGACGCGAGGCTCTCAACCGCCTGCTTGCCCCCGGTGGCCTGATCTACGACGTCACCGGCGCGCTTCCGCGGGGCGAGAGCGACGCCGGGATTTAGCAGGGGTCAGCGCGGAAACGACGAAGCCTCAGCGGCAGGATCTTCCACAACGCCTTTGCCGTTCTGCGCCTTGGCTTTCAGTGCTTCCTTGCGCTCCTCCCGGAAATAGCGGTAGGCGCTCACGGGGATCATCGCGAGGTAGAGCACTGAGCCGACGGCCAAGGTCAGCGACGGATAAGTGAGCAGAAGCGCAATGAAGAGCGCGACGAGCACGAAGACCGGAGGCACGTGCTCGCGAGCAATCCGCTGGCCGATCAGCTTGCCGGAGAAGGTCGGCACCCGGCTGACCATCAGAAGCGCGATTGCCAGCGTGTAGAACAGCACGAGCGGCGTGAGGCTCGGAAGATGCAGGCCGAGATCCTGCGCATAGATTGGTAGAAGCAGCACGAGAGCCCCGGCCGGAGCCGGCACCCCGACGAAATAGCTGCTCTTCCAGGCGGGCAGATCAGACCGCTCCAGCGCCACGTTGAAGCGCGCGAGCCTGAGTGCCGCGCAGACGGCGTAGACGAGCACGACGATCCACCCCATGCTGCGCAGATCATCCAGCGCCCAGCTATAGATGATGATGGCCGGCGCCACACCGAAATTGACGAAGTCGGCGAGGGAATCGAGCTCTGCGCCGAAGCGCGACGATGCTTTCAAGAGCCTCGCGATGCGACCGTCGATGCCGTCGAGGAACGCAGCGAAAACGAGCGCCGCCACGGTCAGATCCCAGCGATGCTCGATCGCCATGCGGATCGCCGTCAAGCCGGCGCAGAGCCCCAGTAGGGTGAAGAGGTTCGGGATCAGTACACGGATCGGAACCTGACCCCGGGGAAACATCCGTGGCCGGGACTGGCGATCATCCCTTTCGGGATCGAAGGGAGGGAACATGGGCCTCACTCAACCATTGAATAAGCGCGGCTCAACTGGAGCGAGCGCCAGCACCCACGCCCTCGCTGCCCGGCAGCTTGGCCAACATCGTCTCGCCGCCGATCGCCGTCTGGCCAGCCGTGACGAGAACGTCCGCGGTCACCGGCACATACACATCGACCCGGCTGCCGAAGCGGATCAGCCCGATGCGCTCGCCAGCCGCCACGCTAGTCCCCTCGCCCACGAAAGTCACGATCCGCCGCGCGATCAATCCGGCGATCAGCACCACACCGATCTTCTGCTCCCCGGCTGTTTCAATCACCATCGCCCGGCGCTCGTTCTCCTCGCTCGCCTTGTCGAGCTCGGCGTTGAAGAATTGCCCCGGCACATAGGCGCTCCGGATCACGCGTCCTGCGACGGGGGCACGTACGATGTGCACGTCAAGGGCGGAGAGGAACACCGAGATGCGGTTGAGCGGCGTATCTCCGAGCGCGAGTTCCTTCGGCGGGCTCACGGCGCTGGCGCCCACGATCTTCCCGTCGCCCGCGCTCACCACGACGCCAGCTTGAGCAGGCGTTACCCTCTCGGGGTCGCGAAAGAAATAAGCGCAAGCCACCGTCGCCGCCGCTGCGAGCCAGCCGAGCGGCGGGGCGACACCGAACAGCAGCAGCGCCGCCACAGCAAGGCCGAAGATGAATTTATGGCCGTCGCGGTGAACTGGCACGAAGGCACCGGCAATGCTGTCGAGAAGACTGTGACGTTCGCTCATGCCAATGATCCCGGGGGTTAGTTAGTTGCCGGCGAGGGCCTCATCCTCGATCCGCTCGGCGGCCCTGGACGGAGGCTCTGCGTCGTGGTCGAGCACATGCGCCAGCCGCTCCCGCGCCTCATCGGCCTCGCGCTGGCGCGTCCACAGGCTGGCATAGAGACCACCGCGGGCGAGCAGCTCAAGATGCGTGCCTTGCTCGACGATCTCACCATGGTCGAGCACGATGATGTTGTCGGCGTCCACGACGGTAGAGAGACGATGGGCGATGACGAGGGAGGTGCGCTCGCGCGCCACGCGCTCGAGCGCATCCTGGATGTCCTTCTCCGTGTGGCTGTCGAGCGCCGAGGTCGCCTCGTCCAGCATCAAAATCGGCGGGGCTTTCAGGATGGTGCGGGCGATAGCCACGCGCTGCTTCTCTCCACCCGAGAGTTTCAATCCCCGCTCACCGACAAGGGAGTCATAGCCTTGCGGCAGGGTCATGATGAAATCGTGGATCTGGGCGAGCTTGGCCGCCTCGCGCACCTCGGGCTCGCTCGCCTCCGGCCTGCCATAGCGGATGTTGTACTCGATCGTGTCGTTGAACAGCACCGTGTCCTGCGGGACCATGCCGATCACCGCACGAAGCGAGCGTTGCGTCACGTCGCTGATGTTCTGTCCGTCGATTAGCACCCTCCCGCCGGAAAGCTCGTAGAAGCGGAACAGGATGCGCGAGATGGTCGACTTGCCGGCGCCTGACGGCCCGACAATGGCCACCATCTTCCCCGCCGGCACCTCGAAGCTGATATTCTTCAGGATCCGGCGCTCCGGATCATAAGCAAAGGAAACGTTCTCGAACCTGACTTCCCCCTTGTCGACGCGAAGCGGCTTGGCGCCCGGACGGTCGACGATCTCCGGCGGTTCGTGCAGCAGCGCGAACATGGTCTCGATGTCGATCAGCCCCTGTTTGATCTCACGATACACCATGCCCATGAAGTTGAGCGGCAGATAGAGCTGCATCAGGATGGCATTGATCATCACGAAGCCGCCGATAGTGAGCGCACCACTCGCGACGTCGCGGGCTGCAAGCAGCATGCAGATGACGGTCCCGAGCGTGAAGATCACCGCTTGCCCGGTGTTGAGCGCGCCGAGCGAGGTGTAGGTGCGGATTGCCGCCTTCTCGTAGCGCGCCATCGAGGCATCGAAGCGGCGACCTTCCAGATCCTCATTACCGAAATATTTGACCGTCTCGTAGTTGAGCAGGCTGTCGACGGCCTTCGAATGCGCCTCGGTATCGGAGTCGTTCATATCGCGGCGGATAGCGATGCGGCGCTCGCTCGCCCAGAAGGTGAACGAGACATAGAGGGTGACCGTCGCCAGCACGACCACGACGTAGATCCAGCCGAAATAGTAGGCGATGAGCCCCGAGATCATGACGAGCTCGACCGCGGTCGGAATCGAATTGAGCACGGCCATGCGCACGATGGTGTCGACGCCCGTTACGCCCCGCTCGATAACCCGGTTTAACCCCCCGGTACGGCGCTCGAGATGAAAGCGGAGCGAGAGTGCATGCAGATGCCTAAAGGTGCGGTTAGCGAGCTCGCGCACGGCGTGTTGGGCGACGGCGGTGAACCAGACATCGCGGAACTGCGCAAACACCACCATCATCACGCGGCCAACGCCATAGGCGATGATGAGGAATACCGGACTAGCAGCGAGGCCGATCGCCGTGATCTCCTTGCCGCTCGCCTCCCCGGTCAGGACATCGACCACCGCTTTGTAGGCAATCGGCACGGCGAGCGTGATGATCTTGGCGATGATGAGGGCGACAAGCGCCCAGACCACGCGCCAGCGCAGATCCGGACGGTCGGCCGGCCAAATGTAGGGCGCGAGCTCCCGCAAGACCGTGAGATGACCGGTCCGCGTCTGCATCAGCGCGTCGCTCCTCGTTTGCGGCAGCCGATCCTGCATGGAAAATCGCCTTGTTTTCGGCGCGTGCCCGCGCGGCAAAAAGGGGCAGCGTCAAGCGCTACCCCTGCCCTCACAGCATATAGTGCCGGGGCGCATCTGCCTCAAGCGCACGACCGGCGCGGAGCACGACCCCTTTGCATTGAGGGGCGCTACATCAGCGCGCAGGCATGTGAAACGTCTGCCTCGGGTAGATCCAATTGGGATTGTGAATCTTGCGGCGATTGTCGCGGACAATTGCCCGATAGTGCCAACCGCCGCCGAAATAGGACTCCGCGACCTCCCACAGGGTGTCGCCCCGACGCACGGTGTAGACCTTGGGCCTGTGACGCGTCCGACGCGCTTTCCTCCCACCCGTCGCAGCGGGCTTCGCCTCCTCGCCAGCCGCCACCTGCGGCGCGGGCTGTGAGGCAGCTTGAGCTGCGCCGGGCGCAGCCCCGGGCGAAGGCGCCGATGGCGTAGGCGTAGCTGCGTGTTCCTCCGCTGAGGGCTCCGCCGGCTTCTCCATGCGTACGATACCGACCGAAGCCTGTCCGATGACGATTCCCGAGCCCTCATCGATCCGGTCGGCGCGGAACGTATGCTCGCCGTTCGCGAGCTTCTTTTCCCTCTCGAAGGCCCATGTGCCGTCGCTGCCGACGCTCACTTGGCCGAGCGGATCTTTGTCCGAAAAGAGCAAGATGCGAGCGCCGGGATCCCCGGTCCCCGTGAGAGACACCTTCCCCGAGTTCAGGCTCGTGTCTTGATAGTCGACGCTCTTGAACTCGACTGGCGCCTTTTTCGGCTCAGGACGTTCGGCCTCGCTCGGTTGCTGAGCGGTCACGGCCGGCGTGGGAGGCGCGGGCGGGGAAGCTCCCGCCTGCGGCGCAGCCGGCTCCTTTTTGGCACCCTCGGGCTGCTTCGGCCGCTCAGGCGCTCCCGAGCTTTCTGCTTTCTCGGCCGTTTCCGCCGAAGCCTCCGAGCCTTGCGGCGCTGCCTCCGTTGCGTCCGTTGGCTTGGACTCCTTGGTGGAAGATGCGGGCTGCTCGGCCTCTTTCGCCTCGGGTGCGACCGACGGCTCGGGCCCTACGGCCGGCGAGGTCTCGGCCGGCAGCTCGGGTTTGGCTTCCTCTGGCGAAGCAGCCGAGGACGCCGCCTCGGGCTTTGTCTCGGTCGTCTCTTCTGGCTTGGGTTCCTCGGCGGTGGCAATTTGCTGGTTGCCCGATGGCGCAGGTGCCGCTTCCTCCTTTCGAGCCTCGGTGGACTTGGAAGCCTCTTTTTGGGCGACGGCCTCGCCTTGCGCCTTGCCGACGGCAACTTGCACGGATTGCTGCGAAAGGAGCGCGCGCGTGCCGTCAGGAGACATGGTCCTTAGCGTCAGCGAATGGTCGCCAGAGGCGAGCGGTTTGTCGAGGACGACGCTCCATGCCCCTTCCTCCCGCGACAGTGGCTTGCCCGCTCTCAATCTTCACGGCCCAACCGGGCTCGGCCCGGCCCGCGATCACGCCTTCACCCGTAGGCTCGATACGAACCACGTCGAAACTCGGCACGGAGGTGGGTCTAGCCGGCGGCGACTCTGCGGCGGGAGCCTGGCTTTTCGGCTTCGGCTGCTCGGGTCGGGAAGGCTCACTCTGTTCCGTCGCGAGTTTCGGCTGGCCGGTGGGTAGTGGCGTTCGGCCCTTCTGGTAGAAATAGACTGCGCCCACGACGACGGCCACGGCGCCGACCGCCACTACCATCAGCGCGACGAATCTTGTACCGCTCATTGCTCAGTCCTTTAGGCGAATCGCCTCCCTGCGCTGTGCTTCTCCCAGGGTCCCCGCTGGCACGAGCCGGTAAACCTATCGGATCGATCAGGTCTGCGCTAACCCGATTGATCGGTCCTTTTCTTGACGCGTCCGAAGGGCGAATGCGAGATGTGCCTATGCAAAAGGCAACCAGCATTCAGAATATTTGCGTCTATTGCGGCTCGGGGCCGGGCCTGAAGCCAGCCTACGCCGATGCCGCGCGCGCTTTCGGCCGCATCCTTGCAACAGCGCAAATCGGCCTTGTCTATGGCGGCGGCGGCCTCGGCCTGATGGGAGAGACCGCTCACTCGGTGCTTCGCCACGGCGGCCACGTCACCGGCGTCATTCCGGCCTTCTTGAGCCAGCGCGAGCACATGCTGCTGGAAGTCCAGGAGCTGATCGTGGTCGACAACATGCATGAGCGCAAGCACCTGATGTTCGTGAAGTCCGACGCCTTCGTGGCGCTGCCGGGCGGGCTCGGCACCCTGGAAGAGTTCGTGGAGCAGCTCACCTGGTCGCAGCTTGAGCGGCACCAAAAGCCGATCGTGCTCGCCAACATCGACGGTTTCTGGGACCCGCTGCTTACGCTCTTCGCAAATATGCGCAATGAAGGCTTCATTCGCCCTGGGCTGGAGCTCAACCTTCAGGTCGTTGACCAAGTGGACGCAATCATTCCGGCAATCACGCGCGCCCTGGTTCCCCGCACCGAGAGGGCAGAAGCCGAGGCGCGGGTCACCGCGAAGTTATGAATCTCGGTTGCGGCCTCATCCTTCGAGACGCCGCTTCGCGGCACCTCAGGATGAGGGTCCGGTATCAATCCTCATGGTGAGGAGCGGGCGGAAGTCCGCGTCTCGAACCATAGGCCTTAGGAAGGCGCCGTCGCGCCGTCGCGGATCAGCTTGTAGTTGATGGAGTCGAGTAGCGCCTCGAAAGAAGCGTCGACGATGTTGGGCGAGACGCCCACGGTGAACCATCGGTTCCCCTCTCCGTCTCGGCTTTCGATCAGGACGCGCGTGACGGCGTCCGTGCCGCCGGTCAGGATGCGCACCTTGTAGTCGACGAGCTCGAGGTCGGAGATGAAGGTCTGGTAGCGGCCGAGGTCCTTTCTGAGCGCTTTGTCGAGCGCATGCACCGGGCCGTTGCCTTCGCCGACCGAGAGCACGGTCTCCCCGTCGATGCGCACCTTCACCGTCGCCTCCGACACGGTGACAAGATCGCCATCCGCATTGTGCCGGCGCTCGACCATGACGCGGAAAGAGTCCACGTCGAAGAACTGCGGCACGTTGCCGAGCATGCGGCGGGCGAGCAGTTCGAAGGAGGCGTCTGCCGCCTCATAGGTATAGCCGATCGCCTCGCGCTCCTTCACCTCGTCGAGCAGCCGGTCGATCCGCGGGTCGTCTTTCGGCACGGCGATGCCTATGCGCTCCAGCTCGGCGAGGATGTTGGAGCGGCCAGCCTGGTCGGAGACGAGCAGCTTGCGCCGGTTGCCCACGGCCTCCGGCGGGACATGCTCATAGGTGCGCGGGTCCTTCTGCACGGCGGAGACATGGATGCCGCCTTTATGGGCGAAGGCCGCTTCACCCACGTAAGGCGCGTGGCGGTTCGGTGCGCGATTGAGAAGCTCATCGAGGATGCGCGAGGCGTGGGTGAGCGTGCAAAGCTTCTCCAGCGTTACCCCCGTCTCGAAGCGGAGCGCGTAATCCGGCTTCAACATCAGCGTCGGAATGATGGAAGTAAGGTTCGCATTGCCGCAACGCTCGCCGAGACCGTTCATCGTGCCCTGGATCTGGCGGGCGCCGGCGCGCACTGCCGCGAGTGAATTCGCCACACCATTGTCCGTGTCGTTATGCACATGGATGCCGACCCGATCGCCGGGGACGTGCTTCACCACCTCGGCCACGATCGTTTCGATCTCCTCAGGCAGCGTGCCGCCATTGGTATCGCAGAGTACCACCCAGCGGGCGCCGGCCTCGTGGGCCGCCTTGGCGCAGGTGAGCGCATAAGAGGGATTCGCCTTGTAGCCGTCGAAGAAGTGCTCGCAATCGAGCAGCGCTTCACGGCCGCTCGCGACGACGGCGGCGACAGACTCCCTCATGCCTTGGAGGTTCTCCTCGAGGCTGATGCCGAGCGCCAGTTCGACATGAAAGTCCCAGGTCTTGGCGACGAGGCATATGGCGCGGGCCTTGGCGGCAAGCACCGCCTGAAAGCCTGGATCGTTGGCAATCGAGCGGCCTGGCCGCTTGGTCATGCCGAAAGCAGTCAGCGTGGCGAAGCCAAGCGGCTGCTCAATGGCGAATAGCTTCGTGTCGGTGGGATTGGCGCCGGGATACCCCGCCTCGATATAGTCGAGACCGAGCCCGTCGAGCTGCTCGGCGATCAGCGCCTTGTCCTCCAGCGAGAAGTCGACGCCATGGGTCTGGGCGCCGTCCCGAAGCGTTGTGTCGTAGAGATAGAGGCGTTCGCGGGTCATGATCTTCTCTACACCACGCCGAAGAAAAAATGCAGCGCGAGCAGCACCGCAAGCACGAGTACGGCGAGCTTGATGGCGAGATAGACGCGGGGGGAGCGCTTGAACGGCACATCGCCGAGGAACGGCTTCATCGCGCGACCTCCCAGGTGGTGACCAGCTCGCCCGTCTTGGGATCCTTCGCGTCTTTCAGGGTGATCCTCTTTGCGGCGAGTTCATCCCGAATTGAATCGGCCTCAGCGAAAGCCTTAGTCTTGCGGGCCGCTAATCTTCGCTCAATACGTGCGTTTAACTCCTCGATACCAATCGCTCGCTCGATCAATTTCATGTCGCTTGAGGAAATGAACTCGGGGCCATATTTGACCCAGACGTTCAAAAACTCGGGCTTCTCACCGGGCTGGTAGACGTTGATGTGCGACGTGATGGAGGAGGAGGTCGAGACGACGTTTGCCGATGGCTCGAAAGTGAGCGCTATCGTCCTGAACTTGCTCTCGATGTCTTGTTTCCGAAGCTGAACAACGTACTCGCTTGAATCCGTCACGTTCGGCTGTATCGGTAGCAATTCACTTAGTCCACGTTCCGATTCCAGCCGCCTGTCGGCAAACAATCCGAGAAAAACGAGGTCTGAGTAAAGCTCGTCCGCTGCTGCATCGTATCGCGATGCGGCTTGCGCAAGATCGTGAAGACGCATTATGGCTTCCGGTGTGTTTAGGTCCTCAAGAAGCGCGCCCTCCAACCCAGAACTAGGCCTCACCTCGATAGTTTCATGATCTACATTAGCGGTGATCGTCTTCCACTCTCCGATGATCTTGCGGGCCTCCCACAAGCCATGCAGCGTCCAATCCAGAGGCTGCCGATAGTAGGTTGAGAGCATCAGCAGACGGATTTCGGCTCTCTCCCATTCGTAACCTTTCCACCCCGTGAAGAGTTCATGAACGGTGACGAAGTTGCCCAGGGACTTCGCCATTTTCTCACCCTCGACCTGAAGGAAGCCGTTGTGCAGCCAGCACTTGGCCATCACCGGGGTGTGGAAGGCGCAGCGCGATTGCGCAATCTCGTTCTCATGATGCGGGAAGACGAGGTCGATGCCGCCGCCATGAATGTCGAAAGTCTGGCCGAGATGCTTCCAGGACATCGCCGAGCATTCGATATGCCAGCCGGGGCGACCCGGCGTTTTGATGCCGGCAGGCGAAGGCCAGGACGGCTCGCCGGGTTTCGACGGCTTCCACAGCACGAAATCCATGGGGTCCTTCTTGAAGGGCGCCACCTCGATGCGCGCGCCCGCGATCATCTCGTCAAGCGACCGGCCAGATAGTTTGCCGTAGTCGGGCATTGCCGCGACATGGAAGAGGACGTGATCCTCGGCCACATAGGCGCAACCGTTCGCGACGAGCCCGTCGATCATCTCCTCCATCGCCGCGATGTGCTGCGTCGCCCGCGGCTCGACGGTCGGCGGCAGGCAGCCAAGCGCGGCCACATCCTCGTGGAACTGCCGCTCGGTCTTCTCGGTGACTTTGCGGATCGCCTCATTCAGCGGCAGGTCCGGATATTCCTCGCCTGCGCGCGCATTTATCTTGTCGTCGACGTCGGTGATGTTGCGGACATAGGTGACGCGCTCAGGCCCGTAGAGGTGCCTAAGCAGGCGGAACAGCACATCGAAGACAATGACGGGCCGCGCATTGCCGATATGGGCGAAGTCGTAGACCGTGGGCCCGCACACATACATCCGCACATTGCCCTTTTCGAGGGGCTGAAACGGCTCCTTCTTGCGGGTGAGCGTATTGTAGAGCCTAAGCGCCACGGACGAAGCCCCTTTGCCTTACGGCCGGCCCGGCGTTCGGTTCTTTTGGGGAGGAGAAAGTAATAAAGGAAGAACGACCCGGCCAGCTCTTTGCTAGCCAGGAATGATGCCGCCGAAAATCATAAGGATCGGTTGCACTTGCACCTTCATGGCTCGCCTTATGGCGGCAAACGTTAACAGCGTCAAGCGAGGCATCTTATTGATGCCGCATTGACCCCTAAGCTTGAGAAGGCATAATGCCTGGCAGGCTTATGCCCTAGGCTCGGGCCCGCCCAGAAGGGCCTCGGCTGGAGGGGGCTTTCGGGGATCGGATCACTCGGAAACATGAACGCCCGTCACGAGCTTTGGACCGCGTCCTTGGCGCGCAGGGTCGGCCGTGATCGTCGCCTTGCCGTGCTTGCCCTGTGCGGCGGCGGCATTGCGATCGCGTGCGCCGGCATGGCATTGGCGCAGGACAGCGACCAGCAGATCCGCTGCATGCAGCTGCAACAGGAGCTCGCCAGCGCGCAAGGCGGCGGCGGCCGTGAGGCGTTGCCCGGCATTGAGAAACAGATTCAGGACGCTAACCGCGTGTTTCAAGGCACCAAGGCGGCCATGGAGGATGCGGGCTGCTATGAGAGCTTCTTCATCTTCGGCCGGGGACTCGTCCGCAGCCCGAAATGTCTCAGCATGAATGACCGCGTCGAGGCTGCGCGGCGTCAGGTCGAACAGTTGCAGGACCAGCGCGACGCGATTCTAGGAGGCGGTGGAAATCGCCGCCGTCAGGCCGACCTGCAGGATGCCCTTGCCCGCAATGGCTGCGGCCGGCAGTACCAGCAGCCGGTGCGTCGCGAGGGCGGCGGCGGACTATTCAACTGGTTCGGTGGCGGCGGCCGCCAAGAGGAAGAGGCCGCGCGGCCCGAGGAACCGGTCTACCGCAGCATCGATCCAAACGGCCGCTACCGGTCCGTCTGCGTCAGGACGTGCGACGGCTTCTTTTTTCCGATCAGCTATTCGACCTATGCCGGCCGCCTGGCCCAGGACGCGACCATGTGCCAGTCAAATTGCGCAGCGCCAGCAGAGCTCTACGTCTACCGCAATCCCGGCCAAGAAATCGACCAGGCCATCTCGCTCAACGGCATGGCCTACAAAGATCTCCCTGCCGCCTTCAAATATCGCAAGACGTACGTGAAGGGCTGCTCCTGCAAAGAGGTCGAATACAATCCGACCGAGATCGAGGCGGCCAGCCAGAAGGCCGAGGCCACACCTGCGCCCGGCAAGCCTGGGGCGAAAAAGAAGCCTGCGGCACCTGCAGCCCAGGCGGCTGCCCCTCCCCCGGCCGCCCAACAGCCTCCAGCGCAGCTTGATCTCGAAATAACGGGCGCAACGGCAAATGCACCTGCGCCGCCGGCGCCAGCGCCAGCTCCGCCGCCAGCACCCTCGACAACGGCCGCGGTCCCAGCGCAGCCAGCACCGCAAGCGGCGGTCCCAAACCAGCCAGCGCAAGCGCAGCAATCAAGCGTCACCAAGAGCAAGACGCCGCCAGCGCCTCAGTAACTCTATGGCGCTACCGGCGAGGAGACCGGGTTTCGTCCAGGTCAGGCGGTCTTGCCTTCGAGCCGCGCCAGGGCTCGGCTTCGCCCGATCAGTGGCAGCAAAAGCTTAAGCTCGGGCCCGCGCTCAACTCCCGTGAGTGCAAGCCGCAAAGGGCTAAACAGGGCTTTGCCCTTGGTCCCGGTCGCTTCCTTGACCGCGCTTGACCATGCTTGCCAGGTTTCGCCAGCCCAGGGTTCCGGGGGAAGCAGCCGGGCTGCTTCCCGGCAGAGGCGAGCGTCCTCGATGACCGGCGCAATCGGTCCCTCGACAACGCGCCACCACAATGTCGCGTCCGCGAGCACGGCGAGATTGGACCGCACGGCGATCCAGAACGCCTCGCCGCCGACGCCCATCTCGCCCAGCCGGTTCGCCACAGCCTCATAGGAAAGCGCGTGGAGCAGCTTGGCGTTGAGTCCGCGAAGCTCTTGCACATCGAACCTTGCCGGGGCACGCGAGATTTTCCCGAAAGAGAAGTGGGCCGCGAGCTCGCCGAGGCTTGCATGCGGGGCAACCGGATCGGAGGTGCCGATCGTGGCGGCGTAGCTCGCCACCCCAAGCGGCTCGAGCCCCTCCTCGCGCAACGCCTCGATGGAGAGCGCCCGCTCGCGCTTCGACAGCGCCTGGCCGTCGCCGCCAACGAGAAGGTTGTGGTGACCGAAGGCAGGAGGGTCAGCGCACAGCGCTTCAAACAATTGAATTTGCGGCGCGGTATTGGCGACGTGATCCTCGCCGCGGATCACATGGGTAACCCCTAAGTCGATGTCGTCGACCACGGAGGGCAGCGTGTAGACATAGGTGCCATCGGCGCGAACCAACACGGGGTCGGAGAGCGAGGCGGCATCCACATGCTGCTCGCCGCGCACCAGGTCGTTCCAGACCACGTCGCGGGTCTCGAGCTGAAAGCGCCAATGGGGCTTACGGCCCTCGGCCTCCAGCGTGCTGCGCTCGGCCTCGCTGAGCTTCAACGCGGCGCGATCGTACACAGGTGGACGTCCGCGCGCGAGCTGGCGCTTGCGCTTCAGCTCGAGCTCCTCTTGCGTCTCATAAGCGGGATAGAGGCGGCCGCTCGCCTTGAGCGTCTCGACCGCGGCGGCGTAGAGCGGGAAGCGGGCGGACTGCTTGACCTCGTGTGTCCAGTCGAGCCCAAGCCATGCAAGATCCTCCCGAATGCCATGCGCGAATGCCTCCGTCGACCGCTCGACGTCGGTATCGTCGAGCCGAAGCAGGAATCGCCCGCCTCGCTGACGGGCAAACATCCAGTTGATGAGCGCGGTACGGATGTTGCCGGCATGGAGCCGCCCCGTGGGGCTCGGCGCGAAGCGGACCGTGATGGTCATGCTACAGCCGCTCGCGGAATTTGTTGGTGATGGGATAGCGGCGGTCGCGGCCGAAATTTTTGGCGGTGATCTTGACGCCGGGCGCAGCCTGCCGTCGCTTGTATTCGGCGAGATAGAGAATGCGCTCGACCTTCTTCACAAGCTCGGGCGAATGTCCTCGCGCAATAATTTCCGGCACCGGCATTTCGAGCTCGACCAGGCAATTGAGGATATCATCGAGCACGTCGTAAGGCGGTAGCGTGTCCTGGTCGCGCTGGTTTGGTTTCAGCTCCGCGGTCGGCGCTTTCACGATGACGTTCTCCGGGATGACCGCGCCCTCCGGCCCGAGGCATCCTTTCGGCCGTTCGCGATTGCGATAGCGAGCCAGCGCATAGACTTGCGTTTTGTAGAGATCCTTAATCGGATTGAACCCGCCATTCATGTCGCCATAAAGCGTGGCGTAGCCGACCGACACCTCGGACTTGTTGCCGGTGGTCACCACTATCGGCCCGAACTTGTTGGAGATGCCCATGAGCAGCGTGCCGCGCGCTCGGGACTGCAAATTCTCCTCGGTCGCGTCCGCCACACCGCCGTCGGACATCATCGCCAGACTCTTGCTTAAGCCTTCCACGGCTGGGTGAATGGGCATGATGTCATAGCGTATGCCGAGAGCTCCCGCAGTCGCTGCGGCATCGTTCAAGCTCTCATTGCTCGTGAAGGTATAGGGGAGCATGACGCCATGAACGCGGGATGCACCCAGTGCATCTACCGCCATCGCCGCGCAAAGAGCCGAATCCACGCCCCCAGAGAGCCCGAGCACCACGCCGGGGAAGCCGTTCTTCACCACATAATCGCGTAATCCGGTGACACAGGCGAGGTAGTTCGCAGCGTCTCCCTCCTCGACCTCGGCGAGCGATCCGGGCAGACAGCGCCAGCGCCCCGCTTTGGGGCGCCATTCGGTCACCGCCAAAGCCTCTTCCCAGGCCGGCATCTGCAGCGCGAGCCTGCCGTCGACGTTCAGCACGAAGGATGCGCCGTCGAAGACGAGTTCATCCTGGCCGCCGACCTGATTGACGTAGACGAGCGGCAGTCCCGTCTCGGAAACCCTGGCGCCGGCCACGATGTAGCGCTGATCCTGCTTGTCCATCCAATAGGGTGAGCCGTTTGGCACGATCAGAAGCTTCGCACCTGTTCTGGCGAGGGTCTCGCAGACCTCCTCGCTCCAAATGTCCTCGCAGACCGGCACGCCGATCGGCAAACCCCGGACGTCGATCGGCTCCGGCAGCGGCCCTGGCGCAAACACGCGTTTCTCGTCGAATACACCGTAATTGGGAAGATTGGCCTTGAAGCGAACGGTTTCGATGCGGCGGGCATCAAGCAGTGCCATAGCATTGTAGACGAAGGGGCCTTCCGCCCAGGGGAGCCCAATGAGCATGGCGGGACCGCCGTCGCTCGTGTCGCGGGCAAGCTCCTCGCACGCCTCCCGCGCAGCGCGCTGAAGTGCGGGCTTCAGTACCAGGTCCTCTATTGGATATCCCGTGACGAACAGCTCGGTGAACGCGATGAGATCGGCGCCCTCAGCCGCGGCACGTGCCCGCGCGGCTTGCGCCTTCTTCACATTGCCGTCGATGTCGCCCACCACCGGGTTGGCTTGCACCAGCGCCAGCCTGAAGCTGTTCAGCTTGAGGTTGTCCTTGATCTCTTTCGGCATCAGCGGAACTTAGCGGCAGAAGCTGAACTGTCCAGCGGCTACAGCACTGCCAGCAACCGCCGGGGAGCCCCCGCGCCTACTCTCCGGCCGCAATCGAGATCTCGGGCTCAGGCCTGCCCTCGCGCTCGCGCTTCAGCCTTTCGGAGACGATGAAGGCGAGTTCGAGCGACTGATCGGCATTGAGCCTCGGATCGCAATGGGTGTGGTAACGGTCGGAGAGGTCCGTCTCGGTGACGGCCTTGGCCCCGCCCACGCATTCGGTGACGTTCTGGCCCGTCATCTCCACGTGGATGCCGCCGGCATGGGTGCCTTCGCTCCGATGGATGTCGAAGAAAGCCTCCACCTCGCGCATGATCAGATCGAAGGGCCGAGTCTTGTAGCCGCCGGCCGCCTTGATGGTATTGCCGTGCATGGGATCGCACGCCCACGCCACGCTCTTGCCCTCGCGCTCCACCGCGCGGATCAGCGCCGGCAGATACTTCGCAACCTTGTCGGCGCCGAACCGGCAGATGAGCGTCAGTCGCCCCGGCTCATTGGCCGGGTTGAGCGCGTCGATGAGGTGCAGCAACTCCTCGGCGCCGAGGCTCGGACCACATTTGGCGCCGATCGGATTCTTGATCCCGCGTAGATATTCGATATGCGCCTGGTCGAGCGTCCTCGTACGGTCGCCGACCCAGAGAAAATGACCCGACGTCGCGTACCAGTCGCCCGAGGTCGAATCCACGCGGGTGAAAGCCTGCTCGTAGCCGAGCAGCAGCGCCTCATGACTGGTGAAGATGCTCGTCGTGCGGAGCTCCGGCGTCCGCTCAGGCGTCAGGCCACAGGCGCGCATGAAGCGCAAGCTCTCGGCGATATGGCCGGCGAGCTCCTGGTAACGGTGCCCCGCGGGGCTGTCCTTGACGAAGCCGAGATTCCACCGGTGCACATGATCGAGGTTGGCGTACCCGCCTTGCGCGAAGGCACGGAGCAGGTTGAGCGTGGCGGCCGCCTGCCGATAGGCCATCAGCATGCGCTGCGGGTCGGGAATGCGCGCAGCTTCCGTGAACTCAATGCCGTTGATGATGTCGCCGCGATAGCTCGGGAGCCCCTTGCCGTTCTGCTCTTCGGTCACCGATGAACGGGGCTTGGCGAACTGGCCGGCAATACGGCCGAGCTTCACCACCGGGGAGCCCCCGGCATAGGTGAGCACCACGGCCATCTGCAACAGCACGCGGAAGAAATCGCGGATCGCATCGGCGCGGTGCTCGGCGAAGCTCTCGGCGCAATCGCCGCCCTGCAACAGGAACGCCTCGCCTGCCGCCACGCGCGCGAGCTTCGCCTTCAGCTCCCGCGCTTCGCCGGCAAAGACCAGCGGCGGAAAGGTCGCAAGCTGCCGCTCGACGTCGGCAAGTTTCTCCGGGTCTGGGTAGACCGGAGCATGCTCGATTGGCTTAGAGCGCCAACTGTCGGGGCTCCATCGCGGTGCCATGCAAATCTCTCCCTGGAAAGGCTGCCGCTATATAGGCGCTTCGCACGGGTGTGGCTAGCAACCCGGTGCTCCTAGAGGCTGACCCCCAATTTCGGCAGCAGCCAAACGGTGAGGATATAGAGGGCCAGGGTCAGCAGACAGCTCGCCGTGATGGCGGCCCAAAAAGCCGCCCCGTGGCGCAACAGCGCGGGCAGCACGAGAAACAAGGGCAAAGTCGGCAGCACGAGCCAAAAGGTTCCTTGCGCAAGCGCCGCGATGCGCTCGCTGTCGCCCGTATCACGCCACAGCCAAAGCATGGACAAGATGGAGATGAGAGGTAGCGATAGGATCAAGGCGCCCCAGGTCGGGCTCCGGCGTGCAACCTCCGAGGCCGCAGCAATGATGATCCCAGAAAGCACGGCCTTGGCGATCAGATAGAGCATGCCCCTGTCCTTGACGATCCTGGATAAGGATAGCACTGCTTCCACCAATTGGCAGCGAACGAGCGCCCATTGCTCCCCCTCCTCTCAGCATGCCACATAGCCGGGCAGGCCAGGGAGCAGCACGTGGACCCCCGACATCTGGAACACGGCCATCACCCGCGCGAGATCGCCAAGCGCCTCAAAGCGGGGCCGAAGGTGAGCTATTTGCGCGATTGGGTCTATGGCGGCATCGACGGCACCGTGACCACCTTCGCCGTGGTGGCGGGTGTGGTTGGGGCAGAGCTTTCGACAAGGGCCTTGCTCATCCTGGGCGCCGCCAACCTAATTGCAGACGGCTTTTCCATGGCGGCGGCCAACTACTCCGGGAGCAAGGCCGAGTTAGAGGAATACGAACATGTGCGCCGCATGGAGGAGCGCCACGTGGAAATCGCGCCCGAGGGTGAGCGCGAGGAAATCCGACAAATCTTTCAGGCCAAGGGGTTCGAGGGCGAAACCCTCGACAGCGCCGTCAATGTGATCACCGAGAAGCGGGACCGCTGGATCGAAACCATGATGACCGAGGAGCATGGTCTCCCACCGATCAACCGCTCCCTGGGAAGAGCGGCGCTCACCACCTTCCTCGCCTTTATCGTCTGCGGCTCGGTTCCCCTCCTGCCCTTCGTGCTCGGCCTACCCGCCACGATCTCAACCTCCACCGTCATGACCGGCCTCACCTTCTTCTTGATCGGCTCGCTGCGCAGCCGCTGGTCACCGGCGCCGTGGTGGGGCGCCGGTCTCGAAACCTTTGCCATCGGCATTTCCGCGGCAGCGATGGCCTATATTGTCGGTGTGATTCTGGCGGGTCTGCTCTAGCTTGACGCGAGGCGGCTACACGCTGGCATCCACTTGTGCCACCATGCGCGGCCATGGCCATCCACGAACCAAGCTTTACCCTCGGCATCGAGGAGGAATATCTCCTCGTCAACCAGGAAAGCCGAGATCTTGCGCCTGAGCCTCCGCCTGCGTTGCTCGCCAAATGCGAGGCGGCGCTCCGCGGTCAGGTAAGTCCGGAGTTCCTACGCTCGCAGATCGAGGTGGGCACGCATGTCTGCCACTCGATGCAGGAGGCCCGCGACGAGCTCGTAAGGCTGCGCAGCACCGTCGGCGCGATCGCCAACGAGTTCGGCCTCGCCCCGATCGCCTCCTCGACCCATCCCTTCGCCAAATGGTCGAGCCAGCAGCACACCGACAAGGAGCGTTACAACGTGCTTGCAGAGGATCTGCAGCAGGTGGTGCGGCGGCTCGTGATCGGCGGCATGCACGTCCATGTCGGCATCGAGGACGAAGATTTGAAGATCGATCTTCTGGGCCAAGCCGCCTATTTCCTCCCTCACCTGCTCGCGCTCTCGACGTCGTCGCCCTTCTGGCAGGGCAATTCGACTGGACTCAAATCCTACCGGCTCTCGGTGTTCGACGAGCTGCCCCGCACCGGCATGCCGCATCAATTCGGAAGTTATAGCGAATATGCCCGCACCATCGAGCTCCTGATCAGTGCGGGCCTCATCGAGGACGCGACCAAGATCTGGTGGGATTTGCGCTTGAGCGCGCGCTTCCCGACGCTCGAGATGCGCATCACCGATGTCTGCCCGTTGCTTGCGGACGCCATCACTGTCGCGGCGCTCTTCCGCTGCATCTTGCGCATGCTCTATCGCCTGCGCCGGCAGAACCAACGCTGGCGCTATTACCCGCCCTTTCTGGTGCGCGAGAACCGCTGGCGCGCCCAGCGCTACGGCACCGAGCAGGGCCTGGTCGATTTCGGCAAAGGTGCGGTGGTTCCCTTCGCCGAGCTGATGGAGGAGCTCTTGGAGCTGATCGCCGAGGACGCCGAGCATTTCGGCTGCGTTGCCGAGGCGGCCCGCGCCCGCGATATTGTCAAAGAGGGCACGAGCGCCGACCGGCAGCTTGCGCGCTTCGATGCGGTGAAAGCCCTTGGCGGCAGCGAGCAGGCGGCGCTGGTAGCCGTGGTCGACGGCATCATCGACGAGACGGTGACGCTACCTCAGAGCGTGACGCCCATCCCACCATCGACGTGGAGGCCGGCGCCGGTGATATAGGCCGCTTCGTCGGAGGCAAGGAAGAGCGCGGCGTTGGCGATGTCTTGCGGCGTGCCGAAGCGGCGAAGCGGCGTCTGGCTGAGGAGCGCCTTGGCGATCATTCGGTTGGCCGTGTAGCGGCCGATCAGCCCCGTCTCCACATAGCCCGGGCAGAGCGCGTTGACGCGGATGCCATACGGCGCGTACTCGACCGCGAGGCTGCGCGACAACGCCGACACCGCCCCCTTGGTGGCCGAGTAGACCGACATTTGGCGCGTGTGCTTGGTGGCCATCACCGAGGATAGGTTGATGATCGACGCCTTGCCGGAGGACTTCAGCAAATCGAAGGCCTCTCGCGCACAGCGCACGGTGCCATCGAGATTGGTCTTCCACACCCTGTCCCAGGCGGCGTCGTCGAGATGACGGAAGTCCGCCCGCTCGCCAAGCCCCGCATTGTTGACGAGAACGTCGAGGCGGCCGAACGCTTCGCTGATCGTGCGCATCAACGCTTTTACCTGCTCGGTGCTTGTGACATCGATCATCTCGGCGCGCGCAGCGCCATTGCTCTTGGTGATGGCTTCGGCGGTCGCGCGCGCCGCGTCGCCGTCGCGATCGGCGATGACAACATGCGCGCCTTCCCGTGCGAAGGTCTCAGCGATGGCGCGGCCGATGCCGGCGCCACCCCCGGTGATGAGCGCGATCTTGTCCTCAAGCCGCCGCATCCGACCCCGCCATAGGTGCCGGCGCCTCCCATTTATGCCGGAGCGTCACGAGCTCCTCTGCCGCGCTTGGGTGCAGCGCCATGGTAGCGTTGAACTGCGCCTTGGTTACGCCGAGCTTCAACGGAATCGCCACCATCTGCACGATCTCCGCAGCGTCAGGGCCGAGCACGTGGCAGCCAAGCACCTTGTCGGATTCCATATCGACGACGAGCTTCATCAGCATCCTCTCCTCACGCCCGGCGAGCGTGTATTTGAGCGGCCTGAAGCCAATCTTGTAGATGTCGACCACGTGGCCCATGTCCCGCGCCGCTTCCTCGGACAGCCCGACGGTGCCGATCTCGGGGTCCGAGAACACGGCGGTTGGGATCATGGTGTGGTCGACGGGGGTGGGCTTGTCGTTAAACACGGTCTCGGCGAAGGCCGTGGCCTCGTGGATGGCGACCGGCGTCAGGTTTACCCGGTCGGTTACGTCACCGACGGCATAGATATTGTCGACCGACGAGCGGGAGTACTCGTCGACAGCGACATGGCCGTTCCAGCCAAGATCGACACCGGTCTTTTGCAGCCCGAGCTCGGCCGTATTGGGAAGCCTGCCGGTGGCGGCCATCACGAGGCCGGCCTGAAGGCTATCGCCGCGCTTGAAATGGACGCTGAAGCCTTGAGCCTCTTTGTCGATGCGGGCGGTCTCGGTATCGATGCGGATGTCGATCCCGCACTTGCGCATCGTTTCGGCCAGAGCGTCGCGCAGATCGCCGTCGAAGTCGCGCAAAATTTGGTTGCCGCGATGGATCACGCTCACCTTGACTCCGAGCCCCGCGAAGATCGAGGCGAACTCCATGCCGATATAACCGGCCCCGATAATGGCGATGCTCTCCGGCAGCTGCTCGAGCCCGAAGCACTCATTGGAGCTGATCAAGTGCTCGGAGCCCGGAACCTTAGGGATCATCGGGTGGCCGCCCGTGGCGATCAGGATGGTCTTGGCGCGAATGGGCGCTTCGCGGTTTGCGAGCCTCACCGTATGGCGGTCCTCAAGCGTGGCGCGGCTGAGAACGATATCGATGCCGGCTTTCTCAAGCGTCCGCGTATAGACGCCGTTCAGCCGGTCGACCTCGCGCTTTACGTTGGCAATCAGTGTGGCCCAGTCAAAGCGCACCTTCTCACAGGTCCAGCCAAAGGCGGGGGCATTGGTCAGGGCTGCGGCATAGCGGCTGCCATAGACGAGCAGCTTCTTCGGCACGCAACCGCGGATCACACAGGTTCCCCCGACGCGATACTCCTCGGCGATACCGACCTTGGCGCCGAGCTCGGCCGCAAGCCGCCCCGCGCGCACCCCGCCGGAGCCCCCGCCGATCACGAATAGATCGAAGTCGTAGCCGTTCACCTGTCAGCTTTCTTTACCTGCCCGGAGCACCCTAATCCCCTCCTCGCCCGCGATGATGGCCAAATCGGCAACGCCAAGGAACAGCCCATGCTCGACCACGCCGGGCACCCGCTTCAGCGCGAAAGCGAGCACCTCTGGCTCGGGAATGCGGCCAAAGGCGCAATCGAGGATGAGATTGTTTTGATCGGTGAGGAACAGTTCGCCGTTCTTGCCCTCGCGCAGATTGATCTCCCCTTCGCACCCAGCCTCCGCTGCCATGGCTTCGACCAAACGGCGCGTCGCAGGAAAGCCGAAGCGCACCACTTCGACGGGAAGCGGAAACTTCCCGAGCGTAGCCACCAATTTGCTGTCGTCGGCGATCACCACCATCTGATCGGAGGCAGTCGCCACGATCTTCTCGCGCAGCAGCGCCCCCCCGCCCCCTTTGATCAACCGCAGCTGGTCATCGATCTCGTCAGCCCCATCGACGGTCAGATGCAGATGCGGCGTCTCGTCGAGGGTGGTCAGTGGGATGCCGAGCCGCTCGGCATGCGCGCGCGTGGCTTCGGAGGTCGGCACGCAGAGGACCGTGAGGCCGGCGGCCACTCTGCCCCCGAGTGCCTCGACGAATTTCGCCGCGGTCGATCCGGTGCCGAGCCCCAGCCACATGCCGTCGCAGACGAGGTCGAGCGCGCGCAGCGCAGCGCTCTCCTTGAGATCCTCGGCGTTAGGCACACCCCCCCCTTTTTGTCTAGGCGTCCAGTCCGCCCATGAAGACGTACTTCAGCTGTACGAACTCCTCGATGCCGTGATGGGAGCCTTCGCGCCCCATGCCAGATTCCTTGACGCCGCCAAAAGGTGCAAGCTCCGACGAGATGATCCCTTCATTAACCCCGATGATGCCATATTCGAGCGCTTCAGCCACGCGCCACGCGCGGGCGTAATCGCGAGTATAGAAATAGGCCGCCAACCCGTAAGGCGTGTCGTTGGCGAGCCGGACCGCCTCGTCCTCATCGTGGAAGCGGAACAGCGGCGCCACCGGACCGAACGTCTCTTCCTGCGCGAGCCGCATCTTGGGCGTCACGTCCGCCAGCACCGTGGGCTCATAGAAGGTGCCGCCTAGAACGTGGCGCTTACCGCCGGCCACCACGCGCGCGCCTTTAGCGACGGCGTCCTCGACATGCGCCTCGACCTTGGCAATAGCCGCTTCGTTGATGAGCGGGCCTAGCGTGACGCCCGGATCGGTGCCAGGGCCCACCTTGAGCTTGGCGACCTCGCCCGCGAGCGTCTCGGCAAAGCGGTCATACACGCCGTCCTGCACCAGGATGCGGTTCGCGCAAACGCAAGTCTGGCCGGAGTTCCGGTATTTGGAGGCGAGCGCCCCCGCTACCGCAGCGTCGAGATCGGCATCGTCGAATACGATGAAGGGCGCATTGCCGCCGAGCTCGAGCGAAACCTTCTTCACCGTTGCCGCCGACTGCGCCATGAGCAGCTTGCCCACCTCGGTCGATCCGGTGAAGGTGATCATGCGCACGAGCGGATTTGAGGTGAGCTCGCCGCCGATCGCTTTCGCGTCGCCGGTCACGATGTTCAGCACGCCAGGTGGCAGTCCGGCGCGAACAGCAAGCACGGCAAGCGCCAATGCTGAAAGCGGCGTCTCAGGCGCAGGCTTGACGACGACCGTGCAGCCCGCGGCGATGGCCGGCGAGATCTTGCGGGTGATCATGGCGAGCGGGAAGTTCCAGGGTGTGATGGCGCCGACCACGCCGATCGGCTGCTTGATCACGAGGATGCGGCCGCTTCTCCTGGGACTCGGGATGATCTCGCCATAGACGCGCTTCGCCTCCTCGGCGAAGAACTCGGTAAAGGAGCCGGCGTAGTCGACCTCGGAGCGCGCCTCGGC
The DNA here is from genome assembly GCA_049801475.1 of Methyloceanibacter sp. GTDB lineage: Bacteria > Pseudomonadota > Alphaproteobacteria > Rhizobiales > Methyloligellaceae > Methyloceanibacter. Next base: position 101,469 of record JBARKP010000086.1, read on the forward strand.
GAGAGGCTTGCCCTGCTCCGATGTCATGATCAGCGCCAGGTCCTCCTTTTGCTCCACCTGCAAATCATACCAGCGGCGCAAAACGGCTGCCCGCTCCTTGGCCAGCTTGGCGCTCCAAGCGGGAAAGGCCCTGGCCGCGGCGTCGATGGCGGCTCTCGTCTCGGCCTGGCCGAAATCGGGTACCCGCGCGAGCAGCTCGCCGCTCGCGGGATTTCTAACCTCGAGCGCAGGCGTGCCGACCCATTCTCCGCCGATCAGGCACTGCTCCTTGAGCAAAGAAGGATCGTAGAGATTTAAGATGGGAGCCATCCTTGTCGTGAAGATCGTCCTAGTCATACGCGGTGGAATGATGAGATATGCTGAGGCATCCTGCCCGGGTCAACGTCCAAGCCGAGATCGGAACCAAATGGTGCCACGAGGACATCTAAGAGATGCGACGATTGTTTTCGATCTCGACGGCACGCTCGTGGATACCGCGCCGGACCTTACCAATGCGTTGAACGAGGTGCTCACCTGCCGCGGCCATGCGTCGGTGCCGGCAGAGATCATAAGGTCCGCGGTGGGGCTTGGCGCCAGAGCCATGATCGAGGAAGGCTTGCGGCAGGCGGACGCCAACGACGACGTTGACGGGATGCTGGCAGAGTTTCTCGCGCATTATGAAGAAAATATCGCAGCCGAGAGTCGGCCTTTCCCGGGGGCCGTCACCTCGCTCGAGACGCTCAAGTCAGCCGGGGCGAGGCTAGCGGTTTGCACCAACAAGCGCGAGCATCTTACCCGCAAGCTCCTTGCTACCCTTGGCCTTGAGCGTTACTTCCAGGGAATTGCCGGACGGGACACCTTCGCGGTCGCAAAACCCGACCCGGGCCACCTCACTCAAGTGATCGCGCTCGCCGGAGGCGAACTTACGCGCGCAATCATGGTGGGAGATAGCGAGGTCGACATCCGCACGGCCAGGGGGGCGAGCGTGCCCGTGGTTCTGGTCAGCTTCGGCTACGCGCCCGCGCCGCTTCACGAATTCGCTCCGGATGCGGTGATCGACTATTTCGACGAGCTCGCCCCTCGGGCCGCGCAGCTCTTGGAACGGCCGCTCACGCGCGTGAACCCTTCCTGACGCCAGCGCGGGCGCCCAGTCAAGCCTGCCAAAGATTCGCCTTATTTCGACCGGACTGCTCTCAACGAAGAGCCACAGTCGAAGTTCATCTTACTTGCGTGAGTTCAACCGCATAAAAGTTCTTCCAAGGAGACATACGATGCTTAGACGTGTCGCGATCGGTGCGGCCTTGGCCTGCCTGATGGGGGGCACCGCCTATGCCGTTGATGAGCCGGCAGAGGGCGACGACCAGTGCACCCAGCAGCTCGCGGCCACAGAGGAAGCCGTAGAGAGCAAGCAAGAGGCCAAGCCGATGAGCGAAGAGGACTTTGCGAAGGTCAATGAGCTTCTCGATCAGGCCGACGCGCAATGCACCGAGGGGAACCTCAAGGAAGCAACCGCGACGCTCGCCACCGTCACCAGCATGATATCGAAAGCGAAATAATACTGGGACGCAAGGGAGGCGTGGGTTACGCGCCGCCCCTCAGCTCTTCGGGGGTTTGCCCAGCGCCCTTCCTTGACTTGTCTTACGCCCAATCGCTAAATCCGGCTCATAGACCCGAGGCGGGCGGTTAGCTCAGCTGGTAGAGCACTGTGTTCACATCACGGGGGCTACGCCAGTATTCTCAAGGGTTTCCAGTCGCCATACTGTCCCAATCGGGACAACTACATTTAATGGGGCGCGTAGCTCAGCGGGAGAGCGTTCGGTTCACATCCGAGAGGTCGCTGGTTCGATCCCAGCCGCGCCCACCAGTCCCGACAAGCAATCTTAATACCGCGACTGTCCGATCATGCGCCGCGAGCAGAAACCGATCACGGACAGAAGTGCTGCCCGCCATGCAGCCTAACCGTGGAGACCGGGGCAGCGCTCGACCTCGATTGTGATGTGAGAGAGGCCTGGCAAGTCCGAGAGCCGTTTCTTGTACACGCTTGAGGACTCTGGATGATCGGACACCACTGAAACGATAGCGGCGATGTGGCCGGGACCAACCCGCCATAGATGAAGATCCGAAAGCCGGTCACCACGTTGTTCAAGCCGCGCAGCAATTTTCGCCGCCAGAGCAGGATCAGGAGAAACGTCGAGCAAAACCGCGCCCGCCGCCCGTACAAGGCTCCAAGACCAGTTCATGATGACGACCGTAGCGATCAGACCCATGAGGGGGTCCATCCAAATCCATCCAAACTGACGTCCCGCCACAAGACCAATGATCACCAACACCGAGACGGCGGCGTCAGCCAGTACGTGCACAAATGCGGCGCGCAGGTTGTGATCTCGATGATGAAGAACACTCTTCGAGTGCGCATGCGCTTGATCCGTTTCATGGTGAGGATGGTGGTGATGGTGGTGGTCGCGATCTTCACGCAATAGGAATGCACTAACGAGGTTGATGCCCAGTCCGACCACTGCAATTGGGATCGCCTGATTGAATGCAATGGGTACCGGGTTAAAAAATCGGCTCAGGCTCTCATAACCGATAAGCAGCGCGATCATCGCAAGCGCGATGGCACTCGTGAATGCAGCCAAGTCCCCGAGCTTCCCTGTTCCGAAGACGAAGCGCTCGTCGCCAGCGTATCGACGTGAGTAGGTGTAGGCCAGGGCAGCGATTAGGAGCGCGCCGGCATGGGTGGACATGTGGAGCCCGTCCGCAACGAGGGCCACCGAGCCAAACCAAACGCCGCCAATAATCTCGGCAACCATCATCGCCGTACAGATAGCGATCACGGTCCACGTCTTGCGCTCATTCCGTGCATGCGCTTCCCCGAGGAAGACGTGTGCATGACGAAAGTCTTCAATAGAGTGCGTATGCATGGGCTTAGTCTCCGTCTCAAAGGCTCCTAATAGCCTGGGGTCAAGCCTTTACACGAGCGAATGTTACCCGTGTTCATGGCCAAAGCGTCGCATCACGATTGTTGGCAAAGAGCTCGATGTGGTTTGGGGCTCATTGGGGAGGTGTTTCCGGCTTTGACTCAACGCGAGGCCAAGACCAAGGCCGGTGGTCGATGCCGACAAGCGCGGGGGATCAAGCTTGTCGCTTGCTAAGCGCCTGCCAAAGATACCCTAAAGGAAACAGAGTGATGCCAAGGGCAGCACTGCCGAGATCGAGATAGTGGCCAACGCTATCGGGAAGTCCCCAATGCATCCAAGGAAGCAATTGAAGTGCCTCGCAGATATGAGTGAGCACGACTATCGTTAGAGCCCCTGCGCCGAGTAGCTGAAGGAAAGAAGGCACAGTTCTCGCTCTAAAAAACAAGACAACTGAACCAGAAAGGAGCGCGCACGCTGGAACAAGCGCCGTCAGTGCTTTAATCAATGTGGCGCTCATTAGAGGAACATGCTGAAGGAAGACCTTAAACGCTCACCTTCTTCGTCCACTTGGACTGGGTCAGCTCAAAACGCCATGCGAGCGCGTCTCTGTGGGGTCGTCTGTGCTTCACCGCGATAACGATTGTGCCCAGTCCAATGGCAGCTGGGGTCACCCCTGGTCCAGTGATAATGGAAAGGGTATCAGGATCGATAGCGAACAGTTGGGCGTCGTAGGCATCGTGGTGCGTGGAGCACAGGGGGATGCCATTCCGCCAATCATCCGACCCCTTCTCCCGCTTCCCTCTGATATGCGCAGCCTTGACTAGGCTCGGATGCGTGATTGAGCAGACCGCACACTTGGTTCCGTATTGCGCGAGCACTTGGAACCGAAACACCTGCTGGCGGGCTCTGACATTCACCATTGCCTTTCTCATCGGCGCATCATCGGTTAGCAAGAACGGCTCATCCTGCTCAGCAGGAGGCGCGTAGGTCGGTGCCGTATCGCCAAACAACACGAGGAAGAGCGCGGGCTCATCGTCCCAATCTTCAACCCATCCGAGATGCACTCGTCTGGTGCGATCCGTCTGTCCTGGCAGGATGACGAAGATAGGAAGGGCAAGGCGGGCGCGTTGCGACGTTAAGAAGCCCGATGAAGAGCTGGTTGCCAGTATAGCGACCAACTCCAGTTTTGGAGTTGACCCAACCGCAAACCGAAACAACCCCATTAGTGCTCCTAGTCGCGCGCACATCTCCAAACTCGGCGGAGCCAGGGTTCCCTAAAGACGTGCGCACGCCAGCCTTTATTGCCACCTCGTCTGCATCGGTGAGCTCGAAGGGCATCACGGTGTGTGACAAAGCACACCCGGATAGCACAAGCACGAGCAGGCCGGCGACACGGCTATGCGCTGTCTTCATGCGCCCCAATCGCTCTTTTCTTTTCGTCAGCCTCCTCGGCCATGACGCCTCAACAGATGGATTGCGCGGAGGTCCTCTTCGGACAGTCTCTTCCACCGTTTACCGACAGCGGTCGCCCAAAGGTTGCACGTCAAGCAGCCAGTTAGACGTTCGCCGTGGTAGTCGATCTCAGTCAGAGCCTGCTTGCACTGGTTGCAACACGCGATCTCGTCATCGTCCGTCATTTTGAGGACTCGCTCTAGCGACGGCGCTCGCTTCGGCCGGCGCCCTTTTTGCTGTATCGTCGCCGTCGGAGTCCGAGCGAAGGGAAAGGAAATGCTGGAAGGCATTGACCTCGATCAGCCTGCAAGCGTTTTGTGGTGGGCGGACGGTGATACCCCCACTAAGGGGCTTAGGCGGGGAGGCAACCGTCGCCAGTTTGAAACATTGCGCGCTGCGCTAAATTTCGCGCTGAACATCCTCACTGAGACCGAACGTGGAACCGCTTTAGTCAACTTCGACTCGCCCCCCTTTGCGCTCGACTTTAATGCCCCTGAGGTACTGGAAAAAGCGAAGGAGTGGTGCCGCTCTATTGCCCTAGAGCCCGGTACACGCTGGACTTACTGAGCCCAATCGCCCCTTCGGGTCGGCGCTCTTAGTTTCCGCAGAGCCCGGCCCAGCAAACATCACACCCGGCGCCGCCCGTGCAAT
>JBARKP010000087.1:0-81554 GCA_049801475.1 Methyloceanibacter sp.
CCATGCTGCGCTTCTCCTTCTGATGCCTGAGGCCGCAAATGCGAGACCTCGTTTGACCATCAGCCTGAAGCGCAGCACCCCAAATCTTCAGCTATCCACAAGCCGCCGGCCGATCACCCCATCTTTCAGTTTGTCATACCCAATGGTGTTCCTCCGGGTTTGAGTCTACATTGGTGTCTCGGGTTCAACAGAGAGCGGCGCAGGCCTCTATCAGACCCCAGCTAGGAAGCCATGACGCAACATGTGATGGCGCGGGTGAGGCGCAAATAAAGGCCTTGCGAAGTTAGGCCGCGTCTATTCGCCCATGCCGCTCCGTCATGGCCCCGCGGGAAAAGCTCCTTTACCTGCGATATGAGCTTGCTAGAGTGGGATATTGAACCAGCGCTGCGGCCAAGTACCCAGACCATAGGTCAGGGAGTTCCGCGGCTTTAAGGGTTGAACATCGTGACTGGGCCGAGCGGCAATGCCCGCCCGGCTGCCATTCCTCCACCCGACCTCAAGACCGGGCGGAGCGAGACCGATGGATGCGGGAAAGGCGGCGGTCCGACGCAGGTCGCGGCCCGTGCGCTGCTGAACGCGCCGGTTGAGGGCCTATTGGGGGCAGCCCAGGGCAAGAACGATGCGGGTGCGCGCGCCCGGCGCAGCGCGTCTCCAGTTTACGGGGCTCTCGATCTCGGCACTAACAATTGCAGGCTGCTCGTCGCCAAGCCATCGCGCCGTGGCTTTCTCGTCATCGACGCCTTCTCTCGCATCATTCGCTTGGGGGAGGGCGTGCACCGCTCTGGGCGCCTTTCCGATGCCGCTATGGGCCGCACCATCGAGGCGCTGAAGATTTGTTCCGACAAAATGCGGCGAAGAGGCGTGTCTCGCTCGCGCCTGATCGCCACCGAGGCGTGCAGGATTGCTTCGAACAGCGGCGAGTTCATCGAGCGCGTGCGGCGCGAGACCGGTCTTGCAATCGATATCGTGAGCCGGGAGACCGAGGCGAGGCTCGCTGTCTCGGGCTGCGCGTCGCTGATTGACCGCCATTGCGACTGGGCGCTCGTCTTTGACATTGGCGGCGGCAGCTCGGAATTGATCTGGCTCGATCTCACCCAGCTCGACCGGCCCTGGCGCCGTTCTGTCTATGACCGTCTCGAGGTGCAGAGCTGCATTGCCGCCTGGACGTCGTTGCCGATCGGCGTGGTGAGCCTTGCCGAGCGTCATGGCGGCCGCGACGTCACGCGCGAGAGCTACGAGGCCATGGTGATGGACGTGATGGCCGCCCTTAAAAGCTTCGAAGCCGAGCACGGCTTCGGAAGCCGCATCGCCAGGGGAGGTGCGCATTTCCTCGGCACCTCCGGAACAGTCACCACCATTGCCGGCATCCATCTCGGTCTTTCGGCTTATGAGCGCTCGCGCGTCGACGGCTGCTGGCTTGGCGCCGGCGATGTCCGCACCGTATCGAACCGCCTGATTGCCATGAGCTATGCCGAGCGCGTGGCGCAACCTTGCATCGGCCAGGAGCGCGCCGATCTCGTGCTTGCGGGCTGCGCCATCCTCGAGGCCTTGCTCAGGGTCTGGCCATGCCAGCGATTGCGCGTGGCCGACCGCGGTTTGCGCGAAGGCATTCTTGCCACGCTCATGGCCGAGGATGGTCACGACCGCCGCGCTTCGGAGCACCACCGCGCTCGCGGGCGGTGGGCCGATGCTCTGCAGGGTGGGCGCTGAGGCTAGCGCGGCTCAGGCCTGAGACACTGAATCCTGGGGAGTGCCCACGGGGCGCGCCGGAGCCGAAAGGCTCCTGCCGGCCTCCTTCGGCAGCATGAAGAAGATGAGCGCCGAACTCGCAGCGATGGCGGCGATGACGACGAAGGCGGCAGCGAAATCATCCGATTGCACAGTCGCTTGGTGACGACCGAAGCGTTCGAACTCGAGGACGAGGGCCCCGACGGCGACGCCGGCCGACATGGAGAGCTGTTGCGCCACGCTCGCAAAGCTCGTCGCCCGGCTCATCACCCTTGGCTCAATGTCGGCATAAGCGAGCGAGTTGATGCTCGTGAACTGGAGCGACTTGAAGAAGCCGCCGACGAGCAGAACAACGAGAATCACGATATGGGGCGTCGTCGGTGTAAATAGTCCGCTCGAGGCGATGAACAAGCCACTGATGAGGGCATTGACGACGAGCACGGACCTGAATCCAAACCGACGCAGGATCGGCGCCGCCGTGGTCTTCATGGCGATGGCGCCGACGGCGCTGGCGAAGGTGAGGAGGCCCGCCTGGAAGGGCGTCATTCCGAAGCCGAGCTGCAAGAGAAGTGGCAACAAGAAAGGCGTGGCGCCAATGCCCACGCGAAAGAGGAATCCGCCGACGACGCTTGCATAGAAGGTCTTCACCTTAAGGAGGCTCAAATCGATAAGCGGGGCCGTGGCATCATGCGCGTGGCGGACGTAGAGCCAGCAGCCAATGGCCCCAGCGCCGAGGAGCGACAACGACACCCAAGGCGGCAGCAGCCCCTGACCGATGGTGGTGAAGCCGAAGGCGAGCCCAGCGAGGCCGATGCCCGACAGGATGAAGCCTTTCACATCGAGGGGAGGGAGCTCCGCCTCGCGGATATTGGTGATGAAACGCGTGGCGAGGATGACGCCGAGTACGCCCATGGGGATGTTGATCCAGAAGATCCAGCGCCAGGAGACGAAGGTCGTGATGAAACCGCCGAGCGGTGGTCCGATGACAGGCCCGAGCAAGGCGGGGATGGTGAGCCAGGCCAGGGCCGAGATCAGCTCGGATTTGGGCACGGTGCGCAGGATGACTAGCCGGCCGACCGGCACCATCATTGCTCCGCCGATGCCCTGCACGATGCGGAACAGGACGAAGTCGGGCAGCGATTGGGCGAAACCGCACGCGGCGGAGCCTAAGGCAAAGACGACGATGGCCGCCCTGAACACAGTGCGGGCGCCGAAGCGGTCTGCGACCCAGCCGCTCAGGGGGATGAAGACAGCGAGCGACAGGAAGTACGAGGTGAGCGCGAGCTTGAGTGCAATCGGGTCTTCCCCCAAATCTGCTGCGATGGCCGGCAGAGACGTCGCAATCACCGTCGAATCCATGTTCTCCATGAACAGTGCGATCGCGACGATGAGGGTGACGAAATAGCGGGGCATCGGGCAGGTGTTTGAGGGACGACAAGGCGGACATGGGGCCGGTGGCCCTATAGGGTCAAGGGCTTGGGAGAGGTCGCCGGATTAACAAATGGCAAGACAGAGCAAAGGCGGTGGCATCGAGCGGGGTGGCGGAGCCCGGAGGCTCACCGTCAGGCTCCGCACGGCGAAAGGGCGGAAGACGGCATCGACGCGCTGGCTCGCCCGTCAGCTTAACGACCCTTACGTCGAGGAGGCGAAGCGCAGAGGCTATCGCTCGCGTGCGGCCTTCAAGCTCATCGAGATCGACGACAAGCACCGCCTTCTCAAGCCCGGCGTGAAGGTGGTGGATTTGGGCGCGGCGCCCGGCGGCTGGAGCCAGATCGCGGCGGAGCGGGTGGGCTCGGGCGAGGGAAAGGGCCAGGGACAGGGGCAAGTCATCGCCGTCGACCTGAGCGACGTCGAGCCTCTTCTCGGCGTCGAGCTGCTTGCGCTCGATGTCACCGAGGCGGGAGCTCTCGACCGCATCCGGACTGCACTCAAGGGTGGTCGCGCCGACGTGGTTCTGTCCGACATGGCCGCGCCTGCAACGGGGCACCGGCCGACCGATCATCTGCGGGTGGTCGCGCTCGTCGAGGCCGCTGTCGATATTGCCGAGGACGTGCTTGCACCCGGTGGCACCTTCCTCGCCAAGGTGTTTCAAGGTGGAGCCGGGCAGGAACTCCTCACGCATCTGAAGCGATCCTTCGCCAAGGTGCAGCATGTTAAGCCGAAAGCGAGTCGTCCCGAATCGCCTGAGGTCTATGTGCTGGCCACCGGGTTTAGAGGATCTGCTTAACGCTCACGAGTCGGCATATTCCACATCGTCTTTATAAAGGTCGTGAGCGGCCTTGTACTCCATGACGCGCGCGACCTCGCAGCGACTCGTCGGCGGAGCAGGTGGAAGCCCATCTCCATGCCTGAAACCATGCCGCCCGCGCTGACGATGAGCCCGGCATCGACCACGCGGGCGCGGGAGATGCGGGCTGCGGGCGCGATCCCCGCCAGCCGGTCAATCGGCACCTTGCCGAATTTTGAGGCTTCGAGCCAAAACGGGCTCCTTGCGGTTGGTGGCGGGCTTGCCGTCGAGCAGGCCCATGGCGCCATAGATCCAGGAGCCGGTGCAGACGCTGGTGAGCAGCGTTTTTTCGGGGAGCATGCGGACGAAGTCGTGCAGGCGGTCATTGTGCGTCTACTGGCGGGTGCCGAAGCCCGGGATCAGGAAGGCATCCATATCCGGCCGGTCGAGAAAGCTATAATTGTGCAGCACGGCGAACCCCGCTCGCGTCTGCATCGGGCGCATGGCGTCGGCGATGAGAAAGGCGTCGAGCTCGGAGAAGACGCCGTAAGGCGCGGCACAGTCGACGATCTCTGCGTCCTTGAAGACGTAGATGCCAGAGGTGGAAGCCTGGCGTCCTTGGTTAGATGGCTCATGGTCTTTGTGCTCTAGAAGGAGGAGGGAAGTGGCGTGAGGAGGTGAAATCCCAGGTTTCGGCGCCAAACACGACGATCCTGTTAGCGTCAGCTTCCCAACCCCCCCCCAAGCTGCTAAAGGAAGCCGCCAACTGGTGGACGCTTGCGTCAAGACGCTGGCTAAGAAGCAGTCCACCCGTCGATGAGGTTGGCCGATGCCCAAAGGGCAAGTTCCAGAAAAAGACAAGTTCCCCCAGGATTCCGACGTCGCGCTGACCTTCGACGACGTGCTCATCAAGCCGGCCGCCTCCGACGTGCTGCCGAGCGCCGTGGATATAAGCTCGCGCGTCACCCGCAGCATCTCCGTGCATATTCCCATCCTGTCGTCGGCCATGGACACGGTCACCGAGGCGCGGCTCGCCATCGCCATGGCGCAGGCGGGCGGCATCGGCGTCATCCACCGAAATCTCGACCCCGACTCCCAGGCCGCCCAGGTCGCCCAGGTGAAGAAGTTCGAATCTGGCATGGTGGTGAACCCCGTCACCATCTACCCCAGTGCCAGCCTTGCCGATGCTCTGAGGCTGATGGCCGACCACCAGATCTCCGGCATTCCCGTTGTGGAGCCCGCCCGGAATGGCGGCCGCGACGGCAAGCTCGTCGGCATCCTCACCAACCGCGACGTGCGCTTCGCCACCAATCCGCACCAGCCCGTGCACGAGCTGATGACCAAGGAGCGGCTCATCACCGTCACGGAGAGCGTCGACATGGAGGAGGCCAAGCGGCTCCTGCATCAGCACCGCATCGAGAAGCTGCTCGTCGTCGACGACGACTACCGCTGCATCGGCCTCATCACCGTGAAGGATATCGAGAAGGCGAGGGTGCACCCCAATGCCTGCAAGGACGAACAGGGCCGCTTGCGCGTGGCGGCGGCGACGAGCGTGGGGGATGAAGGCTTCGCCCGAACCGAGCGGCTGATCGATGCCGGCGCCGATCTCATCGTCGTCGATACCGCCCATGGGCACCAGGCCCGCGTGCTCGATGCGATCGGCCGGATCAAGCGGCTTTCGAATGCGGTGCAAGTCATCGCCGGCAATGTGGCCACGCGCGACGGCACCATGGCGCTGATCGACGCCGGCGCCGATGCGGTGAAGGTGGGCATAGGGCCGGGCTCAATCTGCACCACCCGCATCGTGGCGGGCGTCGGCGTGCCGCAGCTTACGGCGCTGCTCGAGGCAGTGGAGGTGGCCAAGAAGCACGACGTGCCGGTGATTTCCGACGGCGGCATCAAATATTCCGGCGATCTTGCCAAGGCGCTCGCCGCGGGCGCCGACTGCGTGATGATCGGGTCCTTGCTGGCCGGCACCGACGAGAGCCCGGGGGAGGTCTATCTCTACCAGGGCCGCTCCTATAAAGCCTATCGCGGCATGGGCGCGGTCGGCGCCATGGCGCGGGGCTCGGCCGACCGCTATTTCCAGCAGGACATCAAGGACGCGCTGAAGCTCGTGCCGGAGGGAGTTGAGGGGCAGGTGCCCTATAAGGGTCCGCTCTCCAGCGTGCTGCACCAGCTGATCGGAGGCTTGCGCGCCTCCATGGGCTATACCGGCGCGCTAAACCTCGTCGAGTTCAGCGCCCGCGCCGAATTCATCCGCATCTCGCCGGCAAGCCTGCGCGAGAGCCACGTCCACGACGTGACCATCACGCGGGAATCGCCCAACTATCCAAGAGAGGCGTGAGCGGCGTCGGAGCGCGGTGGCTTTTCCGCCTACTCGACTCCGAGTTTCTTGATCTCGTCGACGATCCCCGGTTCCAGCTTGAGCGCAAAGGAGATGTCGTCGCTGCCGTCCGTGGGCTTGCCTTGACGGCTTTTGACCACGCCGCGGCCAACGAGGGCGGATGCATCGTTCTCATGGATCTTAAGGGCCGTGGTGAAGTCTTCCATGGCGTGGTCGAGGTCGTTCTTGAGCACGTAGACCCAGCCGCGATCGGTATAGTTTTTGGCGCGGTCCGGCTCGCGCTTGATGACCTCGCTATAGTCTGCCAAAGCGCTGTCAAAGTCCTTTTTTTGCCGGAAGAACTCGGCGCGCTTTGAATACCCTTGCGGGGAATCAGGATCGAGCTTGACCTTCTGGTTGAGCTCAGCGACGGCACGGTCGAGGTCGCCCTGGTCGCCGAAGATCATGCCGCGCAGCATGTAGAAATCCCCGCGGCTCGCATCGAGGCGAATGGCCTCGTCCAAATCGGCGCTCGCTTTATCGAACTCCTTTTTGGCCCTATAGGCCGCCCCACGCATCACATAGAGGTTCGCCTCCGACGGGTCGAGGCGAATCGCTTCGTTCATCTCGGCAACGGCTCCATCGAAATCGCGGGTCGCGGAAAGGCCAATGGCTCGGTTACCATGGGCGGCGACGACTCGATCCTTGTCGGTCGATCCCGAGGCGATGAATGTGGCGCAGGCGTCCAGAACCTCCTTGATCGTGCCCCTGCCGGTGAAGCAGGGATTGGTCTCGAGGCTTGCGCCAGAGTCGGCCGACGGCGTGTCGGGGGTTGTCGGCTCGACGGGCGTCAAGAGCGGGGTCCCGGCCGACGGCGCTGGTGCTTGAGGGTCCTCCGCGGACGCGGGTGCCGTAATGGCCGATGCGAGCACCAGGACTCCGGCGATCGTCGCAGCCCGCGACACCAATCCCTTACACCTATGCAAATGCATTTATTCCTCCTCAGACCATAGAATTCTCGAAATTTGTTCCCCTATAAAGCGATGCACAGCGGCCTCGTCAATTGAACTTCTGTTCATGAAGTGAACGGCCAAGGGGGGCACCCAGGCGGAGGCGCCGGCCCGCGCCGATGGGGCAGGGCTTGTGCGGGCCGCTCTGCTCGGGAAGGCTTGCAGAGTATTCTGCTCGGGAAGGCTTGCAGAGTATAAGGGCGTCAAGGCCGCCATCGCCGGCCGCGCCCCATCGGGGGTCAAGGGGAGGCTGTTATGTCGATGCAGGCCATGCTGATGCCGGTGTTCGCGCAGGTCGCACTTACCTTCGCGCTCTTGTTCTGGATGTCGATCTTGCGCATCCAGGCGATCAGGCAGGGCAAGGTGGCGCCGCACGCCGTTGCCCTCAGAGAGCCGAACTGGCCCCCGCGCGCGACCCAGATCGGCAACGCCTACCATAACCAGCTCGAGACGCCGCTCCTCTTCTATGCGCTGATCCTGCTCGCGCTCGAGACCAGAACCGCCGACTCGATCCTCCTCGTTCTGAGCTGGCTGTTCGTGGTCTCGCGTTTCGTCCACGCCTATATCCACATCACCTCTAACCGCATCGATCGCCGTGGACCCGTATTTCTTGTCGGGGCGATTGGTCTTGCGCTGATGTGGATCATCGTGGCCGCCCGCCTCACCATCGCGTCGAGTGGATGACCCCTGGGGCACGGGCGAGCGCCGCGATCGAGGTCCTCGAGGATATTGCTCGGTGCAAACGCCCGGCGGCCGAGGCCCTGAAGGATTGGGGGCTCGCTCACCGCTTTGCCGGCTCGGGCGACCGGGCCGCCATCGGCAACCTCGTCTTTGACGCGCTCCGCACCCGTGCCTCAAGCGCCTATGCCATGGGCGATGACAGTCCTCGCGCGCTTGTGCTCCGCACCCTCGTTTCGGGTTGGAAGGAGACGCCGGAAGCCGTGGCAGCTCTCGCCGATGGCAGCCGCTTCGCCCCGGCGCCTCTCTCGGAGGCCGAGCTTGCAGGGCTTGAGCGAGACGTCCCTTCTAACGCCCCGGCTCATCTGCGCGGTGACTATCCCGAGTGGCTGGGGCCGCTCTTCGAACGGGCCTTCGGCGCGCGGGCCGCTGAGGAGGCGGCGGCGCTCGCGATGCGGGCTCCCATCGACCTCCGGGCGAACACGTTGAAAGCCACGCGGGAGAAGGTGCTGAACGCGCTCCGCCGGTTTGACGCCGCGCCCACGCCATATTCCCCCGTTGGGGTCCGCATCGCGCCAGGCTCAGGTCCAAGCCGCAGCCCGCATGTCGAAGCGGAGCCAGGCCATGGCAAAGGCTGGTACGAAGTGCAGGACGAGGGCTCCCAACTGGCGACCCTACTCTCGGGTGCCCACCCGAGAGAGCAGATCATCGACCTCTGCGCCGGCGCCGGCGGCAAGACGCTCCAGCTCGCCGCGGACATGGACAATACCGGACAGCTTTACGCCTACGACGCCGACCGCTTGCGGCTCCGGCCGATCTTCGAGCGGCTGAAGCGGGCAGGGGTGCGCAACGCCCAAGTGCTGCCGGCCGGCGACGTAAATGCCCTGGCGCAGCTTGAGGGCAAGATGGATCGCGTGGTTATCGACGCGCCCTGCACGGGGTCCGGCGTATGGCGCCGGAGGCCCGACGCAAAATGGCGGCTCGCCCCGCGGATGCTTGAGGTCCGCCTCGCCGAGCAGCGAGCCGTGCTCGACCAAGGCGCTGCTCTCGTGAAGCCTGGCGGCGGTCGCCTCGCCTATATCACCTGCTCGGTCCTTCCCCCAGAGAACCGCGAGCAGGTCGATGCCTTTATCGCCCGGTTCCCAGAATTCAGGCTCGTGCCCTGGCAGGGTCTGTGGGAGCAGGCGCTCATGCCCGCGCCGCCGCCTTCCGCCGACGGCTCCACCGAGACCCTGCTGATGACGCCCTCAAGCTTCGGCACCGACGGCTTCTATGTGGCGGCGCTGGAACGGCGGTAAGAGGGCCAGCAAGACACTCTCCCGGGGAGACCAAGCCGAGCTGGACGCGCGGCCTTGCCACGCCCCACAAAAAATTTGGGACTGGACATCATTACCACTTGAAATTGACGAGGGAGTTGCTGAAATGACTCGCGCTTTTTGACGGACGCGAGAGTTGGCGATTGGCGCCACCGTCCGCGAAATCCGGAGGGGATCCAGGTCCAATGAATTTGCTTCCCGGCGAGCCTGAAGAGCCGCCCAGTTGCCCGACGGCAACAACAACACTCCTCACCAAACCACATCTTCGCATCAACTCTCCCGTCACGGCCCAAAGCCTTGGCGTGCTGACCGCACGGCTGGAGCGGTTCCCGGTCGGGCCCCAGACGCGCGCCTTCCGGAAGCGCTACTTCCCCGAGGTGGAGCTTGCCGAATGGAACGACTGGCGCTGGCAACTCCGACGACGCATTCGTGCACTCGCCGAGCTTGAGCGCATCTTTGTGCTGTCGGAGGACGAGCGCGATGCGGTCGTCCGCCATCAAGGGTCGCTGCCGCTCGGCATCACGCCCTATTATGCAAGCTTGATGAGCCGCGACGACGCGCTCGAGCCGCTGCGGCGGACCCATATCCCGGTCGGCACCGAGTATCTGAAGACACCGGGTGAGGCGGACGACCCGCTCGGCGAGGACGGTCACACCGCCGCGCCTGGCCTCGTGCACCGCTATCCGGATCGCGTGCTGTTCCTGGCGACGGGCTTCTGCTCGACCTATTGCCGCTACTGCACCCGCTCGCGCATGGTGGGCGAGCCCGGTGGCGAATATTCCTTCAGCCGGCCGCAGTGGGATCAGGCGCTCGACTATATCGCCGACAACCCGCAAATTCGCGACGTGCTTTTGTCCGGTGGCGATCCGCTCACCCTGTCCGACGACCGTCTCGACTATCTGCTGGGGCGCCTCAGGGCCATCCGCCACGTCGAGTTCGTGCGGCTCGGCACCAAGGTGCCGGTCGTGCTGCCGCAGCGGATCACCCGCTCCCTGACCAGGATCCTGAAGAAACATCATCCGCTCTGGATGAGCCTGCATTTTACCCACGCCACGGAGCTTACGCCGGAGGTGTCCGAGGCGACTGCGCGGCTTGCAGACGCGGGTATCCCGCTCGGCAGCCAGACGGTGCTGCTCAAGGGTATCAACGACAGCGTGGAGACGCTGAAGAGCCTCTATCAGGGCCTCTTGATGCGCCGAGTGCGGCCCTATTACCTCTATCAATGCGACCCGATAACGGGCTCCTCGCACTTCCGCACCAGTGTCGATAAGGGGCTGGAGATCATGCAGGGCTTGCGCGGTCACACCACCGGCTACGCCGTGCCGACCTATGTGATCGACGCCCCTGGCGGCGGCGGCAAGATTCCGCTCTTGCCGGACTATGTGCAGGGCCGGGAGGGGGACGATCTCATCTTGCGCAATTTCGAGGGCAAGACCTATCGCTACACCGATCCCGACGGGACGGTGGGCGCCGATCGGGCGCCATGCCTCGAAAACCTCTGATGCGTATCGCCCTCGTCTATGATTTGCGCGACGACTATCGCGCACTCGGCTTTTCCGAGGAGGAGGTGGCCGAGTTCGATGGCGTCGACACCATCGATCAGCTCGCCGCAGCATTGGAGGCCCTCGGCTGCGAGGTCGACCGCGTGGGACGCGGGCAGGCGCTCGCCGCGCGGCTGGTCGCGGGGATGCGCTTCGACCTCGTGTTTTCTATCGCCGAAGGGGTGAAGGGCCGCTCGCGCGAGGCCCAGGTGCCCGCGCTTTGCGAGCTGTTCGACCAGCCCTACCTGTTCTCGGACCCGCTCAGCAGTGCCGCGTCGCTCGACAAGGCCGTGGCCAAGCGGCTCGTCCGCGAGGCGGGCGTGCCGACGGCGGCTTTCGCGGTGGCCTATGCGGCTGCGAGCGAGCTTCAGGGCTGGAGCAAATATCCTGCCTTCGTCAAGCCACTCGCGGAAGGCACCGGCAAAGGCTGCGAGTCAGCCTCGGTTGTGAACTCCCCCGAGGAACTTCAAGCCGCCGCGACCAGGCTCATCACGCGCTACCAGCAGCCCGTGCTCGTCGAAACCTACCTTCCGGGCCGCGAGTTCACCGTCGGCATCGTCGGCAATGGCAGCGGCGCGACCGTGCTCGGCGTCTGTGAGATCCTGCTCAAGGAGGACGCCGAGGCCAATGTCTACTCGCTGCACAACAAGGAGCTTTGCGAGGATTTGGTGATCTACGCCCGCGTCGACGACGAGGAGCCGAAAGTCGCCGGAACGCGCGCGCTTGCCGCTTATCACGCGCTGGAGTGCCGGGACGCGGCGCGCATCGACTTCCGCTCCGATGCCAAGGGCGAGCCTTATTTTCTCGAAGCCAACACGCTTGCGGGCCTGCACCCGCATCATTCCGATCTGCCCATTCTCGCCGCGCAGAACGGCGTGCCCTTCGTCGAGCTGATCGGCATGATCCTCGACGCTGGGCTGGCGCGCTACGGCCTTAGCCGACCCACTCTGGAGCGGCAGCGGAGACGTGCCTGATGGCCGTGAAGCCCGGCGGCTTCATCCCGGTCGTGCATGCCGCGACCAGAGAGCGTCCCGACGAGATCGATACCCTGGTTGCCGCCGAAGCGGTGGCCGGAGCCCTTGCCACGCTCGGTTTTGCTACTGAGATCGTCGCCGTCGATCTCGATCTTCGCGACTTCGAGGCATTGCAGCGCCGGCACCCTATTCTCGTCTTCAATCTGGTCGACGCGGTGAGGGGAGACGGCAGGCTAGCGCCGGTGATCCCCTCGCTGCTCGACGCGTTCGGTCTTCCTTATACAGGCGCCCATTCCGATGCGTGGCTTGAAACGTTGTCCAAGGTGGCGACCAAGCGGAAGCTGGCGCGCGAAGGCCTGCCCACGCCTGCATGGTCGGTGGCCGGGAGCGGGCTCGATCCCGAGACACCTGTCATCGTCAAGGCTGCGTGGGAGCACGGCTCGCTTGGGCTCGACGAGAGCTCGGTGGTCAAAGGTGCCGAGGCGGCGCGCGCCATCGAGGAGCGCACGTCGTGCTTCCGAATGGAGCATTTCGCGGAAGCCTATATCGAGGGACGCGAGTTCAACCTCGCCCTGCTGGAAGGCGCCGATGGGGCGCGCGTGCTGCCGATCGCCGAGATCCTGTTCGAGGGCTGGCGCGAGGGCACCCCACGCATCGTCGGCTATGACGCCAAATGGACACCCGAGAGCGAGGCCTATACCGGCACGCCGCGGCGGTTCGGGCTCGAGCCGAACGAGCCTGCGCTTGCCGCCAAACTGAAACAGCTGGCGCTTTCCTGCTGGACCCTGTTCGGGCTCACTGGCTACGCCCGGGTCGACTTCCGCGTCGATAGCATGGGCGAGCCTTGGATCCTCGAAGTGAACGTTAATCCGTGCCTCAGCCCCGATGCGGGTTTTGCCGTCGCGGCGTACCAGGCTGGACTATCCTATCCCGCTCTGGTCGGCAGAATCGTCGAGGCCGCCCCCCGAGCCTTGCAAGCCATCGCCTGACATGCTTCGCATGTGACCATGTTGCGCATCCGCAAAGTGGCAGACGCCGCGACGGCGCCAAACCGCGCCGCGATCGAGGCTGCGCAGAAGATCATGCGCGAGCAATTCTCGCTGATGTCGGACTACGACATCGCCAAGCTGCCGGACCAGCTCTCCAATCCGTTGAAGCACCGCTTCGTGTCGCGGCTGTTCGTCGCCGAGAATGCGCGCGACCAAACGCTCGGCGTGGCGCTCCTCTTGTACGCGCCGGACATCGGCTTTTCCTACCTTGAGATCATCTCCACGGCACTCGGCCGCACCGGGAGAGGCATCGGCGCCACGATTTATGAGCGGGTGCGCGAGGAGGCCCGCGCGCTCGGCACGCAGCTCTATTTCGAAAGCCTGCCCGACGACCCGGCGCTCAGCCCCAATCCCGAGATGAGGGCGAGCAACGCGAACCGGCTCAAATTCTATGAGCGCTACGGCGCCCGGCCGATCATCAACACAGCCTATGAGACGCCCATCAAGCCCGGACAAAATGACGCACCATACCTCCTGCTAGATCCGCTCGGCTCCAACGATCTGCCGAGCCGCGACAAGGTGCGGAAGGTGGTCCGCGCCATCCTGGAGCGGAAATACGGGTCACCGGCCGATTATGTGCAGATGGTGGTGGACTCCATCAAGGACGACCCGATCCGCTTGCGCGAGCCGCGCTACACCAAGCCCAGAGCCGCGCAGAAGGGCGTCGTCCGAGCCACGGACGAGCCGCGCATCGCGCTCGTACTCAATGACGACCACGCCATCCATCACGTGCAGGAGCGGGGCTATGTGGAGGCACCGGTGCGCATCCGCTCGATCATGGCCGAGCTCAACGCATCGGGTCTGTTCGAGAGAGTGCCGGCGAAGCGCTTCTCCGACCGCCATATTCGCGCCGTGCATGACGGGAGGCTCGTGGATTACATCCGCAAGGCGTGCCTGATAGCCGGCCCCAAGAAGTCGATCTATCCTTACGTCTTCCCGACCCGCAACCCGGCGCGCCCCCCTAAAGACGAGACGGTGCTTGCCGGCTATTACTGCATCGACACCTTCACGCCGCTCAATCTGAACGCCTATCTTGCGGCACGCTCGGCGGTCGATTGCGCTTTGACGGCGGCGGAGAAGGTGCTGGAGGGCACTGACCTTGCCTATGCCCTGGTGCGTCCCCCTGGCCACCACGCCGAGACGCGCACCTTCGGCGGCTTCTGCTATTTCAACAATGGGGCGGTCGCAGCCAATCTCTTGTCCCGCTACGGCCGCGTCGCCATTCTCGACATCGACTATCATCACGGCAACGGCCAGCAGGAGATCTTCTACACGCGATCCGACGTGCTCACCGTCTCCATCCACGGCCATCCGAGCTTCGCTTATCCCTATTTCTCCGGCTTCCGGGACGAGACGGGATTGGGGCCGGGCGCTGGCTACAATCTGAACTTGCCCTTGCCTGAGCACATCACGACGGAGCAGCACCGGAACGCGGTGGCGGAGGCATTGCGCCGCATCCGCCGCTTCAGCCCTACCTTCCTCGTGGTGTCCGCAGGGTTCGATACGGCGAGGGGCGACCCGACCGGCACATGGCCCAATCGGGCCAAGGATTTCGAGCAGCTTGGCCACACGATCGGTGAGCAGGGTTACTCCACCCTCGTGGTGCAGGAAGGCGGCTACAGGGTGCGCACGCTCGGCACCAATGTGCGCAACTTCTTTACCGGCCTCGTCACCGGACACTCGGCCGCGCGCCAGATGGCGCCCGCCTTGGCGCGCAGCGCGGCGCATCGAACCTCCGCCCGCGATGGGCTCGAATGGCGGAGCACAGTCATGGCCGACGATGTGGGGCGCGTGCGCTCGCTCGTCGCCAGCACCGGGTTCTTCAATGCCGCGGAGGTGGAGATCGCCGCGGAGCTCGTGACCGAGCGCCTCGCCAAGGGGGTGCGCTCCGGCTACCACTTCATCTTGGCCGAGCGGGGCAGCGGGCTCGTGGCCTATGCCTGCTACGGACCGATCGAGGGGACGCAAACGTCGTTTGATCTTTATTGGATTGCCGTTGCCCCCGAGGAGCAGGGCAAGGGGCTTGGGGTCCAAGTCTTTACCCGCGCCGAAGCCGCCATGCGCAAGGCCGGGGCCAAGCGCGTCTATGTGGATACCTCGACGTCCGACCGCTATGCGGGCACACGTGGCTTCTATCAGCGCATGGGCTTCGCGGAAGAAGCGCGGCTCGCCGATTTCTACGGGCCCGGCGACGGCAAGGTCATCTATGTGAAGGAGCTTGCGCCATGATACAGGGTGAGTCGTACATAACCGCAACCGATGAACTCTATCTGGTCCAAACTGCTCAAGCTGGTCGGGTCACTTGGGTTAAGTGACTGGGTTGCTGTTGCGGCGGCGGGAGCGGCGCTGGCTTCTGCGCTTTTTGCTTATCGAACATATCGGACAGCAAAAGATAGCCTTTCGCTAGCCTTCGTGATGACGGGGAGACGAGCAAAATCGCATGTCTTCTCTCATGTCATGCGCGCGCAGGCGGGCATCCAGTAACCACCGGAAGCAAGAATGAATGGAGGTCAGTTCAAGTCCGGCGATGACAAAGAAAGTGTCTGGTGGTTCCAGCGAAGGTAGTCTCCGGCGCAGTTGGGATTGCCGACTCGCGGGCCTTGCTGTAACCAGCGCCATGACGCCGCAAGACAAAATCCTCATCGTCGATTTCGGTGCCCAGTATACGCAGCTGATCGCGCGACGCGTGCGCGAGGCCGGCGTCTATTCCGAGATCGTGCCCTTCGACAGGGCTGAAGCGGCCCTCAAGCCCGTTTTGCCGAAGGCCATCATCCTTTCAGGCGGCCCCGCGAGCGTACACGAGACCGGCACGCCGCAAGTGCCGCGAGCCGTGCTCGAAGCGGGCGTCCCAATGTTCGGCATCTGCTACGGCGAGCAGGCCATGGTGGCGGGGCTTGGCGGCCAAGTCGAGGGCGGGCACACGCGCGAATTCGGCCGCGCCGAGCTCGAAATTGTCGGCGACACGCCGCTGTTCCACGGCGTGTGGCGCCGGGGCGATCGGGCGCCTGTCTGGATGAGCCATGGTGACCGCGTGACCGCGCTGCCGGCGGGCTTCCGCGCGGTGGCGGTGTCCAACGGCGCGCCCTTTGCGGCCATCGCTGACGATGCGCGGCGCCTCTACGGCGTCCAGTTCCATCCCGAGGTGGTGCACACGCCCGACGGCGCGGCTCTCATCGCGAACTTCGTGCGCGGAATCGCGGGCTGCCCCGGCGATTGGTCGATGGCGCAATTCCGCGAGACGGAGGTCGCGAGGATTAGGGCCCAAGTGGGGAAGGGGCGCGTGATCTGCGGCCTGTCGGGGGGCGTGGATTCGGCGGTTGCCGCGCTCTTGATCCACGAGGCGATCGGCGAGCAGCTTACGTGCATCTTCGTGGACCATGGGCTTTTGCGCGAGAACGAGGCGCGCGAGGTCGTGGACCTCTTCCGCGGCCATTACAACATCCCGCTGATCGCGTTGGATGCTGGCGCACGGTTCCTGGCCGCGCTTGCCGGCGTCATCGACCCGGAGGAGAAGCGGAAGACCATAGGACGCCTGTTCGTCGAGATCTTCGAGGAAGAGGCAGAGAGACTGGGCTCGGTCGATTTCCTCGCGCAAGGGACGCTCTACCCCGACGTGATCGAGAGCGTCTCCTTCTCCGGCGGACCGTCCGTCACCATTAAGTCCCACCACAATGTCGGCGGTCTGCCGGAACGCATGCGGCTCAAGCTGCTCGAGCCTTTGCGCGAGCTGCTCAAGGACGAGGTGAGAGCGCTTGGCCGCGAGCTCGGGCTGCCGCCCGCCTTCGTCAACCGCCATCCCTTCCCCGGGCCTGGGCTCGCTATCCGCGTTCTCGGCGAGGTGACGGAGGAGAAGCTTGCAATCTTGCGCCGCGCCGACGCCATCTATCTCGACGAGATCAGGAAAGCCGGTCTCTATGATACGATCTGGCAGGCCTTCGCCGTACTGCTGCCGGTGCGCACCGTGGGCGTGATGGGCGATGCCCGCACCTACGATTATGTCTGCGCGCTCCGCGCCGTCACCTCGATCGACGGCATGACCGCCGACTATTATGACTTCTCCCATGAGTTTGTGGGTGCGGCGGCGCGGCGCATCATCAACGAGGTGCGCGGCATCAACCGCGTCGTCTACGACATCACCTCGAAGCCTCCGGGAACGATCGAGTGGGAGTGAGGGGCCATCCGGCCCGCCTACAGGGACTTCGTCACAACAATGACGCAAGCGCGACCGAGTCTTGGTCAGGTCATGACGGTCTGGAGAAAGATGCCATGCTCAAGAAGATCCTGATTGCGCTCGCGGTGATCGTCGTCGTGTTCGTCGCGGTCGTTGCCCTTCAGCCTTCCGAATTCCGCGTCGAGCGGACGGCCACGATCTCCGCTCTGGCGCCCGATGTGTTCGAGCAGGTGAATAATTTCCATAATTGGGAGGCCTGGTCTCCTTGGGCGAAACTTGATCCTGCCGCCAAGGTGAGTTTCGAGGGCCCGTCCAGTGCCGGCGCCGTCTTCAAATGGGTGGGGAACGACAAGGTCGGCGAAGGGAAAATGACGCTCACCGAGAGCCGGCCCAACGATCTCGTCAAGATCAAGGTCGACTTCGTGAAGCCCTTCGCGGGGAGCAACGACTCGGCGTTACCAGAGGGGGATCAGACCGCTGTCACGTGGACCGTCTCCGGGTCATCAGAACTTCATCGCCAAGGCGTTCTGCTTCGCGATGAACGGAAGAAAATGATCGCCGACACAATGGACCAGGGCCTCGCAAACATGAAATCCGTAGTGGAATCGGCGAGCCGCTAAAGATGTGCATCCCATGAGCCTCCTCATCATCGGCATCATCGTCATCATCGGCATCCATCTGGTGCCGACATTTTCAGACCTGCGTGAGGGGCTGATCGGCCGTCTCGGGAAGAACGGCTATCGCGCCGTCTTCTCGCTCGTCTCGACTCTCGGCTTCGTGCTGCTCGTCTGGGGCTTTGCGCGGGCGCCCTTTATCCAAATCTGGGCCCCGCCGGGCTGGACGCGCTACGTGGCCATGGTGCTCATGCTGCCGGTATTCATCCTCCTCATCGCGGCCTATGTGCCGGGGGAGATCAAGGCGAAGCTCCGGCACCCGTTCCTCGTGGCCATCAAGTTCTGGGCGCTCGCCCATCTCATCGCCAATGGCGATCTCGCCTCGATCATTTTGTTCGGCTCGTTTCTCGCTTATGCCGTGTTCGACCGCATCGCGCTCAAGCGGCGCGCCGAGACGGGGCTCGTCACGGTCCCGGAGACGGGGGCATTCCGCAACGACGTCATCAGCGTGGTCGGGGGGCTTGTGCTCTACGTCGTCTTTCTCGTGTGGCTGCACCCGCTCCTGATCGGCACCTCGCCTCTGCCTTGATCGTCCTGCTGCGAGCCAGAAGAGGGGTCACAGAGTTGCACCTTGGCCCCGCTCCCCCTGTTTGAACCCCCCTACCTAGCCCTCCTCCTTAAGGGGGGAGGGGGAATTGCATGGCACGGCCCTGCGGCAGTTTTTTGCACTGCAAAAATCCCTATATTTCTGTCATAAGAAAACCAAAGCCTCGGTTTCCTTTTTTGGGAGCTCGGAACGTGTCGGACGAATTTGCTCTGAAGCGGGTGACCGCACCGGATATCGCCAAGCGCAAAGACCAAGCGCCGATCGTGGCGCTCACCGCCTATCACGCCCATACCGCGCGTATCATCGACCCTTACGTCGATATGCTGCTCGTCGGCGACTCGCTCGGCATGGTCATGCATGGGTACGAGACTACGGTGCCGGTGCCGCTCGAGCTCATGATCATGCATGCCCAGGCGGTGGTGCGCGGCTCCTCCAGAGCGCTCGTCGTCGTGGACATGCCGTTCGGCTCCTATGAGGAGAGTCCGACCGCCGCTTTTCGCAGCGCCGCGCGGGTGATGAAGGAAACGGGCTGCGGCGCCATCAAGCTCGAGGGCGGCGCCCACATGGCGGAGACCATCCGCTACCTCACCGATCGCGGCATTCCGGTGATGAGCCATATCGGCATGACGCCGCAGGCCGTGAACATGATCGGCAGCTTCAAGCCGCGGGGTCGCTTCCGCTCCGAATGGGCGGCCTTCGAGGAGGATGCGCGCGCGGTCGCCGAGGCCGGTGCCTTTGCCGTCGTGCTCGAGGCGCTCGCCGAGCTGCTTGCGGCGCGTATCACCAAGCAGATCTCGATCCCGACCATCGGCATTGGAGCCTCCGCGGAATGCGACGGCCAGATCCTCGTGCTCGAGGACATGCTCGGCTTGAGCCCCCGGGTTCCGAAATTTGTCAAGGAATACGCGCAGATGGGAAATGCGATTGAGGCTGCGGTGAAGGCCTACGCGGCCGACGTCCGGGCCCGTGTCTTCCCCTCTGACGAATACACCTATCCGATGTGCGACGAGCCGGCCCCAGCCACGAAAAAGACCAAAATGACAGGCAGTTAGGTTCTTCGCCGCATTTGTGTTGCCAAGCTCGACGACCCGCTTCGGACGTTGGGTGCCTTGTGCGGGCACACGGCCTTCACTATACGGCGGAGAGGGAGGGAGCGGGCCGGCGTCTGCTTCCATGACCCATCCGGGCCGTCACGCATAAGAGCTCGCCGCCAATGAGCGACCGTGATTTTTTTCGCGAGGTGGACGAGGCCGTCCGCCAAGACCAATACAAGGCGTTATGGGACAGGTATGGCGTCTATGCCTTGTTCGCGGCCGCGTTGATCGTGGCCGGAGTGGCGGGCTACAAAGGCTGGTCCTATTGGCAAGAGAGCCAAGCTCAAGCAGCAGGCACCGAGTTCGGCAAAGCCCTGGCGCTACAGGATAGCGGCGACGCAGCAAAGGCACAGGACGCTTTCGCCACCTTAGCTGAGAAAGGGCCGGCCGGCTATCGTGTGCTGTCACGCTTCCAGCTTGCCAGCGAGGAGGCGCAAGCGGGCAACAAGGACAAGGCCGTCGCTCTCTACGATGCGCTTGCGACCGATGCCGACACCGACAACATTCTGAAGGGGCTCGCCACGATCCAGTCGGCGACGCTCCGACTCGATACTGCCGACTACGCGGAGATGGAGCGGCGGCTGAAGGGGCTCATCGATCAGGGGAGCCCCTGGAGATATTCCGCGCGGGAGCTGCTCGGCCTTTCGGCGTACAGGCTCAACAACATGCCGGAGGCCGAGAAACAGTTCAGCGCGCTCATCGCCGATCAAGGAACGCCTTCGAACTTGCGGGAGCGCGCCGACGTGATGCTGGCTCTCATCGTTGGTGCGCCGCAATCGTTGAGCACCACGGCGAAATAGAGCTCAAAACCGAAGGTGGCTCAAAGTGGGCCCGGGTCGTACATGGGGAATAGGCTGCGGGCTGTGGCGCGTGTGCCTTGCGATGTCGCTTGCCGTGAGCCTCGGCGGCTGCGCGAGCGGTCTGCCGTCCCTATCGTCCATCAAGAATCCCTTCAAGAAGGCTGAAGAGAAGCTGCCTGGCGAGCGGATCCCCGTCATCCTTGATCAGGCCTCTGACAGCGTCGATCCGAGCGCCGCCGCCAAGCCGATCTCGCTGCCCCCTCCCGCAACGAATGCATCCTGGACCGAGCCCGGAGGCAGCGCTTCCAACAGCCTCGGGCATCTCGCCCTTGGCGATCGCGTCAACAAGGTGTGGAGGGTCGACGTCGGAACCGGGTCCTCGTCCAGCGGACGCTTGAGCGCGATCCCGCTTGTTGCCGACGGCAAGGTGTATACCCTCGATGCCGGTGGCACCGTGGCCGCCTTCTCCGCGGCGAGCGGCGCCAAGCAATGGTCGACAAGCCTGACGCCGAAGAATGAGAAGGGCGTCGAGGGCTTTGGTGGCGGCCTTTCGCTTGACACTGGGCGCCTTTACGCCACTACCGGCTATGGCACGGTGGTCGGCATCAATCCCGAGAGCGGTGCCGTGTTGTGGACGCAGAAGGTCGGTGAACCCGTCCGGAGCTCGCCCACGGCCTCCGGTGGCAAGATCTATTTCGTGTCGAGCGACAGCGTGTTGCATTGTCTCGACGGCGCGGATGGCCAGGAGCAGTGGACCGCGCGCGGCGTGCCGGAGCCGGCCACGCTGCTCTCCAATGTGAGCCCGGCGGTGGGAAAGGGCCTCGTCGTGGCGGCATTTCCGGCAGGCGACATCGTGGCCTATAACATCGGCAACGGCGAAGCCGCCTGGCGAGAGTCGCTGTCGCGCACGAGCGAGACCAGCGCCGCCGGCATCCTCGCCGATCCGGCACGACCCGTCATCGAAGGTGGCGTCGTGTACGCTGTCGGCCATGGCGGCAAGATGATCGCGGTGTCGGAGTCGACGGGCGAGCGGCTGTGGACGCGAAACCTGACCAGCACGCAGATGCCATGGGTCGCGGGCGACACCGTCTATGTCGTGGACATCACCGGCAAGCTCATGGCGCTTGCGAAGGGCGACGGCAAGGTGCGTTGGCTCACCCAGCTCCCCGGCACGGCGCGCTGGAATGGACCGGTGCTTGCGGGCGGCAAGCTGTGGCTCGTATCGGCGGACGGTTCGCTTGTGGGCGTCGACGCGAGGAACGGCCAAGTTTCGAGCACGACCAGTCTCGGCACGAAGGTGTTCGTCTCTCCAGTTGTGGCGGGCGGCCGCATGTATATCTTGGCCGACAACGCCACGCTGATCGCTCTTAACTAGAAGCCTGGACTGGAGCGGCCAGGCTTTACTCAGACTCTGGTCCCTACTCCCATGTCCTTCACCATCGCCATCGTCGGACGGCCGAATGTCGGCAAGTCGACGCTGTTCAACCGTCTCGCGGGGAAGCGCCTTGCCCTTGTGGACGACCAGCCCGGATTGACACGCGACCGGCGCGAGGCTGAAATCCTGCTCGGGCGTTTCGCCGTCCGGCTCATCGATACCGCGGGCCTTGAGGATAAGGGCGCCGGCCTCACCGCCCGCATCCGCGCGCAGACCGAGGCCGCTATCGAGCAGGCCGATCTGGTCGTCTTTCTCATCGATGCGCGGGCCGGCGTCGTGGCCACCGACGAGATCTTCGCCGACCTCGTGCGCGGCTCCGGCAAGCCCGTGATCCTCGCGGCCAACAAATGCGAGGGCCGCGCCGCGGAGCTCGGCGTGTACGAGGCCTTCGCGCTCGGGCTCGGCGGGCCCCTTCCCATCTCCGCCGAGCACGGCACTGGCGTGGGCGAGTTGAGCGAGGCCATCGAGGAGACCGTCCGCGCCCGCGGCGAGGGCGCTCCAGCGCGGGAGGAAAGTGACGAGGACGCGGACGTAGCCCCGCACCCTTTGCGCATCACGGTCGTGGGGCGCCCGAATGTGGGTAAGTCGACGCTCGTCAACGCGATTCTCGGCGAAGAGCGCATGATCACGGGCCCAGAGGCCGGGATCACGCGCGACGCCATTGCCGTCGAGCTCGATTGGGGCGGCCAGGCGCTGCGGCTGTTCGACACCGCGGGCCTCCGACGGAAGATGCGGGTCGAGGGGAAGGCCGAGGAGCTCTCCGTCGGCGATGCGCTGCGAGCGATCCGCTTTGCCGAGGTCGTCGTGCTGCTGCTCGACGCGGAGCGTCCCTTCGAGAAGCAGGACCTGCAGATCGCCGATCTCATCGGCGAGGAAGGGCGCGCGCTCGTCATCGCCGTGAATAAATGGGACCTGATGCGCGAGCCGCAGGCGCGGCTTGCCGAGCTGAAGGAAACATGCCAGCGCCTGTTGCCACACATCAAGGGCGTAACGCTCGTTCCGGTCTCTGGGCTCACCGGCAAGGGGCTCGACCGGCTGATGCGCGCCGTCCTCGCCGCCAATGAGCTCTGGAACCGGCGGCTCCCCACCCATGCGCTCAATCAATGGCTGCGCGAGGCCGTCGATGCTCATCCGCCGCCCGCCGTGTCGGGACGCCGCGTCAAGCTCCGCTACATCACGCAAAGCAATGCGCGGCCCCCGACCTTCGTGGCGTTCGGCTCGAGGCCTGATGCGCTGCCTGACTCCTATGTGCGCTACCTGGTGAATTCCTTGCGCGATACCTTCGACTTGGGCGGCGTGCCGATCAGGCTGCATTTGCGCAAGGGCGCCAACCCCTACGCGCGAGACCCTTGAGCACCGATGATCGACAGCAGAGTCACCGAAGTCTACTTCTACCATTTGGAGCGGGAGACCCTCGAAGAGGTGCTGCCAACGCTGCTCGAGCGCTCGCTCGAACGTGGCTGGCGCGCCGCCGTCCAGGCCGCGAGCGAGGAGCGCGTCGAGGCGCTCGACACGCTGCTCTGGACCTACCGCGAGGACAGCTTTCTTGCCCATGGCACCGCCCGGGACGGTCCCGCTACGGCCCACCCCATCTATCTCACCGCCGACCATGCCAACCCCAATGAGGCTCAGGTCCGCTTCCTCGTCGATGGCGCTGAGCTCGAGGATGCCGCTTCTTACGCTCGTGTCGTCTTCGTGTTCGACGGACGGGACGCGGACGCCGTGACGCGGGCGCGCGCGCAATGGCAAGAGGCCAAAGCGCGAGGCTTGAGCGTGAGCTACTGGCAGCAAGACGCGGAAGGCCGCTGGCAGCAGAAGGCGTGACACCTCCTTGTGGCTGTCGTCTCTCGCCGCTATAAGCCCTTCAAACATTTCAAAGCCATAGGGGGAACGCGACCATGGCCATTGAGCGCACGCTTTCGATCATCAAGCCCGACGTCACCGAGCGGAACCTCACCGGGCAGATCGTCGCGCGGCTGGAGGGAGCGGGCCTTCACGTCATCGCCCAGAAGCGCATCTGGTGGAAGAAGAAGGACGCCAAGAGGTTCTACGAGGTCCACAAGGGCGAGCCCTTCTACAAGGACCTCCTCACCTTCATGACCTCCGGCCCGATCGTCGTGCAGGTGCTGGAGGGCGAGGATGCCATTGCCAAGAACCGCGAGGCAATGGGCGCGACCAATCCCGTCGATGCGGCGCCCGGCACGATCCGCAAGGATTTCGGCGTCAATCATCAGCGAAATTCCGTGCACGGCTCCGATAGCCTGGCGACGGCGAAGAAGGAGATCGCCTTCTGCTTCAAGAAGAGCGAGATCGTCGGATAGTTTCAAGGACGCGACCCGTGGTTGCCCGAATTCTCACTGTGTTGATCCTTGTCGGCCCGCTCCTCGCTTTGAACTCGACACCGGCGCGCGCTCAGGACGCACAGATTTGTCTTGCGACGGCCGATCGGGTGACGGGCGGCCAGCCGGTCGAAGACGAGGCGAAGCGCGCAGCGCACGAGGCATGCCTGCGCGCCTTGGCTGCCTCGTCGAACGTGGTGCAGAAGTACGATCTGCAAGAAGCCGATTTCGATATCATGGGCACCCGGTCCAAGCAGTAACCAGCCGGCGTTGTGGGGGCGGCGCGACCCTTACCGCTGGTTCCGCGACACCCACTATTGAGGGCTTCGGCGGATTGGAGCTGGCGTGAGCCACTTTCTCTTCGCCATTCCTCCCGTGTGCAAATAATACGTGCCCAATAATACGGTTCTGACATAGAGGAAATGGAACTGGCTTTATTTCCGCTTATCCATACTCCGGCTTCCGATGGAGCGTTCCAAAGTGCCACTTTAACCTAGCCAAAGACGCTACGGGCATTTAACCTTACGCCACCAATCCCTAAGTTGGCCTTTACTTTACATGGCTTTGTAAGGACATTTGCTGAGCTGTCGTACGCAACTCTTCGACTTGATTTCAGAGAACGCCGGGTGCTCGACCAACAGTGAATTCGCCGGCTGTGGGGTCAGACGCGGGGCGGCTGCTTTGTTAGAGGTCTGCACCGTGCCATAGCGGACATCTGGCAAACCTTCGCCGTGTCGAGCGGGTATCTCGATGCGTGTAGGCGGTAACACGTCCTGCACGGATAATTGTCACATTCCGCTGATATGCAGATAGAAGCAGGCAACCGGGGCTCGCCTTCGACTTTGCAGGCTTAGACCTCGCTCGGTGCTTTGCTGCTCGCGGAGAAATAACGCATGGCTAGGTCAAAAGCAAAGAAGGCCCGCGCTTCCGCTCTTCGACCAGCGATCGCAACAGACACCCCACCGATTATCGCAGCCACCAACGATTATGAGCATTGGCTCCACAAGCGCATCGATGTCGTCGAACAGGACCTCCATCTGAAGCACGAGGACATGGCGAGCTCGCTATTCGCGTTTTTTCGAGCGACCTTCTATCGCTGGGTTCCGCTGTGGCTGGAGGTTTGCCCGGATCTCGCCGAGACGCCCTCGCTGCTGGCGGTGGGTGATCTCCACGTTGAGAACTTCGGAACCTGGCGTGATGCCGAGGGTCGGCTGGTCTGGGGCGTCAATGATTTCGATGAAGTTGCCCGGATGCCATATGCGATTGATCTCGTTCGGCTGGTCACGAGCGCCATCCTCGCGAAACGCGAGAACGGTCTAGCCATCGATCCGAGGGATGCGGCGACGGCCGTGCTCGAGGGTTATTCTCTATCCCTGGAAGCGGGCGGCAATCCATTCATTCTCGAAGAAAGCCACCCGGGCTTGCGCGAAATGGCAACCGCCGAAGAGCGTGCACCAACTCAGTTCTGGTCCAAACTCAGCAAGCTCCCACCCGCGACGCCGCCTAAAGGCATTCAGCGGCTGCTCCAGCGGTGGTTGCCCGATGGGGCCAAGGACATCGCATTCTCTTGCCGCACCGCAGGCGTGGGTAGCCTGGGTCGACCACGATACGTCGCGACGGCCAACTGCAAGGGCGGCTTGGCCGCACGCGAAGCAAAAGCGTGGTTGCCGTCCGCTTGGGGCTGGGCCACGGGACGACCGAAGGATCGCGCCCACTCCGTTCGGCTGCTTAAGCGCTCGGTACGGCAATCGGATCCTTATTATGCTGTCGATGACGGGTGGGTCGTTCGCCGGTTAGGCCCGCACTGTGGAAGAATCGATTTGGTGCAGTTTCCGAAGCAGCGGGACGAACGGCTTATCCTGAGGGACATGGGGCGCGAGACAGCCAATCTGCATTTGGCGACACGCGACCAACGGACCAGGGTGTTGCGCGATCTGACCGGGCGGAACGCCGATTGGCTCGTCAGCGCGGCGCAGGCAATGGCAAAGGCAACCGAGCAGGATTGGGAGAGCTTCCGATCCTCGCAATTGGGGGCGCGATTCGTTCATGGATCGAGCCAAAAAGGTAGTTGATCAGACCGCTGCGGCGGTACTGCGCAATACCACGATCGCTAGGCGACCATCGGTGTGCCAGGCATCACCGCCGCCGTTGTGCCCTTCAAGCTCTGAGTGGAATCCGTCATTCCATTCAATCGACTGCACCAGCCCCGCCTCTTGCAGCTGGTTCGCGATGCGGTCGCGCTCCGCATCCACATCGGGACCGATGTGATGCGATGCGCACGCTGCTAGCCAAGGTGATCGGGTCAGCGGGGAACCAACCGGCCGCTGTCAGCCCTTGCACGACGTCGGCATCGTTCCCAACCAGTGCGATGTTGATCGGATCGCCGGGGTGGCCGTCCGAGGTCTGCGTGACACGAGCCAGTTCCGCTAGAATCGGGTGATCGCGGAAGTAAAGCTCCCACAGCTTTGGCACGATCAGATACGCCGCCACCGCCCACGCGAGCGCAAACCACAGCAGTATTTTCGGGTCTGTCACGGTGCCGGCTGAGTCAAGGCCAAGGGCGCGGCATGCACAGGATAGAAAGCCGGGCTACCGCAGGGCGGTGTTTCTGATCTCGTTTAGAATACCACGACCGCGACTCTCCGCTGGCACCAACGAATGCGGCCATTATTTACATAGCAGGCGCTGGCGCCCGGTGTGGAAAACCCCGAAGATTTCCGGCATGAGTGGTGAGGTAGGCCACTATAATGCCGAGGAAAGCGGACAGGGGCTCTATTCCATCCCCCCTGACACCAAAAGACGAAATGCTTTTTGGGGGTAAGCAAGATGCCGACGGATATATCCCAACAATCTACTCGCCCTCGTGATTCGAGCGCACCCAGCGTCTCGACAATTGGCGAGGACTTGACGATCCTCGGCGATGTGATCTCGAAGGGCAAACTCCATCTAGACGGCCATGTCCAAGGGGATGTCCATTGCCTCTCACTAGTTCTCGGCGAGAATTCTCAGCTCGAGGGCAGCGTGATCGCTGAGGACGTGGTGGTACAGGGCTGCCTCATTGGTTCGGTCAGGGCGCTACGCGTGACGCTGCTACCCAGGTCCCATGTCGAAGGCGACCTTTTCCATCAGAGTCTTTCCATGGAGCAGGGGGCTTATTTCGAAGGCGAGTCGCGTCGCTGCGAGGACCTACTTGTGCCAACCAAGAAACTCCAGTAGCTGGAGCTGCAGCTACCGTAGAGGTGGCCGAACGCCTGCAACAGTGCAGAGACATGCAGGCAAAAGTCGTTTATCCGATCAGTCACTGAATCGGGTATGTTTAGATTGATCCATTTTGCGTTGGAGGGGCCCATGTTTGCGTCAAGGCACCGAGGAACCGTTATCGCTAAGGGACTGAAGATTGTCGGAAGCGTCACTGCAGAGGGCCTAGTGGAGGTCAATGGTCAGATTGACGGCGAATTGCACTGCACTTCGCTCATTATCTCTCGCGGGGCTCACGTCACCGGAACTATTGCGGCTGAGCGAGTGGTTGTGGATGGGAGGGTGGAGGGCCCGATTCAAGGCGGAGAGGTTGTTCTGAAGTCGCAGGCGCAGGTCGTTGGTGATATTTACCACCAAACTCTTGCCATTGAGAGGGGCGCTTACTTTGAGGGCCGGTCAGTGCAAGCCCGCGCATCCAATGGGCACCAGCCCGAGAGAGTTGGTAAGAAACCCCTCAAGGAAGTTGCGAACGATAGCCAGGAGGCTCTCACCCCAGCTGGGCGGGTTCGCTAGTTAGGCTCTCCTGACCAAAGGAGGTCCGCGGCGTTCACGTGCCGTCAATAGCGTGAAAAACGACACCGAAGAGTGTATCCACCCGATTCAGGACGAAGCGCAATAAGGAGCCGACTGGGGAAGGCCGGGCGGGGGTTCGAGATTTGAAACGTCGTCCAGGCTCTTGGTTCCGATTCTTTTTGGCAACAACCCGCTCGAGCTGCCGACGCTAAATGTCGTCGAGTTTGTCAGCCAGCTTGCTCCAGGCTATGCGCTTGAACCCCTTCTTACCGCGTGCGCTTTTCCAACCGAATGTGCCCTGTCCGATCTCGATTGTCCCGAGCAAGCCGTCCCGGTCGCGGACTTTGAATGTTACTGCAGCGCCCGCTTTTGCAATGTCCCAGGCTTTCAAGGAGATATTGACCGCATACCTCGGTCCGGTTTTCCTGCGCTTCGTCGCCATGCGTGCCCCCGGCTCAGATCCAACTTGGAACCGATCATATTAGGCCCAAACTGACAACGTCCAGTTGCTGCGTCACGCCTTGCCCTCACGCCGTGCCCTCCGATGCCCTCGAGCCCGAGTTAGACAAGCCGGCCCGGTTCGCTACGTTCTGGAAGCGAAACCTCGCACAGCGGCCGCTAACACCGGTCAGGAAAGATGCGCCGTGGCAACCATAACGAACGTCACAGTCAACGGTCTGGCGCGACCCGACCTGGTAGCCGCAGCCTCTACAACACCCACCACCAAAGGAAGCCCAGGACGGAGACCTCAAGGACGCGCACGCCGTTCCACCACCACTGGACGAATTCGTCCTGACAGGTTTGTTCGTCCATGGTTCGATCTGCACAAGTGGTGGCTTGAGAAATCCGGATCGGCATGGCGAAACCATTCGCAGTGGCTACCGCACATGAGTCCAATTTGACTGTTCCCTCATCGTCTTCAGCCCTCGCTCGACTCCGGGCTTCTGCTAAAGGACTAGTAAGCGGGGCCTTCGACTGCTCGACCTAGAAAAGGAACGCAAAGCGGACCGCAGGTCGCGTCGCACAACTGCGAGACCGTGGGATCGTTTAGGGGAAGTGTCTCGGGCGACCAGCCGAATCTAAGCAGCCTGCGAGAGGTTAGGTTAGAGCTAGTGAGGAGACAACAATGACCGTCGCCAGACTATGTATTGTTAGAAAACTTGCTGATAGACGAGCAAATACAAAAATGGGCTGTCAGAATAAGATGACTCAGGAAACTGCAGCCGAGCTGCAGCCGGGTGGAGCGCTCACAAGAGCGGAACTCCATCGCCTCGTAGCTTTTGCCGGCCTAGCGGATATGTGGTGCTCTCGTACTTCGCGATTGGTGTCCCACAGACACATCGAGCCGTTCACTTTCAGCACCGGGTCCATTGGCTGTCTCTTGCGCGCCGCTAAGACCGGGGACATGATGTAGCAGGCAAGCGGGACGAAAGGTCCTGGGCCGGAGGAAACGAGCATGAACGTCGCGGCAATTCTGAAGCTGAAGGGTAGGACTGTCGTCACCACCACGGCAGACAAATCGTTGCTCGATGTCGCAAAGCTGCTCGTGCAGCATGGCATTGGATGCATCGTCATCGAGGGAGATGACGGTAAGGTCGCGGGCATCGTGTCGGAGCGCGACCTCTTGCGGGCGATCGGCCAATCTGGAGCCAAGGTTTTGAAGGAGCCGGTCTCCGTCCACATGACCAAGAGGGTCGTCACGGCGCGGGAGGCCGACACGATCGACCGGCTGATGTAGGAAATGACGGTGCACCGGTTCCGCCACATGCCCGTGGTCGAGAGAGGCCGGCTGACCGGCCTCGTCTCCATTGGCGATGTGGTCAAGATGCACGTCGCGGATGCCGAATTTGAGGCGGCCTCGATGCGGGAGTACATCACCACAGGCTAGGCAGGGAGCGCGCTCACCAGAGCCTTGAGCTCGTCGATCTGCTTCTCGGTAGCTCTCCCGCCGAGGTCGGTAGTGGGCGAGTTTGATTGTGGCGTTCCTACGCCTCGGCGCAGAATGGCCCATGCGGGCAGGAATCCGCACATGGGACAGACTACGTAAGACGCCAGGAGGTGCCAAACTTCGCCAAGGCTGGTTGGTTCCAGGCGTATGCTCTGAGCGCCACGTGATGCAAAGCCGCTTTATGGGGTGCTGTCCCGGACACTTGTGCTGGGGTCACCGAATTCCCATCTGTGAGGAGCGCGCCATTGTTGACCGATGCCAATATATGAAAGCGCGCCGTGGGGCGGACCATGTAGGATGTGATGCAATTAAACAACCGTCCGCCCCATTCTCTTATTGCTTGCCACCCGGCCCTCATGTCGTGGTCTACTCTTCGTACCTTGGCACCACGAAAGGAAAACGCCGTGGCTGAGGCAAAGCAGAGCATCGACCGCCATCTTTCACCCCTCGATAATTGGCGCACTTAGCTCGGGGGCGGTTCTTCCCTGCTGTACGGGCGGTCTCCTGAGGCCCTTGCTCTAGAACGCCTTTGCGGCTTCCTGTTCGGCCGCGAGGCGAGCCCAGGTTTGCGCCAGGTGCAAGAGCGTATCTCGCAATTTAGTGGTCTTGGCTGCCGCGACCAATTCGGCGCAACGGGCGCGCATATGCGCGACACTCGTCTGGATCGCCCAGCATGAACAGGCGCCCCCGTTAAGTTTCGGCGGCGGCCTCATTGCATCGCCACGCTCGGCGGATCGATCTGATTGCGGTAGTCCTCCGCCCCTTCGTCAACGGCGGGCGGGTTCCTCTTTTTGCCGAAGGTGAGATCGAACAGCGCGAGGACGATCATCGAGTCTGTGACTGTCGCCGAGGCCCATCTACACCTCGATTTTAAGAAAGGGATGATTACGGCGGATTCGCTCGCTAGCGCCGGTTAAGCCAATAAATTCAGGATATTAATGGCAAAACCGCATGACTTTCGCTGAATAGCTGCAGCTCCGCGCGACATGCACGCGACATAAAAAGAGGCCGCCTCGAATTGCGGCCCCACAAGGGACCAAGTCCCGCTCAAAGCAAGTCCTGATCCACAGTGTCGTTGCGGATGCTTTCAAGCATCGCGCGGGCGATTGCATCGACAGTGGGCCGAGCTCAGAGACATGAAGCACCTTGCAGGTTCCGCCGCGCGTTGACACACTGAACGCAAATCGACGCGGCCAATGAACCTTGCCTGCGTTGAAGCGGAAGGCGAGGCTGAGCTTGCTGAGCTCGATGCGAGGCTCGCGCGGCAAGATTGAAATACTCGGGGGTCTCGTTATCGCGCGAGATCCGAGACGCGTTGCTGGGCGCGGGAGTCGCCCTCCTACGTACTGCCGAAGCGGTGCTCAAGCAGGAGCTGGAAGTCGCGGTCGAGGCGCGCGATGGCGAATATACCGCCTTGGTGCACATGCCCTTTGGTACCGTGACGGTGCAACGGGCCGTTGAAAAATGGCTTGCTTCCGTCGCAGGCTGCCCTCATCGGTCGAAAACTGAACCGCTGGATTAGCCGGAAGGCGCAACAATGTCGACCAACGTCGAGCCAGTTACCGGCGCCCCCGACGCCCATGGCTATGTTAAACAGCCAATCGACATGTCGAACTCCGGCCATCCCCCGCGTCCTGTTGCGCTCGAGGATCGCAGCCGCGCCGCCGACGCGCGACAGTTCTCGCCGTCGGCCGCGCGCAATTGTGGGCCTATCCGAGAGGTGCTCACTCGCGTTCTGCCGAAGAAGGGCACCGTGCTCGAAATTGGCTCCGGTACAGGGGAGCATGTCCTTTGCTTCGCCAAGGCGCTGCCCAGGCTCGTCTGGCTGCCGAGCGATCCCGACGCTGCCTCGCGTGCCAGCATCAAGGCGTGGATTGCCATCGAAGGACCTGCCAATGTGCGCGCGCCGGTCGCCATCGATGTCCGCGCAGGGACATGGGACGGGGAGGACGACGCGCCGTTTGACGCGATGATCTCCCTGAACATGGTCCACATTGCGCCTTGGGAGGCGGCGCTCGGGCTCCTTGCCGGCGCGGGCCGCCTCTTGAGGCCGGACGGGGTTCTCTTCTTCTACGGGCCCTTCATGCTGGGCGGCGCACACACGGCGGCGTCCAACGCCGCCTTCGATGCAGACCTCAAGAGGCGGGACCCGCGCTGGGGCGTGCGCGACGTGGACGAATTGGTCAGCGAGGCCGCTCCCTACGGGCTTGAGCTGCACGAGGTCGTGAAGATGCCGGCGAACAATCTTTCGCTCGTCTTTGTCAAGGCAGGGCCGAGGGTGGCCATGCCCGCGGCGCCGTCAAGTGTTGCCTGTTGATAGCGAAACGCGCATCGATATAGACCCCTTGCAGCGCTCCTTCTAATGTCGCGCGGATCCCGGCAGCTCTTGGAGAAGCTCGTGAGCTACATCAAGCATGTACTCCCATCAGGAGAGACTATTCGCTATCAAGGCAGCGTGCATTGGATCCTGTACCTCCCGGCGATCGTCCTCGCCCTTGTCGCTGCGGCGATCGCGGCGGTGAATTTGATGGTGTCGTGGCGGTATGGCTGGGTCTTTGCCGCCGCCTGTTTGCTTTTTGCGTTGCTTCTGGCGCTTCGCGCTTGGTTTATTCGTTGGATGACCGAGATCGCGATCACGGATCGTCGCGTGATCTATGCCCGCGGGTTCATCCAGCGGCATTCGGTAGAAGTGCATATGGACAAGATCAAAAGCGTTGATGTCGATCAGACCGTGCTTGGACGGCTTTTCGACTATGGCGACGTGACCATTCATGGCACCGGCACGACGCTCGAGCCATTGCGCGATGTGGACCGGCCAATCGCGTTTCGCAACGAGGTCACGGCGCACTAAGGGCCCATGGCGCAGACCGGCAACGTATCTTCCGGCAAGCCCGCAGCCACAAGAATTTCGCTAGTCTCTGCAACCACCAGTCGAATGGAGATCGTCGGCTTCGTCTCGCTCACGGGTTCAGGATAGGTGCGCTGCCGCCACCATCGCGAATGTCACTGGCAGCGCCAGAACGAGATTGAGCCGCGCGTAGCGCTTTACGGTCCGTCGCGCCCGAGCCTGTGCGCCCGCGTCGCCTGCCGTCTGCCCAAGAACGATCTTGAGGCTTGGCCAGATCGCATGATTTACGAACGTCCACATCAGAAGCCCGCCGAGCGCACCGGCCGCGAGCATGAAGCTGCGCGGGGGTGCCAAGGAGACTTGGGATGAGAAAACCCAAGTAGCAAAGCGCCGGAGAGCACGGTTAGGTGCGACGCGAAGCGAAAGCCAGCCGCGACACGCGGGACAATCCACCTCAAGATAGCGCTGCTGGAGGCCTCGTCCGCCTCCTGGGAAGACGAATCCGATCCACGTCATCGCTGAAATGACAAGGACAAAGCGCAACAGAACTGAGATGAGCGGACGAGGATCCACAGGTCCGGTCACCAGCCACACCGTGAGCGCGAGCCCCGCGACTACGAGTCCGACGATGAGCGCCCTAACCGGATTATCAAGCAAGGAATTCACTTGAGCCGCCGTTACCTCGTGGCCATCGATCGCCGCGGCCATAGGTGCGGTTAGAGGCAGACCTCCGCGCCACGCCGTGACCTACTTCTTCATCAATGCGGCCGCCAGCTCTCGCACGAGTGGCTTCATGAAAAACGTGTTTTCGCGGGGCATAATGTTCACCTGCACCCCAAGCGCCTGGAGCTCCGCCGCAACAATTGGGCCGACAGCGGCAACGGCGATACGTTCGAAGCCTTGGAGCAGTTCCGCCTCTCGGCCGGACGCGCGGGCGACGTCGCGGAACCGTCGAACCTGGGGCGCGCTTGTAAAGGCAATCGCGTCGATTCGGCCGGCAGCCATCTCGGCGATGACAGCGATCACACGCGCATCGTCCGCTTCGGAGGCGTAGATATACGGAAGCACCGGATCCGGCTCCGCCCCGGCACCTTTGAGGAAGTTCAGAAGCCGCTCATTTGCATTGTCGGGATAGAGCTGCACGCCGACACGGTGCCCATTGAGATTGTGCCGTTCCAACGCCGCGATCACTCCTTCGGTCGTGGGTTCGTCCGCGGGCACGTCGGCCGCCAATCCGACCTCCCGCAGCGCTCGGACTGGCTTTGGCCCGCGCGTGATCCTTCGTGTCGCGCCCAGCGCGGCAAGGAAGGCGGGTTCCAGATCAAAGCGTCGGGCAAAGCCGAGGAGCCGCCGCAGACCTTCACCCGTCATCAGCACAAGATCGTCACACGCTCCGCCCGCGAAGCGGCGCAACCACGCCTCTACAGGTGCTGGATCAGGTGCATCGCGGATGGCAATCATCGGGCAGGGGACCGCCTTGGCGCCACGCTCTTCCAGCATGCGGACTAATTGGCCGAGTTCGCGCGTTTCCGGCACCACAATTCGCCGTCCGCTCAGCTCTTCGGTCATGCCCAAACTTTCATTTCACGCCGATGGTGAGATCTTAACAAAGTACTTTCGCTACTGACATACGACCTTGGACGTATCGCTTCAAAAGATTGAATGCTGGTCGGCCAATAAGCATGATGGCCACGAGCTTGGTTGTTAACGGCCCTCATCTAGCTAATCGTTGAATCTGGCCAAAAAAAACCTATCTCTCGTAAATCCAGAAACCATGCGCCAGCCGATCTAAGCGGCGATTTCTCCCCATGAAAATGACCTTTTTTCATCCCGCGGTTGCCGCGTGGTTCAATCGAAGCTTCGCTGCGCCGACACCGGCGCAAGCCGACGCTTGGCCTGCAATCAAAGCAGGCCGGAACGTTCTGATCGCCGCACCAACGGGGTCGGGCAAAACCCTGGCTGCCTTCCTCGGAGCCATCGATGCTCTGGTTCGACAGGGCCTGGAGGGGGGCCTGAAGGACGAGACGCAAGTCGTCTACGTCTCCCCGCTTAAGGCGCTGTCGAATGACATCCAGCGGAACCTCGAAGCACCGCTGGCTGGCATCCGGGACGCCCTTCGAGGGCAAGGCCTGCCGGATGTGAACATTCGCACCTGGGTGCGGACCGGTGACACATCCCAGGCCGAGCGCCAACGCAGTCGCAAGTTCCCACCGCACATCGTGGTCACGACGCCGGAGTCGCTTTACATCTTGCTCAGCTCCGAATCCGGCCGCGCCATGCTCAAGACGACGCGCACCGTGATCGTGGACGAGATCCATGCCTTAGCGCCGAACAAGCGGGGATCGCACCTGGCCCTTTCGCTGGAGCGACTGGCGTCGCTGTGTGGGGACAACCTGCTTAGGATCGGACTATCAGCCACCCAGAAGCCGATCGAAGAAGTCGCGGATTTCCTTGTGGGCGCGGATCCGAAGCCAGCACCCGGTTCCAATTGTTTGATTGTCGACAGTGGACACTACCGCGAACGGGATCTCGAACTCGAAGTCCCCTCTTCGCCACTCGAAGCAGTGATGTCGGCGGAAGTTTGGGAGCAGGTCTACGACCGTTTAGCGGGGCTCATCGAAGGCCATCGCACCACGCTGATATTCGTGAATACGCGTCGGATGGCCGAACGGGTGACGCGCAAGCTCTCCGACCGTCTCGGGCAGGAGTGCGTCGCCGCGCATCACGGCAGCCTCGCCAAAGAGCAGAGGTTTGACGCCGAAGGGCGTCTCAAGAACGGTGAGCTGAAGGCGATGGTGGCGACCTCCTCGCTCGAACTCGGCATCGATATCGGCGAGATTGAGCTCGCATGCCAGCT
Source organism: Methyloceanibacter sp. (assembly GCA_049801475.1). GTDB lineage: Bacteria > Pseudomonadota > Alphaproteobacteria > Rhizobiales > Methyloligellaceae > Methyloceanibacter. The sequence continues at coordinate 35,334 of JBARKP010000087.1, forward strand.
TGGGTCACCGCATTCTATCGCAAGCTTCTTGCAGCGCGTCGGACGTTCGGGACACAGCGTCGGCGCCAAGCCAAAAGGTCGCCTGTTCCCTCTCTCCCGCGATGACCTCGTGGAATGCGCTGCATTGATTGACAGCGCCAATCGCGGCGAGCTCGATCGGCTCGTGATGCCTGATGAACCGCTCGACGTGCTGGCACAGCAAATCGTTGCCGAGGTGAGCGCGCGGGAATGGAAGGAAGATGAGTTATTTTCGCTGGTGCGACGCGCTTGGCCCTATCGAAAGCTTTCGCGCGACGCATTTTCCGCTGTTGTTCGCATGCTCGGCGAAGGCTTCAGCACGCGCCGCGGCAGACGCGGAGCCTTGGTCCATCGGGATGAGGTCAACGGGGTGCTGCGTGGGCGCCGGGGCGCGAGGCTTACGGCACTCACCTCAGGCGGCACGATCCCGGACAACGCCGACTTCCAGGTGCTCCTTGAGCCCGAGAACTCGGTCGTCGGCACGGTAAATGAGGATTTTGCTGTGGAGAGTCTCGCCGGCGACATCTTCCAGCTCGGCAATACGGCCTATCGCATTTTGCGCGTCGAACGAGGGGTCGTCCGCGTAGAGGACGCCCACGGTGCTCCGCCCACCATTCCCTTCTGGCTGGGCGAGGCCCCAGGTCGCAGTGACGAGCTATCCACATCCGTCTCTCGCTTCCGAGCGGAGATTGAGAGGCGCCTCTGCACTGATCCGCAAGGCGAACGAGCGCTGCAGTGGTTGATTCAGGATCTCGGCCTTGCCAGCGCATCCGCCGAGCAATTGGTCGACTATCTGAGAGCAGCTCATGGCGCTCTCGGATGCCTGCCGACGCAAGACACGCTCGTCTTCGAACGCTTCTTCGACGAGGCGGGTGGAATGCAACTCGTGATCCATTCCCCCTATGGCAGCCGGATCAATCGCGCCTGGGGACTGGCGCTGCGCAAGCGTTTCTGTCGCAAGTTCAACTTTGAGCTTCAGGCGGCCGCGACCGAAGACAATATCGTCTTCTCGCTGACCACGGCTCACAGTTTCGAGCTTCCCGATGTCGCGCACTATCTCAATTCGGCAAGCGTCAAGGGCTTGCTGATTCAGGCCCTACTCGATGCCCCCATGTTCACTACCCGCTGGCGCTGGGTAGCCGGCGTGGCGCTGGCACTGCCGCGATGGCGGGGAGGCAGGAAGGTGCCACCCCAGCTCACTCGCATGGCGGCTGAAGATCTGATCAGCAACGTTTTTCCCGATCAGATCGCCTGTGCCGAAAATCTCGTGGGCGAGCGCGAGGTTCCCGATCATCCGCTGGTGAACCAAACCATTTTTGACTGCCTTCACGAAGCCATGGACATTGGTGGCTTGCAGCGGCTGCTTGCTGGCTTGGAGCGAGGCGACATCCAGGTTATTGCGCGCGACCTGACGGAGCCCTCGCCCCTTGCACATGAGGTACTGACGGCACGGCCCTATGCTTATCTCGATGATGCACCACTCGAGGAGCGCCGGACTCAAGCTGTGATGAGCCGTCGCTGGCTCGATCCGGAGAATGCTTCCGAGCTGGGCCAGCTCGACGCTGCAGCGATCAAGCGCGTTCGCGCTGAAGCCTGGCCTGATCCAACCAATGCTGATGAGCTGCATGACGCGCTGGTTTGGCTTGGCTTCCTGACCGACGCGGAAGCCACCACCGGGGCAAATAGCAGGGAATGGCTCAGCGACCTTGCCCGTGCGGGGCGCGTGACGCGGCTCAGCACGGCGACAGCAACATTCTGGGTTGCCGCCGAGCGCCTGCCGCACTTTCAAGCGTTGTGGCCGAGCGCGGCCCTTGACCCCGAGATTACGCCCACAGCCAGTGCCGAGCCTTGCCGCACACCCGAGCAGGCGTTGGTTGAGGTGGTTCGCGGCCGTCTCGAGGGGCAAGGCCCGGTGACGCTATCGGAGCTTGCGATCACGCTTAGGCTCGAAGCCCAACAGATAGCGGCTGCGCTCGCCGCACTCGAGGTCGAAGGCTTCGCAATGTCCGGTCGCTTCACGACGGGAGCGACCGATAGAGAATGGTGCGAGCGCCGCCTGCTCGCTCGCATTCACCGCTACACGGTCAAGCGTCTGCGCGCAGAGATTGAGCCCGTCGCGGCGCGCGACTATCTGCGCTTTCTCTTCGAATGGCAGCGGGTTGCGCCCGATGCACGCATGGATGGCCCCAATGCCGTCAACGAAGTCGTGGAACAGTTGCAGGGATTCGAGGCCCCGGCCGCTGCCTGGGAAACGGAGATCCTCGCAGCGCGCATCGCTTCCTATAGCCCCGCTTGGCTCGATGGCGAATGCCTCGCGGGCCGTGTTGCGTGGGCCCGGCTGACCCCACTCAATGGCAAATCCAAGCACAACGGGCGCCGAGCCATGCCGTTGAAGTCGACGCCCATCAGCCTAGTGCCGCGCCGCCATACCCCAGTCTGGGCCTCCCTTCCACTGCCGGTGACCCCCATCGCTCCAAGCGCCAATGCCTCGAAGGTTGCGGATTTCATCCGGGAGAATGGCGCATCATTCTTCCAGGAGCTGATCGAAGGCACGCATCTTTTGCGGGCCCAGGTTGAAGAGGCTCTTGCCGAGCTCGTTGCATTAGGGCTCGTGAGCTCCGATAGCTTCAGGGGTTTGCGTGCGCTCTTGGCGCCTCCCAACCGGAACCGCCAGCAGTCGGGAGCAGGTCGTCGACAGCGCGGCTCTGGTGTCGAAAGCGCAGGCAGATGGGCGCTGGCCTGGACTAACCGGCTGACACAGAGGCAGGCGATGCCGAACCGAGCCGAGTGCGTGGAGCATATCGCGCGTACCCTGCTCAAGCGTTATGGCGTCGTGTTCTTGCGCATGCTCGAACGCGAGGCCGCTTGGCTGCCGAAGTGGCGTGACCTCTTGCGCGTTTATCGCAAGCTCGAAGCGCGAGGCGAGATTCGAGGCGGGCGGTTTGTTGCAGGCTTTTCGGGAGAGCAGTTTGCTCTGCCTGAAGCCGTTGGCAAGCTGCGTGAGGTGCGACGGCAGAAGGCGATGGGAGCGTTAGTCTCGCTCTCCGGTGCCGATCCGCTAAATCTAGCCGGTATTCTGACTCCGGGACCAAAGCTTCCCGCCCTAACCGGCAACCGGGCTCTTTACCGCGACGGCATCCCCATCGCTTTACTGGAGAGTGATGAGGTGCGATTTTTTGAGGCGCTGGATCCCGGCAGCGAAGGGCTGGCCCGCATGGCCTTGCTGGGACATGCCAAGCCTGCACCGCATTTGCGTGATCTCGGGGGGCGGCGCAGTACCGAAGCGCGCCGGAGGCGCCCGGAGGTCAGGTGAGGAAGAGGCGACCTCGGACTCCCGGCCATTTTGCGGCCTGAGGGACATTTCGCGCTAGAGGCAATAACGCATTTCAGAAGGGCGCCGCCCGATCCAGTTTGGATTATACTGCAGGTCATGTGACCCCATTGCAATCCAACGTTGGTCGGTGTTGCGGAAATATGAAGGTCGCTCCAAGAGCCATTTGCCTTATCCTAATCGTAATAATTGCGATTAGCGCGGCCCCTCCGAGGAGCGAGGCCGCTGCGGCAGCCGACATCGATGCCGACGTCGATGCAACACTTCATAGTTTTGAAAGTCAAATCGGCGGCGCGCGCGAGCTTGCGAACAAGGCTGCGGGAATTTTGGTGTTTCCCTCTGTTGTTAAGGCCGGGATTGGATTTGGCGGCGAATATGGCGAGGGACTTCTGATTATTCGTGGGAGGCCGGGCGGGTACTACAACCTGATCTCGGCCTCATTTGGCTTTCAACTCGGTGTGCAAGAGCGGTCCGTGATCATCATGTTTATGACCGACGAAGCACTTGCCGGATTCGAGGCCAGGGCTGGGTGGAAGGTCGGCGTCGATGGATCAGTAGCAATTGTAACGCTAGGTGTTGGCGGCTCGATTGACACCGATAAGATCACGGATCCTGTCATCGGGTTCATCCTTGATCCCAAAGGATTGATGTACAATTTGACGCTTGAGGGCTCCAAAATCAGTCGGATCTCGCGTTGAGAGGAGGCCAGGCCTCGAGGCCTCGATGATGAGCTCCCGACCTTGACCTAGCGGAGATGGCCGCGGCCTCGGCGCTCAAGTCTTGGGGAGAGTTTGGGCGCCGTTGAAAACCAAACTCCATGCAATCACAGGGAGGGGACGATGGCCGAACAGCGGGAATGGTGTCGCACACCGCGTTCTGCCGGCACCTGCACGGCCCATTCAACTCTGGCGGCGTCGGCATTACGTGAGAAGCGGTCAACGACAACCAGATCACGTCAATCGAATGTCGCCGACTGACTCCGAACCTGCCCTCCCGCGATTGGTGCTACAGTCCGACAGCATGCCGCCTCCGCCCAATACAACAGGCGCTGTTAGATTGCGTGGATGAGCACAAATCCGCCCAGCACGACAAATATTGCGCCAGCGCCGCGACTCAGCCAAGGGGCGCCCACCAGCAGCTTTTCCAATGCCACGTAGATGGCAATGCCGGCAACCCAAGTTAGGTTCATAACACCACCAATGAACAAAAGCGCCATCAAGAACCAGCAACAACCAAGACAGTAGGCGCCGTGCACTGCTCCCATGTGAAATGCTCCGGCCACGCCTGATCGCCAGTTCGAACTCAGGAAAAATAGAGGGCTCTGGCAATGTCGCAGGCAGGCCCCCTTGAGGGGCGTAAACTGATAAAAGCCCGCCGATAGCAGTATAGCGCCGGCCAACGCAGCACTCTTGCTCGTCATCCCCGTCGATATGAGCCCGGCCCTCTCTAGCCGCCACTGCGCCAGCGTCGCAATCAGGCTAAATGCGCCCCACACCACCAGGTACCCTGTGAGGAAAATGCCGGGTCCGATTGTGGCGCTGCTCGATCCCTCCTGCTTGCGCTTGATCGTGGTGAAAAGCAGGACCATCGGTGCGGCGCTCGGCACCATCATGGCAATCATCATGATCCACCACATGGCAACCATGAGAAGCGCATACGAGAGCGTCCACGGCATTGGCTCCATCGCCATGCCGACCATGCTCATGTCTATCTCGGCGCCGGTGAAGAGATAGGCCCAGGCGAGCACCACAACAACCGCCACGCCGCCCCCCACTATGAGGCGGTCGCGCCGCAGCACACCTTCAAGTGCACTCGCCGGTTCCAAAGCGCCACCACGCAGTCACGCCGCCACACCCTGCGGCGTCTGCACTACGATCGCAAGCGAGCTATGGGTGCCCTTGGTGTCGAACTTGATTGCACCTGTCGAGTGGATGTTCGCGGAGGCAACCTCGGCCTCTCTGTGTTCGAAGCCTTCGGGCATCACCACCCGGATCCGATGGGGCAAACCCGACACCGGGTTCTTGATCGGCTCGACATTCGTCTCAAGCACGCCTTTGGCGACGAGCCGTGCCATCCGCCCGTTCTTGTCAAATGAGAACTCGAAAGGCGCGAAAACTGGATCATGGATCGTGGTTACGATCAGGCTGAAGATGTGGAACAGGGTGCCCTCTGCGGAGTGTTTGCCGGACAAGATGTTGAACAGCACCTGGCGCTGTTCGAGCGTGGCGCGCTCGTCAATTATGGGTTGCATCTTACCGTTGCCCTCATGGAGGGCCCCCGGAAAGTCGACGGTCGCCGCAAACATCAGATCGTCGAGTTTCGTATCTTCGAAGTGCCCTTTGGTGATCTTCATCCCGACCATGCCCTTGCAGGAGCCATGCGTCGGCGGCGCATTGAAATCGCACGGACAACCAAATGCACAATTGCAGTTTTTGATCCATTGGCCCTCAAGGCGCCAGTTGGACGCGCTCATGGCAAACCTCCCTTCGGTTGAACAGTTGCATTGCGGTGCTCTTTGCGCCGGCTCCGTTGCTAATGAATTCTAGCATTGAGGAGATAGCAATTGGCAAGCTAGCCAGCCACTCAGGCTGGCAGCCGCATTGTCCGGCGGGTGACCGGTTCTGATCCGGAACTTCCGCCTTCCGCCCAATCCAGCGGTTCAGTTGTCGACCCGATGAGGGCAGCCTTCGACGGAAGCAAGCCATTTTTCGACGGCCCGTTGCACCGTCGCGGTACCAAAGGGCATGTCCACCGAGGCTTATATGGCCCCTTGTCGAAGTTCGAAGCGGGAGGTGCCAGACAGATGCGGTCTGCTTGAGATCGAATTGTGACGCTAGGCCATTGATTAATCGTCGAAAAAGGCAAATTTGTAACGGTTCGTTTCAGAAGCCCTGCGGCAACGAAACGCAAAAATCCGAAGATCTGGCATCGGCGTCTTCGCCCCGCAGTTCGGTCCTCGTCGAGGTTAATTTCCAAGGCCTCGCAACCGATCGATCGCACGTGGTCGGCGCTTAGAATACTTTTGTTACGAAAGCGGGTATGCTCGTCCGCTCGAAAGCCTTCTCCGGCATTACCCATCCGCCACCTAGTGCCTGAAACAGGCTCACCGCCGCCTGCAACTGTATCAGTTGATCCTGAGTCAGCGTGGCTTCCGCAGTGAAGAGGTTTTGTTCCACCAGCAGCACTGCGGTGAGGTTAATTGTTCCTCCATGCAGTTGAACCTCGGCCACGTTGAAAGCGCGACGATTGCTGGCTACTGCCTGTGCTTGTTCGTGCACCTGCAAGCTCGTTTTTTGGAGCGCGATGAGAGCGTTCTCTACGTCCGAAAACGCAGATAACACTGCCTTGCGATAGGTCTCCAGAGATTGCAGCTGTAGTCCTCTCTCCAGCTTTAGTTGGTTTTTCAGGAGAAAGCCTTCGAAGATTGGCTGTGTCACACCTGCTGTGAGGGTGTAGAACCATGCATTGGGCACGAACAGCATCGCAAGGTCCTGGCTTTGAACGCCGGTCAGACCGGTCAGCGGTATCTGCGGAAAGAAGGCCGCACGCGCCGACTCAACGCTGAAGTTGGAGGAAGCAAGTTGCGCTTCGACCTCGCGGATATCAGGCCGTTGATAAAGCAACTCCGATGGCAGACCGGGTGTTACGCGTGGGATAGTGATTTGCGCCATCCCGCCGCCACGCACCTCAAAATTCTCCGGCGGGCGCCCGATCAGCACGGCGAGCGCATCCATATTCTGTCGCAAGACCACTTCAAGGGGCGGGATCAAAGCGCGCTGGGTCCACACCAGCGCTTCCTGTTCCGATACCTCGAGCTGTGTTGCTGTTCCTCCGGAAAATTGATGTTGGACGACAGTGAGAATTCGCTCGGCATCAGTCAGGTTGTGATGCGCGATGCGAAGCTGATCTTGGGCCGCCAACACCTGGAAATAGGCGTTGGCTACGCTCACGATCGTCGTAAGGGCTACGACCTCCTCGTTGTATCGGCTGACGGCTGCACTCTCCTCGGCCGCATAAAGAGTCGCGCGGTTTTTGCCCCAAAAGTCGACCATGTAGCTTGCGGTCAGATTAAGGTTGTATAGGGAGAACGTCGGGGGGCGCGATGAATTCCCGGTACTGCCGCTGATACTGCTTGTGGTACCGCGGATGCCAGCTGTCGACTCGCGTATACGCTCAGCTGTTCCGTTCCCGATGATCGTCGGCAACAGAGGGGAACCAGCGATTCCCACTTGCGCATCGGCTTGGATGATTTGCGCAATAGCCACCGCGATATCGAGATTAGAGACTTGAGCCTCCTCTATCAACCCGGTTAGCTCTTTGGAATGGAAACCGCGCCACCAATCTAATGCCGGAACCGCAGCTTCTGGTTTGCGCGGCGCCTCCCGATAGCTCTTCGGAACGACAAGACCGATTTCAGGATGTTCGCTGCCCAGGATGCAACCAGAAAGTGCAGAAGCCAGCATCACTGTGCAAAGGCCTGGAATCAGGCGAGTCCAACGTTTGAGCGCAGAAACGAAGGCGTAGGACTTCGATGCTACACCAAGCATTTATCACCCAGCCAAGCCGCAGTTGTGATCGGATTATCAGACCCCGCACACCCGCACGACAGCCGGTCGTCCGATGCCGGCATCATTTTAGAGTAAAGCCCAATCGAGTGGGGGCAATACGGGCCTGGTGAGCATACTATCCCACAGTTTCTTCGCATCCCCCTGCTCCACGGATTTATTCGCCTAGTTCGACATTGGTTTCGGTTGCGAGCGGAAAATGGCTGGCCTCCGGAGGCGCTGACACCAAAGCCGGAATCGGTCGATATACAAATAAATCACAGGGGTCGTGTACAGCGTCAGCATCTGGCTAAGGACGAGGCCGCCGACAATGGCAATGCCGAGGGGTCGTCGCAGCTCGCTGCCCTCGCCTATGCCGATTGCCAAAGGAAGCGCGCCCAGCATGGCCGCCATGGTCGTCATCATGATCGGCCTAAAACGGAGTAGGCAGGCTTCGTGAATCGCTTCCAACGCGGAGAGGCCACGCGTGCGTTGCGCATCAAGCGCAAAATCAATCATCATGATCGCATTTTTCTTGACGATGCCGATCAGCAGGATCACGCCGATAAGCGACATGATGCTGAATTCCATTCCGAATGCCATGAGCGCCAGCAGCGCGCCCACGCCCGCAGAAGGCAACGTGGAAAGAATTGTCAGCGGATGGAAATAACTTTCATACAGAATGCCAAGAACGATGTAGATGGTGACGAGAGCGGCCAAAATTAGAAAAGGCTGATTGGCGAGAGAATCCTGAAATGCCGCCGCGGTCCCCTGGAACGTGCCGTGGATTGTTGCCGGCACACCAAGCCGAGTCATCGTAGCCTCGATGAGGTCGACAGCAGTGCCGAGCGAAACACCCGGCGCCAGATTGAATGATATTGTGTTCGCGACGAAAAGGCCTTGGTGATTGACAGCAAGCGGTATGGCACCCGGTCCGAAATGTGAGACAGCAGATAAGGGGATCATCGTCTCGCGGCTCGTACTGACCGCGGAGCCAGTCGACGCGGTGGCATGACCGATGGTGCCGATGGAATTCGTCGCTAGATTTCGAGCTGCGTCCGACGCAATTATGTTGACAGCTACTGACTGTCCTTGTGCGATGGCGGTACCAGTCACGGCATTGGTTGCCTGCGAGCCTCCAACCGCGCCACCCGAGGTGCTGACATAAACGTCATTAAGAGTTTGTGGATTTTGCCAATACTTTGGCGCTACCTCCATGATGACGTGGTACTGATTGCGAGCTACGAAGATGGTAGAGACCTGACGCTGACCGAAGGCATCGTAGAGCGTGTTGTCGATCTGGCTGACGGTTAGCCCCAAGCGGGCTGCCGTGTCTCGATCAATGACTAGGTTGGACTCCAAGCCCTTGTTCTGTTGATCGCTGTTGACGTCAGCCAGTTGGGGTTCACCCTGCAGCGCGGCTGTGATCTTCGGACCCCATGCATTGAGCTCTGCAAACGTCGAACCCTGCAGCGTATACTGGTATTCCGCATTGCCTTGGCGCCCCCCGACACGAATATCCTGCGCGGCCTGCAGAAAAAGCGTCGCTCCTGGCACGACAGCGAGCTGCGGGCGCAGGCGATCGATAACCTGATCCGCCGAGACCTTACGTTCACTCAGAGGCCGCAAAGAAATATACACATTGCCGGAATTGGTCTGGCCCCCACCCGTGAAACCCACAACAGTGTCCACAGCAGGGTCATTCATGATGATGGAGATGAACTGAGTGAGCTTCTGCTGCATTAGCTGAAATGAAATGCTTTGATCCGCCTGGATTGAGCCCATCAGCCGCCCGGTATCCTGCTGTGGGAAGAATCCTTTCGGGATAGCAGCGTAAAGGTAAAAGTTAAGACCCACGGTCGCGAGTAGAATCAAGATCATCAAACGCCGGTTCCGGAGCGCAAAAGCCAGCGTCCGACGGTAGCCGTTACGCATACCTTCGTAGAAGCGCTCGCTCGTCAAATAGAGCCAACCATGCCGCTGTCCCTGATCCCTGCGCAGCAGTATCGAGCACATCATCGGGGTGGTCGACAACGACACCACTAGTGAAATCAAAATCGCCACCGAAATCGTCACCGCGAATTCACGGAACAAGCGGCCCACGATGCCACCCATTAGAAGAATGGGAATGAACACGGCAATGAGGGATATGCTCATCGAGACCACGGTAAATCCAACTTCTTTTGCGCCGCGAATGGCCGCATCTATACGCGGCATACCGGCCTCTATATGACGTGAGATGTTTTCCAGTACGACGATGGCGTCGTCGACAACAAATCCGGTAGCGACCGTTAAAGCCATCAGCGAAATATTGTCGAGACTGTACCCCAATAAGTACATGATCGCGAACGTTCCGATCAGCGACACCGGCACCGCCACAATCGGTATTAGCGTGACGCGACCGTTGCGAAGAAATGCGAAGACCACGAGGATCACGAGCCCAATAGCAATCATCAGCGTCCACTCGACATCGTGCAGCGACGATCGAATGGTCCTCGATCGGTCCAACGCGACGCCAAGATCGATGGCCGGTGAGATCGAAGCTCGTAACTGAGGCATTAGAGCCATTACCCGATCAACGATGCCAATGACATTCGCATTGGGTTGACGGAACAGCACCAGCAAGACGGCTGGCTTACCGTTGGCGAGACCCGCATTGCGAATATTCTCGATCGCGTCGGATACCTCGCCGACATCCGAAAGGTGTACCGGCGCACCATTGCGGTAGGCGACAATGAGCGATCTGTAGGCCTCCGCGTCGTTGGCTTGGTCGTTGGCGTAGATTTGGTAACGCTGGTCTGCGACGTCGATTCCACCCTTCGGGCTGTGGGCATTGGCAGCGCCAAGCGCCGCGCGCACGTCTTCCAGGCCGACGCCATAATTGTTGAGCGCCTGGGGAATGAGGTCGACCCGCACAGCTGGGAGGGAGCTGCCGCCGACGATCACTTCGCCAATCCCCTCAACCTGTGACAACTTTTGCGCCAGCACCGTGGACGCTGCGTCATACAGTTGACCACGCCTCAAAGTGTCTGAAGTCAGGGTCAAAATCATAATCGGCGAATCAGCCGGGTTGACCTTACGGTAGGTAGGGTTCGTCCTAAGACTTGTTGGCAAGTCGGCGCGTGCTGCATTGATTGCAGCTTCCACGTCGCGCGCTGCACCGTTGATGTCGCGATCGAGGCCAAACTGCAGATTGATCCGTGTTGATCCCACCGAACTCGACGAGGTCATCTCGGTAACGTCGGCGATTTGCCCAAGGTGTCGCTCAAGAGGACTGGCGACAGTAACGGCCACATCCTCGGGACTCCCACCTGGCAATGTCGCCTGAACCGAGATGGTCGGAAAGTCGACCTCAGGTAGTGGGGCGACAGGAAGTTGGAAAAAGGCAACAGCCCCAGCTGCTGCGAGTCCGACCGTCAGAAGGGTCGTCCCTATCGGTCGGTGAATAAAGACGGCCGAGAGGTTCATCACGCGTTTCCGATCTCGCTCGTCCGACCGGCGTCAATTGGCTGTCCAGTGAGGCGCGTCGCGAGTCGGTCAAACCACAGATAAATCACCGGTGTCGTAAACAAGGTGAGCAGCTGACTAACGAGAAGACCGCCAACAATGGAGATGCCAAGTGGATGCCTGAGCTCGGAGCCTGTACCTGTCCCCAACATCAGGGGCAACGCGGCCAGTATCGCCGCCATCGTGGTCATCAGGATCGGCCGAAAGCGCAACAGGCACGCTTGATAGATCGCTTCGCGCGGTTGTCTACCCTCATTGCGTTGCAAATCGAGTGCGAAGTCGATCATCATGATCGCGTTCTTCTTGACGATGCCGATCAGAAGGATAATGCCAATGATTGCAACGACCGTTAGATCCTCGCCGGCTACCATAAGCGCCAGCAGTGCACCAATGCCGGCTGATGGCAAAGTCGATAGAATTGTGATCGGATGGATGTAGCTCTCATAAAGCACGCCCAACACGATATAGACGGTAACGATCGCCGCCAGAATGAGGAACAACTGGTTCGACAATGAAGACTGGAAGGCCAGCGCTGCGCCTTGGAAACTGGTGACCAGGCTCGGTGGAAGTTTAATGTCTGCCTCTGCCTGTTTGATCGCGGCAACTGCCTCTCCTAGCGACGCACCCTTTGCGAGGTTGAAGGATATCGTGCTTGAGGGAAATTGTCCGAGATGCGTGATCAGCAGCGGTGCAGTTTCCACGTGCATCTTTGCCATCACATCAAGCGGCACGGGCGTGCTGCCGACCGATGACGGCAGGTAGATCGAAGACAGCGACTGCAGAGACGTTTGAAGAGTCGGATCGGCCTCCAGGATCACGCGGTGTTGGTTGGAACTGGTGAAGATGGTGGAGACGATGCGCTGCCCATACGAATCGTAGAGAGCATTGTCGATCGTTGCTGGTGTGATGCCGAAGCGCGCGGCTTGCTCCCGGTCGATGTCGACGAAGACAGAAAGCCCATGAGCCTCCAGGTCGCTGGAGACGTCGGCGAGTTGTGGAAGGTTTCTAAGTTGGTCGATTAGCCGCGGCGTCCACTCGGCCAGCTCAGTCCCGTTCGCATCTTCCAGAATAAATTGATATTGGCCACGGCTCACCGTTCCTTCAATCGTCAGATCTTGAACTGGCTGCATATGAAGGGTGATGCCCTGAAGAGATGCTGCGCTCTCCTTAAGCCGCCGCATAACTGCAGTAATGTCGGACGCGCGCTGATCCTGCGGTTTAAGATTGATTAAAATCCGGCCACTATTAAGTGTCGTGTTGGTTCCGTCCACGCCAATGAATGAAGACAGGCTCTGAACATCAGGGTCTTCGAGAATGACTTTCGCCAGCGCTTGTTGACGCTCAGCCATGGCGGCGTAAGAGATCGACTGGGGTGCTTCTGAGATAGCCTGTATGACACCGGTATCTTGGAGAGGGAAAAAACCCTTCGGGATCATGACATAGAGCAGGACCGTTAGCGCGAGCGTAGCTAATGCTACGAACAGCGTGAGCGTCTGACGATTGAGCACCCAGGTGAGCATACGGCCGTATGCATTGATCAGGTCATCGAACCATTCGCGGCTGTATCTTTGAAATGCATTCTCGCGAGCGTCAGCTGGAGGCCGCAGCAACTTGGCGCAGGCCATCGGTACCAACGTGAGTGCCACCACCCCCGAGATCAAAATTGTGACCGACAGCGTGATCGCAAATTCCCTAAATAGCCGCCCGACCACGTCGCCCATGAACAGGAGCGGGATCAAGACAGCGATCAGCGACACGGTGAGAGAAATGATTGTGAAGCCAATTTGCTTCGAACCTTGTAAGGCGGCCTGAAGCGGAGTCTCGCCTTCTTCAAGGTAGCGGGAGATGTTCTCGATCACCACGATGGCGTCGTCGACAACAAAGCCGGTCGCGATGGTCAACGCCATCAAAGTGAGATTGTTGAGACTGAAGCCCCATAGGTACATGACACCGAGCGTGCCGACCAATGACAGCGGCACCGAGAGGCTCGGAATCAAGGTCGCCCGCGTGCTACGCAGAAATAAGAAGATCACCATTACGACGAGAAACACGGATAGCAGAAGTTCATATTCCACATCGCGCACCGACGCGCGGATGGTCCGGGTCCGGTCAGTTAGAACGGCCACATCAATTGCAGCAGGTAGCGAGGCCTGCAGCTGCGGTAGCTCAGCCTTGATTCTGTCTACCACTGCGATGACGTTGGCCCCTGGTTGCCGTTGGATGTTCAGAATGATGGCTGGCACCGTGTTCATCCAGGCACCGAGTTTGTCATTCTCGGCTCCGTTGATGACATCGCCAACATCGCTGAGCAGCACCGGTGAGCCGTTCTTGTAGGCAATCACTAGCGACCGGTAATCTTTCGCGTTTCTAATCTGATCATTGGCGTTAATCGTATAAGCGCGCGAGGGACCGTCGAAGCCTCCTTTCGGGGTGTTGACGTTAGCGTTGCTAAGAGTGGTGCGAAGGTCGTCAATGTTGAGGCCGTAGGCGGCGAGCTTGCGAATATCGGCGCGGACACGCACTGCTGGTCGTTCACCGCCAGCGAGGCTGACAAGTCCGACCCCGGGAAGCTGGGAGATCTTTTGCGCAAGGCGCGTATAGGCGACTTCCTGCACCTCCGGCAAAGGCATGGTCTTGGAGGTCAGGCCCAGCGTCAGTATCGGCGCGTCGGCCGGATTCACCTTGGCATATATTGGCGGGGCCGGAAGATCTGCGGGCAGCAAGTTGCCGGCAGCGTTGATGGCCGCCTGCACTTCTTGCTCTGCGACATCAAGCGAGATGTTGAGAGTGAACTGAAGCGTGATGACCGATGCGCCCGCGGAACTCATCGAATTCATCTGATTGAGACTTGGCATTTGACCGAATTGGACTTCCAGCGGCGCCGTCACGGACGACGTCATCACGTCCGGGCTGGCACCGGGATAGAAGGTCTGCACCTGGATGGTCGGATAATCGACTTCTGGCAAAGCGGCGACCGGTAGAAACCGGAAGGCAAGTATGCCGGAGAGCATGATCGCTGCCATCAGCAGCGTCGTCGCCACCGGCCGCTCGATGAAGGGTCGCGACGGGTTCATTGCGTTGACTCGTGGTTGTAATGCCGCTGCTTGCCGTTTGATTGGTCGGGCTGTGAGGACTTTGTGGGCTCTGGGGACTTGCTGCCATCGGCTTCGGTCCCCATGCTAATCTTGGTGCCGTCACGCAGCTTGTCGGCACCGTCAATGACGACGAGATCGCCTGGAGCAAGTCCGGAGCGGACCTCCGCCCGGTTGCCATCGGTAACTCCCAGGACGACGGGACGGACTGATACGGTATTGTCTGAATTGACCAGATAGACGAAGGTGCCTGGCGCGCCGCGCTGGATGGCGGCCGTTGGCATAACCGTTACATCTTTGTGCGTATCAACGAGCAGTCGGACATTGACGAATTGATTTGGAAAAAGGGTCTTTGACTCGTTCGCAAATTGAGCGCGTAACTTGATTGTCCCAGTCGTCGGGTCAATCTGGCTGTCGACGGCGTGCAGCTCGCCTTCGGCGAGCTTGTTTGTATCGCTACGGTCATATATGGACACTGGCAACGTAGCGCCGTCGCGCAGCCGGCTTAAGACCGATGGGAGATTGTCCTCCGGGATCGTGAAAATCACCGTGATCGGTTGTATCTGTGTGATCACCACGATGCCGTTGGTATCGCCGGGTGTCACATAATTGCCCTGGTCAACCAAGCGTAGGCCAACGCGGCCATCCAAGGGAGAGATGATGCGGGTGTAGTTTAGGTTGACTTCGGCGGCTTGCACAGCAGCGTGGTCCGCCACCAAGGTGCCCTCATCCTGGGCCACGAGTGCCACCTGGTCTTCGAGTGTCTGGCGCGGGACAGCGTTCTGTTTGGCCAGTCCCTGATAGCGGGCGAGGTCAATCTGCGCGCCTTTGAGTAGGGCCTCGTCGCGTGCCAAATTCCCCTTCGCTAGAGCCAAGGCAGCTTCATAAGGTCGGGGGTCGATCTCGGCGAGTAGATCGTTCTTCTTAACGTCCTGGCCTTCCGTAAAATCAATATGGATTAGGTAGCCGGCGATCTGCGTCCTAATCGTCACTGTGGCCAGTGAAGTCACCGTGCCAAGCTCGGTTAGGGTGACTCCAATGTCCCCCCTCTCGACCGCTGCGGAACCGATCGATATCTGTCCGGCATTCCGATGACCCTTGGCCGACTCCTGAGAGGTTTCTTTTTGGTTCCAGAAAAGAATTGCCAATAGCGACAGCGCCAAGACGAGTATCAAAAAATCGGCCAATAGAGACCTAAGCGTACGTGCCGCGCGTTTGGTCGCCGGCTGCACGATGTCAGGAACAACCTTCTGCACAGGTTGGCGTTCATGGGGTTGGAGTTCTTGGTTCATACTGTCGTACCAACAGTCCGTTCATCCGAGGCATAGGTTCCGGATTAGATGTCGCGATAGCTAGCTCGAACCGTTCTTCCTTGCCGCCCGGGCCCCCCCGGGCGTTGGTGCCACCTGCATGGGTCCGTGCTGCCGCTCTTACGCCGTGAACGGTACCACGGCGGCAAGCATGGGTAGGCCGAGCAAAACATGGTTCATTCGCATCAGCTTCGACTTTAGGGTTACGCTGCCCGGTCCGCGGCATTGTCAGACTCATCGGGGGCAGCTCGCCGCCGCACGGGATGGGGGCGTCCATTCGGCGAGCTGGCTGCGCCCTGCGGGCGACATTTGCGCGGCGCTAGTCGCGATGACCTCCTGCAGTACCTGATCGAGGGCGAGCCGTGCCGAACGTGCGTTGGCCATGGCGGCGCGGAGCGCATCCCCATCGAATGGCTCGGCGTGCAGAGCGGTCCTCACCTGTTCCAGCGCGCGATCATAGGTTTCGCGCGCGGCCTCGGCGCTTGAGCTCTCCGACTTAAACTGGGCGCGCAGTTTGTCCGCATCCGAGGGAGGCAGCGTGGCGGCGAGCCGATCGATGCGCGCTTCGGCGGTGCGCGGCCGCTCGGTGTTTGCAGGTGGCACGGCCAGGTACGAGCGGACGACCAGCGCGCCGACGGTTCCGACAAAGAACAGATTGACCGCAAGCGACAGCAGTAATCCCCAGCGTATCGAGCGGTCTTCTCCCGCAAAGCCCGTGAGGGTCATGGTCGTAGTCCCGTTACGGAATCGGCATCGAAGACGTTGCCACTGAGGTCGGCCTCGGCCGTGGCCGTTTGCACGAGGCCAAGGTCGAGGCTCGTGGCCATGCGCAGGCCGAAGCTCGACAGCCCGACTATAACGCCAAGAGTCGCGCCGCAGGCGAGCGCCGCAACGCGCGGATAGGTGACCCAGCGATCGGCAGTCGCGCCCGACCACCAAGCGCTCAACAACGGCTGTCGCTGCTTTGGCAGCGGCCGCGAGCACAACCCAGCAAGGACGCGGCCGACCGCCTGGTCATCGACGCTTGCCCGCGCCGCACTCTCGGAGCGGTAAAGCGCTCCATCCAGCGCATGCGCCTCATCGAGCAGCGCCCGGGCGACCGGATCAGCAAGCATTCGTTCCCGGTAAGCGCGCTCCTTGGCAGGCCAACGGTTTGGATCGCTACCCCACACATCCAAAAGACATTGCAATCGGGCGAGAGTCATCGGTCGATCCTCTCAGCTTTGATGGTTTGCCAACGTTGCGCGAAGCGCTCGCTTGGCGCGCACCAGCAAAGTCTCGACACCGGATACAGATGTGCCCAGGGCCGCCGCCGTTTCGGCGTTGCTGAGGCCTTCGTGATAGGTGAGCAAGATTGCCACCCGTTGCCGTTCAGAGAGCGCGTCGATAGCGACAGCGATGGATTGGTCCAATTCTTTTGCCTCGATTTGCGCCATCGCATCTGGGCCAGGGTCGGCAGGATCGCCGGCCGCTTCCAGGGGTGCCAAGACCTTGCCCCGCTTCTGGTTGAGGCTAAGATTGACGACGATCCGATAGAACCAGGCGCGGAACGGCGCGGCTGGACGCCAATGCGGGGAATTGATCCAGAGTCGCAACAAGGCCTCTTGGACAATCTCCTCGGCCAAAGCGTGGTTGTGGACGATGCGTTGCGCGAGCCTGAGTGCCCGGGCGACGTAACGTTCGGAAAGAAGCCGGAAGGCCCGCTCGTCCCCGGTGGCAATGCGGGCCATGAGGTCCTGATCGGTCGTTTCTTCCATGAAACCGGACCCCCGCCCTCAGTAATTGGCGCAAGAAGAACGACCACGCATGGGCTTGCAACCGTGGTTGAGCACCGATCCCGCACAGCGCAAAATGCTGCGGTCCCACTCTCTGCCCAGAAATTGCGAGGAAAATCCGCCACAGCCTGATCCATTCGCCGTTCTCCCAAAGCTAAGAACGCGCGAGAGAGGAAAACCCTGCGGCAACTGTCCCATCACCGAGCATGGGACAAAAATCGGCAAAAAGGCCCGCAATATCAATAGCCGATTCTGAGGGTGGCGCCCGTAGGGGGCTGCCAAAAGCATTGTGAATCAAAGCACTAGGCAGGTTTGGGACAGAAAAAACAGCCCAGGCGACATCAATAGCTTACAGCCCGTTGTCCCAGGGCTGCTGCGCTCAGGGAAGTCGAGGCGCGTCGCCACATTGCGGATTGCGGGGTTACAGATTGGTGTTGCGGCCCCCATGCTCCGAGCGATCGCACCGGTCGCCGGACCCGCGGTCCTGATCGCCGTCATGGCCGAACCAGCCGCGCCCCTGCCAGCCGGCGAAGCGCATAGGCCGCAGCGCCCGCGCCAGGATCTGGAAGCGATGCCTCTGCGCGTCGTCGAGGCTCTTGTAAAGCGGCTCCTCGGCGTCGGCGAGTTTCTTGAGACCTGCCGCCGCCGTGCCAAGGGCGTCGGCGCGCCGGCGCAGACCCTCGACCATGTCGGCCGGTGGCTGCTCGTTGCCGCGCGCGGCCATGCGGTCGGCGCGGGCCTTGCTCATGTCGCGGATCGCGGTCTCGAAGGCAGGCCAGTTCTTCTCCTGCTCGGGTGTGAGCTTGACTCCGGCCTTGATCGCGGCGATGCGCGCGTCGGTGAACGCGCTCACATCCTCGGCCGACGGACGCCAGCGCGGACCGCCGTCACGATCAGGCATCTGTTGGGCAAGCACCAGGCTCGAACCGGCAATCACCGCTGCTGTCGTCCCGGCAAGCACTGCTTTCCACATGGCTCCCTCCAAAAGGAGTTGGCGATGCCGGAAAGTACAGGCTCCTGCACGGCGACGAGCAAGTTAAAGTTTGGACAGGATGACACGCGGTGTCACGGCCGTTTACGAGCGGAATTCCACTGACCAGCGCATTCCGCTCACCGACTCTTCGCCACCGCAGCGGCGCGCCTCGGCACTGACGTAAACGCAATGCCCATCCACGAACAGGGCCCATGGGATGTCTGGGGAGCGTCGACACGGAAGCCGCGTAAGTGGCTCATCCACTGTCACATTCCCCACCACACTTCCAACAACAATGTCGAGGCGCAGGGCGCCAAGCAAGTGTGGCTCTATGTCGCCGCACTTCTGATCGGCGCCGGCCGTCAAATCGCAATCTGGCGGCCAATCTCGACCACTGCGTCAGACGGGAGCCGGAAGTAGTCGGTCAAGTGAGAAGAGTTGCGTTGCATAAAAGCGAATAGCGTCTCAAGCCAGCGTGGCTGTCCCTTCCCGTCGCCCCGGGAGATGACGGTCTCATGACCCACATAATAGGTGATGTCATCGAGGTCGATGTTACAGCCGCGAATGTGAGCCTTTTCCAGCAATGCTGGGATATTCGGTCGTTCCATGAAGCCGTACCGTGCGGAGGCGCGCCAGAAGTTTGGGGCAATCTCGTCGAACGTAAGCCGGTCGGCCTCCTTGATCCTAGGCACCGACTGCGTGTTGACGGTGAGAACGAAGAGGTATTGGTGCAGCGCTCGATTGTGTCTTAGATGCCAGACCATTACTGGCGGTACATCCCGTCGCGTCCGCGTCAGGAAAACGGCGGTGCCGGGTACACGCGGAATTTGATCTTTTTCGATCATCTTCATGAATTTGCCAATCGGCATGACCGCTTCACGGAGGCGTTCGACGACGGCTGCCACGCCGACGTGCCACACCACCATGGTGAGGTAGACGCAGGCCGCAAGCATGAGTGGCACGTATCCACCCTCGGCGATCTTGGTGAGATTGGCGATGAAGAAGGCTGCATCGACTATAAAAAACCCGCCAGCGACTGCAGCTGAAGCAAGCACACTCCAGTGCCAGATGTCGCGCATGGCGAGGAACAGAAGAGTTGAAGTTATCAGCATGGTTGCCGAAACCGCGATACCATATGCTGCGGCCAGATTGTCAGACTTCCCAAACCCAACGGTGAGACCGACTGTGGCGATCATCAGCAACCAGTTGACGACGCCCACATAGATCTGACCATAGCCTTCTGCGGAGGTCTGGGTTATTTGCATTGGCGGCAGCCAGCCAAGTTGAATCGCCTGCCGAGTCATTGAGAAGGCCCCAGTAATTATTGACTGGCTTGCGATGATGGTGGCGACCGTCGCCAGTACGACGAGCGGAACGAGGAGTGGCAAGGGGCACAGCTGGTAGAAAATGTTGTCCGCTGTAGGGGCCCCTTCGAGCACGAGTGCGGACTGGCCAGCGTAGTTGAGGACCAGGCTTGGGAATACAAGCGCGTACCACGCCAGCCGGATTGGCCGAGCACCGAAGTGTCCCATATCGGCGTAGAGGGCTTCCGCTCCCGTGACGCATAGGAACACGCCGCCCAAGACAAGAAAGCTGCCCATATCGCCTGAGAACAGGTAGCGCAAGGCATGACGGGGATCGATTGCAACCAGCACAGACGGGTGCTGCAAAATCCCCCAGATGCCGAGCGCAGCCAGCGTTAGGAACCAGAGCGCCATGAAAGGCCCAAATGCCCGGCCGATGCGGCCGGTGCCCTGCGGCTGTATAGCGAACAACGCGATTAGGATGACGACAGCTGTGGGAAGGACGTAAGCCTGAAATGTTGGTGTTGCGATATTCAATCCTTCAAGCGCAGACAGAACTGAAATCGCCGGCGTAATTGCACCGTCGCCGTAGATCAGTGCCGCGCCGAACAAGCCGACTGCGACGATAATCGGACGTTGCTCGCGTTTGACGCCAAGAAGCGCCATCAGTGCGAGAATGCCACCCTCACCATCGTTGTCGAAGCGCATCGCGAAAGACACATACTTGACTGTCGTAATTAGGATTAAAGTCCAAATCACGAGCGACAGAACGCCGAGTGTGACGATCGGATCAGGCTTCTCGCCGGTGAGTGCGAACACTGTCTTGAGCGTATAGAGTGGGCTCGTCCCAATGTCGCCGAAGACCACTCCCAACGCCGATAGGCTAAGCGCGGGGAGGCTCGCATTGAGCGTAGGACGAGCACTGTTCGGCTGTTTGTTTTCGGACAAGGTGAAACTCCCTGTTTCATAAGCCGCACGCTCCGCCACCAAAATCGTCCTTTTAGGGATTGCCACAACAGCGGGATGACTGCTTCTGATGTTGTGGACCGGACATCAGTTGGGAATGAGAAGATGGTTTGTTTGGTAAGGGTCGTTGCGGGGGCCTGCAACCAGCGAGAATTGACTCCGCCCCTTACGATCTGAGCACGGCATAGAGTTCAATGTCTGCATTGAACCCGGCAGCAGGCTTCCCTTCCTGCCGGGTTTTGGTCCGCAAAGTGCCAAAAGCGTAAATCCTCGGGTCTCCAGCCGACCTCAGTCCGATGCGTCTACTCGCGTGTGCGGGCACCCGGCACAGGCCGCGCGAGCTACTGCTCCGTCTGGCGAGCGCCGCGTCGGCGTATATGCAGCCAGGATGCCAGGCCAATCCCGAGCAAAGCGAACGCGCACAACCCTAATAATAGGGCCGACCGCTCCATCCAGGCGCTCGCTGGAACCCCCACCGCCATGACGACTCCGACCAGACAGATTTGCCAGGCAAGGATATGGACACCCGCCGTAAAGGTGCCTAGCGCCAGCAGCGTGAGAATGGCAAGGCTGGTGGCCTCGGCGTCCATCATTCGTTGAACGTTGGGCAGCAACACCAGATTCATCGCGACCAGGAACGCGAGCCAATGCAGCGCCTGCGTCCAGACCAAGCGCAGTCGCGCCTTCTTGTCATGAGCGTGCGGCCATCCGGAGCCGATGCACACCACGCAGATCACCAGCGCAAGAAGCTCCCAATAGCCCACGATCGATTGCTTCGAATAGCTGTTGTAGGCGATCCCGAAAATCGCAAGAACGAACAACGCTGCGTAAGGTAATTCTCTGAGCCAGAAACTCGCCTTCGGCGAGGATTGCGGCGAGATGACCACTGGGGTGGTCGCTCGCTCGTCGCCGGCGCTTGATGGAGAGTTGGACATGAGTGTGGGCCGGCCCTACGCTCCAAGGGCGGATGATGCGTTTGGCATCATCCGCCGCGTTCTAAAGCTTGGGCGGCCGTCAACGGCTGCCGCTCACCAGCGTTTTGACCGCGCTTCGCTTTACAAGCGCCACCATGATAACGGCCCAGCCTGACGTGATCAGGTTGACGCCGGCGATCAGCCCCAGCGCCAGGATCAGGTCGGCGATGCCGCTTGCCAACATCCATCCCCACGAACTGGGGAACGCGTCGCGATAGCTGATGGATGCCGCAATCCGGAAGATGCCTTCTACGATGAAGAAGGCGGTAAGCACCAGGGTAAGCGAGACGGCGCCTTCGGCCGGATGCCAGAGCAGCAGGACGCCGACGATCAACGAAAGCGCCGCCGTGAGCAGTGTCCACAGAAAGGCCAG
This sequence comes from Methyloceanibacter sp., assembly GCA_049801475.1. Taxonomy (GTDB): domain Bacteria; phylum Pseudomonadota; class Alphaproteobacteria; order Rhizobiales; family Methyloligellaceae; genus Methyloceanibacter. Next base: position 57,501 of record JBARKP010000087.1, read on the forward strand.
TGCCAATCGATTCTTTGAGCGCACGAGAAGCGTAACATCCTCGAGCTGATCGGCAAGGGCGATCTAACAAGGAAATCGCACGCTCGCTGGGCATCATGCCAGAAACCGTCAAGTCCAACGTGAAGCACATTTTCGCCAAGCTCGGCGTCGAGCGACGCGCCCAGGCGATTTGGCGCGCGCAGAACCTCGGTCTCGTCGGCGCTTCTAGGCAGCACTGAAACTAAGCCTAAAGAGAAGACCTGGGCTGACAGTCTGAATGTCCCCTTTGGGTCAGTTGCCGACCTCACAGCGCTCCATAGGATTGGTCTGTTGCGTGCCAATAGCAGACTCTAAATAGGTCGCTAGCGATGGCAAGCGAGCGTCCCAGTCATCCAGTCATTGCTTGACGACCGGCGGCACGGGCCACGCTCCGTCCACGACCCGCCTGACCGTCAGCACGGCGCCTCAAGCGGGCGCGGTGAAGCTACCGGGGCTGTTCGCGGCGCCGCGCCATTCCGGAGTGCGGTCTTTGTTGGCCTCGGACAGAGCACGCCGCACACCCTCGGCGTCGAAGTCCTTGGCATAGACTGGCGTGCCGGGCTGTTGCCGCTAGGACTCGTCCAGCCCTCCGGCATCGACGCCGTCAAAGCCCAGTTCATCGACGAGCTCCAGGACGATGGCCTTGGCTGCCTCGTCGTCGCCCGAAACAGGCAGGGCGATGCGCCCGGTCGTGCCCTTAGGTCGGCCCAGTTCCAGGAGGTGTCGCGCGTAGATGTTGTTGAACGCCTTGACCACCGGCCGGCCCAGTTTACCCACTGGCTCTCCGGTAGGCCCGCCTCGATCGCTTCAATGCGCCCGTCGCGTTGGCGCGGGTAGTAGTTGCCGGTATCGACGACCACCACGCGGTCCGGCGTATCGGCGAACAAACCGGCCGGCAGGCTCGGGATATTCTTCTGAGGACCGGTGACCATGATGAGGTCCACGCCGCGAACGGCTTCTGGGACCGAGACGGCGGTCGCGCCGGTTTCGGCGGCCAGATCGGAGAGCGTTTCGGGGCCCCGCGAGTTGGCCACGAAAACAGTCCTAAGAGCACGAACTAGGAGAGCTTGCGCTCCTGCGGACCGCAAAGCGGTGCGTCGCGGGAGGATGCCCGAGTTGGTGCGCGTGGAATGCCCCGCGCCACCATCATCTCGCTAGATGATAGGTTTTCGATGTCATTGAGCTGCCACGATTTGTCGAAATAGGCCTGCTTCGATGCGTAGGAGCGGAAGTATGGGAAACCAGCCCTTGAGCGCACCTACGAACCCAATTCACGGGTCCACTATAGCGGCAGACATAATCTGCGTATCTGGCTTCGCAGGGCATCAGCATTGCATCATTTGACGGGCGACGAATTGGCTCGTCCCGGGATGCCGTTCAACACGTTGACGAAGTAGGCGGAGCATGGATCAACGAAGGAGTTAAGTCACGCTGAGCCGATAGCGGTCACCGAGGAAGGAAAATTCATTTGATGGCGGTTCCGCGCTGCTTGTGGCGCGGTACTCGAAACGCGGGAGATCCCGATGGTGAAGAAGCGATTGGGCGGGGCAGCGCTGGTTGCCGCAATGCTACAAATGATGGCCAGCTCGGTAGAGGCGGCTCCATGCGGCAACACTAGCGCGGGGTTCGAGGCTTGGAAAAGGGCTTTCGCCAGCGAAGCCCACGGCACGGGCCCGAAGGCAATTTCGGCGTTGATGGCCACGAGCTATTCCTCGGGGACCATCGCGGCTGATCGCGGCCAGAAGAGCTTCAAACTGTCGCTTGACGCCTTCATGGCAAAGCGTGGTGCCGCCGCAATTGCGGCGAAAGGCAAATCGCTGAAGGCCGCCAATGCCGCGCTCTTTGCCTCCATCGAGAAGCGCTTTGGTGTGCCTGCCGGACCCCTAATCGCCATCTGGGGGATGGAGACAGGATTTGGCGCTTTTATGGGCAATCAGAACACGCTTTCGGCAGTCGCCACCCTCGCATATGACTGTCGCAGACCCGAATACTTCACCGAGCACCTCTATGCGGCGCTGCAGCTGGTCGATCGCGGCGTTCTCAACGCCTCGTCCCGCGGCGCAATGCATGGCGAGGTCGGACAGACACAGTTTCTGCCCAAGAGCATCCTGCTCTACGGCGTTGACGGTGACGGCAATGGCATCGTGAATCTCAATACCAAGGCCGATGCGCTCGCCTCCACCGCGAACTTTCTGAAGGGCCACGGCTGGGTTCGAGGCGCGGGCTATCAGCCAGGCCAGCCCAACTTTTCAGCGATTCAGGGTTGGAACGCTGCCAGCGTCTATCAGAGGGCTATCGCCATCATTGGCAAGCAGATCGATGGGTAGTGAGGATGGTGAGGAATCGGCTGGCATCACGTGGGCGAGGAGCAAGGTGCGACTATTATGCCCCCAACACGCCCAACGAGGCCGTCCTCTATGGGATTTGCCTCGGTTCGGATCCCTAAACAAGCCCCGGCCACGTAAGCCGGGACTAGGAATGGCGGCGGGCCAAAAGACCCGCCGCCCCCGTATAAGCGGGTTACATGGACCCTTTGCTGCAGGTCTTGGAAGTGGCATCCCACTTCATGTGAACCTTTTCACAGGCCACTTGCGTCTTCGGAGCTTTGTCCGCGGCAAACGCCGGGGCCGTGAAAACAACCGCAAGACCGAGAGCAACGATGGTGGAAATGAGAGTCTTCATTGGGGTTTCTCCTGATTTATTTGTTATTAAGACGGTCGTAGTGGTCTGCTCATATACATCGAACGATTAGGCTTCGAGGGGGTTAGCGGTCGACACCGTCTTTACCGTCAGCCTAGGTACGGCGGCCAGTGTTAGACATATGGGCCTTGGGAAACAGCTTTACAAGTTTTGCGCGCTCGATCGCCGTGTTACTAGCAAAAGTTGCACTCGATTCGGCAAACCACAATGACAGCAGAAGCCGATTCATGTCCGTCGTCCAAACCAGTCCCACCGTCCTGAAAGCCCCATCGCGCATTGATCCGCTTGCGAACCTTATCAAGCTCTGGCGATGGTGAGCACACCTCTTCCGAGATAGCCCCGATCTCATCTTTGATCTCATAGGCGAGGTTCACGATAGGCCCTGATTCATGGTCGTCTTGGCCGTCCGTAAGCCCGATGATTGCCACCGCAAACATGGCGCAAAGACAGATCAGATTTTTGCAATTCGTTGCCGAAGGGGCGTCCGAAACAAGCCGTTACAAATTTGCCGTTTTCGAATGTCAATCAGTGGCTTAGCGTCACAATTCCATCTAAAGCAGACCGCATTTGGCTGGCACCTCTCGCTCAGAACTTCGATGAGGGCCAGCATGAAGAAGACGAGTTGGTCTGCCTTCGCGGTCTTAGCGACATTGGCGACGTTTTGCGTTCCCACGAGCGAGGCGCGCGCGCAAAAAGCAGTCTCGAGCCATGTGACGTTTTACGGATTCGACGACAATGATGATGGCGACCCCGTGCACCTCGGGACCGACGTCATTTCAAACGCCGCCGTCCACAACTCCGCCAACGAGGATCTCGGCACCTATGAGCGGCCGGGGACGCTAGCGGCAGACGCAGGCTTCCTGGGCCCCGGGACCAAGGTCTATGTCCCCGCACTGGAACGCTACTACGTCATGGAAGACACGTGCGTCGAGTGCTCCGAGGACTGGTTGCAAAACAAACCGCACGTCGATCTCTATGTGTCTGGCACGGGGCCAGAGCTCGCGGCCTGCGAGGAACGGCTGACCATGGAGAGCGCCAAGATCGTTATCGACCCTCCGCCGGATCTTCCTATAAAGCCCGGGTCAGCATGCAATGTCGATACAATCACCGCGCCAGCTATCGGCGCGCGTGCCTCCCGGACAGAGGCGATCGAAACACCCCAATCATACTAGGAGAGTTCCTCACTGGCGCTTGGGCGGTGGGCTAACGCCGCTCCTTCTGTTAATGCACTGGCGGCCTAAAATCCTCGATCGGACCGCGCGGTCCTGCGTCAGGGCGAGAACCAAAGCCGTAGCGCGGGCCGAATGGTGGCCTAGGCCCCTGATTGCGGGCCTCCAACCGGGCTTCGAGGTCCGCAACCTTGGTCAATTGCTCGGGCGTAAGTTTGTCGCTCAATGCCTGAATCGCCTTGAGGAGCTCTTCCGCATGATGTCCGCGTGCGACGGCGTTCGTGGCAAGGCGCCGCGTGTGCTCGAAGGGTTCGCTCTGGCGCGCCCCCGGAGGCGTGCCTGAAGCGGTTGCAGCCGGTGGCGGCGGCGGAGGTGCTATCACCCCAAGCAACGCGTCGGTGAAATCACGCCACGCATCGAGCTGATTGGCGCGGATGCCGATCTCGGTCTCGATCGTGCTCAGCTTCTCTGCGAGATGGCCTGGACGAAGGCATGGGGTGGCGGCCTCTCAGGTCGCTGGGGTTCGGCCCCTAGGGACGGACCATCATCACACCTCGACATGTGTTCACAATGTGAGAGCGGCGTGGCTTCGGCGACCAGGCGATCCCCGCGCTTTGCTGCGTCCTCGGGTAGCTCCGTCATTGCCAAAGCCGCTCCGGGCATCGCACCGTCAAGCGGAAGGTGACCCCAAGCAGGTGTCAGTAGAGGCACGATTACGACCGCGATCACGCTCGCGATCGCGGCGACAACCGCAAATTTTCGGGAGTGGTTCATGTTGACCTCAACGGTTGACAGCGTCGCAAGCTAAGGCCCCTCGCGTTGCGCGTGTTGGTCTTGGCGTGTCCGAATATTTCCGACGCGAGAGACTTGTGTCCAAAGATTGCCATCGGCCGGAAATGTCGGATTTCGTCACAAAATTGATCTAGTTGAAGGGGGGCTTGCGGCGCTAGATGGGAAGCGAAGGCATCCGTACTTTCTGCAAGGCTCCGATGAGTTCGACCCCACAGATACTAGTCGTTGATGACGATCCGGAAATTCGGAAGCTCCTGGCACGCTACATCGAAAGCCAGGGGTTTCGCGTGCTGCTTGCCGCCAGTTGCCACGAGCTTCGCGAGCAGCTGGCGACCAACCACATCGACCTGATCGTTCTCGATGTGATGCTTCCGGATGGCTCCGGGCTACTTCTGTGCCGGGATCTGCGGGCGCAGCGGTCTACCGTGCCGATCATCCTGCTGACGGCGCTCAAGGAGGATGTGGACCGCATCATTGGTCTCGAGATCGGGGCTGACGACTATCTCGGAAAGCCTTTCAACCCGCGGGAGCTCATTGCGCGCGTGAGGGCTGTGCTTCGGCGGCGCGGCGAAATCGTGCCTGTGGCGAGCGATCAGAAGATCTACCGCTTCGAGTGCTTCACGGCTGATCCGCAGACTAGGCGTGTGATCGATCCCCACGGTGCCGACATCGTGTTGACCGGCGCCGAGTTTGATCTTCTAAAGACCTTTCTCGACCGGCCCGGGCGCGTGTTGTCGCGCGATCAGCTGCTCGATTTGACGCGCGGTCACAACGGCGACGCTTTCGATCGATCCATCGACGTTCTCGTCAGCCGGCTCCGCCGCAAATTCGGGGACGGTGGTGCGTCGAAGCTGTTCAAGACAGTGCGCAACGGTGGCTACCAGCTGGCCGTCAAGGTCGACGTTCAGGATGCGGGAACGTGAACACGCTGCGTGTCAAAATCGCTGTGCTTTTGGTCGTTGCGATCGTATCGGTCGTAGGGCTCCTGACGGGCGTCATGCTCTCCCTGCTCGGACCGCCCCCGCCCCAGCGGACGACGGAGCCGGTCGCAGAGCAGGTCGAGATGCTCGCACGCATGGCAAAGCACGACACAAGTGCCATATCGCTTGTGCCGCAGCCCGCCACAGGTCATGTGCATGAAAACGCCACACAACGGCTTCGCTCCGCGTTGACCGCGCGCGGACTAGACCTTCCAGTCACTGTTTCGCGGGACGGGCGGAATGCGCCGCTCGTGGTCTCGATCCCATTGGGGTCGCAGGGGTGGCTGCTCATGCCGATTTCGGATATGCCGCGACAAGGCACCCCGTGGCCCGTGCTCTTCAAATGGCTCGCGCTGATCACCGTCGGGGCGACGGCCATCGCGGTGTTCGCCGCCCATCGCATGGTCCAGCCGCTCGTCCTGCTGGAGAGCGCCGTGGAGTCCGTGGGACCTGATGCGATTCTCCCGCTCTTGCCGGAGCGTGGCCCCGCCGAGGTGCGGGCGACCGCGAGGGCTCTGAATTCCCTGTCTTCCCGGCTGAGAAAGGCCATCGAGAGCCGAATGCGGCTCGTCGCTGCCGCCGGTCACGATCTCCGCACACCGATCACACGAATGCGCTTGCGGGCTGAATTCGTCGAGGACGACGAGGAACGCGCCTTGTGGCTTAGCGATCTCGACGAGTTGGAGCGGATTGCCGACAGCGCAATTCTCCTCGTACGAGAGGAATCCGGCAAAGCTTCACCAGAGACGATACGGCTCGACGAGCTGGTTGCTGACATTGCGGCCGAACTAAAGGATCAGAAGTTGGATGTGGCAATCACTCAAGCAGAACGGGTCACCATACGTGCCAGCCGGCTGGCTCTAAGTCGTGCACTGCGCAATCTCATAATCAACGCCGCGACTCATGGGCGGCGCGCGCGCGTCAGAGTCGATGGAACGGCCCATTCGACGGCGCAAGTCATTATTGAAGATGAGGGGCCCGGAATTCCGCCAGCTCTTCTTGGGCAGGTGTTCGAACCATTCTTCCGTGTTGATCCCGGCCGGCGCCAGAACGTTCCCGGTGCGGGCCTTGGACTCACGATCGCGCGCGAGATCGTCCAACGTGCAGGTGGCGACATCAAGATTACCAACCGTGCAAAACGCGGTTTGATACAAATCGTGGAGCTGTCGAAGGTAGCAGAAGCAGCTCTCGACTGATTTCGCCGCGATGCCCGCTTTGGGTCAGAAGCCGAAGTCGGGGGTGATACATGCCAAGAGCAGACGCGCGGCGCCACTCTACCCGGCGTCACGACCGCGTGACACTCAACGGCTCACCCATCTACTTCCCTCGAAGCAGGCCTTTACACCTCGTTCAATCCCCATGAAGAACTGGAACTGGATCGGGAGAAGATTGCTTCGTCGCGGGACTGAGTGGTCGTTGGAACCGCATAAGCCCCACGACGACGGCGACTGTCAGCAGATAAACAACAAGCTGCGTACCACTCGGCCGATCCGTGTAACCGATCAGTGTATGCAACAACCGCCCCAGCACACTATCATCCGAGAGCAGCCAGGAAGTGTCCCAAACAGTGGGGGTGAGCAGCTCGACATATCCGGCCTGCTGCAGGAAGGCGACCGCTTGCGCCGCGAGCGCGGCGGCGAGCAGCGTGATGAGGCCGGAGGTGACGGAAAAGAGATATCGCGCGGGAATGGTCAAAAGGCCGAGATACATGAGCGTCGACACGCCGGCGCTGGCAAGCAGCCCCAGCACTCCCCCGGCCATCATGCCGAGCGCCGAGGACCCTCCCGACGCTGCGATGCCGTAGAGGAACAGGACGACCTTCGACCCCTCCCGGAGCACGGCCACGCCGCATACGATCGCCAACGCAGCAACCGGCCTTTGACCCGAGGCAACCGCCGCGCCGACCTCCCGCATTTCCTGGGCAACCACGCGGCTATGACTTGCCATCCAGACGTTGTGCCAGGTCAGCATCGCCACGGCGATAAGAAGGATGCTCGCGTTGAAAAGCTCCTGACCCGCGCCTTCGAACAAGGCTGCCAGCTCGCTCGCGAAGACCGCAACGAGGCAGGCTCCCGCAAGACCCCCGGCCACGCCGTAGCTCACCCAGAGGCCGCGGCGCGGGACGCCTTTGGTCGCAGCAAGCACGATGCCGACGATGAGCCCGGCTTCGATGACTTCCCGAAAAACAATCAGGAGCGTTGCAAACATCCGCACCTCATTCGGCGATAACGACGCCTTGCGCGGTGTCTGAGTGGTATTCGCCCATGAAGGGATAGCGGCCCGGATCGAGCGGCCTTAGCCGCACGGTGCCTTCCTTGCCGCCGGCGATCACCTTCTCGATCTTGAGCGCGGTGGAATCGAATTCCTCCGCCGTCGTATCTTTATTCTTGAGATTTAGGATCGCTGGCTTTCCTGCCGGAACATGGATCTCGGAGGGTGAGAAGCGATGGTCCTTGATCGTCACGTCGATCGCGGTCTGGGCATGGACCCACGAAGCGCTGAACAAACATGCGCCGGCGATCACAAGGAGGCCAACAGCGACGCGCGCGCTTGCCATGCAACACGCCATCAGCCCTTCTCCTTGCTCGGATACGTGAAGGTCCAGTGCGCGGTGATCGGCTTCCACCACTCGGGCACGCCAGTAGCCTTGTCGATATGGCGGATGAAGCCGTTCGAAGGGGGCGGTAGGATCTCGTAGGTGAGGTCATAGGTGCCGGGACCAGCCATGCGGACGTTGTTCGCGTAGTGCGGCCCGTCGCCCGCCGTCATCGGCGCGAGCGTGCCGGTCTTCTTGAACTTGCTGCCCTGCTTGGTGATCGTGAAGTGGATGGTCAGATAGGGAATCCACGCATCCTCGGAGAAGCCGTGCTTCTCGTCCTTGGTGGCGTGGACATCAGCTTCGAGATGAATGGCATCGGCGCTCATGTCCATTCCCTTCGGCATCCGATCCATTTTGATCCCGGTCAGGTAGTTGGGAACGATCTGGAGATTGTCCTGCACAATGGGTTCGCCGACGTAGAACTCGCCGGCCTGGGCAAAGGCCGGCCGCAAGGCAGCACATCCGACCAGGGCAAGGGCGGGAACGAGGTTACGAATGCGCATAGTTCTGCCTCCTGGGAGCAAACCGTTGAAGTCGGCGTTGCGAGGAGACTAAGCGAAGTCTGCAATATGCAGGAAATGAATGCTTCTCACGTCAATAGGTGCAATTTTCGCATGTTCCACATTACCCGTGGGACGGCGCCAAGAGGAGGTTCGCGGCCCACAAAGCGCGATCTCGCAATGCTGCGCTACGCGAAGTTAGGCAAGGGGCGCGAGTGGCGATGCTGGGCAGCATGCCGATGCCCGAGTATTGGAGTCTCGCGCGCATCGGCTACCGCATCGGATTTCTCGAAGGCGGCGCGCTCGGCAATGAGGAATATGACGCGGGGCCTGGGCGGAGGTTTCGTCAGGCTGATCCCTGCGGGATCGAGGTGACGCTCTCCCGCGGCTTCACCGGAAACTATCTCGAAGACGAGCAGCTACCTGTCGCTCGGCGTCTCCGCGCCTTCTAGCTGCTAGACGAAGTGCACTGCCGGCCCCGCCCCGGCAGTGCTTGGCCTCATCGGCGTGGGGTTCGCCCAAGGCTCGACCGGACACATCCGGTTTCGCGAGGCGGTGCGCCCACTTGCGTCGTGCGATCTGTGCCAGAGAGCTGCCCGAGCGTGTCCTGGGCGAGATCTCTCCGACGAACAGGATGACTCAAGCAGTCACCCAAAGCAAACAAGAGTTCGCCCCTCCCCGCGTTTTCTTGTCGATGTCGTTGCAGGATCGCCGCACGCGGATTGCCGGGCCAATCCCGCATTTTCCGCTAGGGGAACCTGATTGGGGCGCGCCTCTCATCGAGGCGTGCCTCAAGCCGAGCGAGCATCCTGCCCGCAAGCCTCATGCCTTCGCGCGCGCTATTGGGGTTGTACTGGAACGGAGCTCGTTTGGCCGCCCTCGGCAGTTGATGCTTGCTCGCGCCAAGCCTGGAAGCGCTTGCCAAGCTCGTCGCCATGCCCAGCCCACCAGACCTCGTCGAACTTGAGCGCCTTCCGGAAATTGTCGGGCGCGGTCGGCAAGTAGCTCTTCATCTCGATGTCGATGTTGGGATGCTTGCCGACGAGCGTGATCGCCGACTTGCGCATGGGGCCATAGGCGATGAGCTCCGCTTGGGCCGCCATCCGGGCCGGCTCCGTGGCGAAGGCGATGAAGCGCCTAGCCTCGTCCTTGTTCGCAGCCCCTTTTGGTATCGCCCAAAGATCGAGGTCGTAGATCTGGCCGTCCCAGATCACGTCTACCCCCTCGCGGGCGCTGACGGCGGCGCGGAAGATGCGGCCGCTATAGCCGGCCGCCATCGCTGCCTTCTTCTCTGTCAGCCACGCAATGGCGTCCTGCGCTTTGTCCCACCACAAAATGTCGGCTTTGATCTTGTCGAGTGCAGCGAAGGCACGGTCGACGCCCGCTGGCGTTCCAAGCTCGCGATAAATGTCACCGGGTTCCATGCCATCGGCGAGCAATGCGAGCTCGAGCGTGTAACGCGGGCCATTGGGCAGCGCCCTCTTGCCAGGAAAGCGCTGGGTGTCGAGGAGGTCGGCTATCTTGGTTGGCTTTGCTTTGGGGTAAGCCTGGCGGCCGAAGGCGACCGCCGTCGACCAGGCCACGCTTGCCACCCCGCATGAGGTGAGACCGCCGGCAATAAAGTCATCCTCCGCGCTTTGTCCGCCGGGACCAGAGCCGAGTATTGAGCTTTCTATTGTCTCGAGCAGACCATCGCGGCAGAGCGCGTCGAGCGCGCCCGGGGCGAGGTCCACGATATCGAACGGCGAGGAGCTTCCGCCGATCTTCTCTTTGATCGCGGCAAGCGTGCCGTCATAGGTCTCTATCTTGATCTTGACGCCGGTCTTCTGCGTGAACGGCTCGAAGTAAGCGATTTCCTGGGACTGGCCGTAGGCGCCGCCCCGGGTGGCAATACCGAGCGTGACCCCGCTCGGCTCGGAGGAGCTCGAGGGGTCCTCAGCCTCGGCGCTCAGCGGGACCAGGATGAGACCGGCAGCAAGCGTGAGCCCGCAAGCCCGACGGAGCCGGCTCCGGGCTGCGGGAATGCCGCCAGAGCGGCGGTTAGCTGGCGTGGGGCTGATCATGATTGGTGTTCGGCCGAAACGTTTCCCGCAAAGGCTCAGTGGGGCAAGGCCTGCGTTACGATGGGGCTCGTCTGCAAGTTGTCCTCGCCAAGCGTCGGGCGGTCCGCTCTTCGGATCATCGGTTGCGACAATGATCCACGAATCGAGACCTTTGGCGAGTCCTCCTCGGTCAGGTCCGAAGCCTTCAACGGGCCGATGCGGTTCGCCACGGACAGGCTCCAATCCAGGGTTAGCTTCGGCAGATCGACGTCACCAGCTCCGGCGACGCTTCCGCTGGGCGTCTGCATGCGCAAAGTCTGGCACCAAATGTGGCCGGCACTGAGACGGCAATCGGCGTCGAGCTGATCGAATGAACTGGTGCGGTCACTGCTCCAGCCGCTTCCGTCGAGTGGCGTCGCCGTCGTCACGAGCCGGGCGAAATCGACCGGTACGGCACCATCGCGAGCCCTTACCTTGAGGCTCCCGGAGAGATTGCGGGTCAGCTCGGCGAGACCGTTCCCCTCGGTCGATAGCTCGGCCTTGAGTCCGCCCGTGCCACTAAGCGGGACCGACAGCCCCAGCGGTTTGAGACAAGAGTCGACGGAGACGTCCGTAAGGTTAGCAACCAGGTCGAGCTGCTTCGTTGCCGCTGCGAGGTCGAGACTTAACCGGCCGTCTGCGGACCCGCCGCATAATTCGAGTTCGCCCACCTCGCTTGTGACCGAGCCGTCCTTCGCGGTGATGGTGAATCCGCCTCGGCCGAGCTTGAGAGCGCCAGCGGCGATCTCGGCCGCCGAAATCCGTAAATCTGCGTCGAAATATTGGAGCAATGCCCCGTCGAACGGGGAGCCTTGGCCTATTGGAAAAGGCACCCCGCCGCTCGTTTGGCTCTCGCCGAGATAGGGATCGAAAACCAGCCGATCGAAGGCCAGCGTTCCTTCGATTCGCGGACGCGATGGCGAGGCCGTGACGGCAAGCAGGCCGACTGCCTTGTTGCCGTCAAGGGTAAAGCTGCCGTCGTCGAAAGAGAGCGTCGATCCGCTGAGATGGAAGGCGCCGGACACCGACAGCCTCTTCAGACTCTCACCGTCTGGCAACGCGATGCCAACCCATTTGAGAAACTTGCGCAGGTCGTCGATCTCCGCCTGCATATCGCCTTCGAGCTTAAGCTCGCTCGCAAACGAAGCCGTGCCGTTGATTTTCGCCCTGAACGGTTTGGAGGTGAGTGTGAGGGCTACCGGGAGGCTGTCTGCTTCCCCCGCCGCCATGGGAGAGCCGCTCTCCAGCAAGTAGCGAACCGTCGCATCCCTGAAAACGAAGGAGCCAAAACCAGAGAGCGCCCCAGTCTCTTCCGCGTCGAAATGGGCGTAGATCTCCCTGATCGAGCCGCCGTGTGCGGAGGGCAACTTGATACTTCCCTTACGTACCTGCAGCACGCGCACCGGGGCGCCGGTCAAGAAATTGGCGAGAAGCGCCTGGGGCGTTTGCGTTGCCGGCAAAGGCCCCTCCTGCAGTGTGACCCTCGGTTTCAGCAGCCGCAGCGCATCGATGGTGACGCGGCCCCGAAGCAAGTCGACGAGGTCGAGCGAGATCTTCGCCTCCCTGGCGATGAGAGATCGCAGCAGGGGAAGGCGCGAGCTGTCGGTGAGCTCAAGCTGGCCGCGGACCGAGACGTCGGGGAAGAAGCTGACCCGGACAGGTCCGGTGAACTTGACCTCCCCTCCGGTCCAGGCCGACAGCTCCGCGGCGACGCGGTCCGCGAACCGGGACGTGTCGCCGATCAGCCTCGGAATGAGTGCAATGCCAAGCAGCAGAACCGCAAGAAGGCCGGACAGAAGCCACTTCCATGGTAGCTTGCTAGGCTTCATGCCGTCTTATCCACCCGTTCTTACGCCGCCTCCGAATCGAGACTGGCGTCGCCCTTCGATCCGCCGCCAAGATCGCCGCCCTTTTAGCCCGATGGGCCCGAGATAGCGAGCCCGGTACTTGGATTTTATTGATTTATCAATAAACCCGGGACGCCCCCGCTCGCTCTGCTTGAGGCTATCGTGCGCCTGCTCGTCAAGCCTCCAGGTCGCCCTGCGACAATCATTCCATGCAGGAAAAGCACCGGCGCGAGGCTCAAAGCACAATGGTCAGGGCCGACAAACCCGCCTCCTCGTAGCGATAGAGCGAGGCCAAGGTGAAGACCTGCGTGGCGAGGGTGTCGAAGTTGAAGGGCAGGCAGGCGATGGGCGCAAAGAAGTCTGCACCGCGCCCGAACAGTCGAACAGCTCGAGGTAGCAAAAAAGCGATGATGTAGGTCAGGACCGCCAGCGGCAAGAACGGCAGCCACTCGACCATGCGGCGCCCGGGGAAGCGGTACATGGTGACGAGCCAGGCCGTTCCGGTGCCGATCAGGAGGCCGACCGCGCCGACGCCAGCCATCACGCCCAGTGTCCGGCGCAACGCTCCGGGAAGCACATTGGCGAGGAGGTGTGGCCGCACGCATCGCCGCTCGACCTGAGCGCAAGCATGCCGATAGCGATCACGGTCGCGATTGCAATCGCGAGATGATCAAGGCGGCCACCGACCAGGCGAGATTGCCGCTTTCGCGCAGCCGCGCGATGCGGCGGCGCAAGGGACTATGAGGCGAGTGAGCGCTTATGCGTGGCATGGGGGGAGCCTGGCGGGAGGCCCGCTTAGGGTCGCCTCAGCTTCGTTGCGTGTGGCGATCCCCGAGGGTTCCCTCCGAAGCTGCGGCAAGCGCGGCGATGGCCTCGGGCGACAGGAGCTGGTCCGCCTCCTGCAGCGCATCGGCAAAGGCGTTGGCCGCGTCGATCACAGGCTCCACCAAGCTCGAACCCGTGAGCGCGAGCGCGCAGGCGCGCATGGCCGGGCAGCGGTGGTGCTGCGACGCCGCGATCAGAGAGATCGCCATGCACTCGTCGCGGCAGAAGCCGGCGCAGCCGAACGGGTAATACTCGATCTTGCGCGAGGCGGAAGCGCGCACGGCCCTAACCCAGCAGGCAAGCTCGGTCACGGCCCGCTTGGCGCCCTCGGTGCCGAGCACCCGCGCATAGGCGTTCCAGCCGGTCTCCCAGCAGGCGATGTCGCCCGTATCATAGCCCGCAAGCCAGCAGCGGAAGCCGACCCCGACCAGCCACTCCGCCCCGCTGCGAGATTGCCGGTGATCGTGCCCGATACGGACGCCCTGCTTATCGAATTTGTTATGGATGCTCATCCCTGGTCCCTCTCACGAACTCGTTCGTCGAAGCCGACCTTGTCGACGAGTTCGCTCGCCTTCTTGCGCAAGCTCGCGATTTCGTTGAGCGAGATGGGATCGGCTTTGAAGGAGCCCCAAGACTGGACGAGGGCCGACCAGGGGACACCTTCCTTCACCGGGTATTCGTTGTTGACCTGCGCGTACATCTTTTGGGCCTCGTCGGAAGCGAGAAATTCCAAGAGCCGAATGGCGTTCTCCTTGTGCGGCGCGTATTTCGCCACCACCGCGCCCGAGATGTTCGCATGGGTGCCGCGGTCGTTCGTGTTGGGGAAGAGCATGTTGACGGAGTTCGCCCACTCCTTCTGCTCGGGCTCCTTCTCGTCCTGCAGCATGGCGCCCATGTAGTGGGTGTTGCCAATGGCGATATCGCATTCGCCGGCATAGACGCCCTCGACCCGCGTCCGGTCGTCGCCAGCGGGCTTCCGCGCGAGATTGGCCTTGACGGCCTTGAGCCATTGCTCGGTCTCAACCTCGCCATGGCTCGCGATCGTCGAGGCGATCAGGGCGACGTTGTAGACGTGCTGGCCCGAGCGAATGCAGATCTTGCCTTGCCATTTCGGGTCGGCGAGGTCCTCATAGGTGATCTGACCGAGCTTCACCCGTTCCTTGGAGGCGTAGACGACGCGGGCGCGGCGCGTCAGCCCCCACCAAATTCCGTCCGTATCGCGATAGGTCGGGGGGATCGCCGCCGCCAAGACCTCCGAATGGACTGCCTGGCCGATATCTGCGTCCTTGGCCTGCATTAGGTTGCCGACATTGACGGTGAGCAGCACGTCGGCGGGGCTGTTGCGGCCTTCCGCGGCGATCCGCTTGATCAGGCCCTTCTCGGCAAAGATCACATTGACCTTGATGCCGGTCTTCGCGGCGAAATCCTTCAACAGGGGATCGATCAGGTAGGGCTGGCGGTAAGAATAGACGTTCACCTCCCCGGCCGTGGCGGCCTTGGCACCGTGAGCGACGGAACCGGCGAGGACAAGGGAAAAAAGCGCGAGCGCGATGCCGCTCGCCAAAAAGCTCGGCATTACTGACCTCCAATAGTCCGAGGTTCAAGGCCCCGGTATCGGACCTCGCGCCCTCCCGATTGAGATAGCGCGTTTCTCCGCTTAGGGCGTCAGCCCGGGACAAGTCAATGACAAAGTCTTGAGTTCTTCGAACTTAGAAGGTTTCTAAGCTTCGGATCGAAAGTAAAATTGAACCTGTGCAATATAATTGCGCAACCGAATGACGATGAGCGCAAATGGAGAGCAAGGGTTACCGTCGAAATATGCAGTCTTCGCGCCTGCAGGGAGTGCGCTCGTGTGCGGCGCCCTGCCGCACGCGGGAAGCCAACCCTCAAGGTTCGACCAGCCGATCCTGCGGGAAGATGACATCGGCGGACGTTCCTACCCCTCTTTCGCTGGTAAGCACGAGCCGCGCCCGATTGGCGTCCACGAGCGCCTTGGTGACGGGGAGTCCAAGGCCCGTTCCGGTCTGTTTGCGCGGCGTCGTGTCGAGCTGATGAAAGGGGTGCATGGCAAATGCGATCTCGTCTTTGGTCATGCCGACGCCGTTGTCGCGCACGCGCAATCTGAGCTCGCCCCCTTCGATCAGCTTGACCGAGACGAACACCTGACCGCCGACATTGGTGAACTTGATGGCGTTGGAGAGGAGGTTAAGGAGGATCTGTTTGAGCCGCCGCCTGTCGGCGATGACGGCCGGCAGGTTGGGGGCAAGCGAAGTACGGAGTAGGATGCGCTCCCGCTTAGCCAGAGGCTGCAGGCTATTGACGCAAGCCTCGACGAGCTCAGGGACGTCCACCGCTGTGAAGTCGAGCTCGAACTTGCCGGCCTCGATCTTTGAGATGTCGAGTAGATCGTTGAGCAGGCTGAGAGCGTAAAGGCCGCTCTGATGGATGTCTTCCACATAGCCCTTGTAGCGCGCATTGCCGATGGCGCCGAGCCGCTCCTCGAGCATGAGCTCGGTGAAGCCAAGGATCGAGTTCAATGGCGTGCGCACTTCGTGGCTGACCTTGGCGAGGAAATCGAGCCTCCGCGCTACCGAGACTGTGTCGGATTCGGCTGTGACTGGGTCGGGCTCCGGAGCGGAGGTTTTAGCGTTGGCATCGAGCTCTGGCTCGGCGCTCCCCGGATTGACGAGGCGGAGCAGCTCGATGTCGGGCTCAGCGCCGAGCGACCTTATCTCGAAGCTGACCTTGAGGCGCCTGCGGCCTCGCGTGAGAGCATCGACGGCGATGGTCCCCCGCCCCGTGTTCGGCTCCGCCCGCAATAGAGATGTTCCGCCGGGAACAATGGCCTCTATCCCGCCGGCGGCTTGCAACTCCTCATAGGACCGGTAGCCGAACGCATAGGCGAAGGCCGCGTTGGCATGGATGAGATCGCCATGGGCGAGAATGCCGATGGCCGCCGGCATGGCCTCGAGCAGCGCCTCGAGACTTGCGCGGCTCAGGGCAAGCGTTTCAAGACCAAGAGCACCCGCCGGCGAAAGCGACCCCCGCCCGCGCAAGACGCGTCCCTGCACGGCCCGGGCGATGTGCTCGAGCGCCTCGCGGTCCGTTTGCACGTCTATGCGTCTGGTCTGTGCAAGATCTGCCATGGATGGGGCCGGCGCATGCCCCGGAACGTCCTTGGCCGGGGAAGGAGGCCAACTGCTCGCTGCCATGCTCGAGCTAGGGTTCGTGCCGCTGAAACGACTCATCCACCAAATTTAGGCGAATTGAGTGCATTGCATAGCCGAAAGCGCAATACCCTATCCACAAGAGACAAAAACCGCCGATTTAACGAAATAATCCTTGTCTTTTTGCAATGCAGCATTTATTATTGCACTGCAATATGGTTCAGCGACTGGCCCACTCCCTCAAGCCGCGCCCACAGGACCTGACCCCCAAGCCGAAAGGTGAGACCCATGAATAGTCCCTATTCCCCCCAAGCTGCAGCCGAGCAGGCGCGCGATGCGTTTCGCAAGACGGCCGAACAGTTCGAAAAGCTTTCAATGGATACGACCGTACCTGAGAGCGTGCGGGCGCTCGCCGAGAAGACGGTGACGCAGACCCGCGAGGCTTACGAGCGCGGCAAGGATGCCCTCGAAGAGGCCGTCGACGCGCTCGAGCGGTCATTCGACGCCGCCGGTCAAGGTGCAGTCGCTTTCAACCGCAAGCTCATCGACATTGCCCAGCGCAATCTCAACTCCGGCTTCGACCTCGCCAAGAGCTTGGCCGGCGCCAAGAACCTCGCCGAGATCGTCGAGCTCCAGTCGGCCTTCCTCCGCCACCAGTTCGACGTATTTGCCAATCAAGCGGGCGAGATCCGCGCGCTTTCGACCAAGATCGCGGCTGACACGGCCGAGCCGATCAAGTCCCAGGTCACGCGCACCATGGACACCATCCGCAAGGGGACCTAGACCCTTGGCGTCCCGCGAGTCGCGCGGGCGAACCGATTTTATGAGTGATAGTACCCCCACACGGTGCGTCAGGCCCGGGCTTCGGCCCGGGCCTTTTGTTTGGTGTGGACACTCTTGAATTGCGGTTGATTGCGGCTTGGCCCTCGCGCTTGCAACCCATGCCGCCTGCGCATAGGTTCCCTGCACGCATCGCAAGCTGCCGCTGTAGCTCAGTTGGTTAGAGCGCTTGACTGTGGATCAAGAGGTCGGTGGTTCGATCCCCCCCAGCGGTACCAGACTTTACAAGGACTTGGCCGTTTCAAGCCCTTGCTCGTCTTCCCAGAAATCCGCTCTGGGAAGATCATGGGAATTCTCTGATTGCTGTTTTACGGGGCGCGCGCATGCTGTGCGGCGTAATATGATTCGATAAGCGCGGGGCCCGGATGGCCACCCGTTGTCGAACCTTACCGCTACTCGGTGCCCCGCGCCCCCCTTCCTTGGCGGTGCAGGCGGTGAGATGACTACCAAGCGTCGGTCGCCTGTCAAAGTTCGCAACCCAGGCGAAGAGATTGAGATCATCACGTGGGCGTCGTTCTCTGAGGTCGATATTCCCAAATTGGCTGAGGGCGCGGGTCTGCCACTCCTCGCTACTGCAGACCACGCCGCGCTAGCGTCTAAGCTCAACCGAGCATTTTATGCGGCACATGCATTGGGCGTGACGACTAAGAGGATGCCGTCCCCACCGGAGCTTCGTGAGGCGTACGGGGCGGCTGCAAAGGCCGGGCGTGAATTTCTGCTGGCGCTTGGCATCGGAGAGGCGCCCGAAAGGATCATTGGCAGGAGCCTTTATCAGATCGGAAAAGCCTCGAAAGTGCTGGGCCAACTTGTTCGATGGGCGCCCGATAAGTCCGTATACCTGCCTCAACAAATCGTAGAGGCGTTGGCGCCAGATCGTAGGTTGGCCCACAGGCGAATGATCGTCGAAGCTGCCAGAGCCGCAGCATATGTCGTTTTGGTGGCGGAGGCAGGGAAGGCGGCGGTGCCGCCAGGGTCGAGACGAGGACCACGGAAGGACGCGTTTTCACCGGTTCTGATGCATCGGCTGGTAGAGTGCTATTTGCAGATGTTCGGTGCATTACCAGCCGTGCCGCGCGAGTCGGGCGCAGACGGTGAATATCATCGCGTGGGGCCAGCAATTAAGTGGTTGCGGGACGTTATTGCCATGGCGAACCGTCACATTAACAGCGACGATGCAAGTCGCTTCACGCAGCTGGACGAGATGAGGAAAGCCATGGCGGCACTGGAAGACAATTCCATCGAGACGCTGGCCAGCAAGTTTGAGGAAGCGGTACGCGGCTACGAGCCCGATCCCAGCCCTGCGAAATCGAGCCTGCGCTAGACTAGTCCGTTGCGCGCACTTACCAGCTGATGGAGACCTAACCTCACGCCAGAGTCTACATCGCTTTGCACTATCTTGCTTTGCACTGAGCGAGCAGGAGGTGCCTATGCTCCAGGAATTGGAGCGCGCAAGCGATAGAAGCCAAGTCCAAGATCGGGTCGTATCGGAGGTCGATGCAGCTCACTATCTTGGCTGCTCGCCTGACACGCTTCGGCGAATGCACAATCGCGGCGAAGGTCCCCGCCGGTTAAAAATCAGCCCCCGACGCGTCGGATACCGACTCAGCGACATCAACACCTGGCTTGATGCGAGGGCCAGTCGATGATGCACCATCCCCCTCCAGGCGAAAACGCCGCCGGGTGTCGGCCCGGCAGCGCTGATGGTGGATCGTCAAAAAAAGGTGGCAGCCACCATGTAGCCTTTTCCGAGCGACAGGACGAGTCGGCACCCTCGCTGATCCTCGGGCAGGTCGCGTGCTTGCATCCGCCCGTGCACAAGGCCGGCGTTCCGTATAGCGGACGCTATGGCGTGTCGTTCCGCGGCGAGATGATCGTCGAGAATAGCCGCGATCCCGAGCTTGATGCGGCAAGGGCTTTGCTCGCCAGAGGCATCACTGGCAGGCTCAACTTCCTAGACGCCAACACCGGCAAGCCACGCCTCATCCTCAAGGACATCGAGAAGGCGGCAAAGCTCACGGTACGCGAGGACAAGCGCAGGGGGCCGCGCTTCGTCAAGTGGCAGCCCCTTCCCCAGACCGTCCGCCAGAGTGGCGAGGGTCGATCACAGACGGCCGAAACAGATCAGGCCGGTATCAAGACACCCGCGCAGTCTATCGCGGCTCTGAAAGCGAGGGCGGCATGAGCGACAACGGCGAGCGTAACGATGACCGTAACTAACGGCGGAGTGCGTAACGCGTCACGCTGAGCTGCCATCACAAGACGAATTTGACCTTACGAGTTGATGTGCGTGCGCCCGGTCCTGGCTGCAACCGAGACCGGGCGCTTTTCGCTTTCAGGCGACCGAGCTTTAAGGCCCGACCGCGAGCAACTTCGGGAACTAGCACGGGAGCCTGGCGCATAGCTCAGCCCGTCACTGTGGGCCGAACCCGGGGAACATGACCTGGGGGAACTGCCGAAGGGCATCGGCAAAGGACCTGGTATCGCGCGATGGATGGATCGCCAAGCGGAGATCGTGGTGACCAAGCCGACCGGCAGGCTGAGGCGCTTGCGGATCGATCTCATGCTCGGTCCCGGCATTGTTCGGCTTCCCTGTGGGCTTCTGCTGCGCGATGCGGCGGGGGCCGTGGTCTCGGAGGTGCCAATCAGCGAGGCCGGAGTCGTGGAGATCGAGCTGCCTGTCATACAGGGGGAAGGTGCGCTCTTGGCGCTCGACACCGAAGGTGGCGGGTGCTCGATCCGCGGCGACCCGCGCATCCTGAACTTCCGGATATTCGGACTTCGCTTGGCCTGACCGCTGCGGCGATCCCGTTCGGCCGCTATCGCGGAATGTGGCTCTAGGTCCACTCGCCTGGGACAGGAGGTAAATTACTGGAAGGTCAATGCGCGAAGACTACTGCCGGGGGCCAGGGCCGTATTCAACCAGCCGCCGACGATGCGGAAACACCAGTCCTTCTGCATCGGGGCCGCGGCGACGGGCCCCGCCATGCAGCAGCCCCCTGGCGGTGGGGTTCAGTCTGCGGTCATCTTTCGCTGGAGAGCTTGCACCACTCTTAGCAGTTGGGGCTGAGACATAATGTTCGCTTCTACACTCGGATGAGAGGCTTCATCCCGATACATGAAAGTGCCGCGGTGGGCCTGAAACGTACATCTGTCAGCTGGGCAGAATACATCAAAGAGATCCAAGACTTTGAAGTTGTGGTGTCGTCGCTCAAGGTCCCTTAACGCTTTCTGAACTGGATACCTCCTTGCGAGTGAATACCCTCTTGTGTAGTACGTACAGGCGTTTTTGCTGTTTAGACGAAACCATTGGTGAGCAGCAGAATCCGGTGTACATCCTGACTCCCTCATAAACGGATTCACCGTTTGAAAAATTACTCCAACGTTTTTCTGTTCTAAGCTCGACACAAAGGCATCAAGACCTTTCTGAATTATATCTAGCTCGTCAGCGGTTTCCTTTCCTTCAGGCTTTTTAGGGGCAAATCCAGCCATATCATTGATCATGATCACAATATCTCCAGACCGCAACTGCCCAACTAGGCTCGGTATTACAGTATTCCAATAATAGGTATTTGCTTTACTCCAAGGAGTATCATTCGCTAGTTCAGGAACCGGTGAAGCGCCCCAGGTTGAAGTCACTGTTACTGAGCCAATATCCCTCAAGGCAAGGATTTTGTACATATCTATCTCTGCAGCACTAAATGAGTTTCCGATCACCAAGAACCGAGTGCGTGGATTGTTATTTGAACGGAAGGTGCAGTATTCAGGCTTGATTGGTTTTCCTACTTGATCGTCAGACGAAAGAACACATCGGTCGTAAGACCAAGCGATTTCTCCATTGAATATTTGGTTGAGCATTAGGGTTTTTACACCCTTGCTGATAAGGCGTGCCTCGCTTCCTGAGTAAAGTAGACCTTTGAGGGGTATTCCTAAGGCTACAAGAAAAACCGCACAAGCAATTGAAGCCCCAAGACCATAACCAATGGTTAGGGGTCGCGAATGCGACCAGTTTGCATATCGCAGCGGCTTCTCAACATATCTGTAGGAGAGGAATGCAAGCATAAAGGTCAAGCCAATTTGGATTGGAGCTGTCCACCAATAAACGCCAATAGTCCAACGACTGATTACAAGAATGCTCCAATGCCAGAGATAGAGGGAATAGGAGATAACTCCAACAAAGACGATTGGTCTCCAGCTTAGAGTTCTGTAAATAATTGAGTTAGGATTGAGGGTAGCAATGAGGAGAGAAGTTAGTAGAACCACTCCGATCGTTGAGGCATATAGGTCAGTCTGCGGAATGCATAGAATACCAATTAGCAGTGCGACGGTGAGGACAGGACTCGCATACTGAATGGCTTTGAGACGCAGTCGACTCGACTGAAGGACAAGAAAAGTGATACACCCAAGGCCAAGTTCCCAGAAGCGAGAAGGCATTAAGAAGTATGCAGCAGGTCGATTAACCCGACTCAACCAGACATAGGCAAGCAGGGATACCGCTATAAGTAGCGTCATCAAAGATAGGAGTCTTCGCCTGCCATTAAAGCGTTTTTGACTAAAACCAGTGAACCACAGAATACAAGGGAAAATCAGGTAAAACTGCTCTTCAATACCAAGAGACCAAGTGTGGGTAAATAGATTTAGCTCTGCCGAAGGCCCGAAATAGTCCATAGACTGCTGGAATAGATAAAGGTTGGAAAAGCCAAATAATGCCGCTACTCCTGTTCCCCAGCTGCCAATGAACTCATCTGCTACGGGTGGTATGAAGAGAAAGCCTATGAGACAGGTAAAACTAACAAATAGAATCAGCGCGGGCGTGAGACGTTTGATTCTGCGTACGTAAAAACCAAGTATAAAGTCCCTAAGCGACTCGTGTTCTCTATCCGCGAGGGAGGACGTGATGATATAGCCTGAAATGACGAAGAATATATCGACTCCCAAAAACCCGTTTGGCAGCAGCGCTTTGTTAAAATGATTGATAATGACAGCAGCGACAGCAAGCGCTCTTAATCCGTCGATCTCTGGGCGGTACGTGCTTTCATATCTGGTTGAGATCCGGGGACGGTGTTTTATCCGGTTGAAGAACCGCTCAACAATATTGCGCCCCCGGTAAAGAATGGGCTGAAGCAAACCGGGCTCGTCTTCCAGCGTTATGATCTTGCCAGTGTCCGGGATGCGGCACTCCATCTGTCAATCAGCCCCCCGAAAAATGAGCTGAACGCTCAGGGGCGGTACCCCCAGTGGTGCCGATCACCACAAAGCGGCCCAATGCATTCTTGGCAATGACTCTCAGGCTACCCGTCATCTGGAGTGCCCCCCGCGTGTGCCGAAGTTTTATACAATGGGTGACCCAAATAAAATCAAATCCCGTAGCCACACGCAATCTACTCGGCAAACGAGAAATATGAAGGCTGGGGCTCGATCAGCAATGCGCTCCCGCGTCACCACAGCGGGTCCTACCCCCTTTCCCCCGGACCCCATTTCGAGGTCTGATCGCCATAGATAATTTCGCAATCGTTTTAGGAAGGCCGTGAGAAAGCCCCCCAGCCTCTTGGAGGCTACGCCCCGCGGCGGCCCTCCCACCAGGTATCACGTCGGCGGGGCGCTTCTGTCCTTTGGGGCCTTTGGGCAATCACCTTACGCAGTTCTGAATGGCGAAGGTCAAGGTAGGGCGCGGGAATGCGCTATTGGCCTGGGCGAGGTTTTTTGTGTCTAAACACCTTTATGATGCCGTCGGCTGCACGCGCGGCGGCATCGGCGATTGCGCCCCATCGGCCGTTCAGGGAGCCGTTGGGGATCGTGTTTACCTGCGACACCGTACCGAGCCTCTTGCCGTTCGGGTCAACCACCTGCCAGTCGATCTTAATGCTTTGATGCCCCGAACTTGCGTCGCCCGCCGCACTGGCCGATCGCTAACAATCCTTCAATCAGCCCTCGAAACCGCGTTTTTGGAGGTGTCCAGCTGGCGGAGAATTCAAGGAATGTTCATTAGAGCATAACGCCATCCTCGATAAACTCACAGAGTCAATGGAAATTTCAATTATGTGGCGTGACGACACTCCGTTCGACACTGAGGCTGTTGCCGCATCCAGTTCTCCCACTGGCTATCTCGTCATTGGGAAATCGAAAATTACTACCGACGTGCAGGTGCAAGCTCAGTCCAAGCCTCTTCTAGACTTCTCATATCACCCTCGCCGGATGGGCGATGAGGGCTACGCACGAGATGAGGCATTTGCAGCAGACTTGTCGGGCGACGGAGAGATGAAGTGGCGTGAGTATTTTGGTAGCGGGTTGCCAGTTTTCGTCCGAGATGCAGTGTGGGGTTCTGCTCTCGTAGTGGTCGGATCGATCGGAGGAACTCCGCTCTGGCTCACCGGGCATGAGCATGGGCTCACTGGACAGGAGCATGGGATCCACTAGAGCGTTTTCAGCTTAATCCGGATCATATCCTACGGCGGCGAAGTAGTTGGCGCATTCCTGCGGGCTGAAGGCGTCGATGAGCTTCCCGATCAGGTGCCATAGGCCCTCGATGCTGCGCTCGC
>JBARKP010000088.1:0-7203 GCA_049801475.1 Methyloceanibacter sp.
TTGGAGATGACATGATACGTGGCGCGCACCATGTCAGTATCGATGGCGTGGGTTGAGCCTGGCGGTGCCGCGCTCCATGCCTTGATCACCGACTCCGCACCCGCAACCATGGCCGGCACGTATCGGAGGATCTCGCCATGTCGAAAGAGCGGCGCCACCGTCTGGTGCTGCCAGCGCCAGTCACGGCCCTCCGACGTCAGGATGCCGTTGCCGAATAAGGGGCCCAGCACGCGCCGCAGGAGCGGATCCTGGGGGAAGTCATCGCAGCGGTCGAGCAGCACGATCTTAAGCAGGGCCGGGTCGGTCACCCAGGCGATGGCGGGAGGGCCACGCAAGACGACGAGTGGCTCGTGATAGACGGACTCCGGTATGGCCAGCAGCGGGTTACTGAGAAACTTTATGAAGGATTGTGGCAGGTTCAGAGGCTTTGGTGGCGGCGTTACTCGTGGTGGGTATAAAGGCACTCTGCTCGCATAGACGGTGTCAATTTTGTTCATAGGATTGCTATAGCGCTTTCAACCCTTGGAGTGGTGAGGAGAGCTCCCGACCCTGGCTCCATGTCGCGATCTGTACGTGAATCCAAATAGCGACAAGCGGTCTTTGAGAATGCTCCAAGCGGTGCGGTAGAGCGTCTGGCTAGCGCCCGATGACCAGCCGCGCGGCGGCAACGTCTCCCATTTCGAGACCGGGCGAGCCCGATTTCAGAAAGCGTCTCGGAGTCCTTCTCTATCCGCCCCAACACAAGTCGTTACAATCACTTGCAGTTCGCGGCTCTTTTGCCGGCACGGATTTCTGTCTCATCTTCGCTCCTTCTAAAGGCTACGATGAGCCAGAAATCCTCCCTTCCTCAATCCGCAAAATCTGTCTCAGAGGTGCTGACGCCGGACAAGGTCGAGCAGGTACTCCTCACAGAAGCGGCGCTGCTTCTGGGTCAATATAAGGTTGTCCTTGGGCTCATCCATGGGGCTTTACCCGAACACGGTGGTGGTGTTACTGCCGGCCTGGGCGCCGTAGCGGTAGACGCGCGGCACGACCTTATCGGCCTTGAACTCGTAGTCCTTGAGGATCTCCATCGCGCGCTGGCGGGTCTCAATGGCCCGCTGCACCGCCATGATCCCCTCCTGGGTGTCGCGAACATGCCAATCGAACATCTTGGCGAGGGGGCCTCTCGCGCATTCTCAACGTCGCTGGCAGGGGTAATGGGGTTGTGGCGGTCCGGGGGGGCGCCAAGGCCGCGCTCAAGCTCAATCTCGATCAGCGCGAGGCAGAGCTTGCCAGCGTCACGCCACCGGCGCCGGCGCCGGCACGGGTGATTAGAAGCGAATTTATGCAGCGAGGCCGCTCGCCGCTCGCGCCCCGTTGAAATTGAAGAAGGAGAACAGGCAAAATGTCCGAGGCCGAGATACACGTTGCAAACGCCCGTTCGAGAGCAAAAGAAGCCATACAAAAAGCAAATCGTCCACCCGAGGCGAAGCTGAAAGACGTGGTGGAGGCCATCAACGCCTTGGGCGAGGCCATCTTGGCCCTAGACCGCCGACTGCAACGATTGGAAGATCGGACGGCTGACTTGCCAGCATGAGGCCGACGCCACCGCAAGCGCCAAGGGTCGCCCGCAGCGCCTTCATGGAACGCGGCAGGCTCTAGGAAGCCCGTGACCGCGTCTTCTTTTTTGGCTTCACCGCCGCAAAGCCGTCCACCTTCCACCCGCCCAACGCAGCCGCGTCACGAACGGTAGCACCATGTTCGTCGCTGCGGGCGACGGCCGCGGACCTTGGTTGGATCGCAACCACTGCCCAACGCCTAGCTTGGTGCCGTGCGGCGGGAGGTCCGCGTTGCGACCGATCGACTTTAACATCTCGGACCCAGATGCCGAGTCCAACTACCTGAACTTCAACGACATCCGCTCTATGCCGTAGAGGTGCTGGAAGCACTCTCGATAAAGGGTCATGGCAGTTCCTCGTCGCGCGCCGACGCACGCGGCGCGTCGGGCCGCCCCTTTCAATTCTTCTATTGGCATCACTTTGCCCGTTTCGACATCCTGCACTTGGACGGGTGGGTACCCGACGGTGGCTTCGGAACTCGAATGCCACGCATCGACGACCATATCACGCAACACCGCCGCAGCCAAGCGCTCGGCCGCGAATTGACCCTCTTGATGCATACCGTCGAAGGCGCTGCCCTTCTGATGCTCGTAAAGAGGAACTAGCTGCGATTGTAACGCCAATAGGTAGGAGATTCGACCAGTCGATTAGCGTTGACTAGGCGGAGTATTTAGGGGGCTCGGAAAAGCAGACAGCAGGAGGCGCGCAATGCCGGCGAAGGTAGATACATCCTTGAGCTTTTGGGCCGAGCGAGTCGTTGGGCTTCTGGCAATAGGCGCCATTGTCTTTGCCTGCTTTTGGATCGCGCGACCGCTTCTCGGGGTGCTCGCGTGGGGCGCGTTCATTGCGCTTGCGCTTGATCCACTCCATCGAATGCTTGCTCGCGCCAGCGGGAATCGCCCGAAAGCAGCGGCTATGCTGATGGTGCTTGTTTTGCTGGCACTGGTGATATTTCCGCTCTCCTTCCTGCCTGCTTCTTTTGAGGGAGGGGCCCAGGCAATCTCGCGCATTACGAACAATTGGACGGAATTGAGACTGCCGCCACTGCCTTCCTGGGTCAGCGATTTTCCAGTATTCGGACCAACGATCAACGCAAGATGGACCGCTGCGGCGAGTAACTCGCCAGAGTTGCTGGCAGACGTGAAGCCCTTCCTCGCGCCGGCATTCGAGTGGCTTGCGGCACAAGGAGCATCGCTTGGCCTCGGTGTTCTTGAGATCTTGCTTTCAATCATCGTCGCGGGAATTCTTCTCACCGCAGAAGCGGGCACGACGTTGACCTTCCACAAGATCGCAAACCGGTTGGGAGGGGCTTCCGCCGAGAATTTACTTGAAGTTGCCGTCCGGACCGTGCGCGGCGTTGCACAGGGAGTGATTGGGACTGCTCTCATTCAGGGCTTCCTATCGGGGATCGGTTTCGTGATTGCGGGGGTCCCGTTTGCGATCCCGCTCGGCGTGCTGAGCTTCGGCACCGCGATGCTTCAGATCGGCACCTGGCTGGTGTGGATGCCGGTCGCCTTATGGCTCTTCTATCAAGGCGAAACCGGCTGGGCGCTGTTCACCACAGTGCTCGGCATCATAATCAATGGGCTCGCCAATTTAATCCAACCGCTCTTGATCGGTCGTGGCACCGGTGTTCCGCTTTGGGTCATCTTTATCGGTGTGGTTGGCGGTATATTGACGATGGGATTTATCGGCATTTTCATCGGCCCACTGGTCATGGCGGCGGGCTACTCGATAGTCACGGGTTGGCTAAGCGAGGAGAAGGGGCGCTCACAAATCCGGATATCAAAGTGAGTGGAGCCACCATGCTTCGGCGTTGCTGCTGGTCTAACCGCTGCTACCGTCGCCATCCATGTCCTCGATGCACGACGGGCGGACGAGTAGACGCTTAGGATCAGGGGCGCCGCCGATGTCGGCTTAGGGTCATTAGCGGACATTACAGCGGCGATGGAGTCGGTCCGCTTTGTTGCCACAAGCAGAAATCCAAAGCCGCTCCCAAAGAGCCGATTCGTCCGCACTTTGTGACGGTGATTATACGCGGTCGATCGCCGCGCCCCCTCCACTTCGCGTCGTGCCCCAACTCCTATATGCTGAGCGGAAAGCAGATGGAGGAAGCCATGGGCATGTTGATTATCCGCCATAAGGTAAAGGACTACGGCAAATGGCGTCCCATGTTCGACAAGCACTCCCTAATGCAGAAAGCAGCGGGCCTTAGCAATCCGCGCGTCTTCCGCTCGGCCGATGACAAGAGTGAGATTGTCGTGGTCTTCGATACCAGGGACACGAAGAGGGCCAAGGATTTCGCCGCTTCGCCCGACCTCAGGGAAACGATGGCGAAAGCGGGGGTCATGGACGACCCGACGATCTATTTTCTTGAATCGGTCTAGCTGATGCCCCGCGAAAAACTCGGTGGCTTACGTCGCCGCGCGAAGCGCATCTCGCCAGCCAGCGGGCCGAGGCATAAAGGGGTAGAAGTCACCTCTCTCCAAGATGTGCGTGCCAGCGCTCCCATCCCAAACGACCCAATGTCCGCCAAGGGTCAGTCAGCGACATAGGCGGTGCACGCGCTGATGTCCGAGAAGGGCTCGGAACCAGACATCAGACCGCACCGCTTCAATGTCTCAGAAGTGCCAGGAGCGGACATTGGGGCTTGCTCAGGGAAAAGACCTCCTTAGGCGTTACAAATACGTCAAGAGGGCGCGCAAGCTGAAACTACTCAGTTTCTGGACTCGACGGCACGGTGGCGTGCCCGCAAAACCGCAGTTCGACTCGCTTTTCAGCAGCCTGCTCGGATCGTATGATCCGGGCCATCCATGGTGCTCGGCAATCGAAGGAGGCAACCCATGTACACTGGGACATCTCGGCGGGCTGTGATCCTCATGGCTTGTCTGGCAGGCATGGCTTCGGCAGGGCTGGCGCAGGCTGCGCCCGTATCCTTCACCGTACAGCTTTCCGGCGCGCAACAAGTGCCGCCCGTCCAGACCGCGGCCACGGGAAAGGCCGATCTCACCTATGACCCGAGCACGCGGGTCGTCACCTGGACGATCACCTGTGACGGACTTTCGGGTCCTGTGACCATGGCGCATTTTCACGTCGCCGCCGAGGACAAGAACGGTCCCGTGGCGATCTGGCTGAGCAAGCAGGGAAGCTCCACCTCGTGCCCCATCAGCGGGCAAGCCACCCTAACTCCTGAACAGGCAAAGCAGCTTACGGCCGGCGAATGGTACATCAATATTCACACTAAAGCGCATCCCCCGGGTGAGATGCGCGGTCAGGTGATGCCGCCCAAGAGCTGATCCCGGTTATAGGAAATTGGCGATCGTGGCAGCGGCGGCGACGCTGCAGCCGAAAAGGAGAAGCACGCGTGAGGCACCTATCATGCGCGGCTGGGGTACGTTGTCCGGCAGGATCTTCCGGCCGGTGATCATCGGCAGCACCAGGTTGTGTCCCTTCGCGACCGCGTAGACGAGGATCGCCAGCACGTGCAGCCCCATGGCCACCAATAGGGCGTCCCAAAAGATCAGATGCAGTACGGTGATCGCGTTGGCGATTGGCGCGGCAACCAACTCGGTGAACGGCCCGACATCCGCCACGTCATTGGCGACGTACAGCCCGGTCAGCGTCTCCCCGAGCAGCAGGGCAAGGAGCAGCAGCACCATCCAGCCGCCGGCCGGATTATGACCGGCCTGACGATCGGGCTCACGGCGGAACATATGCGCCAAATATCGCAGGGCCGCGCGAGGAGAGGCGAGAAAGCGGGAAAACCTTGTCGTCTCGCTACCAAAGAAGCCCAGGAGCAATCGGAACAGCAGCAAGGCCAGTAACGCGTCGCCGACTTGAGCGTGCCGGTCCATCCAATTCAATCGCCATGTGACATAGGCTGCCACCACCAGTGCCACGGTAAGCCAATGGAAGAGGCGCGTGGGAGTATCCCAGACGAGAACCTTGCGGCCGCTGCTGCTCATGCTCCGCCACGAAGACTATGAGGTCCACCGGATCGCGCGTGAGCGGCTCAAAGCCGGAGAGAAAGCGCGTTGAGATGGGAGAGGCTCGCGCAATTATAGTTCCCGGCAAATCCTGGTCGAAGGCCGCTTTTGGCACAAAGCAGACATACTGAATGCGCTCACGAATGTCCGCTTTTGGGGGCAAGGCGGACATGACGCGAACGGGCCGTTATGTCCGCTCATGACCGATGCTGCCGATAAAGTCGGCGGCGCGACGGGCTTGGTCGCCCCCGGTGCTGCGAGGCTGAGTTGAGGTGGTTCTTGCCTTTATCCGCACCCCAGCCGGGACTGCGGGCTCGACATCGACGCTACGGGACGCCACTGGCACCGATGCTCACGCAACTGACGCGGCCGCGAGGTCTGGCGGCGGGCGGACGAGACGCAGGGCGAGCGTCTTGAGATTCTGCACGATGGCCGCGAGGTGGAACTCGTCGCGTGCGCCGGAGAGGCCGCGCAGCCGCAGCCGCTCGAAGCCATGATGCGTTTTTAGGTGCGCGAAGCGCATCTCCACGCGTTTCCTCTCGTCGCGAGACTTGATGAACGCTGGCGTTCCCATCAGCCGGCGTGCCACATCGCGGGCATCCTCGTGGAGGTCGCGCGGGATCTTGCGCGACGGCTCCTTTGGGCAGCACCGCATCTTCAACGGGCAGACGTCGCAGTCACGCTTTGAGGCTCAGAGCAGCGTCTTGCCGTCGTGGATGGTGCCGCTGGTTCTCAGCACCTTGCCGTTCGGGCAGACGTAGAGGCCGCGCTGCTTGTGCCACTTGAAGTCCGAGCGCGAGTAGGTTCCGTCCTCGCGCTCAGATCTGTCCCACACGGGGATGTGCGGCGTGATCTTCTCTCCGGCCAGCCAGCCCAGGAACTTGCCGGTGCCATAGGCCGTATCGGCCGCGAGCCGCTTCGGCTTGAGGTCGAAGCACTTCGCGGTCCGCTCGATCATGGTCTTCGTCGCCAGCACCTCGTCATAGGTGCGGGCCGGCGTCGCCTCCACGTCGACGATGACGGCGTTCTCGATGTCGATCAGGTAGTTGAGCCCGTAGCCGAACTGCACGCGCTTGTTGGCCTTGGCCGTCCATGCCGAAGAGGGATCGGACGGCGAGATCACCTTCGGCGGCTTACGATCGGGATTGGGCTCGGCCGTCTCGTCGAGGGCTGAGAGATACTCCCGAACAGCCCGTGTCTGGCGCTCAGGCGCGCCCCAGTCGAGTTCTTCCGGCGCCTTGCCGTGGTAGCGGCTAGCGTTGGCCTCGAGCACACTGGCGTCGACGGCGAATCCCTCACCCTTCACGAGGCCCATCGCCATCGCAGTCCAAACCACGCGTTCGAAGATGTGGCGCAGGACATCGCTATCCCTGAAGCGGCCCAGGCGGTTGAGCGAGAACGTCGAGTGATGCGGGATCTCGTCGTCGAGGTCGAGCTTGCAGAACCAGCGGTACGCGAGGTGTAACTCAACTTCCTGAGTGAGCCTGCGCTCCGACCGAATGCCATAGCAATAGCCGACGACGAGCATCCGGATCATCAGCTCGGGATCAACGGACGGGCGGCCGATATCGCTGTAGAAGGACTCCAGCCCTTTGTGTAGGTCGGCCAGCGCTGTC
>JBARKP010000089.1:0-1535 GCA_049801475.1 Methyloceanibacter sp.
ACCCCGGCGCAGTGCTCCGAGAGATCGTGTTCCCCGAGCTAAGGGTGAGCAAGACCGCCATCGCCGAGGCGATGAAGATGTCGCGCAACCAGCTTTATCTAATCCTCGGTGAGAAGCAGCCGGTGACCCCCGACACCGCAGTGAGGTTAGCAGCTGCCGTGGGCGGATCGCCCCGCATGTGGCTCAACATGCAGGGCGCCTATGACCTCTGGCATGCCGAGAGACGAGTCGATGTCTCCGGCATCTCCTCTTTGACGATTGCATAAGCCGCCGGCCGTGAAATACTCGTCCCATGACGCAATCGGCTTCGACAGCACCACATCCCCCGTCACAGGATCCCGCCGGAGATCGACTTCGTCACCCTCAAATCGGAATTCGGCGGGCAGGCGGACCGCCTGACTACCTCCGGGCGTGATCGATCACGATCTGTGCCTCTTTCAACGTGTAGAAGATCTCGCCGCCGAGCGGCTCGTCGCGAAGCCTGGGGGTCGACGCCGTGGCCTTCATCGATGGCCTCTGGCGGCCTTGGCCGATCACCACACCAGCGACGAGAGACCAGGCACATCGGAGAAGTCATCCGGGTTGAACGTGACCAAGGTCGCGCGGTGCAACAGAGCTTGAGCCGCGATCATCCGGTCGAGCAGTTTCCGCCGCGAGTAGCCAGCGCTTGCGACAATGGTCCCGTAGGTCTCCGCCGCAAGATCATCGAATGCCAACGCTGGAATGGCGCTCAGCATGGCGTCGAGCCGCGCCCTGCGAACGGGCACGTGGGCCGGCTCCCGATAGACGCCGCCCTGCAGCTCCACGCGTGTGACAATCGACATGAGTACAGCGCCCTGGAGTGCAGCCACCTTTTGCGTGACCGCGGGGTCGCCATCGCGCAAATGGATCGCGACATTGGTGTCGAGCAGGAACGCCACCGTCAGAGGCCTACGCGTTCGGGAAGCTCTTCGTCGTCGCGCTCTTCGATGGACGGCGGCACGGGCAGCGCCTCCAAACGCGCGATCATCTCGGGGATGGAGGTCGCGGCGGGGTAAAGCGTCAGCACGTCTCCGGACCGAACGATGACCAGTTCAACCTCCTTCCCGAAGGCGACATCCTTGGGGAGCCGGACGGCCTCGGAATTGCCGCTCCTGAACGTACGAGTCTTGGCGACAGTCATGGCGTTGTCCATTAAGTGTATACGTGTATATACCAAATTGGCCCCTGGTCGCACAAGGGTGATCATGGCGGAGCGAGAGGCCTGATGACCGTGTTTTGAGAGCGCAGCACATCCTTATGCCGATGCGGTGCTGAGACGGCTCGCGGGCCGAGATGATGCAATAGTCCCTGTGCTGTGGTTCTCCGAAGCCAGCGCCGTGCTTGTCCGCGAATAGGACCGGGGGACACTTGCCGCGCCGGGCCGATGAGTTGGCCCTAGCCGGTTAGGAAGCCCCTAGCGCGAGGAGAGTGCTGAGCCTGGGGTGTTCGTGTTGGGCGTGACGCCTTTTAAGCGCCTCTGCTGCCATAGGCGTTCCGCCGCCGGGAGTGGATCA
>JBARKP010000090.1:0-38270 GCA_049801475.1 Methyloceanibacter sp.
TCCGACGAAGGTCGTTCTGCAGATCTGGGTCTTTTTCCAAATTGCGAAAGGGATGACGTGCCTGGACGATGGCCCAGGTCGATTCAAAGAGCTCCTCCAATAGTCGAAGACTCGCGGCGTCAAAAGAAACCTTTTTGGACTTGTGAGAAGTCATCGGAGGGTCCTGACCGTGACGCCATGCTCGTGCAATTTAACAAAAGCCCGACTCGTTCTGCAACGTCCACCACACCATGCTTTTCTCACACCAAACGCATTCGTTGAGAAAAATTCGAACGTCCACGTCGCTGCCAGAATGATGAGTCCCACGCACGCGACTCCCAAAGAGATATACGGTGACGCCTGGAGCCGGCTCAACCCAGTGCGCCAAGATGTTGGCCAGGGATTTCAGTTCGTCCATTTTGCCCGGCTTTTTATAAAGGGCGCTGCCGAAGCCGACGCCACCGGGAAAAGAGTTCCTAACCCGATCCTATCGCGGGTTGAATCGCGGCCGGGAAACAGGGCTCATCCGCCGCCACTGGCAATTAGCGCCTGATCCGCTGAGGGAAACCAGGTTTGCGTCCCACCGGGGCCGGGTTTTCTTGCTGCAGTGCACGATTACCCCATTGACTCTGAAATCAAAACTTGAAATCGAATCTTACGCTTCGGCGACGGGCAACGGCGTGCGTACTGGAGGCTCACATGCCCGGTGATCCCAAAGAGTGTCGTCAGCATGCGCTCACTTGTGTACGCTTGGCGCAAACTTCCGAATACCCACAAGCAAGAGATACGTTCGCAAACCTCGCCAAAACGTGGCTGAAACTAGCGGCTGATCTGGAGCGCAGCCAAGCTCTCATAGATGAGGAGCTCAATCCTGAGCCTCTGAGGCGGACCGGATAGTGCAGAAGGTGCCGGCCGAAGCCGTCATAGCCGCGGGACAAGCTCCTTGCTGCGGATAATCTGGACGGCGTCCATGACAGTGCTGCTCGTCGCATTAGGCCCGCTTTCCATTTTGTCGGCAGCTTCCCCCAGCATCGCGATGGCGCCCGCTTTTGTGCGAAGACGAAGGTCGATAAGCCGTTCGATCAGCTGCATCAAGATCACGGTGTCTCCCATCGATTAAATCCCATGAAGATGTGATGGCAAAGTGGTCCCCATCACAAGGGTGTCTAACATTTTCGAGCAGCTACATCGTGGCGGGTTTGTAACACGTCATTTCCAGGGCCACTCTAGCAACGTTCCGAAACCAAAAAGTTTGGGGCGCCCAGATAACTGCGGCGGTGCCGCGCCGAAACCGCGCCGGCCGTAGCCGACGCTGGGAACGTTCGGTCCAGTAGGGGGTTGAACCAGAGCCGGTGCTAGGAAGTCCGACGCCTAGCTCATCGGCATCAGCACTGATCGCTGAGGAAACCCGGCTTTGCGTCCATCGCGGCCGGGTTACCACTATGAGTTCCGTCGGAACAACGTCCCCAATTGACGTTGTGCCAACTCAGCACACAGTAAAGGAGAAACGTCATGAAAAGTCTCATTTCGACGCTCGCCGTGGCCCTAGCGCTTGCCTTCACCGGCCCAGCCTTCGCCGGAAACGTCACCGCGGCAAAAACCCAGGCCGATTGCAACAAGGCTGGCGGCATGTGGGATGCTAAGACGAACACCTGCGGCGAAAAGAAGATGTAGCCTTTTAGGAGGAGCCCCGACTGATCGTCGGGGCTTCTCATACATTCCCTGGGGCCGATGAGTTTCCTCGGCCTGATGCTTAGGGCGCCGACCGAAGCCGCCAGAATGTCAGACGAAAGCGCCCTCAACTATTGCTTTGAATGCAAGCGACCGCTTGCCGAAATAGACAATTACGGCAGGCGTCTAACGGGCTGTCTGACTTGCAACATTTGGTGGTCATTCAGCGGTGCCAAAGTACGGCTGCCAGAAGAGGACCTCCGCGCGCTTCATGGACTGAAGTGGGGCAAGGAATAGGGGCGCCGGCTGAAACCGATGCCCTCAGAACAAAAGAGGCCGCCCCGAAGGACGGCCCCACTAGCGGCAAATGCTGGACTGAACTCGTAGCGCTAAGGCGTGGCTGGCTTCATGGGGTTTTCAGGCGTCATCCCGCCACTGGTGGCGCCGCTGGTTTGCTAGGTTCTTGCTGTACTACACCAATCTTGCAGGCGGCCATGAACTCGTCCTTCGTGAACTTGCCGTCACCGTCGGGGTCGGCCAGCTTGAGATTTGTGACGTACGGGCCAGCCTTGTCGTAAGACAAAGAGTCGCCGCTGCCCGCCTTAGGCCAAACGTCTTGGCATTTGGCGTTATCAAGCACAGCACTCGGACGGCCCGCAGGGGGAGCAGCCTGTGAACCCTCCGGACCCGGGGCCCCGGCCCCAGCAAACGCATAGCCGGCGCCAAGCAGCATCGCTAACGCTGTGAAGCTTGCGAGTTTCATTGGACGTTTCCTCTTACTGTTTCGTCAATTATCTTGGCCCGAGGCCAGCCATCTTTAACTCGACTGCCACTGCGTTAGTTGCTCCCCTGCAACAAAAAAGGGCCGGCGTGGAATTCACCAACGGCAAACGCCCCGGCGTCAGACTGCGTTCACAATAAGCTTTGCCGCTCTACTATGTTCCAGATTGGAACCAACCCGAAGAACCACCATGTAGAATCACTTATCATCGGCTGATCGCGCTGGCCCTGAAGGCCAGGTGAGAGTGAAGGCGCGACGGTGCTACCTTTCACGCTACCTTTTTTACCCGGCGGTGACCGAACATATCGGCTAAGTCATTGAAGGACTTAGTTTAGCCAGGCGGGATTGAACCGCAGAACCAGTGTTAGCGTTGCACGAGGAATCCGAGGAGGCGAGATGTTGACTACGCCTGCAGATGGCACCGGACAGATGCCAGCCCCCGCGCCGACCATCGTCCCGTCCGAGGCGCTACCGTCCGCGATGGGGCTGGAACACGGGAGCGCGCCGAGCCTCACGGCCGATCAGGAGCGCCACGCCTATCGCCAAATGCTGCTCATCCGCCGCTTCGAGGAGAAGGCGGGGCAGATCTACGGCATGGGGCTGATCGGCGGCTTCTGCCACCTCTATATCGGCCAGGAAGCCGTCGTCACGGGCATGCAGATGGCGCGCGAGGAGGGGGACCAGGTGATCACCGCCTATCGCGACCACGGCCATATGCTTAGCAGTGGCATGGACCCCAAAGGCGTGATGGCGGAGCTGACCGGGCGCCGCCACGGCTATTCCAAGGGCAAAGGCGGCTCCATGCACATGTTCTCGGTGTCGAAGACCTTCTATGGCGGCCACGGCATCGTAGGCGCGCCGGCGCCGCTCGGCACCGGCCTCGCCTTCGCCAACAAATATCGGGGCAACGATCGCGTCTGCCTCACTTTTTTCGGCGAGGGTGCCACCAACCAAGGCCAGGTCTATGAAAGCTTCAACATGGCGTCGCTGTGGAAGCTCCCAGTGGTCTATGTGATCGAGAACAATCATTACGCCATGGGTACGCCGGTGGAGAGGGCGAGCGCCTTGGCCGAAGAGCTTTATCATCGGGGCTCCGCCTTCGGCATCCCGGGCATGCGGGTAGACGGCATGGACCTGCGTGCCGTCAAGGCCGCCGGCGAAGCAGCGATCGCCCGGGTGCGGGGAGGCGCGGGGCCGATGATCCTGGAGATGCGCACCTACCGCTATCGCGGCCATTCCATGTCCGATCCCGCCAAATATCGGAGCCGCGAGGAAGTGCAAGAGATGCGCGCGCATCACGACCCCATCGAGCTCCTGGGCAAGCGCATGCTCGAAGCGGGGACCGCCGACGAGGACTGGGTCAAGCAGATCGACAAGGACATCCGCGCCATCGTGAACGGGGCTGCGGAATTCGCCACCCACGATCCTGAGCCAGAGCCGAGCGAGCTCTATACAGATGTAACCTGCTGAAGCCGAGGGAGCGTCTCATACCACAGCGCATGTCGATGGCAACGCTTTGTCTGGCACGTTCAGCGCCCTTGGGCCAACTACACGATCTGAGCCGCATCCAAAGCGTATGGCCCGAGCAAAGTCACAGCGATTGCTAGATGAGCGCATGCCGCGCCTGAGTCCCACCCGCTGATGCCGACCGAGATTCTGATGCCGGCGCTCTCTCCCACCATGGAGCAGGGCACGCTTACCAAATGGCACATAAAGGAAGGCGACGAGGTGCATGCCGGCGACGTCATTGCCGAGATCGAGACCGACAAGGCGACCATGGAGGTCGAGGCCGCCGATGACGGCAAGGTCGGCAAGATTTTGGTCCCGGCGGGGACGGAAGGGGTGAAGGTCAACACCCCGATCGCGCTCTTGCTGCAAGATGGGGAAGACGTTGCGAAACCTGCTCCGGAGGCGGAACCCGTCGAGATAGCTCAGATGGCCAAAATCGCTGAAATGATCAAAATGGCTCCTTTCCAGTCCCCCTCGGAAGTTGGCGCCCTGGAAGATCCCGATCTGGGCGAGATGCCGCCAGAGATCGAGGAGGCGCCCGCGGGGCCGCAACAGGCGCCGACCGAGCCCGGCCCCGTAGCGGAGATTCCTCCCGGGACGGAGATGGTCGCCATGACCGTGCGCGAGGCGCTCCGCGACGCCATGGCCGAAGAGATGCGGGCCGACGATAGCGTCTTCGTCGTGGGCGAGGAGATCGGCCAATATCAAGGCGCCTACAAGGTGACCCAAGGCCTGCTCGAGGAATTTGGGCCGAGGCGCGTGCTCGACACGCCCATTACCGAATATGGCTTCGCTGGTGTCGGCGTCGGTGCGGCGTTTGCGGGGCTCCGGCCGATCGTCGAGTTCATGACCTGGAACTTCGCCATGCAGGCGATCGACCACATCGTCAACTCCGCCGCGAAGACGCTCTACATGTCCGGCGGCCAGATGCACTGTCCCATCGTGTTCAGAGGCCCGAACGGCGCGGCCTCGCGCGTCGCCGCCCAGCACAGCCAGGACTTCTCTGCCTGGTATACGAGCGTCCCCGGACTGAAGGTGATCGCGCCCTATACCGCCGCCGACGCCAAGGGTCTGCTGAAGGCCGCGATCCGCGATCCGAACCCCATTGTCTTCCTCGAGAATGAAATTCTTTACGGCCAGAGCTTCGAGGTGCCGAAGCTCGCGGACTTCGTCCTGCCGATCGGTAAAGCGCGGATTGCTCGGGGAGGCTTGGACGTCACCATCGTCTCCTATTCGCGGGGCATGGCCTACGCGCTCGAAGCAGCCAAGCGCCTGGCCCGGGAGGCGATCGAGGCGGAGGTAATCGATCTCCGCACCCTTCGCCCCCTCGACATTGTGACTGTGCTCACATCGGTCAGGAAGACCAACCGAATCGTAACCGTCGAGGAGGCGTGGCCAATCTGTTCCGTGGGCACGGAAATTTGTGCGCGCGTCGCGGCGGAAGCCTTCGACCATCTCGATGCGCCGCCGCTGAAGGTCGCCGGCGCCGACGTGCCCATGCCTTACGCCGGGAATCTGGAGAAGCTCGCGCTGCCGTCGGTGGAGGAGGTGATCGCGGCGGTGAAATCCGTCTGTTACCGGGAGTGACGCGCGTGTCTGAGGTTCCGATGTCCTGGAAGCAAGGCGGGTGTCATTGCGGCGCTGTGCGCTTTGAGGTGCTGGCGCCGGACGAGATCGAGGTCAAGGAGTGCAATTGCTCGATCTGCCGCATGACCGGCTATCTCCACCTCATCGTGCCGAAGGAGCGCTTCCGGTTGCTCGCGGGCGAGGACAAGCTCACCACCTATGAATTCAACACCGGGACCGCCAAACATCACTTTTGCTCGTCATGCGGAATAAAAAGCTTCTACGTGCCCCGCTCCAAGCCCGATGGCTATAGCGTCAATGCGCGTTGCCTCGACGATGGCGCCGTGCGCATCACGCGCATTACCCTGTTCGACGGCCGGCATTGGGAAGAGCAGATGGCTGCTCTCGCCCGCGAGCGGAACGCCTGATCCATGGCGACCCCGATCCTCATGCCCGCGCTGTCGCCCACCATGCAGGAGGGCAAGCTCGTTAAGTGGCATGTGCAGGAGAGCGATGACGTGCAGACGGGCGACGTCATCGCCGAAATCGAGACCGACAAGGCGACCATGGAGGTGGAGGCTGTCGATGAGGGGACCATCGGCAAGATCCTCGTGGCCGAAGGCACCGAGCACGTGCCGGTCAACCAACCCATCGCGTTGCTGATCACGGAAGAGGACGAAGCCGGGGCCTCATCCGCAGAGGCGCGACCCACGGCCGCTCTTCAGGATGCGGAGTTGGCGCTTCACCCGGAGGAGGGCGCGCAAGCGCTCGTCTCGAAGGGGGAGGCTCCGGATTATTTCCGCTCACGCCACCCTTCTCCCAGAGGGGCAAATGAGCACGCGAAGCGTGTCTTCGCCTCGCCGCTGGCGCGGCGGCTCGCGCGCGAACGCGGCATCGACCTTCGCGACCTCCATGGCTCCGGTCCCCGCGGCCGCATCGTCAAGAAGGATATTGAGCACGTTGCGATCAAGGAACAAGCAGCCGAAGAAACCGCCGAAGCGTTCGAGGTCGTTGAAGTCGTGCCGGAGCCCGAACGGCGAAGCCTGGTGCGTTCGCGTCCGGGCGCTCCTTCGCCGGCAATGTCCGACGAGCAGGTCCTCACGCTTTACGAGGCCGGCACCTATCAGCTCCTGCCCCATGACACCATGCGCCGGGTGATCGCCGACCGGCTCACCCTCGCCAAGCAGACCATCCCGCATTTCTATCTCTCCATCGACTGCGAGCTTGATGCCGTGCTCGCCGCGCGCGAGCGGCTGAATGGGATGGCGCCGAAGGACGGCCCCCGCGCCTTCAGGCTCTCGGTCAACGACTTCATCATCAAGGCGCTCGCCATGGCGCTACAGAAGGTGCCGCGCACCAATGCCACTTGGACGGAGGCTGGGCTGCTCCTGCATCGCGACTCCGACGTCGCCGTCGCCGTGGCGCTTCCCGAGGGCGGCCTGTTCACGCCCGTGATCCGGAATGCCGAACTCAAGAGCCTTTCGGAGATCTCCAACGAGATGAAGGATCTGGCCGCGCGGGCGCGCTCGAAGCGCCTGGCCCCCCATGAATATCAGGGCGGCACCACAACCCTCTCCAATCTCGGCATGTACGGCATTGCCCGCTTCGACGCCGTGATCAATCCGCCTCAGGCGAGCATCCTCGCCGTGGGAAAGGCCGAGAAGCGGCCGGTGATCAAACATGACGCGGTGAGGATCGCGACCATGATGAGCGCGACGCTATCCGTCGATCACCGGGTGATCGACGGCGCGCTCGGCGCCGAGCTGCTCGGCGCGTTCAAGGCCTTCATCGAGGACCCGGTGACCATGCTGGTGTAGGTTCGAGGATTAGGGATGCATCTGGTTCTCCTCGTTGCCGGAGCGCTTTCGCTCCTGGCCGGGCTCGCCATCAGCGAGATTCTCGCCCTTATGCCCTGCCAGGGCGAGGATCTCGCCTGCCGCATTGACGACGCCATCGGCGCTTACGCGGTGCTCATCTCGGCCACGCTTGGCCCCCTCATCTTCGCTGTGTTGGCTTCCGCGTCATGGGTGAAACGAATTTCGATATTGCCGTGATCGGCGCCGGACCCGGCGGCTATGTGTCGGCGATCCGGGCGGCCGAGCTCGGGCTGAAGACGATGATCATCGAGCGCGAGCATCTCGGCGGCATCTGCCTCAATTGAGGTTGCATCCCCACCAAGGCACTGCTCCGCACCTCCGAGCTTTATGGCCTGATGAGGCGCGCCTCGGAGTTCGGTCTTGCCGCCGACAACGTCCGCTTCGATCTCGCGCGCGTCGTCGAGCGAAGCCGCAAAGTGGCCGACCGCCTCTCGAACGGCGTCGCCTATCTAATGCGGAAGCACAAGATCGCCGTGATCGACGGCACCGCGCGGCTGCTGGGGCAGGAGAGAATCGCGGTCACGGGCAAGGACGGCCAGTCCCTTCCTGAGATCGAGGCGAGCCACATCCTCATCGCGACAGGCGCCCGGGCGCGGGAGCTGCCAGGGCTCGAAGCCGACGGCAAGCTGATCTGGACCTACAAGCACGCGATGGTGCCGGCAAGTTTTCCCCAGTCCCTGCTCATCGTGGGCTCTGGCGCCATCGGCATCGAGTTCGCAAGCTTCTACCGGATGCTTGGCGCCGAAGTGACGGTGGTGGAGCTGCTCAATCGCATCCTGCCAAGCGAGGACGCGGACATTTCATCGCTGGCACGCAAGGCCTTCGTCAAACAAGGCATGACAATCCACACTGGAACCGCCGTGGAGCACCTCGCGGGCCACGACGTCAGCGTCACGGCGACCCTGAGACGGCCGGACGGCATTTCCGACGAGCTGACGGTCGATCGCGTCATCCTCGCCATCGGTATCACCGGCAATGTCGAGGGCCTGGGGCTTGAGGAGCAGGGGGTTCAAATCGCGAAGGGCCATATCGTCGTCGATGAATGGTGCCGCACCGGCGCTCCGGGCCTCTATGCCATCGGCGACGTGGTGGGACCGCCCTGGCTCGCCCACAAGGCAAGCCATGAAGGCGTCCTCTGCGTCGAGAAGATCGCTGGCGTCGAAGGCGTTCACCCGCTCGACAAGGCGGCCGTCCCGGCCTGCATCTATAGCTCGCCGCAAGTGACAAGCGTCGGCCTCACCGAGGAGGCTGCGCGGGCAGGGGGGCGCACCGTCAAGATCGGCCGCTTCCCCTATCAGGCCAACGGCAAGACGATCGTGCTCGGCGACGCCGAAGGTCTGGTCAAAACCATTTTCGACGCGGAAACCGGCGAGCTCCTCGGCGCCCATATGATCGGGGCTGAAGTGACCGAGCTGATCCAGGGCTTCGCCATCGCCAAAAGCCTCGAAACCACCGAGGCCGAGCTGATCTCAACCATCTTCCCCCCATCCGACGCTCTCGGAGATGATGCACGAATCGGTTCTCGACGCCTACGGCCGCGCGCTCCATATCTAGAGCCTCTGGGACAGCCGCCAGGCGGCGTGCTAGAGCAAGCGGCAAGCAAAGAGCGGAGAGCATCGACGATGGAGCTGATCGTGGGCCTGATCATTTTTCTCGTCGTCGGCCTCGCCGCCGGCGTTCTCGCGTCTTTCTACATGGGCCGTCAGCAGGACCTTTGGATGAACCTGCTCATCGGCGTCGTCGGAGCCATGGTAGGCGGCTTTATCGCGAGGCTGCTGGGGCTCACCGCCTATAACGTGATCGGCGAGGTCGTCGTCGCCACCTTGGGCGCCATCCTCTGTCTTTATGTGTGGCAGCGGATCCGAGGGACGTGAGCCGCTCGTTGCACCTGTGGAGATCGCCTATATTAGGTTCCAGGCCCCGAGAGTCGCAGGACCCTGTGAGGCGTTGTGGCCGGTTTCAATAGCGGGAGGCTTAAATGTGGACTCCCTTCCATGCCGGGGGTCGGCTTTTTCGGCATGCTGATCATCGGCATTCTGGCTGGCTATATCGCCGAGAAGGTGACAGCGATCGATCACGGCCTTCTCACCAATCTGCTCGTCGGCATCGCGGGGTCCTTCGTCGGCGGCTCGCTCGCCAATCGTCTGAACATCGCGTTCTACGGCTGGCTCGGCAATCTCCTCGTGGCCACCGTCGGCGCCGTCCTCCTGCTGTGGGTCTGGCGCAAGGTCAGGGGGACCGCATAACCGGCTACGCTAGCCTCTTCTCATGGTGACGGGGTTGGACAGTGTAACCGCAGCGCGGCCGCGCCATCCGGAGAAGGCGCGCCTGCCCGACACCCCCGTCATGCCCAAGCCGGCCTGGATCCGCGTCAAGGCGCCAGGCGCTCAGGCCTTCGATACGACGCGCGCGATCTTGCGCGCGCATCGCCTTCACACCGTCTGCGAGGAGGCCGCCTGTCCTAATATCGGCCAGTGCTGGGGCAAGCGACACGCGACCGTCATGATCCTGGGCGATACCTGCACCAGGGCCTGCGCCTTCTGCAATGTGCGGACCGGCCGGCCAGGACGGCTTGACCCTTCCGAGCCCGAGCGTGTGGCCAGCGCCATCGCCGAGCTTGGGCTTGCCCATGTGGTGGTGACCTCGGTCGATCGCGACGATCTCCCCGACGGCGGCGCGGCGCACTTTGCCGGCACTATCAGGGCGATCAGGGAACGAACGCTCGCGACCAGCATCGAGGTGCTGACGCCCGATTTCCTGCGCAAGGAGGGGGCGCTCGACACCGTGATGGCGGCAAGGCCCGACGTCTTCAACCACAATCTCGAGACCGTGTCGTCGCTCTATCGGCGGGTCCGCCCGGGCGCGCGTTACGCGCATTCCCTACGGCTGTTACAGCGTGCCAAAGAACTCGACGGACGTGTCTTCACCAAGTCCGGGATCATGCTCGGCTTGGGCGAGACTGCGGCGGAAGTACTTGATGTGATGGACGATTTACGCTGGGCGCAAGTCGACTTTCTCACCATCGGCCAATATCTGCAGCCGACCCGCAAGCATGCTGCAATCGACCGCTTCGTGACGCCCGAGGAATTCGAAGGCTTTAGGGAGGCTGGTCAAGCCAAGGGCTTCCTGCTTGTGGCCGCGAGCCCCCTGACCCGGTCCTCCTATCATGCCGCCGAGGACTTCGCGCTGCTTAAGGCAGAGCGCCAAGCTGCGCTTGGCCTCTAGCCGCTCCGGTCCAACAAGCTCCTCATGCACGTCTACAAGACCAAGCATCCCGTGGCCCATAGCGCCGACGACATGTTCGCGCTCGTCGCCGACGTCGAGAGCTATCCCAAGTTCCTGCCGCTCTGCGAGGAGTTGACGCTGCAAAGCCGCGAGCAGCGAGAGGGCAAGGAGGTGCTCATCGCCACCATTGTGGTGGGCTATAAGCTCATCCGCGAGAGCTTCACCACCGAGGTCATTGGCGACGCCGAAGCCCGCACCATCCTCGTGCACTATCTCGACGGGCCGTTCGCGTTTCTGGAGAACCGTTGGCGGTTTATCCCGATTACGGCGGAGGGCTGCGAGGTCGATTTCTACATCGGCTATAGCTTCCGCTCGCGCATGCTGGAGCGTCTGATGGGCGGGCTGTTCGCCAAGGCGGTGCGGCGGTATACGGCGGCCTTCGAAAAGCGGGCAGACGCGATCTATGGAACGCGCGCGCGTGCTCTCGCCTCACAATAACGAGGAGAGCAGACTGAGAGCGCGTTCGACGCTGCGGCGCCGGATCTCGCCCCGACCGAGATCGCCGAACAGGACGTGCTCGTGCCGGACGGCCTCATCACGCCTTGCCGCGGCGAAATGGACAAGACCGACCGGCTTCTCCACCGTCCCGCCGCCAGGACCCGCAATGCCGGTGACGGCGACGGCGATGGT
This sequence comes from Methyloceanibacter sp., assembly GCA_049801475.1. Taxonomy (GTDB): domain Bacteria; phylum Pseudomonadota; class Alphaproteobacteria; order Rhizobiales; family Methyloligellaceae; genus Methyloceanibacter. Next base: position 11,299 of record JBARKP010000090.1, read on the forward strand.
GGCGCGTGAATGGGTCAGCGCGCCTCCGACCATGGCGCGGGCAACGTCCTCGCTCACTGCGCCGTGGCGCTCAATCAGCCAGACCGGCACGCCGAGCATCTCGCTCTTCGCGGCATTCGAATAGGTGACGAAGCCCCGCTCGACCACGTCGGAGGAGCCAGGCAGGGCGGTGAGCGTGGCAGCCACGAGCCCGCCGGTGCAAGACTCCGCCGTGGCGATCAGCACCCCACGCCCGCGGCACGCCTCCAGCAGCGCCGCGGCTTGCGCCATCAGGCGCGGGTCGATCTTGAGAGAATCGGTCATGGCAGGCGCACGGTGGCCATGGCCATGGCCGCGATGCCCTCGCCACGCCCGATGAAGCCCAAACCTTCGTTGGTGGTGGCCTTGATGCTGATTTGGGGAAGGCCGAGGCCGAGGATCTCGGCAAGCCGCGCACGCATGGCGTCGCGGTAGGGCCCGATGCGCGGGGCCTCGCACACGAAGGTCAGATCGACATGCACGATTTCCCCTCCGCGTACCTTCAGCCTGCCCGCCGCATCTTTGAGGAACAGCTCCGAGGGCGCGCCTCGCCAGCGCGCGTCGGAGGGCGGGAAGTGAACGCCGATGTCGCCTTCGGCAATGGTGCCAAGCAGCGCATCGGTCAAGGCATGCAAGCCGACATCAGCATCGCTGTGACCGACGAGCGTCTTCTGATGCGGGATGCGCACGCCGCAAAGGCTCACGGCGTCGCCCGGTCCGAAGGCATGGACGTCGTAGCCCGAGCCGACGCGGACCGCGCCCAGCGCGTGCGTCGCTCGTAGCTGCAGCAATTCATCGGCGCTCACGAGGTCCTCCGCAGATGTGAGCTTACGGTTGGCTTCCGCACCTTCGACGAGGGCCACGTCGAGACCGAACCATTCGGCGATGCCGGCGTCGTCGGTGAAGGCGACGTCGCCTACCTTGGCCGCGGCGCGGTGGGCGGCAAGAATCGCATCGAAGCGAAATCCTTGCGGCGTTTGGGCGCGCCAAAGCTCATCGCGGGGAAGCGTGCCGGTCACGAAACCCGCGCTTCCCCGTTTCAACGTATCGGTGACGGGCAGGCAGGGAAGCGCCGCGGCATGGCCATCGAGGCTGCCAATGACGCGGTCGATCAGTTCGGCATCGACGAAAGGCCGCGCGGCGTCGTGAATGAGCACGCGATCGGGGGCGTCAGGGGCGAGCGCCTCGAGCCCGGCCCGTACCGAGTCCTGGCGGCGCGCCCCCCCCGGAACCGGCTGTCGCAAGCACCCGGCAAAGGCCTGGGTGGCACTCTCATAGAGCGCGGAATCCTCCGGATGGATCACCACGATCACATCGTCGACGCGGGGATGAGCGGCAAAAGCGCCGATCGTCCGGGTCAGCATCGGCACACCACCGATTGGCCAATATTGCTTTGGCGCCAAGGCCTTATGGCTCGCGGCTCTGACGCCGCGACCGGCTGCCACGATGAGGGCGGTTACGCTCATCAAAGGGTCTGCCCCAACCGGCGCCGAACAGGGTTTGTGCACTGCGGCATTATGGTATTGATCCAGAGCCAATTCCCCCATAACCTGCACAATAAAAGATCATGGGCCCCTGTTGCATATTCCTTGTGCATACTCAACTTCATTGAATTCAGGAGAATACACCGCTTGAGCGCCGCCACCAAAAAACAGGGTACGCGCCGTCATACTCAACCGGAGCTGATCCCGCCGGAAGCGCTGCTAAGGGCACTGCCGCATCCGCTGCTCGTGATCGGTGAGGGGCTATGCATCGAATACGTCAACGCTGCCTCCGAAGACTTCTTCCAAATGAGTGCGGCCGTTATCTGTCGCCATACGCTCCCCGACGTCGTCGCCTTCGGCAGTCCGCTCATCGCGCTCGTCGAGCAGGTCCAGCGTAACGACACCTACGTCAACGAGTATGGGGTCGATCTCTGCTCGTACCGCTTCGACGGCCCGAAGCTCGTCGACCTTTACGGCGGTCCGCTGCATGACGCTCCCGGCCGCGTGCTGATCATGCTGCAACAGCGGAGCATGGCGCAAATGATCGAGCGCCAGCTCACCCATCGCGGCGCGGCGCGCTCGGTCTCAGGCTTGGCCGCCGTGCTCGCCCATGAGATCAAAAACCCGCTCTCCGGCATCAGGGGCGCGGCCCAGCTGCTCGAAAGCGAGCGGAGAGACTCAGACCGCACCCTGACGCAGCTCATCTGCGCCGAGTCCGACCGCATCTGCAAGCTCGTCGACCGCATGCAGATCTTCGGCGACGAGCGGCCGCTGCAACGCGAGCCCGTAAACATCCACGACGTCCTCAACCACGTGAAGCAGATCGCCGTCAACGGTTTTGCGAAGCAAATCAAGATCGTCGAGCATTACGATCCCTCGCTGCCGTTCGTGCGGGGCGGTCGCGACAAGCTGATCCAGGTCTTCCTCAACCTCGTCAAGAACGCTGCCGAAGCCATCGGCGAGGACCGACCCGATGGGCAGATCACGCTTACAACATCCTTCCGTCCCGGCGTGCGCCTTTCGGTCCCAGGCAGCCAGGCGAGGGTGAGCCTGCCGCTCGAGATTGCCGTCGAGGACAACGGCGCGGGCGTTCCCACCGACCTCATGCCGCATCTCTTCGACCCGTTCGTCACCACCAAGCCATCGGGGACCGGCCTCGGGCTTGCATTGGTGGCCAAGATCATCGGCGACCACGGCGGCATCATCGAATGCGACTCGCGGCCGCGGCAGACGATCTTTCGTGCCCTCATGCCGATAGCCGAAAGCGAAACAGCGCAACCGGGGCAAGCTTAAAGCCATGCCTAAGGGCAACATCCTCATCGCCGATGACGACGCCGCTATCCGCACGGTGTTGAACCAGGCCTTGGCGCGTGCGGGCTACGCTCCCCGCGCCACCGGCAACGCGGCCACGCTTTGGCGCTGGATCAGCCAAGGCGAAGGAGACCTCGTCATCACCGACGTGCTGATGCCGGACGAGAACGCCTTCGACCTCATCCCGCGCGTCAAGAAGCTGCGGCCCGATCTCCCAATCATCGTGATGAGCGCGCAAAACACCTTCATGACCGCAATCACCGCGGCGGAGCGGGGAGCCTACGAATATTTGCCGAAGCCCTTCGACCTAAACGAGCTCATTGCCGTGGTCGGACGGGCGCTTGCCGAGCCCCGGCGCCGAGCCCAGCGGCTCGCGGCCGAGCCGAGCGAGGGCTTGCCCTTGATCGGCCGCTGCCCGGCCATGCAGGAGATCTATCGGGTGCTCGCCAGACTCACCCAGACCGATTTGACGGTGATGATCACGGGCGAGTCGGGGACCGGCAAAGAGCTCGTCGCCCGCGCGCTCCATGAATATGGCAAGCGGCGCAACGGACCCTTCGTCGCCATCAACATGGCGGCGATCCCCCGCGAGCTGATCGAATCGGAGCTATTCGGCCACGAGAAGGGTGCCTTCACCGGTGCCCAGAACCGTCATGTCGGACGCTTCGAGCAGGCCGAAGGCGGCACGCTCTTTCTCGACGAGATCGGGGACATGCCGATGGAGGCGCAAACGCGCCTGCTCCGCGTCCTGCAGGAAGGCGAGTACACGACGGTTGGGGGGCGGACGCCCATCCGGACCAATGTCAGGATCATCGCCGCCACCAACCGTGACCTGCACCAGCAGATCGATCAGGGCCTGTTTCGCGAGGATCTGTTCTACCGGCTGAACGTGGTGCCGCTCAGATTGCCGCCGTTGCGCGAGCGGCTGGAGGACATTCCCGATCTTGTGCGCCACTTCCTCGCAATTGCCGAGAAGGAGGGGCTGCCGTCCAAATCCTTCGAGCCAGGCGCGATCGAGAGGCTCAAGCGCTACCACTGGCCGGGAAATATCCGCGAGCTCGAGAACCTGGTGCGCCGCTTGTCGGCGATCTACGCCCAGGACACCGTCACCAGCGAGATGGTCGAGAGCGAGCTCGCAAGCGCCGCCCGGGCACCCTTTACCGACACAGCGGAACGGACGGGCGACCTCTCCGAAGCGGTCGAGCGTTTTCTCTCCAACTATTTCATGAGCTTTGGCCAGGACCTCCCGCCCTCCGGCCTTTACGCCCGCGTGCTCCGCAAGATCGAGCTGCCGCTGATCACAGCGGCGCTTGCGGCAACGCGGGGCAATCAAATCCGCGCTGCCGACCTGCTCGGCCTCAATCGCAACACCCTGCGCAAGAAGATCCGAGACCTTGGCATTAGGATCCTCAGGACACCGGGTCCCTAGACGGAAATTGCATAGGATTTCGCTGTAACCCCGGGCGACTTGCAACCAAGCGCGCTCGCTTTTTGGCCATTGTCGCCAAAGCGCCACATTGTGATCTTATTGCATCATTCTGAGGCGGAACGCTCCCTCATAGCAGACCGGCGAGACCTTTGGCGAGCAGGGGAGAGGGGTTGAGTAACATCCTGCATTCGTTGCGAAAAGCGGCGAAGAAGCCGGGACTTTGGCGCCCGCGCCAAGGCCGGGAACAACCTTCGCGCGCAGACGGTGCTCTCGCGAGCTCCGAGCCAGCGCTCCTTGCCGGGTCGGGGCGGGGCTCTGGCCGTGCCGGCCGACGCCTGCCTTTCACACTCGGTCTGATCACCATGATGCTGTCGCTCGGCTCCGGCCTTGCGACCTACGTCATCCTCACCGGCCTTACTCCCATCGTGCCGACCCACCGCGTCGTGGTGGGAATGCTGCTCATCAACCTCGTGCTGGTGCTCGCGATGGTGATGATCATCGCTTGGCAGGTGACGGGACTCTGGCTCGCGCGCCGACGACAAGTCGCGGGCGCGCGGCTCCATGTTCGCATTGTCAGCCTGTTTAGCGTGATCGCGGTCGCGCCCGCGATTCTGCTTGCAGTCTTTGCCAGTGTCTCCCTCGACCGCGGCCTCGACCATTGGTTCTCCGACCGCACCAAGTCTATTATCCAGAACTCGGTCGACGTGGCCACGGCCTACTTACAGGAGCATGGGCAAGTAATCCGCGCCGACACCCTCGGCATGGCCAAGGACATCGACGAGGCCGTCAATCTGGTGAAGTCGCGGCCGCAGGGCTTCGGCAATTTCCTAGCCTCGCAAGCGGCGATCCGGGCCTTGCCAATCGCCTATCTGATTGACGGAGAGGGAAAGATTCTCGCGACCGCGGCAACGCAGGCGGACGTCCCCTATCAGCCGCCCCCGCAACCGGCGATGGACCTCGCCAAGAAGGGCCAAGTGATCGTGATAGCGCCCGGCCAGACCGCGCTCGTCGGCGCCATCAAGGCTCTCGAGAACTTCAACGACACCTATCTCTATGTGCTCCGCCCGGTGAATGCGCGCGTGTTGCAACAGCTGCGCGAGACCCGCGCCAACGTTACCGAATACCAGCTGCTCGAACAGCGCCGCGCGGGCGTGCAGGTGGCCTTCGGGCTCATGTATGTGGCCATTGCGCTCACCCTGCTTCTGTCCGCCATTTGGATCGGCATGTGGTTCGCCAGTCGTCTGGTGGCGCCGATCCGCCAGCTAATGCGTGCGGCACAGCAGATCTCCCGGGGCAATCTCGGCGTCGAGGTGGGCGTGCGTCCTACCGACGGCGACCTCGCCGTGCTCGGCGCCACCTTCAACACCATGACCTCCGAGCTCAAGAGCCAGCGGGACGCGCTGGTCGGTGCCAACTCCACGCTCGACGAGCGGCGACGCTTCATGGAAGCCGTGCTGTCGGGCGTGACCGCGGGCGTCGTAGGCGTGGACGCCGATGGCACGATTACGCTCGTCAACCGCTCTGCCGAGACCTTGCTGGGGGCGAAGGAGAAGAACCTCTCCGGCAAGCCGCTCACCGAAGCCATCCCCGAATTCGGCCCACTCATGAAGCGCGCGCAGAAGCAGGGGAAGCGCCTCGTCACCGATCAGATTGCGCTCCGCCGCGGCGGATCCGAACACAATTTCGCCGTGCGCGTCACCGGCGAAGGAACCGACCAGCAAGCGCAAGGTTATGTCGTGACCTTCGACGACATTACCGAGCTCGTCAGCGCCCAGCGCAGCACCGCCTGGGCCGACGTAGCGCGACGCATTGCACATGAGATCAAGAACCCTCTCACACCGATCCAGCTCTCGGCCGAGCGCATACGTCGCAAATACGGCGACTCCATTACCAAGGACCGCGAAGTTTTCGATCAGTGCACCGACACCATCATCCGCCAGGTGTCCGACATCGGGAAAATGGTCGACGAGTTCTCCGCCTTCGCACGGATGCCGAAGCCGATGATGGAGCTGCACGACGTTCGCGACATCGTGCGCGAGGCCGTGTTCCTGTTCCAGGTGAGCCAACTCGAGATCGCTTTCGAGCTTGATCTTCCGGATAAGCCGACGGTTATACTCTGCGATCGGCGCCTCTTGACCCAAGCCGTCACAAACCTCGTCAAGAATGCGAGCGAGGCCATCGATGCCGCTTTCGAAACCGAGCCCGAACGGGCCGACAAGGGGCACATCATCGCCAAGGTGCGAGCAAAGGGCGATGGGCTGCAAATCTCGGTGATCGACAATGGCTGCGGGCTGCCGAAGGAAAATCGCCAACGCCTGGTCGAGCCTTACATGACGACGCGAGCCAAGGGCACGGGGCTTGGGTTGGCCATCGTGCAGCGGATCACTGAGCAGCATGGCGGCACGCTGCAGCTTGCCGATGCGCCAAAACGCAACGGCAAGATTCAGGGAGCATCGGTGCGCATGGACCTCCCCATCCGGGAGATGGACGATGTCCTTGCAAGCACCGAAGTAAGTGCCGGAGAGGGCGCCTCGCATCAGGCGAAGGCTGCCGAGGCGGCTGAATGACAGGAGGGAGCAATCATGGCGTCTGACATCCTCATCGTCGACGACGAAGCCGATATCAGAGAGTTGGTCTCCGGTATCCTCGAGGACGAAGGCCATGGTACCCGGCTCGCCAAGGACAGCGACGAGACGCTTGCGGTCATCGAGCAGCGGCGCCCCTCGCTCGTGATCCTCGACATTTGGCTGCAAGGCAGCAAGCTCGATGGGCTCGAGCTGCTCGACCGCATCAAGCGGGCGCACCCCGACTTGCCGGTGGTGATCATCAGCGGCCACGGCAATATCGAGACCGCTGTCGCCGCGATCCGGCGCGGCGCCTATGACTATATCGAAAAGCCCTTCAAGGCCGACCGCCTCGTGCTTATCACCGCCCGAGCGCTCGAGGCCTCGCGGTTGAAGCGGGAGAACAGGGAGCTGCGCGAGCGCAGCGCCTACAGCTTCGACATGGTCGGCCGTTCGACCGCTATCAACCAGCTGCGCCAGGCCATCGAAAAGGTGGCTCCGACCAACAGCCGAGTGCTCATCAACGGACCTTCGGGCTGCGGCAAAGAGCTGGCCGCACGCGTCATGCATATGAAATCCGCCCGCGCCGACGGCCCCTTCGTCGTGCTGAATGCAGCGGCCATGGTGCCCGACCGCGTGGAGCTTGAGCTGTTCGGCACCGAGGAGGGGGCAGGCACCGGTCCCCGCAAGGTCGGCGCCCTTGAGGAAGCCCACAGCGGCTCGCTTTACATCGACGAGGTGAGCGACATGCCGCTCGAGACGCAGGGGAAGATTCTCCGCGTGCTCGTGGAGCAACGGTTCCAGAGGCTCGGCGGGGGCGGCCCCAAGGTGCATGTCGACGTGCGCGTCATCTCCTCGACGAGCCGCGAATTGCAGAAAGAGATGGCGTCCGGGCGCTTGCGCGAGGATCTCTTCCATCGACTGAATGTGGTCCCGATCAGGGTGCCGGGGCTTTCCGAGCGGCGTGAGGACATTCCCGAGCTCGTCCGCCACTTTGTGCAGGCGATCTCCGTGGCCTCTGGCCTTGCCCCACGCCGAATCGGCGAGGATGCGATGGCCGTGCTGCAGTCCCATGATTGGCCCGGCAATGTGCGGCAGCTGCGCAACAATATTGAGCGGCTGATGATTCTCGTGGGCGGCGACGCCGACACCCTCATCACCGCCGATATGCTGCCCGACGAGATCATTTCGCCCGTGCCCCTGTCTCCCAACGGGGCAGGGGGCGAGCACCTGATGTCGCTCCCCTTGCGCGACGCGCGGGAAATTTTCGAGCGGGAATATCTACTTGCCCAGGTCAACCGATTCGGGGGCAATATCTCGCGTACGGCCGAATTTGTGGGCATGGAGCGGTCGGCGCTGCACCGCAAACTGCGCGCGCTTGGGGTGAATTCAACCGAAAGGGGCGCCGCTCTGCGCTAGGCTTAACCCATGCTGAGCGCTTCTGGCGCCGCCGCGGGCAACGCGGCAGCCGCATCAGGGCACTTGCGGTAACGCCTAGCAATCGCGTCTAATGTAACCGGCCCGCGAGCGAAGGCAATCGTCCGGGGCGATTTGATCAGCGTAAGCGTGGACCTAAGGGACGGGGAAGCCCATGGCAACAGAACGCACGCAAAGTCTGCAAGACACGTTTCTCAACCACGTTCGCAAGCAAAAGACGCCGCTGACCATCTTTCTCGTGAACGGCGTGAAGCTGCAGGGCGTTGTGACCTGGTTCGATAATTTCTGCGTCCTGCTGCGCAGGGATGGGCATTCGCAGCTCGTCTACAAGCACGCCATTTCGACGATCATGCCCGGCCAACCCATCCAGCTCACAGAAATTGGCGAAGCGGAAGGTGCCGTGGACTAGTTGCGCCCGACCGATCCGAGAAAGCTGATGCGCCAGAACGAGCCCGCGGCTGACCGCCGCAGGGATGGCGCATCGGCGCGGCATCCGATCAAGGCCGTGATCTTCGAGCCGGTCCTCGGCAAGGAGCCGGCACGAGCGGCGGGGGCAACGGAAGGGCGGGCCTCGCTCCCACGGCCGCCAAGGGCACGCCTCGAGGAAGCGATAGGCTTGGCGCGCGCGATCAACTTGGACGTACGCGCGCGTGGGCTCGTGCCGCTGACCCGTCCGCGGCCGGCGACGTTGTTCGGTTCCGGCAAGATGGCCGAGCTTGAGGGGCTTATCCGCGCCGAAGCGGCTGACTTGGTGATCATCGACCATCCGCTCACCCCGGTGCAGCAGCGCAATCTCGAGACCGCGTGGAATGCCAAGGTGCTCGACCGCACTGGCCTTATTCTGGAGATCTTCGGCGCGCGGGCACGAACGCGGGAAGGGCTTCTGCAGGTGGAGCTCGCCCATCTCGTCTACCAGAAGAGCCGGCTCGTGCGATCATGGACCCATCTTGAGCGGCAGCGGGGCGGTTTCGGATTTTTGGGGGGGCCGGGCGAAACCCAGATTGAGACCGACCGGCGCATCATCGGCGAGCGCATCGAGATGATCCGCCGCGAGTTGGAGCAGGTCCGGCGCACCCGCGCCCTGCACCGGAAGTCGAGGGACCGCGTGCCTTATCCTTCCGTGGCCCTCATCGGCTACACCAACGCCGGCAAGTCGACCCTGTTCAATGCGCTGACCGGTGCCAACGTGCTGGCCGAGGACACCCTGTTCGCCACCCTCGATCCGACGTTCAGAGCCATTCGTCTGCCCCACGGCTCAAAAGCCGTGCTGTCCGACACCGTTGGCTTCATCTCCGATCTGCCGACGACGCTGATCGCAGCCTTCCGCGCCACGCTGGAGGAGGTTCTCGAAGCCGACCTGATCCTGCACGTGCGCGATGTCGCCGATGAGGCGAGCGCCAATCAGCGTGCCGACGTCTATGCCGTCCTTGCTGAGCTTGGCATCGACGCCGACGCCGAGCCTGATCGCCTGCTCGAAGCCTGGAATAAAGCCGACCTTCTCGAGGCCGACACCCGCGCCCGCGTCGAGAACGAAGCTGCCCGCAAATCGAGCCGGCCCTGCCTCGTCTCCGCCGCGGCGGGCCTCGGACTGAAAAGGCTTCTGGGCGAGATCGAAATGAGGCTCAATCGCAGCCGCACCACTGTCGATCTTTCGCTCGGGCCCGCCGAGGGAGCCTTGTCGAATTGGATCTATGAGAATTGCGAGGTCCTGCAGCGTTCCGATCTCGGCGACGGCATCACGCAGCTTCGTATCCGTGTCGCGCCGGAGAAACGGCATGTGCTTGCCCGCCTCGCCGGACCCGCACGCTTAGCGCTCGCGGCAGAGTAGCTATTCCTTCGAGACCTCCGCGGCCTTCGCCTCGTCCCAGAGCTGGTCCATTTCCTCGAGCGTCGCGTCTTGCGGCGAGCGGCCTTCGGCTCGAAGCGCCGCTTCGATGCTGGCAAAGCGCCGGACGAATTTGGCGTTGGCTTCACGCAGCGCGGCTTCGGGATCGACGCCGAGATGCCGCCCGATATTCGCCATGACGAAAAGGAGGTCGCCGAGCTCCTCGGCAACCTCTTTGGCAGAGGAACCGCTCGCGTCACGCTTGCTCTCGACGATCGCAGCCTTAAGCTCGACGATTTCCTCCTCGGCCTTGGCGAGAACTGGCTCCAGTGAAGACCAATCGAACCCGACGCGCGCCGCGCGGCCTTGCAGCTTCACTGCGCGGCTGAGCGCTGGCAGGGCAAGCGGCACGTCATCGAGCAGAGAGCCCTCGCACGCCTTCCCGCCCGCGGCCTTCTCCTCGGCCTTGATCCGCTCCCAGGCCGCGCTCTTTTCGTAATTGTCCCTAAGCTTCTTGTCCACGAACACGTGCGGGTGCCGGCGAATCATCTTTTCCGTGATGGCATCTACGACGTCGCCGAAACCGAAGCTTCCTTGCTCCTCTGCCATCCGAGAGTGATAGACGACTTGCAGCAAGAGATCGCCGAGCTCGTCCTTGAGCCAATCGAGATCGCCGCGCGCGATCGCCTCCGCCACCTCGTAAGCCTCCTCGATGGTGAAAGGGGCGACCGTCTCGAAGGTCTGCTCGCGATCCCAAGGGCAGCCCGTCGCCGGGTCACGAAGCCGCGCCATCACGCTCAATAGGTCGTCGATGGGGTGTGGTCTCACTGTCTCGTCCGCCAATTCAGCCGGCAAGCAGGGCACCCAGGGCCGAGGCACGGGGCCGGGTGAATTTCAACGCATCCTCAAAGGGATAAAGGCGCCAACTTCGGTCCGATACGCACGATTCGCATAAGGTATATTATGGAAAATTTGTGGGGTGAGGGCGGCCCATTGCCGCGCGCCAGACAGCGTCACCCGCTCACCGCTCATAATGATCGCGGATCAGCTGATCGAGCAGACGCACGCCGAAACCCGACCCCCAGCTTCGATTGATCTCGCTGTCGGGAGACGCCAGCCCAGTGCCGGCGATGTCGAGATGTGCCCAGGGCGTTCCCGCCTTGACGAAGCGCTGGAGGAATTGCGCCGCCGAGATCGACCCGCCCCATTTTCCGCCCGTGTTCTTCATGTCCGCAACCTTGGAGTCGATCATCTTGTCGTATTTGGGCCCGAGCGGCAGCCGCCACAATTTCTCGCCCGTGACGTTGCCTGCCGCGATAAGCCGGTCGGTGAGTTCGTCGCTATTGCTGAAGAGGCCAGCATGCTCTTTGCCGAGCGCCACCATCACCGCGCCGGTTAACGTGGCGAGATTGATGAGCGCTGCCGGTTTGAAGCGGTCCTGCGCGTACCAAAGGCAGTCAGCGAGAACCATGCGCCCTTCGGCATCGGTGTTGAGCACCTCGATGGTCTGACCCGACATCGAGGACACGACGTCGCCCGGACGTTGCGCGGTACCGCTCGGCATGTTCTCGACGAGGCCGACAATGCCGACGGCGTTGACCTTGGCTTTCCGCTCGGCGAGTTCATGCATGAGGCCAACCACGGATGCAGCTCCCGCCATGTCGCCCTTCATATCCTCCATGCCCGCCGCGGGCTTCAGCGAGATGCCGCCGGTATCGAAGGTCACGCCCTTGCCGACGAAAACGATGGGATCGCCGCCTTTTACGCCCCCACCTTTCCATTGCATCACTGCAACGTGACTCGGTTTCGCACTCCCCTGCCCCACGGCGAGCAGTGCGTGCATGCCGAGCCGCTGCAAAGCTTTCGGAGTGAGAACCTCCACCTGCACGCCGAGCTTCGTGAGCTCCTTGGCGCGCGTCGCAAACTCTGCTGGCCCGAGCACATTGGCCGGCTCGTTGACGAGATCGCGGGCGAGCATCACGCCATTCGCGATGGCGCGGTCTGCCGCGAATGCACGGTTGGCCGCTCTTGGGTCAGCGCAGTGAATGACGATCTTCTTGAGAGTCCTGTCGTTGCTTTCGGCTGTGCCGGTATTTTTCTTCCGCGGTTTGGTTTTGTACTTCTTGAACTTGTAGCCGCGGAGCGCCGCGCCGAGTGCGAAACTTGCGACATCGGCAGGTGCAACGTCGCGTCCTATGGCATCGACGACGATGTGGGCGGTCGGCCCCTCCTTGCCGGTAAGCTGACCGCGAACGCTGCCGCCGAGATTGAGCCACTCCTCGGCTCCATAGGCGTCGGTCTTGTCCATCCCCACCATCACCAGGCGCCAAAACTTGAGCCCGGACGGCGCGAGCAAGTCTACGGACGTCTCCTTCTTGCCCTTGAAACCGCTGATCTCCGCGGCTCGAGACAGCAAGCCCTTGGACTTCTTGTCGAGGTGCTTGGCCCCCGGCGTGAGCTTGGGCCCCTCCTCGGCAAAAACGACGACGACGCCCTCTTCGGGCACGTTGAGACTGGCGAAGGAAATCGTGGTCTGGTCGCTCACCGGCAACTCCATAGAGGCCTTTACCCTCTACCCCAAGCAAAAAGAGCCAGGAAAGCGCGCCTCGTTTGCGCGCTCACTGATGCAACTTTGCAACAGCGGGAGGGAATTCAAGGTGATCTTCCTAGTTCTTGTCGACGCGGAAGGCAACCCGTCCAGACCGCCGAAATTCGGCCATTTTGGACTGGTGAAAATCTGCTTTGACACCAGGCGGTTGGCGGCTCTCTCCAGCATTGGAAAGCCTGGCCGCCGTGGAGTCGCACGGGGACCCTAGAGAAGCGGCATGACGACCCTCTTCGGCCGATACGTTTTTCGGCAGGTGGCGAATGCGTTCGTCATGATCCTGGTGACGTTGACGAGCATCGTCTGGCTCGCCACGGCGCTGAGACAGCTCGATCTGATCATCTCGCAGGGCCAAGGCATCGTGCTCTTTCTCAAGATGACCCTCCTCGCTCTTCCCGGGCTGATGGGGCTGATCGCTCCAAATGCCATGCTGATGGCGTCGCTCTATACCCTCGACCGCATGAACGGCGACAGCGAGCTGATCGTGATGACGGCCTCCGGCGCACCCGTCTGGCGTATCGGCATGCCGTTCGTCTTTCTCGCCTCCCTCGTCTGTGTGGCCATCCTGATCTGCAATCTCTACGTGGTGCCGGCGAGCATGCGGGCGCTGCGGGCTTTAGTCACCCAGGTTCGCACCGACGTGATCTCGCAAGTCCTTCAGCCAGGCCGATTTTCCAGTACGGAGGCGGGTCTCACCTTCCACATCCGCGATCGCTCGCCGACGGGAGATCTGCTTGGTCTGCTCGTTCACGACGAGCGCGATGACAAGCAGGTGATGAGCTATCTGGCCGACCGCGGGCGCGTCGTCAGCAATGACGACGGAGCATATCTCGTGATGTTTGACGGTCACGTTCAGCGCTACGAGGCGGAGACCCCCGAAAAGGGCGCTCAGATCGTGGCCTTTGACCAATACGTGTTCAACATCTCCGATCTCAATCCGAAGGATGCCGATGCGAGCACGGACTTGCGCCCGCATGAGCGCTACCTCAGCGAGCTGATCAACCCGGACCCCAGCCTCCTCCAGGGGAGGGCCAACCGCGGCCAAATTCGCACCGAGCTCCATGACCGCTTCTCCACGCCCCTTTACCCGATGCTTTTCGCCTTTCTCGCCATCGCGGTTCTGGGTCATGCGCGCACCACCCGGGAGAGCCGGTGGGCCCAGATTCTCATGGCCTTCGGCATCGCGCTCGGCCTCCGCATTTCGGGGCTTACGGCGTCCAATCTGGTGACCCTGAATGCGAGCGCCGTGCCGCTCGTCTATGGTATTCCGATGGGGGCGATTCTCGTTGCGGCCTTGGCGGCGCACGTTAGAATGTCCCCTGAACTACGGTCCAAACTGAGTCTCCAGCTTAAGTTCAATCCACAGAAGATAAAATTCTGGGCCGGTTGGGGGATGCGAGCGAAGTGAAAGCGCAGATGCCAGGCATCAGTGCAGCGGGGACGCTTGCGCGCTATTTTTCGCTGCGCTTTCTCCTCGCCATGCTGGCCATGTTCGCCGTCTGCTGCGTGCTCATTTTCTTCGTTGATTTCCTCGAGATGCTGCGGCGCGCGGGGAACTACAACGGGGACGTTCCAGCCCTCCTGCTTGCCTGGATGACGCTGCTTCGCCTTCCCTCATTCTCCGAGCTCACCCTGCCCTTCGCGGTGCTGATCGGAACCGTGGGCATCTTCCTGATGCTGAGCCGCAGCTCCGAGCTCATCATCGTGCGCGCCGCCGGCATCTCGGTGTGGCAGTTTGTGCTGCCTGCCATCCTCGTGGCCTTCCTGCTCGGGGTCGCCTTCGTGGCGCTCTACAATCCCCTCGCCGCGCTTGCCCGCTCCGAGGCCGAGCGGATTTATGCCAGGGCTTTCGACCGCGACGAGTCCCTGCTCAAAACCAAGAATGCCGGCGCTTGGCTGCGCGAGGACGGTGCCGACGGCCCTTCCGTCATCCATGCGCTGCGGGCGTCCAATCAAGGTCTCGTCCTCACTGGCGTCACGGTGTTTCAATACGCCCCCGATCAGAGCCCGACCGAGCGGATCGAGGCGCGCAGGGCCGTACTCAAGGATGGGCGTTGGGAACTCGAGGATGCCTGGGTCAGCGCCGTGGCCCAGGAACCGGTCCTCTACCAGCACTATCTGCTCAGCACCTATCTGACCCCGACGCAGGTTCGCGACAGTCTCGGCACGGAGTATTCGATCTCCTTCTGGGACCTGCCGAATTTCATCGAGATCGCGGAGCGAGCGGGTCTTCCAGCCACCCAATACCGCGTGCAGTATCAGCTCCTCTTGTCGCGACCGTTCCTGCTCATGACCATGGTGCTGATTGCCGCCACCTGCTCGCTCAGGGCCTTCCGCTTCGGCAACGTTCAAATCAACGCCATCGGTGGCATTGCCGCCGGCTTTGCATTCTTCGTGCTGGCCGAAGTGTCGCGCAACTTTGCCATGGCGGGGTTAACGTCGGCCATGGCTGCTGCCTGGGTGCCAATCATCATTGCGGCGAGCCTCGCGCTCACCGTGCTCTTGTACAAAGAGGACGGGTGATGGTGAGCCACAAAGTAGCTCCGATCAGGATGCGCCGGGCAAGGCCCGGCCTCGCCGCGTTTAGAAGCCTCGGCTTCGATCGCTGGAAGGGGCGGCTCTGCGCATACCTGGCCGTCGTAGCGGCCGGCTTGCCGCTACTTTTCGCTGGCGATGCGGCATTTGCCATATCATCAGGGTCAAGTTCGAGCGCGCAGGCCCAGAAGGACGCCTCGGACCTCGCCAAGGTGCTCGCGCCGCCAAAGGTGGACTCGACCGAGCCGATGCTGCTGCAGGCCGACGAGATGGTCTACGACAACGCGAACAATCGCGTGACGGCCAAGGGCAACGTCGAGATCTATTACGGCAACTACATTCTGCTTGCGGATCAGGTCATTTACGACCGCAACGCCAACACGTTGGCTGCCGCTGGCAATGTTCGCATTAAGGACCCCGCGGGCGCCATTATCACGTCGGACCACATGACGCTGACCGACGATTTCCGCGACGGATTCGTCGAGGCGCTCCGAGTCGTGACCAAGGAGGATACGAGAATTGTGGCCACCACCGCCACGCGCGAGGCCGGCAATGTCACAGTGTTCGAGAAGGGTTGGTTCACGCCTTGCAAACCTTGCGAAACCAACCCGGACCGGCCGCCGACGTGGCGCATTCGCGCGACCAAGATCATTGACCGGACGGATGAGGCGACGCTCACCTTCCGCAACGCCTTCTTCGACGTCTTTGGCGTGCCGATCATCTGGGTTCCCTATTTCCAAACCGCCGATCCGACGGTAAAGCGCAAGTCTGGCTTCCTAATGCCCCAGTACGGCCAATCCACCACGCTCGGCACCATGGTAAGGGTACCGTATTACTTCGCCCTGGCGGACACTTACGACTTCACCTTCTTGCCAGAATACACTTCACAAGCGGGCACGCTGCTGGAGGGCGTTTGGCGTCAACGCCTGGCCAGCGGCGGCTATAGCGTCGACCTCGCCGGCGTGTTCGACGACGGCTCTTTCACAATGCCCGGCGGCGAGGATTTCCGCGGCAGCATCAGCACGAAAGGCAAATTTGCGCTCGATCCCTATTGGTCCTGGGGATGGGACGTCAATCAACAGACGGACGCCACCTTCAATCGCTTCTACAACATTGACACTTTTCTGACGACCGAACAGATCTCACAGATCTATCTCGAGGGTTTGAATGACAGAAACTATTTCGGCATGCGATTCTACGAAACGCAAAATCTGATAAGACCCAGCCCCCCTGATTCGGCGGACGCGACGGTCTACCCAATCATCGACTACAACTACATTATGAAGAATCCGATCCTCGGCGGCGAGCTTAGCTTCGACTCCAATGCGATGGCCTTCACGAATACAGACGGAACGAGTTCAGACCGCGCGATAACCGAAGTGAACTGGCGGCGGCAGCTTATCGACGGAATGGGTGAGGTCTTCACGCCCTTCGCTCAACTCAGAGGCGATGTCTACGAGGTGAACGGCCTCGTCAACCCCTCGACCAATACCAAGGAAAACGGCACCTTCCTGACCGGCAACGCCGTTGCCGGCGTCGAGTATCGCTACCCGTTCATCGCCACGACCGGCAGCGTCGCGCACGTCTTCGAGCCTATAGCCCAGATTATCGCGAGGCCAGATACGGTCGGCGACCAGTCGCAGATCCCGAACGAGGACGCGAGGAGCCTCGTATTCGACGACACCATACTGTTCGACATCGATAAGTTCTCCGGTTACGACCGCCTTGAGACCGGCACCCGCGCCAATGTGGGCTTCCGCTACACGGCGCAGCTCTATTCCGGAGCCTATGCTCGCGTGGTCGCCGGCGAGAGCTATCAGCTCGCCGGCCAGAACAGCTTCGACACCCCGGAATTCCTCAATAGCGGCCTCAGCACGAGCGCCTCGGACTATGTGACCGGCATCTATCTGCAAGCTGTGAGCTACCTCTCGTTCTCCGCGCAAACGCGCTTCAACCAAGAGACCCTGACCCTCGAGCGCACCGATCTCGGCTCCCATACGAATTTTGGTCCCGTCACCCTTGCGGTGAACTACGCCAAAGCCAACGTGGAGGCTCAAGCTTTGTCCCAGCCGAGCACCACCTGCGCGCTCGCGCCTGCCTTGATAACGCCGACTACAGTGTGTCCAGAACAGGAGATCCAAGGCAGCGGCCAGCTTGCGCTCACCGACACCTGGGCGCTACTCGCCAGTCTCCGCTACGACCTTCAAAACGAACATATGATCACCGACGGCGTCGGCCTGCAGTATAAAAACGACTGCTTGACGCTCGCCGTCACCTACATGAACAGCAACATTGAGGAGCAAAATATCAAGCCGGAACAACGCGTCATGGTGAACTTAGCGCTGAAATATCTCGGCGCCTACACGTATTCAACCGACATCGCCGGCTTGTTCGGAACCGGCCCGTCGAACACCATTCAATAGGGAGGCGAGTGCATGCAGCCCTGCCGACCGGCGCGAGCCTACATTTCGATGGTGGCGGGTCGCTTGAGCGGCGCCCTGTGCAACCGCATCGGTCTAATCGTTGTGCTTTCGCTCGTGGCGGGGCTGACCGGCATCCCCGGCTCTGCGGAGGCGCAGACCGAGCAGTCGATCGTCGTGCTGGTCAATGACGATCCTATCTCGGCCTATGACATCGAGCAGCGCGAGCGCTTCCTGGCGATTACGACCCACGATGAGCCTTCCGAAGCCCTAAAGAAGAAGGCCACGGACATGCTGATCGAAGAGCGGCTGCAGATGCAACAGACCAAAAAGCTCGGCGTCACCCCCCCCGAGGAGGATGTGACGAAGGTCCTCGCCGGCATGGCGGAGAAGAACAATATGAGCCCCGATGCGCTTGCCGGCGCGCTTGGCCAAATGGGCGTCAATATCAAGACGCTCACGGATCGCATCAGGGCCCAGATCGCATGGCAGGGCATCGTGCGGCGGAAGTTCCGCAGTGACGTGGTGATCGGCGATGTTGATGTCGACAAGGCGCTTGCCGGCGGTGGAGAGGCTGGAAAGGCATCGGAGGAGACCGCGCTACAGCTTCGCCAGGTGAAGTTCGAAATCCCAAGCAATGCCGATCAAGCGGCCATTGCAAAGCAACTTGCCGCGGTCGAGGCTCTTCGCGCCGGCCTTCAGTCCTGCGCCAATTTCGCTACCCTTACCAAAGGCATGAAGGGCGTAACCGTGAAATCGCTCCAGGATCAGATGCCGACCTCGCTGGCGCAGCCGACGCGCACCCTGGTGATGAACGCGAAGGTCGGTGAGATGACGCCCCCTACCCTCTCCGGTTCGGTGATCGAGGCGTATGCTGTCTGTGGGAGGCACGCAAGCAAGGGCGACCCAAAGCAGCGTGAGCAGACCGAGCACAAATTGATGGAGGACGAGTTGGGGATCAGGGCCGAGGGCCTTATGCGCGACATACGCCAGGAAGCGTTCATCGAATATCGTTAGGCGCGGTTTCGGGCGACGTGGGCGCCGGATCAGTCTAGAAGCTTTCCCAACCCAAGGGTTTGGAACGCATTCCCGGGTGAGCTGAAACGGAAGGCTGATGACCAGGCTGCCATGGACCGTGTCGAGCGACCGCTTGCCCTCACTCTCGGCGATCCTGCCGGGATTAGCCCCGACATCACGCTTCTCGCCTTTCAGGCGCGTGTAGCCGAGCGGATTCCGCCTTTCGTTCTGCTCGGCGACGCTGATGTCCTTGCCGCACGTGCCCGCACCCTCGGTCTTGCCGTCGCAATCGAGGCGATCCGCGAGCCCGGCGCTGCAACGTGGCGTTTCACTGAGGCGCTACCGGTGCTGCCGATCGCCGTCTCAGGAGGTGTCATCCCGGGGCGCCCTGACCCTGCCGCCGCGGGGGCCATCCAGCAGTCGATCGAGGATGCGGTGACCCTCGTCCTTGAGGGCGCCGCAAGCGCAATCGTCACCAACCCGATCAGCAAGGCTGTGCTCTACCGCGGGGGTTTCGGCTTTCCCGGCCACACCGAGTTCCTCGCAAGCCTTTCCGAACTGCCCGTCTCCGACAGCGTGATGATGCTCGTCGCGGACGATCTCAAGGTGGTGCCGGTCACTATCCATATTCCGCTCAAGGACGTGCCGAGCACGCTCACGCAGACTCTTATCGTCAAAACGCTTGCCACCACGGCGCGGGACCTCGCGCGCTATTTCGGCCTGGCGCGGCCGCGGATCGCAGTCACGGGCCTCAACCCCCATGCGGGCGAGGACGGCACCATGGGCCGCGAGGAGATCGACATCATCGTACCGGCCATTGAAGCAGCGCGGAGCCAAGGCCTGAACGTGACCGGGCCCCACTCCGCCGACGCGCTCTTCCACGCTGACGCACGCAAAACCTATGACGTGGCGGTCGCCATGTATCACGACCAGGCGCTGATCCCGTTCAAGACGCTTGCCTTCGACATAGGCGTCAATGCCACGTTGGGCCTGCCTTTTGTGCGCACCTCTCCCGACCATGGGACTGCCTTTGCGCTTGCCGGAACCGGCAAGGCGAGCCCTCGCAGTTTGATCGAGGCCTTGCGTTTGGCGGATGCCATGCGCCGCCGCGCCGAGGGTGAATCTTGAGCGCACCCGACGGGCTGCCGCCGCTCCGCGAAATCATCCGCGCCACTGGCCTCACCGCGCGCCGCAGCCTTGGCCAGAATTTCCTGCTCGATTTCAATCTCACGCGCCGCATTGCGCGCGCCGCGGGCCCGCTTGAGGAGGCAACCATCATCGAGGTGGGCCCTGGCCCCGGCGGCCTCACCCGGGCGCTGCTCCTTGAAGGGGCGCATCGCGTCATCGCCATCGAGAAGGACGAGCGCTGCCTCCCGGCCTTGCTCGATATCGCCGAAAGGTACCCTGGACGGCTGGAAATCATCGCCGCCGATGCGAGGCGGATCGACTATGGAGGTCTCAAACTTGAGGCGCCCGCGCGTATCGTTGCCAATCTGCCTTACAGCGTCGCTACGTTCCTGCTCGTGGGCTGGCTCAAGACCGACCCCTGGCCGCCCTGGTTCGACCGTCTTGTGCTGATGTTCCAGCGCGAGGTTGCGCTCCGCATCGTTGCCAAGCCGGGCGACAAGGACTATGGGCGCCTCGCCGTGCTCAGCCAATGGCGAACGGAGCCGCGCACCCTGCTCACGCTTCCCGCCGCGGCTTTCACACCGCGCCCCAAGGTCGACTCATGTATCGTCGAGTTCGTCCCGAAAGACGCTCCCGATCCGTTTTGCGACGTTGCGCAGCTTGAGAGGGTGACGGCCGCTGCGTTCGGGCAGCGGCGCAAAATGCTCCGCTCCTCTCTGCGTCAAATCACGCCCGATAGCGAAGCCCTTCTGCGAGGGCTTGGCATCGATCCCCAAGCCCGCGCCGAAGAGCTTCAGATCGCCGATTTCTGCAGGATTGCGAATGCGATCAGCGAGAGCCGCTAGAGCTCGGCCAACAGGCCCTGAACGAAATCCTTGAGGCCGGTGAGCCGCGACCGCCGCAAGCGCTCGGCGGCAAGGATGGCGCGAATCGCGGCGAGCGACTGTTCCACATTGTGATTGATCACAACGTAGTCATAGTCCCCCCAGTGCTGAATCTCATTGCTCGCCCCGCGCATCCGCGCGTGCACGACCTCTGGCGGATCCTGGGCGCGCTCATTGAGACGATGCTCCAAGGCCTTTCCCGATGGGGGAAGAATGAAGACCGTGACCACATCGTCCTTGGCGTCGTCGCGCAAACTTTTGGCTCCTTGCCAATCGACATCGAATAGCACATCTCGACCGCGCGCCAAGGCCTGCTCCACCGGTTTGCGGGCCGTGCCGTAGTAATTGTCGAACACGACCGCCCATTCGAGAAACTCGTCGCGATCGCGCATCTTGGTGAAGGTATCGTGGTCGACGAAATGGTAATCCTTGTGGTCGCTTTCCCCCTCGCGCCGCTTGCGCGTGGTGTAGGACACAGACATCTCCACGCCCGGTTCGCTCTCGAGCAACCGGCGCGCGAGCGTGGTCTTGCCCGCTCCCGAAGGTGAGGACAGCACCAGCATGAGACCTCTTCGTGCGGGCTTCATCAATCTTCACTCGATGTTCTGGACCTGCTCTCGCAGCTGATCGATGACGGTCTTGAGCTCAAGCCCGGCCCGGCTGATCTCGATGTCGGAGGCCTTCGAGCAGAGGGTGTTGGCCTCGCGGTTGAACTCTTGCGCCAGAAACTCCAGCTGACGGCCGACCGGCTCATCGTGCTTCAAAAGTTCGTTCGCCGCCGCGACATGGGCGCGAAGACGATCGAGCTCCTCCTGAATATCCGCCTTGGCGGCAAGCAGCAGAGCTTCTTGATGCAGCCGCTCAGCATCAAGGCCGGCGCCCGTCTCGACGAGGCGACCCACCTGCTCAGCCAGGCGCTGAGCGATCGCTTGCGGCTGGCGCGCCGAAGCGTTGGCCGCGCGTTCCACGAGTCCCACGATTTGACTGAGCTGATTGGCAACGACGCCAGTAAGTCGCGCGCCTTCGGCCGCCCGTGCGGCGACGAGCTGGTCAAGCGCGCTGCGGAGACCGACGAGCAGCGCCTGCTCGAGCTTGGCCTGTGCGTCCTCGCTCTCCTCCCCCTCGACCACCTCGACGACGCCCCGCATGGCAAGCAGCGTATCGAGACTTGGAGCGGCCATGTGCGTGAGCCCCCGCGCGCGCTCGGCGACCGCGAGGACTTGACCCAACGCTGCTTCATTGAGACGAATGACGAGCTGCCCGGTCTCGCGCCGCAAAGTGAGATTGAGCGAGCAGTTGCCCCGGGCGAGCTTCTCCTGGCAAAGCGACCTCGCCTTGACTTCGAGCACCTCCAGACCCGAGGGACTGCGAAAGCGGAGCTCAAGGTTTCGGCCATTGACGCTCCGCACCTCCCAATGCCAGCTCGTCTCGCTATGGACGCCGACGCTGCGGCCAAAGCCAGTCATGCTTTTGAGGGTCATGGACGTTCAGCCTTGCACCTGGTGGGCCTCGGCCTCCCGAGGGCTACCGTTTATAAGCCGAGTCGGGCCCGATGCGGCGAGGGGAACCGCGCCCCGCGCTCAAACGCCTGGCGGCGTAGTTAATAAGAAAGACGAACAAGGATCACCGATGCGCCCGCTCTAGCGTTTCGGGTTCCGCAGTGGCAGCGGCACGCTGCCCCCCCCGCCGGCCGGCGCGGCTTCGACCGCCCCAGAAGGCGCAGGCGCCGCTTCTGCACCTCCAGCCGAGGCGGTTGCAGGCGAGGGCGCAATGCCGGCCGAAGACCGTAAGCCAAGAAGCGCGTCCGGCGCTGCCAGCGCCCCAGATGCGCCGCCCGCATCCGGAGCCGTAGCGTCCCGTGCGGGGTTGGGACCCGCGGCGGCAGCTTCCGCACGCTCCTGTTCGCGTATGGCCCGCTCGACCTGGCGCCAGCGCGTGACATTCTTATTGTGCTCCTCCAGGCTCGGCGCAAACGCATGGCCTCCTGTGCCGTTGGCCACGAAATAGAGGTCCTTGGTCTTGGCGGGCTTCAGCACCGCCTCAATCGACGCGCGTCCGGGATTAGCGATCGGCGTAGGCGGCAATCCATTGATCTTATAGGTATTGTAAGCGGTCTCGCGATTGAGCTCTTCCTGTTGAATAGGATGGTCGAGAGCCCCCTTCCCTCCCACCAGCCCATAAATGATGGTGGGGTCTGACTGGAGCCGCATATTCTTCTTGAGCCGGTTCTGGAATACGCTGGCGATGCGCGGCCGCTCATCGGCGTGGCTCGTTTCCTTCTCAACGATGGAAGCGAGGATCACGGCCTCTTCTGGCGTTTGCACCACGATATCCGGATCGCGCTCTTCCCACATCTTGGCGAGGAACTTCCGCTGTCCAGCCTGCATGCGCTCGAGGATGTCCTGTCTGGTGTCCCCGATTTGAAACCGATAGGTGTCGGGCAGCAGCGTCCCTTCCGCGGGGACCTCGGCGATGGAACCCTCAAGGTCGAGATTGGCCTGAAGACGCTCGACGATCTGCTGGCTCGTCAGCCCCTCGGCGAAGGCGATCTTGTGGTCGATGGATTTCCCCTCGACCAGCGTATCGAGCACCTGCCGCATGGTCGCATGTTTGCGGAACTCATACTCGCCGGCCTTGAGGCTGCCGGTACCCCGCAAATATATGAAGTAAATGACGCTCGTCATGAACAAACCCCGGTCGGTGATCACCTCGTCGCGTTCGAGGCGCTCGGCGATGCCGTTCACCCCCTCGCCCTTCGGAATCACCACCACCGCGGACGTGGTCAGCGGGCCAGGCCGATCGAACTGGATCTTGACGAAATAGAGAAGTGCCAAGAGCACGACGGCCGTGACGAACAGAAGCGTCAGCAGTCCATTGAAGAACGCCAGGACGGGATGCATGCGCGGACCTCGCGGCTCGCGCTCCGGAGGCTCGGGAGGCCGCACCGGTTCGAGCGCTTCGGCGGGGCTCCGAGGGAAAACCGCCAAATCTCGGCCCACGTGGCCCGTCGGCGGAAGCGCATCATTGCCGTTAGCCGTCGACGAGAAGTCGCTGGTCACAGACATCGCCTGAATGCCCCGTGCGGATAGCCCATCCACTTTGAGTCGAAATATGGCGAAAGGGAGGTTTGGCTGGCAAGCGGCGCGGGAAGCGCGATCAGGCGTCGCACCGGCGCAGGATCAGCGAGGCATTGGTTCCGCCGAAACCGAAGGAATTGGAGAGCACCGTATTGATCGTCCTGCGCTGCGCCTTGTGCGGCACTAGGTCGATGGCCGTCGCCACCGATGGATTGTCGAGATTGAGCGTGGGCGGAGCCAGATTGTCGCGAATCGCGAGCACCGAGAAGATCGCCTCGACCGCGCCGGCAGCCCCAAGCAGGTGGCCGGTCGCCGATTTGGTCGACGACATCGAGACCTTGCCGGCGGCGTTGCCGAAGAGCCGCTCGACCGCGGCGAGCTCGATCTCGTCTCCCATCGGCGTCGAAGTGCCATGAGCATTGATGTAGTCGATATCGGCGGGCTCGATCCCTGCACGCTTCACCGCCGCAACCATGCAGCGATAGGCCCCGTCGCCGTCTTCGGCTGGCGCCGTAATGTGGAAGGCATCGCCGGAGAGGCCATAACCGATAACCTCGGCATAGATCGTGGCACCGCGCGCCTTGGCGTGATCGAGCGCCTCGAGTACGACCATGCCGGCGCCTTCGCCCATGACGAAGCCGTCACGGTCGCGGTCATAGGGTCTCGAGGCGCGTTGCGGCTCGTCGTTGAAGTTGGTCGACAGCGCCCGGCACGCGGCAAAGCCCGCGATGGCCAAGCGGCAGACCGGCGATTCGGCGCCACCCGCGAGCATCACATCGGCATCGCCAAGCGCCACCAGCCGCGAGGCATCGCCGATGGCGTGAGCCCCGGTCGAGCAAGCCGTGACCACCGCGTGATTCGGGCCTTTCAGCCGATGCTGGATCGAGACATAGCCGGCAGCGAGGTTGATCAGACGCCCGGGGATGAAGAAGGGGCTGACTCGCCGCGGGCCCTTCTCCGCAAACAAGAGGGAGGTCTTTTCGATGCCCTGCAGACCGCCGATGCCTGAGCCAATCAGCACGCCAGTCCGGGTTTGATCCTCGTAAGAGGAGGGCCTCCAGCCGGCGTTGGCGAGCGCCTGCTCGGCGGCTGCCATGCCATAAACGATGAACTCGTCCACCTTGCGCTGCTCTTTCGGCTCCATCCAATCATTTGGATTGTAGGTGCCGTCGCTTCCGTCGCCGCGTGGAATCTGGCACGCGATCTGGCAGCTCAGATCGGAAGCGTCAAAGTTCTCGATACGCCTCGCGGCGTTCTGGCCCGCGGTCAGCCGCTCCCACGCGACCTCGACTCCGCAACCGAGCGGCGATACGAGACCCAAGCCTGTGATGACGACACGTCGCATCTGACGCTTTCGCGTGATCCTCGCGGGAACCGGTGATCGAGCCGTATGGGGTTGCACGTGTCACGACGCAAGACGGCCCGAGCGCGCGACGGAAACGGAGAGTCAGGGGGCCGTGTTCTTCTCCAGGAACTTGACGGCGTCGCCGACGGTCAAGATGGTTTCGGCCGCATCGTCCGGGATCTCGCAACCAAACTCTTCCTCGAACGCCATGACGAGCTCGACAGTGTCGAGACTGTCGGCCCCAAGGTCGTCGATGAAGCTCGCACTCTCGGTCACCTTGTCGGCCTCGACGCCGAGATGCTCCACCACGATCTTCTTTACGCGCTCTGAGATATCGCTCATGTCCGCCTCACCGTCTCTGCTTATCCGTACTCAGGTCTCGCACGTCCCCCGAGCTTCGGCTCACGGCCTAATGCACCCCAGAGCGGCAAGTCACAGGGGTTTGAACGCGGGGAGGATCAGTTTTGTCAAGCCCCCATCGAGCCCCACAGAGCGGCCGTTTGGGTAACATACTTTCCCGCCCTTTGCCAGCAGCCCTGACCCGGCCCGATTGCCCTTGCGAAGACTATGCAAACCGCACCCCCAAGTCTTTGCACTTCAATGGGTTACACCATCACCATGCCCCCGTTGACATGCACTGTCTCCCCGGTCACGTAGCCCGCCTCGTCGCTTGCGAGAAACACCACCGCGGCCGCAACGTCCACGGGCTTGCCGAATTTCGCCGCCGGGATCGCGGCGGCAATGGCCTCGACTTGCTTCGGGGTCAGAGCATCGGTCATGGGCGTCGAGATGAAGCCCGGAGCAATGCAATTGGCGGTAATGCCGCGGCTTGACACCTCGCGGGCGAGCGACTTGGTCATGCCGACGAGCCCCGCCTTCGAGGCGGCGTAATTCCCCTGCCCCGGATTGCCGAGCACGCCCGAGATAGACGCGATATTGACGATGCGCCCGTAGCGCCGCCGCATCATGCCGCGCAAGATCCCGCGCGTCAGCACGAACACCGAGGTGAGATTCACGGCGATGACGTCGTCCCACTCCTCGTCCTTCATGCGCATGAAGAGATTGTCGTGGGTGATGCCGGCGTTGTTGACGAGGATGTCCACCTGGCCGAGCGCCTTCTCGGTCTCCTCGGGGAGCTTGGCCACGGCGGTCCGGTCGCGCAAGTCGCAAGGGAGCGCGGTCACGCGCGAGCCGAGCTTCGCCGCAAGCTCGCCGAGACGCTCGGCGCGGGTGCCTGAGATCGCGACGTTAGCCCCTTGAGCGTGCAGCGCCTCGGCGATCGCCCATCCGATCCCGCCGGTCGCACCGGTGACGAGGGCGCCCTTCCCGGTCAACTCGAACATGCCGCTCTCCTTCTCCTCAACGTTCCGCTCGCTCTTAAAGCGCTGCGGCGGCCGCTTCCAGCTCCTTAGGCGTTCCAAGGGAACGCGCCTCGAAGCCATCGAACCGCCGGGCAAGCCCGGTCAGAACGCGGCCAGCGCCGACCTCATAGAGCGTATCGACGCGCTGGTCTCGCAGATACAACATCGATTCCCGCCATCTAACCATGCCCGTGACTTGCTCGATCAGCCGGGCGCGAATGGCTTCAGGATCGCTGATGGCGGAAGCGAGCACATTGGCGACGAGAGGGACCGCGGGAGCTGCGATCCGAACCTCGCTCAGAGCTCCTTCCATGATCGCGGCGGCGGGCTGCATCAGCGCACAATGGAATGGCGCGCTCACCGGCAAAATTACGGCCCGGCGCGCGCCGAATTGCGGGGCGAGCGCCACCGCCCTCTCGATCGCCGCGCGAGCGCCGCTGATCACCACCTGGCCGGGGGCGTTGTCGTTGGCGACCGCGCAGACATCGCCTTCGCGCGCGGCTTCGGCGAGCGCCCGCGCCTGCGCTACCTC
>JBARKP010000091.1:0-3538 GCA_049801475.1 Methyloceanibacter sp.
GCGCGCCCGCGCCCAGTCCTCCAGCACCCGCTGATGGGCGAGACGCACCTGGGCGTCGGCCTCGATCCCGCTCGTGGTCAGCAGCCGCGCCGTCACCAGGGCATCGAGGAGCCTGCGCCCGGTGTCATCCGGCGCGGCCTGTGCCAGCGGCACTGCGCGAATGGTCAGCGCGCCCTTTTCGGTCCCGTCCTGGTCGTGCGCGGGGACGGCAAGCTGGCGCAGCAGTCGCGGCAGCCGCGTCTTCTCGGCCTCACCGAGCGACGCGAGCGCCGTCTCCCCCGCCTCCTCAACAATGCCTTTGAGGCCGCCAAGACCTTCATAAACCTTCAGCGGCAGCCGGGTCTCGTCACCAACAGACTCGCGCCCCTCGAACAGGCGGCTCAGTGCGAGCTGTACGAGCGGTAGCATGTCGGGCCGGTCGGCATCCCGTAACAGCCGCGCATCGAGGCGTTCCCCGCTTGCCGCATCGGTCTCGAAGACGAGGCCCGCCGCCTCTGCCGGAGCGCGCACGATCTCGGTTAGCTCGACCGGCCCGGGGGAAGCGAGATCATAGGTCGCGCCCAGCTCCTTGAGCTTCTTCAGGGCAGGCTGGTCGAGCATCCGCGCATAGAAATCGGCGCGCAGTGTCGCCACGACCCAGACGCGGCACGTCTCCACCAGGGCGGCAATGAGATCGATGAAGCCGGTGCGCTCAACCTCGCTCACCGAAGCTGCAAACAGCTCTTCGAACTGATCAATCAGCAGGACCAGATCGCAGCGCACCTCGCGGCTGTAGCTCTCGCGATCGTGCTCGCCCGCGGCAACACGAGAGAGCGCATTGACGATTGGTTTGACTGCGGCGGCATCCACATGGCGCAGAACGGAAGCGAGCTCCGCCGGCGTCCGCGAATCCCCCTGCTCGATCTCGGGCAGGGCAGGGCCGCGGCCCTCCTCCTCCTTCGGCAGACCAGCCTCCTGCATCAGCGCCGTGGCGAGCGCCGCGAACGGTCCCGCGGGGCTGTCGCCCGGTCGCATCACCGCGATCCGCCAGACGTCCACCTCCCTAATGACGCCCGGCGTCGTCAGCCGCGGGACCAAGGCCGCCCGGGCCAGGGAGGATTTCCCCGAGCCGCTCGCACCAACGACCAACAGATACGGCGAGCCCCGGCTTCCGGCCTCCCGCCATAGATCAACGGCGCGGGCCGTATCGTGGCTGCGGCCGAAGAACACCGGCGCATGCTTGGCCCCGAATGCAGCGAGGCCGCGGAACGGCGAGCCCTTCACCTCGATCGGCCATCGAACTACGCGGCCGCCCGTAACCTTGTCGGCAACCCAGTTGCGCAACAGCTTTTCCAGTTGCGTCTCGAAATCGTCCTCCGAACTGTACGGATTGAACGCCGCCTTGAAGTGCCCGCGCTCGGTCAGGAACCATTCCTGAAAGAAGCCCTTAAGCACCTGCCAGTCGTGCTCGATCCTCTCCCGGTTCGGGTCTTCGACCGCCACGGAGGGCGAGGAGCCGACGAAGCGAAACACATAAATGTCGGGATGCTGTACGCCTTTCTGGCGCTTCGCGATGGCGGTGAGGATCTCGTAGGCGGTGCCGCTCGGAAACGGCTGGCCGCTCGGAAGCTTTTCATCGAAGTCGGGCGGCAGCTCGGTTCCCAGCCGCCACTTTAATATGCCGATCGCCAGGTCGCAGTCGGTCGAGCGGGGAATCTGGGCCTGGAAGGTGCTGTAGGCTTGGTAGAATTCGGTTTCCCAGCGGATGGCTTCGAGGCGCGCCACGCCGGCGAACTCGCCATTGAGGCGGCTCACGACATTCTCTACCCGCCGGCGCTCGACCATCACGTCGCCGGGTGAGGATACGAACAGCTTGAACGTCTGCATGGGGCACCCGCCGGCTCATTTCATAGGGCGCAGCGGCCGACCCTCGCAATCACGAAAATCTCTGTCTCGGAACGAGCCAAAGACAGACGGCATGGGTACCGGCTTGTCGATCTGCCGGTCGATTATCGAGCTGCGCGTCCGCATCGTTGCCTCTGGCATCCCGTGTAGATGCCCACACCTCTTGTCTTTCCTCACGAAGCTTGCCGAGGAAAAAACGGGCTTATTAAAATCCGAATTCCAGTCAATAGGAAACCATTCTTTGGGCGTTCCAGTGCTAGTCGCACTGAGCGCCGCTTATTACCTCATCGAAGTGAGTTTTTAACATTGGCGACAAGGCCAGATTTCCTGTTGGCCGAGGAAATAAAACGATGTCCGATAATGGAATGGTCCGGCCGTGCTCCTGCCCCACCAGCGAAGGAAGCTGGTCAGGGGCGCCAAAGACAAGGAGCACGCCATGTCTCGAAAGATCGACACTCAAAACAAAAGCGAACTACACTTTTGCAGTGCATCAATTGACGGTGGCAAGGCGTCGTTATGGGTCATCAACGTCATTTTGAGCGGGCGCCGGCCATGCCGCTTCTCTAATCGGCCGTTTGGGGTCAAGCACTTTCAGGCTATCCACCGCTACAGTGTCGATGTCGCTCACGGGCTCGTGCTTTTCTTCGGAATCGGCACCAAGGCCGTTCCATCATGGGATTCGAAGACGAGGTGGAACAATCTCTTACTCGGCCTTGCCGTCAGACCGACGGCAGGTCCAAGCGGACATGCGAACTCACCTCATCCATCGTCCCGCGAGGGACATCATTCCACCGCTTGTTGGATCTCGATTTTCCTCCTATTGCATTGATCCTGTGCAACCCTCACTCAGACATATTGCTGCGTCGCACTGCCAACGAGTCGAGCAAGACCTTGGCCTCCTTCAAGTCGAGCGCATCAAACGTCATGAGCACTCGTGGTCACAGGGGAGCTCAGCAGGAAAGCTGGACGACTTCTGCTCTTCGGTGAACCAGTCATAAACCGAACGATAAGATCAAGGGCCTCAGCCCGCTTGCTGCGATTGTCGCCTCTAAGCAGCAAGGACGTAACTAGGATGAGATTCTTGATCATAAGCGGAACAGTCACGCAATCGGCCAGGACAGGGCCCCAGCAAAATCGTAGGATGAGTACGCTTTGCCAAGAGAGATGATCCAATGTTCGTCATATTGGGAAAATTCCTGGGAAACTTTCTTTACTGGATTGGCTGGGGTCTTGCGGTCCTTCTGATCGCAATAGCGATCATTCTGTCCCTCACATTGAATCCGCTGATACCACTGGTTTTCTGTGGCATCGGCCTGATTGTTTGGGTGATCGCGATTGAACTCAAGCATATTCTGACTGAACGGTAATTACCGGCAACCGCCGAGAGGCCGTAACTGATCGAGCACTATAAGTTGGGATAACCGCACGCTGCCCTCGCTGCGTTGCACCGAAATTTCACAGTAAACGGTCGCTCCGGGTCCATCAGCGTCGCTTCGAGCGTGGGCTGGGAATGTCCGCTTCGCCTCTGATCGCTTCTCTAATCGGCCATTCAGGGTCAAGCGCTTTCAGACCAACCACCACCACTACAGTGTCGATGTCGCTCACGGGCTCGTGCTTCTCTTCGGAATCGGCACCAGGCCCTTCCATCATGGGA
>JBARKP010000092.1:0-2845 GCA_049801475.1 Methyloceanibacter sp.
GACGTCATCGCGGCGCCGCCGCAGAGCGCGCACGTGCTCACCAGCGCGCTGAACATCCGCGTCGCCGACGTGGTGGCGATCTACCGGGAATGGCGGGCGCGCGGCGCCGACTTCCTCACCGAGCCCAAGGACCACGGACGGGAAATCCGCTGCTACATGAAGGACCCCGACGGCCACTTGATCGAGGTCGGCCAGTCGACCGGAATCCTCGGGCAAGCGTAGCAGGCGTAGGGCCGCCGAGAGTCGCTCTCAAGGCTAGTTGGTATAAGACGTCACTCGTGTGTGCGGCACGTAAACGTAGCCAGGGAGGCCACGACCAGGAAGGCCTTCGCTCGCTATCCGTCCGGGCCCCGTCGTCGATTTCAAGATTGGCCTGGGTAAAGACGCCAGGCAAGTTCGGCGAGTCCGGGTCAAAATGCACGACAAGATCCATGCCCTGATCGCGCTTGGGAAGCATCTCGGCCTGTTCAAAAAGCAAGGCAGGCGCGATCGGCCCTAGACGCCGACGCCCTACCGTTGACGATTCGACAGCCTCCAGGAGGAGAGGTTCGGCCCTACGCCGCCGAAAGACAAATCTCAGACGCTTTTAAAGCCATGCTCACGATGTGGCCTGCTGACGCAGATGCGGAACTGGCGCAGCGCTATTCCGAGTACTCAGCAGAGTGCTACGCGATCCTGCTCAGGCCTGTTATCTGGAACGCCGTTGAGCGGGTCGCTACAAAGCTAATAGAGCGCGGCAAGCTGGACGCGATCGACGTTCTGGAGACCCTTGGCGGCGAGGTGCACAAGCACCTACTAGATGCAGCACGCAGCAAATGACCGCCGACCTCCACGTCGAAGTGCATGGCGGCGACATCGTGATCACCCTGCCGGGCTCGATCTATGCTGTCACCTACCACAAGCCGGCAAATTCCGCTAAGCGTGTAGGAGCCGAGGCCCGCGCCGATGATTTCGATGCGCTCCTGTTACCGGGCGGTGTCATGAACCCCGACACACTCCGGATCATTCCTGCAGCCATCGCCTTCGTGAAAGCCTTCGTAGACGCGGGTAAACCCGCAGCTTCGATCTGCCACGGGCCTTGGACGCTCATCGAGTCCGGGGCCGCTCGTGGGCGGCACATGACGTCGTGGCCATCGCTCAGGACCGATCTCGGCAATGCCGGCGCCCAGTGGGTCGACCAAGAGGTAGTGGTAGACAAGAACGTCGTCACCAGCAGGAAGCCCGACGACATCCCGGCCTTCAACCGCGAGATGATCAATCTGTTTGCTCAGGCGCGAGGGCGGACGTCGCATGCTATCTGAGCCCCTCTCACCGGCGGCTTAGGAGTTTTCCCGATGGCACGAGTCGTCCACTTTCATCGCACCGGCGGACCCGAGGTGCTTCAGATCGAGGAACTCGAGGTCGGGGAGCCGGGCCCAAACGAGATGCGCGTAGGCATCGAGGCGATCGGTCTCAACCGCGCGGAAGCCTTGTTCAGGTCTGGCGCCTATCTCGAGCAGCCCCGTCGGCCCGCCCGCATCGGTTATGAGGCCTCGGCCATTGTCGAGAAGCTCGGGGGCGACGTCCGTGGCTTCAAACCCGGCGACAAAGTGAGCGTGATTCCCGCGTTCTCCATGAACGACTACGGCGTATACGCCGAGGAGACGATCGTTCCGGCTGCAGCGGTCGTGGCGCGGCCCCCCGGGACTACCGCCATCGAGGCCGCGGCGGTTTGGATGGCCTATCTGACCGCATACGGCGCGCTGATCGATATCGCCAAGCTTGCCAAAGGCGACCATGTCATCATCACAGCCGCCTCGAGCAGCGTAGGCGTCGCCGCCATCCAGATCGCGAACAGCCTGGGCGCTATTCCCATCGCGACGACCCGAACGAATGGTAAGAAGGAAGCGCTCAAGACGATAGGCGCAGCTCATGTGGTCGTGACCAGCGAACAAAATCTCGTGGCAGAGGTGATGCAGGTCACTGACGGCGCCGGCGCGCGCGTCACGTTCGATCCCATAGCCGGTGCAGGTGTCTTGGCGCTCGCCGATGCCGCGCGACGCGGCGGCATCCTCGTCCTTTACGGCTGGCTTAGCCGCGACCTGACGCCCTTCCCCCTCGCGGCAGCGATGCGGAAGGCGCTCACCTTCCGTGGTTACACGCTGTTCGAGCTGACACGCGACTCCGATCGGTTAAAGCGCGCAGAGGAATTCATCACGCGCGGGCTCGCGGGCGGCAAACTGAAACCGGTCATCGCCAAGGTCTTTCCGTTCGACCGGATCGTCGATGCGCACCGATATCTGGAGTCGAACGAGCAGCTCGGCAAGATCATCGTAACGGTGCCGTAGCAAATGGGTGTCGCTCGGGTCTGTCGAGCGACGATGTCATCGTTATCCCCAAGACGGGTCAGCGTGACCGATTGCTGGAGAACGCACAGGCGCTCGACATCAGGTTCACGCCAACGCAGCACGGCCGGCGGCAAGGCGGTCGTCGCCGACGAGGAAGAGGAGCCGGAGCGTAGGTTGACGAGGGGCCGCGCGGCATCCTCAACACCGCTTTCGGGTGGTATTAAAAACCACGGCCAATTCATCCAGGGCCTGAAAGGTGTCGTGCAAAGCCACGGACATTTCATCCGACGTCGCTAACGTAAACGAATAGTCCCGTAGGATCTCGAGCGCTCGCTCCATGGAGCAGACCGCCTCTTCGTTCTTTTTGATATGATCCCTGGTGGAGAGCTCATGCCAATCAAGCACCCTGGCGAGTGTATTGACTTCGCCATTTGCTTTACGCCTGATCCGAGATCGTAGCCTTGTCAACCGCACAATGGCGCGTCTCTGGTTGGAGATGTTTGACCTGCGTTGGGCAA
>JBARKP010000093.1:0-6776 GCA_049801475.1 Methyloceanibacter sp.
CGTCCCTCAAGGGCCCCGGAGTGTGGGGCGTGCCGCTCCGTACTTGTATTACGCTCCTGGTCCCACGCCGGAACGGGGCAAGGGCATGCCAAGTAAGATGCGGCCCGTGGGTTTGCAGGGGTTACTGTCCATGAGGGCACGCGCCGAAGCGCCGACCTAAGCCATGCCCTTCACCATCGCGGGCGGTGTAGTGACGCCGGTCGGTCATGGAGTATACGCACTGCCGTAGATCGCCTTACCAACAGCGTCAGAAAGCTCTCGCACATAGGGCTCGAACTGCTCGATGGTAAAGACCGGACGAGCATCCTGCTTCGGATAACGAGGCCAATTTTCCTTATGCGCCTGCTTCAAGAGTTCGATCTCGCCGCGCGCGAGGGGCCCTATCTGCAAGCCGCGATTGCTCGCTTTGGTCATCAGCTTCTTCAGGTCGTGCCCAAGGCGCCAGAGCTTGCGCAGAGACGTTCTGTGCAATGCGAGTTAGGCCTTCAGAGCAAGCTCTATCGCGTGGCAAAGCATGAAATAGCGCTGCCAATCCGGCGGGGTTCTTGGGCGTCAGATCATGATAAGCCCGGCGAAACTCTTGGGCGCGAATGAAGAACTCCATAGCCGGAAGGAGGCGATCGGCGGCTGCTCATACTAATCCGCTCTGTGACCAACCTCGCGCGAACGCCATAAGTCTACCATCTGCAGAAGGGAATGGGCGACCGAAGCCCACGCCCTTCAGGGTGTGGCCACCCGCGCACGATGCTTGCTTTCCAGGCAAAAAAGAAAGCCCCGTGCTGGGGGCACGGGGCTGAAGCCACGTCGACCCTTTCGGGTCGACGCCGAAGCCCCGAAGGCGTCGACTTCGGAGCCTCCTATGAAGTATCGATGCAAACGATAACCTCACGATGGCTGAGTGTGGCCAGTTTGTAACGGCTCGTTTTCAGAAGACGCTCCAGCAATGTCCTGAAACAAAAATCTTCACCCCGCTCGTGCTCGTGGCCATTTGTCATTTGGGTTCTCCGCCTAGCAGCGTAGGCAGTTTGGCGATGTTGCTGGCTATGCGGCGTGCCTCGTCCGGGGTGAGCACTTTGGCCATCCGAGCATCACCCTCATTCTCTCGGGAATAGACATAGGCGAGCGACTGACCATTGGCGTCGCGGACCACCAGCCCACCGGGAATCTGCTCGACGGTCCATGGCGGCGGAAAACGGCGGTCGATCATCTAAACAGATTACACAGAAAAGGGCGCCGGCCGACGCCCACGCCCCTGTCTAGCCGCGAAGCGCAAGGAGCCCTGATGCCAACGAGACACCAGGGCCCCCTTGCTAGGGAAAGAAGAGATGCTGGCGTTAGCAAGAGCCAGCGCGATGAGGATAGTGTTGCCGCGTCTCTGCTACTGTGACTTTTGCCACGTCATTTCATTTTTCCAATCCATCCCCCCCTTCCGCTCAGCCCCTGCAAATCGCCCCAGATGCTTTCAAGCATCGCGCGGGCCCTGCTGCGTGGTCCTCCTTTGTGCAAGTGTTTACC
The DNA here is from genome assembly GCA_049801475.1 of Methyloceanibacter sp. GTDB lineage: Bacteria > Pseudomonadota > Alphaproteobacteria > Rhizobiales > Methyloligellaceae > Methyloceanibacter. The sequence continues at coordinate 1,516 of JBARKP010000093.1, forward strand.
TTGCTGGTTACCTACGGAGGGAAAGTGGCGTGCTAATGAGCTGTTAAGTGATTGGAATGGGCGCCGATATCGGCAAAGGGTTCGACGCGATCTTCCGTCGACTCCCCAGTGGCGATCATGTTGGCCTCGTCGATGAGCACGCGCAGGCGCGCCACTCCCTCCTCGCACCGGTGGTGCAGGCGACGCTTGTTGCGGCCCTTAAGCTCGGTGGCGACCTCGGCGACGACCGTGGTGGCCTCGCCTTGGAGCCTCGCCACCGCCTCGTCGAAGCGCCCACGGACCTCGGGGGGCGCCCGGCGACAGGCGGCCATGGCAAGGTTCTCGTCGAGAAATCCTGATGCCGAGAAGGCGGCAGCGCTCGCCCTCCTCACCCGCGGACTGCGGCCGCGCTGGTACAGCGCCACAGCCGCCGTCGTCGCGGTGGGCCTAGCGCTTGGCTATCTCTCGCTCCAGGTGCGAACGCTTTATCACGGGCCCATCCTGACGGAAGGCGTCAACTCCAATGCCGAGCAATATACCTATTCTGCCGTCTGCTCGCCTTTGGCGTGACGCTGCTTGCAGCGGGTTTTTTCTTGCACTCGCTTCCCGTCCGCGCGGCGTCTGCCGCGGCGGTGGTGCTCACCGTGCCCAAGGTCTTCCTTATCGACATGTCCGATCTCACCGGCATTTACCAGGCGCTGTCCTTCCTGGGCCTTGGCGCGGTGCTGACGGGGATTGGCTGGTTCTATCAGCGGCTGCTCTTCCCGCGGACCGCGGCTCAGAGTGGCGAGACCTGAACCCACGCTTCGGGAGGCTACTCACGCTTGCTAAAGCAGCTTGCCGGGGTTGAGGATGCCATTCGGGTCGAATGCGGCCTTGATCTTGCGCATCAGCTCAAGCTCCAGCGGCTGCTTGGCGTGGGGCAGCAGGTCGCGCTTCAAACGGCCGATGCCATGCTCGGCGCTGATCGAGCCGCCGAGGTCAAGCACGATCTCATGCACCGCGGCATTGAGCGCCTCCCAATTGGAGAGGAACACGGTGCGATCCATGCAAGGGGGTTGGCTCACATTGTAATGGATGTTGCCATCGCCGAGATGGCCGAAGGGCACCGGCCGGGCGCCCGGGACCATCAGCTCGACGATCTGATCGGCGCGGGCGATGAACTCGGACACGCGCGCCACCGGAACCGCCACATCATGCTTGATGCTCCCGCCCTCCTGCTTCTGCACCTCGCTCATCAACTCGCGCAGGCGCCAAAGCTCGCCCGCTTGCGCAAGCGAGGACGCGAGCACGGCGTCCTCGATTTCGTTCGCCTCGAGCCCCGCGGCGAGCACCGTCTCGGCGAGGCGGCTGGCCTTATCGCCTTCCCGCAGGCATGAAAACTCTAACAAAACATACCATGCATGGGGGGAGGGAAACAGGTCTCGCGTCTCGCTTCCATGCCGGAGCACGAAGTCGAGACCGATGCGCGGTATGAGCTCAAACGCCGTCAGCGCCGGACCTGCCCGTTCATAGGCGCGGGAGTAGAAGGCTACGGCGTCGTCGAGCTTGGCCAGCCCCGCGAGCGCCGTCGTCGTCGCTACGGGCTCGGGGAAGAGGCGCAACACAGCCGCGGTGATGATGCCGAGGGTGCCTTCAGAGCCGATGAACAGGTCCCGCAGATCGTAGCCGCTATTGTCCTTGCGCAACGCTTTGAGCCCGTTCCACACACCTCCGTCGGCAAGCACGACCTCAAGCCCGAGCGTCAAATCCCGCGCGTTGCCATAGGCGAGCACGGCCATGCCCCCGGCGTTGGTGGCGAGCACTCCCCCGATCTGACAGCTTCCCTCCGAAGCGAGGCTTAAGGGGAACAGGCGCCCCACGCTCGCTGCCACCGCCTGTGCTTGAGCAAGCACAAGCCCAGCGTCGACCGTCATGGTGTTGCCACCAAGGTCGATGTCGCGAACATGGGTGAGCCGGCTTAAGCTCACCACCACCTCGTGACCGGTTTCGAAGGGTATCTGGCCGCCGACCAGGCCCGTATTGCCGCCCTGCGGCACGATGGCGGTACGCGTCTCGTTGGCGCTCTTCAGGAGCGCCGCGACCTCCGCCGTCGATCCAGGCTTGAGCACGAGCGCGGCCTTGCCGATATAGCGGTCGCGCCATTCGACGAGGTAAGGCGACATCGAGTCCGCGTCTCTGATCGCATGCGCCTCGCCGACGATGCGCACAAGCGCGTCGAGCGTGTCCTGGCTTGGGCGCTCAGGTGAACAATATTGGCTCGTCATGGGGAATGAACGCTAGAGGCGAGCGTCGGTCGCGCGAGCGGCAGCTCGCTGCAGGCAGCGCGCTGCAGACGATCGTTGATGGCTTCGCCAAGACCCTGTTTTGGGATCGGCATCACGGCGATCGCTTCCGCCCCTGCCGCATCGAGGCTCCTGAGCGCGGCAAAGAAATTCACCGCCGCCTCGGTCAAATCGCCGCGCGGGCTGAGATTGATCACGGGGCCCTCGAAGTCGGGGGCTCCCGGGCCGAAGGCAAGCAAGGCCTCTCCTTGCCGCGTTTCGTCCGCGTCGAGGCGAAGCGGAGTGGCCGGCGCGTAGTGAACGGCAAGCTGCCCCGGCGAGTCCACGCCTGTCGAGGCCGGGCCCGCCCCAGCATCGGGTTCAGCAAGCTGATGCCCCAACACCTTCTCCACCTCGTCTCTCGGCAAAGCGCCGAGGCGCAGCAAGGTGACCGCTTCATCGGCGACGCCGAGAATGGTCGACTCTAGGCCCATAGAGCATGGACCACCGTCGAGGATCATGGCCGGCAGGTCGCCGAGCTCGGCATCGACATGGGCGGCGGTGGTCGGGCTGATGCGTCCAGAGCGGTTGGCGCTCGGCGCGGCGATGGGAAGCTTCGCGGCTTGAAGCAGCGCGCGCGCGATCCGGTCACTCGGCGCGCGGAGCGCGATAGTGTCGAGATCGGCGCTGACGAGATCGGGAATGGCGCAGCCGGCGCGGCGCTTCAGCACGAGCGACAAGGGGCCAGGCCAGAAGGCGCACATGAGCCTTCGCGCCGTGTCATTGACGACGACATAGGCTTCCGCCTCGCCCACGCCGAGCACATGTACGATCAGCGGGTTGAAGCGGGGACGCTCCTTGGCGGCAAAGATTTTGGCCACGGCGCGGGCGTCGAGGGCATTGGCGCCGAGCCCATACACCGTCTCGGTCGGAAACGCGACGATCTCGCCGCGGGTAAGCGCTTGCGCGGCGCGCTCAATGGCCTCATTCGTGGCGGCGACGATCGGCATGGTTGGGCTTATAGGACGAAGACAGCATCCAGTTCCACCACCGGGTATGGCTCTGTCATGGCCGGGCTGGTCCCAGCTATCCACGCTTCTACGTTGACCAGCAGGCCCCGGCGTCCCACCATGGTGACATATATGCCCACCCTGCTCCTCACCCATCCAGCCTGCCTCCTGCACGACACGGGCACGGGCCATCCCGAGCGGCCGGACCGCTTGCGGGCCATCGAAGATGCGCTCGCGGGCGACGAGTTCGGTGGCCTGAAGCGCGAGGAAGCGCCGATTGCCGATCTCACGGTGATCGAGCGGCTGCACCCGCCCCGCTATGTCGAGGCGATCTGCGCCGCCACGCCAAAGCACAAGCTCGTCTGGCTCGACCCCGACACGGTGATGTCGCCCAACAGCTGGGAGGCGGCGCTCCGAGCGACCGGCGCCGCGGTCTACGCGGTCGATCAGGTCATGTCGGGAGCCGTCGACAATGCCTTTTGCGCCGTGCGCCCGCCGGGGCACCATGCCGAACCGTCACGGCCCATGGGTTTTTGCCTGTTCAACACTGTGGCGATCGCCGCACTCCACGCCCGCGCCGCCCATGGCGCCGAGCGCGTGGCTGTGGTCGATTTCGACGTGCATCACGGCAACGGCACGCAAGCCGCCTTCTGGTCTGACCAGGACCTGTTCTACGGCTCGACGCATCAGATGCCGCTCTTTCCCGGCACCGGAGCGCTCGGCGAGACGGGCGCCGGCAACATCTGCAATGCCCCTCTCAGCCCGGGCGACGGCCGCGAGCACTTCCAGGAGGCCTTCCTCACGCGCATTCTGCCGGCGCTGCACAATTTCGGTCCGGATATGTTGCTCATCTCGGCGGGTTTCGACGCCCATCGCGACGACCCGCTGGCGCAGATCGAGCTGGTGGAGGCCGATTTCACCTGGGTGACCGAAAAGCTGTTGGAAGCGGCCGAGAAGCACGGCGGCGGAAGAGTCGTCTCCACGCTGGAGGGCGGCTACAATCTTGACGCCTTGGGACGCTCCACCGCCGCCCATGTTGAGGCGCTGATACAGGCTTCCTCTTGAAGCCTGGATCGCCTTTTAACCACTTGGTGAGTCACTCCTTTTTCCCCCGTGGGTAAGACGACTCCCCCCGTGGGTAATTCGACCTTCCTGCTTTATCTACTCAGCCTCACCCCCGGCCGCTTGCCGTTGGTGAACTCAGCGCCGCAGGCTTCGAAGGCCACATGGGTGCACGCTCCGCTTAGATTGCCGGATCGCACCTCAAGAATTTCATCGGATGGCACCGTTCGGGCCGTTGCTATTTCAGCGTGCCCTTCTCAGCTTGGGCGCTGCTTTGCCCATTCGCTTGCGATAGGCCCGCATGCGGCAGGCGTTCGAGCAATACACTTTGTCGGATCGGCCCGTGCCAACCATCACGGCATAGCGCCTATGATCGAAAGGGCGTCGGCTTCGGTCGGCCCCCTTTTCATTTAATCTCTGCCAATGAGACGCTTCCCACCACCATGGGCCGTTGAGAAGCCGGGTGGATTAAAGGTGGTAGATGCTAACGGCCAATCGCTCGCATACGTCTATTCACGCGAAACCACGGACGCTGCGCACATCGCCAAAGTGCTTACTGAGGACGAGGCGCGTCGCATAGCTAGCAACATCGCCAAGCTGCCGAGCTTGCTCGCTTAAGGGCCACCAGAGTGACGTGGCGGACCCAAGCTATGTCAGTAGCGCCACCCCCAGCAGCCTCCGCCGCAGCCTCCGCAGCCTCCACAGCCGCAGCCGCCACAACCCCACCAAATCCTAACGCAGCCTCCGCAACCTCTATGACAGCCTCTGCAGCCTCTTCTCCAGTATCTGGCAAGTTGTACGGCGGGCTCGGATGTTCCAACATTTTCCTTGTCGAAGACATAGAACGTCGCCAGACTGACATCGGCGATTTCCTCTTCACCGAAAGTTATTTCGTGGCTCGCTGCGGTGTTCTGCGTCAGCATATTCGCTGCGGGCACCTCGGTTG
>JBARKP010000094.1:0-12645 GCA_049801475.1 Methyloceanibacter sp.
CCGCCAGCACCGCCGCGTCATCCCTTTATCGAGGGATTGTTGCGCACGTTGCCTGAGCCTTTCTCGGAGTGGCCGGCCACGGATCGCGCTAAATGGCTTCAAACCGCAGCTAACATCTTCGACCTGATCTACAAGGGTGAGGGCGGAATTGAGATCAAAGCGGCCGTAGCGCCGCGTTCGCCGCGCCCTAATGATTGATAAGCTCGCCAAGTGCGATCTGCGCGATTTCATGTTTGATCTGCTCAATTTCATTGAAGAACAGGTTGAATTAGCCAAGGCAAATCCGGCGGACCAAGCGGGTGCCGTAGATGTTGCCAGTGGTGCTATTCCGCTCCTCGTAAGCCGACTATCCGAGGATGGTCGCTTACAGGCAGTCTTTATGTTCGTTTTTAGAGGAGAACAATACGAAGAACCCGGTTGGCAAGTCTGGTGGAATGAATTTGGCCTCAGCCCACCGGATGAGTTTGCCGCGAAGGCCGACGATTTAATTCAAAAGATTGATGCGCTGAAAACCAGCTTAGGACACTGAGCCGCAAATTAGGACAGCACCCATGGTCGAGCGACCGGGAAATCAAAGACGATTTCAGCGTCCTACTTCAGGGCAATCGGCTGAAGATTAGTGCCACCGTCGGTGCAGACGGGATCGCACGCTTGAAACAAGTCCTGGATAAGTACAAAGAGATTTTGAAGCTGCTTCAATAAAGAGGCCGCCACTGAGGCGGCCTCGATGTTGGTTGGATTGCCTAATAACGATACCGATACCCATAAGGGCGAACATAACCATAAGGGCGGACATAAGGGCCCCCGCAAGAAACGCACCCGCAGCGCCCATACGGGCCACAGACCCAGTGATACCCCCAGCCACAGCGACCCACCCCTCCGCAGCCAACCTTTTCAACTGGCGAGTAGTTCGTTGCAGGGGGCTGCCCTGCTGCTCCCGTCAACGTCGTGGCCTCGGCATTCCATGTCAGAAGCCCAGCTAGCATCAGTGCCCCTATCGCAATGAGGGCAAACGTCCACTTAGGCATCATTATCTCCTTGGGTTGTACCCTCGACCAGAATCGGTGCGAGGCGTTTAAGATAGAGCAAAATGCGAACTAGGACACTCAGCTTCTAATTAGGACGATTGCGGCCTGGAGGAGAGTCAGCGGCGGTTGGCGAGGCTGTGGGCGGGATGGCGGGTGTCGCCGCGGCGGTTCATCCGCCGCACATAAATGATGGTGGCGTCGGGATGCTCGGCCTTGACCTTCAGCGCCGCGATGAGCGCATCCTCCGCGTCGACCACGACGCGGTCCGCTTTGCCCTTAGCCCGGAGGCCGACGGTGAAATGCGAGGCCAATCTGCACCTTCCGGATGCGAGCATAGCGAATTAAAGACGGCTGCGAAAACGTAATCCATCTTGCGGGGGCCCTGGAGCGACTCGCCACCCTCATTCGCGAGGAAGCTTATCCCTGCACCCCCAGCGTCCCTTACATTTGCCCCCATCCTTTTCCGGTGAGGGGACAGGGCTCGAGACCGTTTTTGGCTTCGGGGAAGGGATGCGGCGCCTGAGGTGCTTCGGTAAGCAGAGCCCGGTGGCTGTGCGCAAGCATGCCCGAAGCAGGACTAAGCACATACGCCAAGGGGATATATGCGGGCCGTCCCGAAGAGCGAAGCCTCATGCTTCGTGACGCGGCCTAGCGGACGCTTCCTCAGCATGAGGAGTACGGTCCCCCCTTCACCCGACTTTCTCGCTGGTGGGCAGAGGGGATGGAGGGACGCTGCCGGCATCGCGCATCACCGCCTCGCGATAGCCGAAGCGGTCGATATAAGGGCCGAGACGCTCGATGACTTTCCGCTTCAGCTCGGGCGGCACCTCATATTCGGAAATGCGGTGCTCGGCCTGCGCTTCCAAATAGGCCCGCATGGGCGCCTCGGCGTTCGCGAAATCGCCGATGTCGAGGCGGGTATAGAGGTCGGCCATAGTGGGGAGCGGGTCCTTGATCATGTCCTCGTAGCGAAGCTCAACCAGGTGGCCGGCGGGGATGAGGTAGCGGTCCGCCTCATAACGCTCGGTAAGCCGCACGAACATGTCGAGCACATAGTCGTCGAGCCAGCTGTCGAGATAAGGCGGGTTGTGCAGGCCTTGCGTCGAATAGAGCGCCCGCCAGAGCTTCACCGTGGAGGGGAACACGTCGAGGGGGTTCCGCGCGAGATAGATGAAGCGCGCATCGGGGAAGAGCTCGGTCAAGAGCTTCAGCCGCGCGGCATTGGCAGGCGACTTCATCACGAGCGGCTTGCCGTGCTTCAAGAGGAGCCGCCGGTAGAACCACATGAAGGCACGGGCCCACGTCTTGCGCTCGGCTTCGGACACACCTTCGAAGTCGAGATAGTCGCTGTCGGCGGGCCCGAAGCGCGGCCAGGCCATGGTGATATAGGGCGAGCCTTGGCCTAGCATCATCATGGCGAACTCTTCTTCTTGCGGCCGGTCGAAACCGACCGGCACGTCGTCCTGCGGGCGCTTCTTCGGCAGCAGGATCTTGAACACTTTGGGCAGCGTGTTCTCGGTGAGCAGGAAGTGATGCGGGAAGAAGCATTCGTAAGTAGTGGGATGGGCGAGGCCGGGATCGGAGGCGAACAGGTCGTGCATCAGCGTCGTGCCGGTACGCCAATGGCCCATGACGAAGATCGGCGGCTGATCGAGTGGGATGCTCTCGGCGCGGCGGCGATATTTCGCTTCGCTCATCCAATAGAGCACCGAGTTCCACGGCACCCAGAGGAAGAAGGTGAGGATGTCGGGGACGCAGTTGAGCGTGACCTTGAAGCGGCCGCGCTTGAACAGCTTGAAAAGCGCGCCGGGTCGGAGGCCGTACCAGAAATAGAGCAAGCGGCCGCCATAGCGGTGGATGGTGAGCGCGGGCAGGCGCGGCTTCTTGCGCTGCCTCCGGCGGAAGCCCGAAATGTCGTCGGAGGGCTGTTTCTCGTAATCCGGCACGCGCGCGTCCAACTCCCAGCAAGACTTGCACGGGTGTTAGCCGCGATCGGAGGCGAAAGGAAGACCTTGCATCCATCCCCGCGCGGTGGTGCGGACGCTTGCGTCAGCCCTGCAGCGCGGCCTTAACGGCGGCGGCGAGCTCCTTGAGATCGAAGGGCTTCTGCAAAAACATAAAGTCCTCGTCCTCGGAGAGGTTCTTGCGGAAGGCGTCCTCGGCGTAGCCCGAGATGAAGATGATCTTGAGGTCCGGACGTTCGCTGCGCAGATGCTTCATCAGCGTGGGGCCGTCCATCTCGGGCATCACCACGTCGCTCACCACAAGATCGACCTCGCCATTATGGCTGGAGAATACGTCGAGAGCCTCGGCTCCTGTCGTGGCCTGAAGCACATGGTAGCCGCGTTGACCGAGCGCTCGGGCAGCAAAACTGCGCACGGCGTCCTCGTCCTCGACGAGAAGAACGGTGCCGCGCCCGGTCAGATCCTTCGGCTGCTCGCGCCGCGGCGGCTGCCGTGCCCGCTCGACCTCTCCCGCCACCTCCACGGAGCGCGGCAGGAAGACGCGCATGGTCGTGCCTTTGCCCGGCTCGCTCTCGGCGAAGATATAGCCGCCGGTTTGCTTGATGATGCCGTAGACCGTGGAGAGCCCAAGGCCCGTGCCGCGTCCGACCTCCTTGGTCGAGAAGAACGGCTCGAATATCTTCTGCATCACCTCCGGCGCCATGCCGGTGCCGGTGTCGCACACCTCGATCATCACATATTCCCCAGGCTGAACCCGGTGCTGGCCCAACGCGCATGAGTCCCGCTCGGTGACATTGGCGGTACGGATTACGAGCTTGCCGCCGTCGGGCATCGCGTCGCGCGCGTTCACCGCAAGGTTGATAATCACTTGCTCGAACTGGTGCAGATCGGCCTTGACCGGCCAGACGTCGCCCCCACTCGCGAGCTTCAGCTCGATGTTCTCGCCGAGCAGGCGGCCAAGCAGGATCGACAGCTCGGACAGCACGTCGCCGAGCTGCAGCCGTTCCAGCCGCAAGGTTTGCTGGCGCGAGAAGGCCAGCAGCTGGCGCACGAGGCCCGCCGCGCGGTTGGCATTCTGCTTGATGTTCATGATGTCTTGAAAAGCGGGATCGGTCGGGCGGTGATTCATCAAGAGGAAGTCGGAAAAGCCGATGATCGCGGTCAGCATGTTGTTGAAGTCATGTGCGATGCCGCCGGCGAGCTGGCCCACCGCCTGCATCTTCTGGCTCTGCGCTATCTGCATCTGGAGCGCGCGCTGCTCGGTCGTGTCGATAGCGTAGGCGATTGCTGCCTCGCTCTCCCCTTCAGCCAGCTCGATGGGGCTGAGATAGAAGCGCACGCTTCGCTCCTTGTCGCCCTCAAGGGCAACATCGATGGGCTCGATGAGCCCGTGCCTGGCGATGGCCGCGTCGAGTGCCTTGCGCAGAGCCTTCCCGCCCTCCGCGTCGGCGAGGCTCGCAAGACTCACCTTGCGCGCCGGCACTTCATCGACCGCACGCCCGAACAGTTGCACAAAGGCTGCATTGGTGGTGCTGACCGCGCCCTCCCGGTCGACCGTGGCGATGGCGATCGGCGCCGAGTTGAACAGCCGCGCGAATCTGAGCTCCGCGGCGCCGGCTTCCTCAGCCTCGCCCGGCGCCCGATTGAGCACGAGCGCGTGGACCAATCCGCCATCGCCGCCATAGCGAGGCAACCGATGCAGGATGCGCACCGGAACGGTCGTGCCGTCGGCCTTGACGAGGTCGATCTCGAAGCGGCGGGTCGCTCCTGGCGAGGCGCCGCGACCGGACCGCGCCAAGAGCGCCACGCCGTCCTGCGGCATGATCTCGGCAAGCTTGAGCGGCCTTCCCGCAACCTCAGCAAGATCGAGCCCAAGCCATTGGGCGAGCGTGGCGTTTAAATAGTCGATGGTGCCGTCGCCATCGGCAGTGAAGAAGCCCGCCGGAGCGTTGTCGAGATAAGCGATGGTCTGCTGCAGCTTCTCAAAGCCTGCTTCCTGCCTCTGCCGGTCGGAGGTGATTTCATCGACCTGCCAGACCACGAGCCCCCCATTGCGGCCGGACTTTGGATCTGCCGGCATCGGCTGGACGGAAATGCGGAACCAGCGAGGCCGCATACCCTCTTCATCATCGACCTCCCCGGGTGGGGGCAGACGGAACTCCTCTTTCAGCGCACGGTATTGCTGCGCCGCGCGCGACAGCCGAAAAATCTGCTCGGCCAGATAGGCGTTGCCGGCAAAGGCCCGGTCCGGCGCCAGCAGCGCCATGTCTGTGTCGAGACCGAGGAGGCCCCGATAGGCTTCGTTGGCGTAGAGAACGCGACCGCTTGCGTCGGCGATCAGCGCCCCTTGCGGCAGATTGTCGACGAAGGCCTTGGTGACGTCGTTGCGGGGATGCGCCTGGCCGAAATGCATAATGCCGACGGCGCCCGCAAACAAGCAGAACACGCCGACCACGGCAAGGCCCGCAAGGATGGCGAGGACGAAGGGCTCGGCCATCTCGCGCGACACCACAGCAAGAGCCACGGCGGCAACGGCAAGGCCAAGGGCGAGCAGCACCACGAGCCCGACGCTGCCGTCGCGGCCGGCGCGATCGGCAACGGGCTCGGCGTAGCGCATAGGAGCGTCGATGTCGGTCATGGTGCTAAACTAGCCGATTCGATTCGTCTTGAGCCGCACATTGTGAGGTGCCCGCGGGGGCGCGGTCACGAGGTCGCGGGAATCTTGGGCTTGGGCGCGCGAACCCATGACAGAACCGCTCATCTCAGCGTCGGTTCCCGACGTGCCCTGTCGCAACCCTCGCCCCGGCATCATTACGCCAGGTTATGGGGCTTGGGGACGCTTCGCGTGTCATATCGGTGCCTTGGTTAACGGTTTATTAGGGGCCCAACGCCAAGTCTTGCCCGGTGATCGCCGGGGGACGCCTCATAGCGGTCAAAAGCGCGAAACCGTCATCCAATGCCCGACATCGATAACATCGTTCTTGGCGTCGCCGGCTTCCTGTTCGTGATCGCGCTCATCGCGCTCACAGCCTGGGCCTTCAAGTCCTTCGTCATGACCGGAGGGCGTGGCGCGGGCTTCCTGCGGGGGCGCGACCGTCGGCTCGCCGTCGTGGAGACCGCGTCGGTCGATGGGCGCAAGCTCATTCTCATCCGGCGCGACGACGTCGAGCACCTCATCATGACCGGCGGCCCCGTCGATGTGCTGATCGAGACGGGTATCGAAGGACGCCGGCATTTGGAGCCTCCACTCGAGGATGTGATCATCGCCCGCAGCGATACGCGCCCTGCCCCGGATTACGGCAAGGCCTGATCCGGCGGCTGCCTGAGGGCACCCGATTAGCAAAGTTTCAGGGTTGACAGAGACCCTGAGGCCACGGTCGGTTTCACTTGTGGTCGGCCTGAAGTTGCGCTAGACAAGGCATCCGAGCTTACGGCAGCCATGCGTATTTGTGGCAGGCGGATGAACCGACGCCGGTAATTTCAGCCGCTCGTGCCGTAAGAGCGCCGGCAGTTCCCTGCTAATGGTCCGACACCGACTGGCTCCGGCCAGTCATGTCAGTCCCCCAAACTCCTTCACTCCCCGCCCCAAAGCGGGGAGTTTTTTTATCCCCGCCGCTCGGACTTGCGCTAGCCTTGCCGAATTCGATGGTCGGAGCAGGCGCATACTTCGTTTTTTGTTTCTTGCTCTCAGCGTGATGCTGGAAAATATACCCTCAATGAGCTGCGCGTGGACGCGGAATAGCCATTCATGAGACGCGCAACCTTCCTCCGGGGCTTAAGCGGATTCCCTGCCATGCTCCTTTGCACGCTCGCCGCCACCCCCTCGATCGCCGAAGACATGCCGAAGGGCTTCGTCTATCTGCGCGACGCCGATCCCACCATCCTGCAAGACATGCGCTATGGAACCGCGAACAATTTCGTGGGCAAGACAATACCGGGCTACGAGGCGCCGGAATGCGTGCTGGTCAAGGAAGCCGCCGAGGCCCTGAAGGCCGTGCAGGCGGAGCTACGTGAGAAGCGCCTCACGCTCAAGGTCTATGACTGCTATCGCCCCGCCCGCGCGGTGAAGGCGTTCGTCGGTTGGGCCAAGCTCCCCGACGATCCTAAAGCGAAGTCCACCTATTACCCCGAGCTGGAGAAGAGCGCGCTGTTGCCAGACTATATCGCCACGGTCTCAAGCCATTCCCGGGGCGCGACGGTTGACCTCACCATGGTCCCGCTCGATGCATCGTCCGGGCGCACAACGCCTGCGGCCGGTGCGGCCATGCCCTGCACTGCCTCGCTGGGCGAACGGACCCCCGATAGCAGCATCGACATGGGTACAAACTTCGACTGTTTCGACGTGAAGGCGCATACGCATGTCTCGGGTCTCACGCCGGACCAGCGGCAGAACCGCGAGATGCTGGTCGAGGCCATGCGCCGGCACGGGTTCAAGAACTATGCGAAGGAGTGGTGGCACTACACGCTCGAAGGCGAGCCCTACCCGACCACGATCTTCGATTTCCCGATCGCCCCGAGCGAGCTAGGCGAACCGCAAGAGGGAACGAAGGAATAGGGGATGTGGGCCCCGAAGCTTGGCGCCCCGCCGGCCGCTTACTCGTCGCGGTAGGCGCGCTCGCGCCGCTCGTGGCGCTCCTGGGCCTCGACGCTCAAGGTCGCGATCGGCCGCGCATCGAGGCGCTTCAGGCTGATCGGCTCGCCGGTCTCCTCGCAATAGCCATAGGTCCCTTCGTCGAGGCGGGCGAGCGCGGCGTCGATCTTGGCGATCAGCTTGCGCTGGCGGTCGCGGGCCCGAAGCTCGAGCGCGCGCTCGGTCTCGGAGGTCGCCCGGTCGGCGATGTCGGCGTGCTGCGCCGATTCGTCCTGAAGGTGCTGCAGCGTCTCCTTCGTCGAACGGAGGATCTCCTCCCGCCAAGCGAGCAGCTTGCGGCGGAAATAGGCGCGCTGGCGCTCACTCATGAAGGGCTCGTCGTCGGAGGGCCGATAGTCCTCGGGGATCTTTCGCTTCGGCCGCATGAAAACCTCTGCCAAACGCATGGTTTGTATCCTCGGGCCTATGGCCCCCTATCCCCTAACCGGCTGAGCCGATTCACCTCCCGCCGGTCGCCACCGTATTTACGGAAGCCGAGCGCCAAGTCAAGCGAGCAGAGGCGCTTGACAAGGATCCCAGGCGGAGCCAGCCGCCGCATTGCGAAATGACAGAGTCAGACCTTGGTTACGTGCGCATGACAAGGCGCCGACAAGCCCATAACGCGGCCCCTTTTGCCCTGCGGGCTCTTTTGGGGGCGCCGGTGCGGCTCCGGGCCGAAAACGAACGCGTCCGGCTCTTCCGTCGCCTCTTGGCGCGCGCTAAGAGGCACTCTGTGCCAAGGCACTCCTTACCAAGGCGTTCCGTGCCAAAGGCGCAAGAGGACGGTCAAAGGCTTGGCGATCTCGACCCTCACCCAAGGCGCCGTCGACGCCTTTCGCAACGTCGGCGACTTTGCGGCCGATCTCGTGCAGCCCACGATCCGGCTTGGCGTCACCGGGCTCTCGCGCTCGGGCAAAACCGTCTTCATTACCGCGCTCGTGCATAATCTCATCGCGGGCGGGCGCATGCCCTTCTTCGATGCCGTCGCGCAAGGCCGCGTGCTGCGCGCCCATCTGGAGCCACAGCCCGACGATCAGGTGCCGCGCTTCGATTATGAGCGGCACTTGGCCGACCTCACCGCGAGCCCCCCGCGTTGGCCGGAAAGCACACGGCGCATCAGCCAGCTCAGGATCGCGCTCGAATATGAGCCGCGAAGATTCTGGAAGCGCCGGCTCGGGCTCAATCGACTCAATATCGACATCGTCGACTATCCGGGTGAATGGCTGCTCGATTTGCCGCTGCTTCAGCTCGACTACAGCCAGTGGTCGCGCCATGCGCTCGAGCAGAGCCGCTCGGCAAGCCGCAAGGCGATCGCCAAAACCTGGCATGCCGCGCTTGCCGCGACCGATCCGGCCGCGCCGGCAGACGAGGCGGCGGCGGCGCGGCTCGCCGATCTGTTCAAGGCTTACTTGCGCGGCACACGGGCCGATCCACATGCGCTGTCGACGCTGCCGCCAGGTCGCTTCCTGATGCCCGGCAGTCTAGAAGGCTCGCCCGCGCTCACCTTCGCGCCGCTCGAGCCGCGCGGAGAGGTAAGCTTCCCGCGCGGCTCGCTCTGGGCCATGATGGCGCGGCGCTATGAAGCGTATAAGACGCATGTGGTAAGGCCCTTCTTCCGTGACCATTTCGCACGGCTCGATCGTCAGATCGTGCTCATCGACGTGCTCGCCGCCTTGAATGGCGGGCAGCCTGCGGTCGCCGACCTCGAGCGCGCGATGACCGAGATCCTCGAATGCTTCAGGACTGGCTCGAACAGCCTCTGGTCGAGTCTGTTCGCGCCCCGCATCGACCGCATCGTGTTCGCTGCCACCAAGGCGGATCATCTGCACCACAAGAGCCACGACCGGCTCGAGGCGATACTCGCCGCGCTGACCGAGCAGGCGATGGAACGGGCGAAATTTGTGGGGGCGGAGGTGAAGGCGCTGGCGCTCGCCGCGATCCGAGCGACCCGCGAAGGCAATGCAAAGCGGAACGGCGAGGTGCTTCACTGCATCGTCGGCTATCCGCTTCCTGGCGAAACCATCGGCCGGCGCCATTTCGACGGGAACGAAGCCTTCGCCATCTTCCCCGGCGACCTTCCCGCCGATCCGGAGGTCGCTCTCAGAAACCCGCATGCCCAACCGGACGATGTCCGCTTCGTGCGGTTCCGGCCGCCCGATCCCGTGCTTCTGCCATCGGGGGGCTTTGCGCCCTTTCCCAATATCCGCCTCGACCGCGCACTTCAGGCGCTGATCGGAGATCGACTCCAATGACTAAGCGCAAACCCGCATCGTTTCGGCTGGAGGAGATCGAGGTCATCGAGACCCCGTTGCCTCCGCCCATGATCGCCACAGAGGCCCTACAGCTCCCGGCGACCGTGCGCGCCCTGCCCGCCTTGGAGCGGGGCTGGCGCTGGGGAAGCATCCTGCTCGCCGCTGTCGGCGGTCTCGTCGGGCTCGCATCGGCGGTGTGGCTGCACGACCTCGTGCGCGAGATGATGGCGCGGCAGGATTGGATCGGCTGGGCGACGATCGGACTACTCGGCCTCGCCATCCTCGCGCTTCTGATGATCATCCTGCGGGAGGCGGGGGGGCTCGCTCGGCTCGGGCGGCTGGGCCGGCTTCGCCATGAGGCGGACAGCGCCGCGGCGGAAGACGACAAGGCACTCGCCATTGATGTGCTGAACCGGCTGAAGCGGCTCTATCGCGGTCGCAAAGATCTCGCCTGGGGAATGGCGCGCCTCGCCGAGCATGAGGGCGACATTATGGATGCCGCCGAGCTGTTGCGGCTTTCCGAGCGCGCCCTCGTGGCGCCGCTCGATCCGCTGGCGCGGAGCATCGTGGCGGCATCGGCCAAACGCGTGTCGGTCGTGACCGCGGTAAGCCCCGGCGCCCTGATCGACATGCTGTTCGTCGCCGCCGAGAATCTGCGCATGCTCCGCCGGCTCGCCACGCTCTATGGCGCGAGACCCGGGACGCTTGCGCTGCTCAAGCTCGCGCGCATGGTGGCAACTCATATCGTGCTCACCGGCGGCATCGCGCTTGGCGATGACGTCATCCAGCAGCTTGTCGGTCATGGGCTCACGGCCAAGCTCTCAGCCCGTCTTGGCGAGGGGCTGTTCAACGGGGCGCTGACGACGAGGATCGGCCTTGCCGCGATCGACGTTTGCCGACCGCTCCCCTATATCGAAGTGGCGCGGCCACGTTTTCGCGAGCTCGTGGCCGAGGTTGCGGGCCTGCGCTAAGGCCCTGTAACGGTTACTTCTGCTGCCTCGAGGGCCGGTGGATAACGGGGATAATCCCCTTGCACGGGCTCGTGCCGGGTCCCGCCTCATGTAGGATAACCGGTGTGAGGCCAACGGTTGCCGATGGCGTTCTAAGGATATATCCGAAAGCGTCTGATGAGCGATCTGAGGGCGCCGGGGGAGAGATCCGGAGGCGCTTGAGGCAAGCGGCAAACTCACCGGGCAGGGCAAGCCCAAAGTCGTCCATTGCCGTGGGCGGCTGAAGGCGGAGGGGTTAGCAAGCGCAGCGTGCCACGGCCTGTCGGCTTCGCCGCAATGCCGTGAGGTGAGGTTGATGGGGCTCACTGCGCAGCAAGCTCAACCGCTGAACCTGGATCCAACCTGGCCAAGGTTGGGACCACGTCGTAGCCACACGACGTTAAATGACGGGCCTAGGCCGGGATCACGCCGCCGCTTTGTGGGCAACCATGGAGCCGAGCGTGTGATCTAGAGACCGAAAGGTCTCGCGGCGCCGACCGATCGTCCCGAACGGGCGTGAGGCTCGACATCGCACAGGGAGGCGGGGCTTCGGCTCCGCCTTTCCTTTTTTCAGGCCCCCTTTCCCCTCCGATCTCAGGCCTTTAGGGAGTGCCCTGCGGTCGCTAAGATGCCCGCCATGGCCCAGATGCAGCCGGACATCGCCCCCGTGACGCCGCCAAGCTCCTGGCCAACAGTGTTCGGACGCGCCGAAGTGCCCGCGCCTCGGGCTTGACGGAGTAGCGCATGGCACGCCGCGCCCCCCTCCTTAAGCTCCCCATCGTCATGGGGGTAAGCCTGATCCTCGCGTCTTGCGGAACCGTCGGACGCGTCACGGACAAGGAGGGCGCCTCGACCGACCAGGCGGCCAGATATGTGACGCCCGAGGACCCACTAGCCAGACCCATTCAGGTGGCATGGACCTCGGCGAGGGCAAGTCATTGCGGTTTCATGTTCGATCCCGCGAAGCTTAAATCCGACTATCTGGCGGACGAGACCCGCAGGGGCGTTTCTCCGGACCAGTTGCAGAGGATCTCGAAGGCCTACGACTACACGCACGACTCGGTGCTGCAGACGATCGACGCCGACCCCAGCTATTGCAACAAGGAGCGGACCGACGCGATCCGGGGCGACCTCAGGCGCTATCTTGCCGGCGACTATGCGCCAACGGCGCGTCTAGCGCGCTAACGGAAACGCGATCACAGCGCCGGCGACGGCGCGGGTTCGGGGCGAGGCGAAGGCTCGGCCGCCGGCTCGGACGAGGCTTGCTGCGTCACGGGATTGGATCCCGTGATCGCCGGGCCGGAGGCAGTCGCCGGTGACTCGGATGAGCCGGCAGATGCCGCAGGTTCAGACGGAGCCTGCGATAGTTGCGGTTTAGACGCCGGCCGCAGCGGAGGTACCGTTTCGGGAGCGGAAGGCTCGTTTCTGATCTTCTCGGCGAGTCGAAAGAGCGCCGCCTCGTCGTCTTCTCCAGCGAGCAGATAGGCAATGCCGTCGTCCTTCCAGGACACCGAGCCGACGGCGCCCTCTTGTCTGAAGACCGGCCGGCTGTCTCCTCCCCCTCCGCGCATGGCGTAAAGCGCCAGCGGGTCCTTGTGGGCACCGAGATACAGCATTTGCGCCAGAGGCTTGTCACCGAAGCGCAGGATCTGTGCGCGCACGAATTTGACACCTTGCGCCTCGAGGTCGGGAAGCTTCACCGCCGGCCCGATCGCTTGCGCGATCTGGAAGGCGACCAGATCTTGATTGCCCTGGCTCTCCAGACCGACCTCGACACTGGGG
>JBARKP010000095.1:0-2152 GCA_049801475.1 Methyloceanibacter sp.
CTAAGGGATCCGAGAAAGCGGGCTACAGCTTATGGGACGGCTTCTCAGCAAAGCTACTCGCGCCCGGCGGTTATCTGCGACGGCGTTTCAAGTCATCGCTCTGGTGCTCGCGAGCGGCTCGCTTCCGATGGCCGCCGCGGAGGATGGGCAAAACTCCGCGCCCGGTGACGCGAAGACCTGCGCGGGCGACAATGGCGGGATCACGTTACCCCCAGGGTTTTGCGCAACCGTCTTCGCCGACAACATCGGCCACGCCCGGCACCTCGTGGTGGCTCCCAACGGAGTTGTCTACGTGAACACCTGGAGCGGCCGCTATTATGGGAATGACACCCCCCCTCCCGGCGGGTTCCTGGTTGCCCTGCAAGACACCGATGGTGATGGCCAGGCCGATGTTACCGTCCGCTTCGGCGACACCATCCAGAAGGGAGCACACGGCGGCACCGGCATCGCGCTCTATAACGGCGCGCTCTACGCCGAAGTGAATGATCGCATCGTGCGCTATGCGCTGCCCAAAGAAGGAACCAAAGAAGGAATCGCGCCGACCGGCGCGCCCGAAACCATCGTTTCAGGACTGCCGCTGACCGGCGACCATCCCATGCACCCCTTCGCCATCAATTCAAAAGGCGAGCTTTTGGTCGATGTAGCGTCCGCCACCAACTCTTGCCAGGCCGAGAATCGCATGCCCAATTCCGCAGGGAACAAGCCTTGCACGGAGCTTGAGACCCGGGCCGGCATTTGGCGCTACGACGCCAACAAGACGGGGCAGAAGTTCTCTCCTGCCGAACGTTATGCCACCGGCATCCGCAACGCAGATGGGATCGCGGTCGATTCAACAGGCTTAGGCATCTATGCGGCCCAGCAGGGGAGGGACGAGCTCTACGAAAACTGGCCAAGCCTCTACACGCAGGAGCTGGGCGCGAACCTGCCCGCGGAGGAGCTCATGCGGGTTGAGCAGGGCGCCGACTATGGCTGGCCCGAGTGCTATTTCGACGACGTTCAGCAAAAGCTGGTGCTGGCGCCGGAATATGGCGGCGACGGTGGCAAGATGGTGGGCGTTTGCACGCAGAAGCAAGCGCCGCTTGCTTCCTTCCCCGCCCATTGGGCGCCAAACGACCTGATGCTCTATAACGAAGATCAGTTCCCTTCAGCCTATCGCGGCGGCGGATTCATCGCCTTCCACGGCTCGTGGAACCGGGCACCGGCCCCTCAGGAGGGCTACAACGTGGTGTTCCAGCCGCTTGCCAACGGCAAGCCTTCAGGAAAATACGTGGTCTTCGCCGACGGTTTCGCGGGAGCGGTGAAGGACCCCGGTCAGGCCGCGCACCGGCCATCCGGGGTGGCAGCCGGGCCTGACGGTGCGCTCTATATCTCTGACGATGCCCATGGGCGCATCTGGCGCGTCACGTTCCATGGCGATACGAAGATCACGGGGATCGAACCCGCACCAGCCCCCGCTGCCAGCGCGGCTGTCCCTGCTTCTGGAGGTTCTGCCCAGGCCCAGCCGCCGGAAGGCATCCATCCGGACGCGGGCGCCGAGACGACAGGGAGCCTGCCCACTCCTCCCGGGCAAACGGCCGCCCAAGTCACACTCGGCGACCGTATCTTTCACGGCCAAGTGGGTGGCGCAACCTGCGCGGGATGCCACGGATCGAATGCCAAGGGCACACCGCTCGGCCCCGACCTCACCGACAATAAATGGCGGTGGGGCGATGGCAGTGTCCCTTCGATCGCCAAGACCATCACCGACGGCGTCCCAAACCCGAAGGACTATAGGAGCGCGATGCCTCCAATGGGCGGAGCAAGGCTCTCCCCTACCGACGTCTTGGCACTCGCGGATTATGTCTGGGCGCTCAGTCATCGGAGTGGGGGCTGAGCAGCACTCTCCACGTATAGCTTTGGTCTCTAGAGATAACGGTGCACCCTTGGGGGTCCGCACGGCCGGTCGCCACCATCCCAGCCCCCGCGTCATGCCTCATATCGCGCGAAACGGACACCGATCTTCTGTTTCTGAGGAGAGGACCGATACCGATGGCCCAGTTACGTCGAGGTCCGCTTATGGCTCTTTTCGGACATCCCACCTGCACCGAGGAATGTCCGCTATCGGGGGTAAAGCGGAGATGACGCGAAGGGGCCGTTATGTCGGCTAATGACC
>JBARKP010000096.1:0-43356 GCA_049801475.1 Methyloceanibacter sp.
CTTCGGCCGCGCTCGCGCGGCCTTCCTCTTCTGCCTCGGCCTCGAGCAGGGCCTGACGGTCGGCGACCGGGATCTGGTAGTAGTCCGGATGGATTTCGGTAAAGGCCAGGAAGCCGTGGCGGTTGCCGCCGTAATCGACGAACGCCGCCTGCAGCGACGGCTCCACGCGCGTCACCTTGGCGAGATAGATATTGCCGCGTAACTGCTTCTTGTTCGCTGATTCGTAATCAAATTCCTCGACGCGATTGCCTTTTACCACGACGACCCGGGTCTCCTCCGGATGCGCCGCATCGATGAGCATTTTGCTTAGCATGTTGATTGTTCTCCGCCGCGCTTGCCCGGGCGAACGGCGCGAAAGTCTGCCGTATTGCGTTAGAGCCCGAACTCTGCGCGCGCTTAAGTTGAATAGACCATGATTCGCTGCGATGACGCATAGGATGCCCCCCTGGCCCGCTCAGATCGGTCGCACCCAAGGTCTTGAGCGGTACAGACAAATCCATGGTTTGTCTGAGGGTTAGTCCCGTGCTTTGAACTTGCATCGCAAATACCTGCCCCGCGCCTGCGCGGGATCTGAGAAGCTTGGAGTGGCGATCGTCTCTCACTTAACCGCCGGCATTCCGCGTCTGGGCCGCTTCCCTTCCAAGGCCTGACTCGCGAAAAAAATGAAGTCCCGAGCCAGTATCGCTTAGCGTCCAAGCGTTCGGGGCGGCCCAATTGGTAGGGCCTACCCTTATTACGGGCTTGGCAGGAGATTTGGCAAGCCTTCCCGTGAATTCGCCGCCAAAGGGTCACAAGCTTCGCTTAACCAGCGCGCTTTAAGGTTTGAGTAGCTATGGCATATTTTTGGCTGAATCGGTCCGAGTCGGGGGCCCCCAAGGAGCGAGCCGCAGGCGGCCGGACAGCGAACGGGCGCGTTCCGTTCGGGCGAGGGAAGATGCGGAGGGGAGTTCCATCATGCGCCGTCCTGTTTGCGCTTTTGCTCGCTTTGGTCGGGTTGCAAGAGGCGCATGCCGGCACCCGTCAGACCATTGCCAAAGATGCGCGGCTTGCGGGCGACCGGGCACGCACCCGCTTCATCGCCGATCTCTCGAAGAAGGTGGAACTCAGCATCTTTGCCCTTGCCGACCCCTATCGAGTCATCGTCGATCTCCCCGAGGTGAACTTCCAGATGCCGCTCGGACTCGGAACGGAGACGAGGGGACTCATTAGCGGCTACCGATTCGGGCTCTTCGCACCAGGCAAATCGCGCATCGTCATCGACGTGAACGGCCCATTTCTCGTCGACAAGGCCTTCGTGCTCGATCCAAGGTCCGACCAGCCGGCGCGCCTCGTCGTGGACCTCGTCCCTACCGACCGCGCGACGTTTCTCGCCAAGATCCGCGACGCAAGCGGCACATCGACCACGAGCGCGACGCCGCCGCCCCAGGCGGAGCCGCCGGCCAAGCCCCCGAATGCCAAGCCCGTGATCATCCTCGACCCCGGGCATGGCGGCGTCGACCCCGGCACGAGTAGCGGCGCCGGAATCACGGAAAAGGAGGTCGTGCTCGCCTTCGCCAAGACGCTTGAGCACAAGCTCGAGGCGAAAGGCCAGTACGAGGTCTACCTCACGCGAGAGGACGACAGGTTCCTCGCCTTGCGCGAGCGGGTGGAATTTGCGCAACGGAAGGGCGCGAACCTGTTCGTTTCAATTCATGCCGATTCTTTTCCCAAACAGTCCGCGGACGCGAGCGGCGCCACGGTCTACACCTTGTCGGAGCACGCGTCCGACGACGAGGCCAAGGAGCTCGCCGCCAAGGAGAACTTCTCCGACGCCATCGCCGGCGTCGAGCTGCCGAGCGACTCCGACGAGGTGGTGGCTAACATCCTCATCGACCTTGCCCAGCGGGAGACCCAGAACCGCTCGCTGATCTTCGCCAAATCCATCGTGGGAGAGATGGGCCGCGCCGACCTCCATACGAAGGCTTTGAAATCGGCAGGGTTTCGGGTGCTGAAGGCCCCGGATGTGCCGTCCGTGCTGCTCGAGCTTGGCTTCTTGAGCAATCCCGACGATGAGAAACAGCTCACCTCCGATACGTGGCGTGGCACCATGGCCGACAAGGTCGCCGCAGCGATCGACAGCTACTTCGCCAAGCGCCTGGCGCGCATACCGTTCTGAGTCTCCGGCTTTTTTGCCACCCCCCGCACCCTACCCCAAAAGGCGATGAATTCCGGCGACGGCAGCGTTTTGTTGCCATAATGTTGGCTAGGGTTGCCTGGGTCCCCACATGCGACTAACAATCGGGGACGGGACGGATCTCACATGGACATCACGGCTCCAATCAAGCCGCCGGAGCGAAAGCGGCGGCGCAGGCGCGGCGGCTTCTTGCTGCGCTTCTTCGGCTTCATGTTCGCCGCAAGCATGATCGTCTTCGTCGCCGTAGCGGTGGCTGCGGCGTTCGTGTTGTGGAAAGTGTCGAAGGACCTGCCGGACTACGAAGCGCTCGCCAAATACGAGCCGCCGGTGATGACCCGCATCCACGCCAACGACGGCAGCCTGATCGCCGAGTTCGCCCGCGAACGGCGCATCTTCGTGCCGTATGCCGCCATTCCCGACCGCGTCATTCGCGCCTTCATCTCGGCTGAGGACAAGAACTTCTATCAACATGGCGGCCTCGACATTCAGGGCATCCTACGCGCCGCCGTCACTAATTTGAGCAGCATGCAGTCGGGCGGGCGCAAGGTCGGCGCCTCGACCATCACCCAGCAGGTGGCCAAGAACTTCCTGCTCTCGAGCGATCAGACAATAGAACGGAAGTTGAAAGAGGCGATCCTCGCCATCCGCATCGAGCGCGCCTTCACCAAGGAGCAAATTCTCGAACTATACCTAAACGAGATCTATCTCGGCGCCGGCGCGTATGGCGTCGCCGCCGCCGCCCAGACCTATTGGGACAAATCTCTGCCCGAGCTCAGCCTGGCCGATTGCGCCTATCTCGCCACGCTGCCCAAGGCACCCTCCAACTATAACCCGTTCAGATTTCCCGAGCGCGCGGTCGCCCGCCGCAACTGGGTGATCGACCGTATGGTCGAGAACGGATTCGTCACGCCACAGGATGGCGAGGCTGCCAAGGTCCAGCCGCTCGGCGTGCAGGTGCGCCAGGCCGGACCCAAGATCCTTGCCTCCGAATTTTTCGCCGAGGAGGTACGCCGCGACATTCTCGATCTCTTCGGCGAGGACAAGCTCTACGGCGGCGGCCTCTCCGTGCGCACCACGCTCGACCCTGGGCTACAGAAGATCGCCCGCCAGACGCTGGTCGATGGACTGGTCGCCTATGAGCACCGCCATGGCTGGCGAGGGGTCGTGAAGAAGATCGACATCGCCGGCGACTGGGGTAAGACGCTCGCTGCCATCAATGTATGGCCGGATATCGCTCCCTGGCGGCTTGCGGTCGTGCTGCAGGCCGACAAGGACAAGGCCACGATCGGCCTGCGCCCAGCGCGCACCTTGACGGGCGCGCTTTCCAAGGAGCGGGAGACCGGCACAATTCCATTCAGCGAGGTGAAATGGGCCCGGCCTAAGTCGAAAGGCGGCCTTGGCGCGAGCCCCAGAGTCCTCACCGACGTGATCAAGCCCGGCGACGTGATCTATGTCTCGCCGCGGGAGCCGACCGACAAGGAGACGGACGTCGCGGGGCAGTGGTCGCTCGAGCAGGTGCCCGAGGTCGGTGGAGCGCTCGTGGCGATGGACCCCCATACCGGGCGCGTGCTCGCTCTGGTCGGAGGCTTCAGCTTTGCGGAAAGCCAGTTCGATCGCGCCGTTCAAGCGCACCGTCAGCCAGGCTCGTCCTTCAAGCCGATCATCTACACGACGGCGCTCGACAATGGCTATATGCCGACGAGCATCATCGTGGATGGTCCAATTTGCCTCAGTCAAGGGGCGGGCATGCCGCAATGGTGCCCGAAGAACTATGAAGCCGGCGAGGCTGCCGGTCCCTCGACCTTGCGCTTCGGCATCGAGCACTCGCGCAACCTGATGACGGTTCGCCTCGCCAACGACATGGGGATGCCGATCATCTGTGAATATGCAAGGCGGTTTGGCGTCTACGACAATCTGATGCCGGTGCTGTCCATGGCGCTTGGCGCCGGCGAGACCACGCTGCTCCGGCTGGTGACCGCCTACAGCATGATCGCCAATGGTGGCAAGCAGGTGAAGTCGACCCTCATCGACCGCGTCCAGGACCGCTACGGCAGAACCGTTTGGCGCCACGACAACCGGGATTGCACCGATTGCGCGGCGAGAGAGTGGAGGGGTCAAGACGAGCCGGAGCTCGTCGATGACCGGGTCCAGATCGTCGATCCGATGACGTCGTATCAGGCCATCCACATCATGGAAGGCGTTATCGAGCGTGGCACGGCCCAGAAGCTTAAAGTGCTGCAAAGGCCCATCGCAGGCAAGACGGGCACCACCAATGACGAGAAGGATGCCTGGTTCATAGGCTTCACCCCTGACCTCGTGGTGGGCGTGTTCATTGGCTTCGATAATCCTTCGCCGCTCGGCCATGGCGAGACCGGCGGCAACGTCTCCGCACCCGTAGTCCGCGACTTCTTCAAGATCGCGCTCGCCGACCAGCCCCCCATCCCGTTCCGTGCGCCGCCGGGCATCAAGCTCGAACGCGTGAATTTGAAGACCGGCTTACCGGCCGGACCCGGTGACCCGAAGGCGATCATGGAGGCTTTCAAGCCGACCCAAGATCCGAGCGGCTTGGTCCCCGATGCAGGAGAGGTGGGCGACCAGGCTCAGGGCGGCGATTTCGGTCAAGGCGCGCCGGGCCAGCCCGGGCCGCGTCAAGTTCCGGGACCACCTCCGCCCGGACCGTTCCCCATACCGGGCAACGACCGAGCTTTGACATCGGGCACGGGCGGCCTCTACTAGAAGCTGACTTCTCAAGATCCGCCGCCAGGATGCACGAACGACACCTGGCGGCTCACTCCGCAATTCCGAGCAGAGGAAGCGATGCGCGCTGAGACCGAGGCGGTCGTCAACGATATTAGACAGTCCCTGACCCTACTCAGGAGGCATCTTTGACCCTGACCGGGCAAAGACGAGGCTAGCGGCGCTCGATCGCGAAGCCGAGGCCCCGAATTTCTGGAGCGACTCGGCGCGAGCGCAAACCCTTATGCGCGAGCGCCAGCAGCTTGAAACCGCGCTCTTGTGTTTCGCACGCCTTGCCCGCGAGCTCGACGACAATATCGAGCTTGTCGCTCTCGGCGAGGAGGAGGGGGACGAAAAGGTCGTTGCCGAAGCCGAGAGCGCGCTGAAGAAGCTCCACGTCGAAGCCCATCAGAGCGAAGTGGAAGCGCTGCTCTCCGGCGAGGCGGACGCCAACGACACCTATGTTGAGATCCATGCGGGCGCTGGCGGCACGGAGAGCCAGGATTGGGCACAGATGCTCGAGCGAATGTACATCCGCTGGAGCGAGGGGCGCCACTACAAGGTCGAGATCATCGGCGAGCATCCCGGCGAGGAGGCTGGCCTCAAATCGGCGACGATCCTCATCAAGGGCGCCAATGCTTATGGCTGGCTGAAGACCGAGTCGGGCGTGCATCGGCTGGTGCGCATCTCGCCCTTCGATTCCAATGCACGGCGTCACACGAGCTTTGCCTCGGTCTCGGTCTACCCGGCAGTCGACGACACGATCGCCGTCGACATCGATGAGAAGGACGTGCGCATCGACACCTATCGCTCGAGCGGCGCCGGCGGCCAACACGTCAATACCACCGACAGCGCCGTGCGCATCACCCACATGCCGACGGGCATTGTGGTGCAATGCCAGAACGAGCGGTCACAGCACAAGAACCGCGCCACGGCTTGGGGCATGCTTCGGGCGCGGATCTACGAGGCCGAGCTGAAGCGGCGGGAGGAGGAGGCACAAGCCGCGGCCGCCGCCAAGTCGGACATCGGCTTCGGCCACCAGATCCGCTCTTACGTGCTGCAGCCCTATCAGCTCGTGAAGGATTTGCGCACGGGAGTGGAGAGCACCAATCCCTCCGCAGTGCTCGACGGCGACATCGATCGTTTCATCGAGGCGGCGCTCGCTGAGCGCATTCACGGGGAAGAACGGCCGTAAGCCCTCGGCGTTACGGTGCGCGCTGGCTTGTGATCCGGCGTCGCTATTCGGCGGCGCGCGTTTGCGGTTCGGAATTGGACTCCACGCGAGGCTTGTCGGCTGCCGCGCCAGGCTTGTCGGCGACCGGGGCAGACTTGTTGGCTGGCTGCACGACCGCCGCGAGCGGATTGTCGGAACGGCGCGACTTGCCTTCGAAATACGCGCCCTGCTCGATGGCCAAGCTCTGGTGGTAGATGTCGCCTTCCACATGCGACTGCGCCTGCAGCGTGACGCGCAAGCCCCGGATCGAGCCCACCACGCGACCCCGCACGACGATGTCCTCGGCGACCACGCAGCCGGTGATTTGCGACTTGTCGCCAAGCAGGAGCGAGCCGCAGTTTACGTCGCCTTGGATCTCGCCATCGACCTGGATCTCGCCCTTCGAGGTCACGTTACCAATGACCGTCAGGTCCTCGCCGATGATGGATGGGACGAGCTTGCTGGGGCCCGAACTTTTCACGTAACTCGCCGGACGCTCGGCGAATGGCGTGGTTTCGCTGCTCGGCCGGTCGGTTACCCTCTGAAAGGCGTCGCTGGCCAAGTCCCGCTCCGGTTTCTTGGTAAACATGCCTCGTACCTCCCCAACAAACACACCCCGGTAGCGCCAACAACACTCCGGCGCGCCGCCTCAGCACAAAGCAATAAAGCCCCTGCATGCCTGTTGCGAAATTTGCCCAGCGAAGAGTAGCAAACCCTGCAACCATCTTTCTCACAGAATACCGCCTCGCTCCCGGCTTGTCATTCGGGTTCTCCGGCTGCAAAAAGGGGACGGCGGCAGAAGATTGGCCCGCGATTTTACGGAAGTACTGCCTTCCTTTAGCCGACTTTCGCGCCTTTTATGCCCGTTGACTCTGTCGTCCTCGCCGGGGCTCGGCTCAACGACAAAGGCTTGTTTCGGGGGGATATCAAAAAGGGGCCATGAGCCACCTGAGGCAGCGCTTGTTGCCCATAACCAGGCTGCCGCTTGCGCTTTTGGGCTCCTTGCGCGCACTCCGCGCGAGCGTGAACGAGCGCCTGAATCCGAGTCTGCTCCGTACAATTGCGCGCCTGAAGGCATATGCAAGCCTACCGAGAGCGCGCCTGAAGGCCTATGCAAGCCTACCGAGTGCGCGCCTGAAGGCCTATGCAAGCCTGCCGAGCCTGCGCCGCATGATCGAGCGCTGGAAGGGCGGCTTGGGGCTGCCCCGAATGAACCAGCAGGTGGCGGGGGCGCTGGTCAAGATCTCCGAAGGAAGCAGAACTCTCCTCACCTTGCCGGCGAAGGGCCGCGCCCTTGTCCAGCTGATGCCTCAGCCGGTTCAGGTCGAGCTCATGAAATTGCCCTCGCGCGGCGCCAATGTCTGCCGCGAGATCTTCGCAGGCATTCTGGTCGTGGGGCTGATCGTCATCGTAGGGGGCTACGGGCGACTCGGCCGCGGTCCGATTTCGCTCCCGAGCTTTGTCCCCACGATCGAAGAGGCGATCAACGGGCAGCTTTCGGATCTCCATGTGAAGATCGACGACGCGATCCTGCAACGCTCGCCCGACGGTCCAGGTGTGCTGTTCAGGCTCCGCAACATCCGTCTGATCGACAGGGACGGCACGATCATGGCGCAGGCGCCGCTTGCGGCTATCGGCATGAGCGGCGCTGCGCTCTTGTCCGGCCGCATCGCGCCGGGCAGCGTCGATTTCATCGGCCCGAGATTGTTGTTCTATGCCACCGACAATGGCCTGTCGCTCAGCTTCTACCGGCCGTCGGCCGCCGAGGCCGCGACGCCGATGCGCGGCTCGCTTACGGAGGACGCGCCCTCGCCCGCAGCCCCTGAAGCGGCGCTGGCCGAGAGCGTCATCGCCAAACGCTCAGGACCGCCGGCAGCCATGAATGCTGGAGGCCAGCTCGATGTGACACGCACCATCACCGAGGTTTTCGAGCGGGCGCGTCGCGGCAACACGTCCTATCTGACCCGCTTCGGCGTCAAGAATGCGGAGGTCCTTCTCATCCGAGACGGCGCGCAGACCCTATGGCAAGTCCCAGACTTCTCCATCGATCTTGAGCACACTGACCAGCGGAGCGTCCTGGTAGGCCAAGCCAATCTCGGCTCCAGCAAAGGCGATTGGCAGCTTGAGTTCCGTACGGAGCAACGCACCAAGCGGAAAAGCCTGAGCATCACGGCGCTGATTCGGGACCTCGTACCCTCTGGCCTCGCCGCGCACTTCCCCGGCGTCGCGGCGCTGAAGGTGCTCGACATGCCCGTCAGCGGCGAGACGAGCGTCGAGGTTGCGACCTCGGGACGATTCTTGGCGGGTGAGGCCAAGCTGCGGTTGGAGCCCGGGTTCATCACGCCGCCTTGGGACCCCCTAAACGCCATGCGGATTGACGAGGGCAATCTGCATGTCCGCTATGTCAAGGACCGGGTGGTCGAGATCGAGCCCTCGACCCTCAAATGGGGACAGAGCGAGGCGACGATCAGCGGGGAGTTCCGTCCGGCGCACCGCGACAAGGACTCACCGACCTGGAACTTCAGGCTCAAGGCCGTTAACGCCGTGCTCGCCGCGGAGGAGTTCGGGCTATCTCCGATGAAGGTGGACGAGTGGTCGGCTGAAGGCACGGTCACGCCTGACGCCGGTCGCGTGATGCTGTCGCGCTTCGTGCTGCGCTCGGGCACGGCTTCGCTCGAGCTCGCTGGCAGCGTGGTCGATGCTCCAGGCTCGCCAGAGGTGCATCTGACGGGCTCGGTCAGCGCCATGCCGCTCGACGTGCTCAAGCAGTTTTGGCCGAAGTTCCTCGCCGGGGATGCACGCAAGTGGGTGGGCGAGAGCGTGCACGGCGGTCAGGTCCTCGGGGGCAAGGTCGATATATCGTTACGCCCAGGCGAGCTCGCGCAGGTTCGGCACGGCGGCGTTCTTGCGCCCGAGGCCGTGAACGTCGATCTCGACCTTGCCAACATGAGCATCACCTATATCGACAAGATGCCACCAGCCGTCACCGGTAACGCCAAACTCATTGTGTCCGGGACCACCTTCGCCGTCGACATTCCGGAAGGAAACATTGCGCTACCGTCGGGCCAGCAGATCGCCCTACATAACGGCCGCTTCTTCATTCCCGATCTGCGTCAAACCCCGCAACAAGGAGAGATCTCGTTCAAGGCGAACGGGGACACGGCGACCGTCCTCCAGCTGCTCGACCATGAGCCGCTTGGCTACATACAAGCCGTGGGAATGAAGCCAGAGTATTTTGGAGGCATCGCCGAGGGCAGTTTCACGCTCACCATGCCGATCCGGGAAGACCTTCAATTCAAGGACGTGAAACTTCGTGGCGCGGCCCGGCTCGAGCAAGCCATCACCTCCAACGTCCTCGGCAAGATCGACATCGAAGGCGGCGCCCTCGACGTCAACGTCACCGACCAGGCCCTCGATGCCCGTGGCGGCATTCTCATCAAGGGCGTGCCGGCCGAGCTCGCCTGGCAGCGCATATTCTATGAGCCCGAGGACCGGCAACCGCCGATCAGGATTACCGCGACGCTCGATGAGGACGCGCGCGAGAAGCTCGGGCTGAAGGTTTCCCATTTGGTGCGGGGCCCGCTGCCGGTGACCCTCTCGATCGTACGCCACGCGCAAGGCGCTCAGGCGCTGAGCATGCAAGCCGACCTCACTCAAGCCCGTCTTATCTTCGGCAACATGGGCTGGACCAAGCCCGTGGGCCGCTCCGCCACTATGCAGTTCGACGTCGTGCAGGCGAAGGATGGCTCGACCGACCTCAAGAACTTCAAGATCCTCGGCGACGATATTGCCATCGACGGGGTGATCTCACTGGACCCGGACCAGCATCTCAAATCGTTTTATTTTTCGGATTTCTCCTTCGACAATCTCACCCATGTGGAGATCACGGCGACGGTCCGGGACGGAGATGTGCTCGAGGTCGATGCCCATGGCCCGACCTACGATGGCAAGCAGTTCTTTCAATCTTTGTTCTCGGCGGGTCAGCTTGCCGAGGCCGCCGAGCCCCACGATCCCTTCAGTGTCGATCTTACGGCCCGGCTTGGCACGGTGGTTGGCTTCTACGATACGACCGTCAGCGATGCCCAGGTCATGCTGAAGAAGCGCAATGGCCGGCTCGTTGCGCTTAACGCAATGGGCAAGCTCAACAGCGGGGTTCCGATCGCGGTCAAGCTCGAGGACAACAATGGCACGCGCGTGATCCGCGCCGAATCGCATGATGCGGGCGCCGCTTTCCGCCTCATCGGCTTCTACCCGAAGGTCGAGGGCGGCGAGGCATCGCTTGAGGTCAATCTCGACGCGGAGGAGCCCGGAACAAAGTCCGGGACGCTGTGGGCTCGGAATTTCGTGGTGCTCGGCGATTCCGTGGTGAGCGAGGTGCTGACGGATCCGCAGTCTACGGCGGCGTTAGGCGAACGTCGGAAGGAAATCCGGCAGAGCCGCATTTCCTTCGACCAATTGCGCGCGCCCTTTTCCGTGGGCAACGGCGAGTTTCTGCTCAACGACGCCTATATCAATGGACCCGCGCTCGGCGCCACCATGCGGGGCCGCGTCAACTTCAAGACGCAGACCGTCAATCTTGGCGGCACCTACGTGCCCCTTTACGGCCTGAACTCGGCGCTCGGCGCAATCCCGATCTTAGGCGGCATCTTCGTGGGCCGGCAGGGGGAGGGGGTCGTGGGCATCACCTTCGCCCTCCAGGGGCCGCTTGACGATCCCAACGTGCTCGTCAACCCGATGTCGGTGGTGGCCCCAGGCATCTTCCGGCAGATCTTCGAGTTCAGGGCGAGGCAGAACTCGGCAGCCTCCTCGCCGACCTCATCACCATCCGATTTCGGCGCGGCGGCTGGGCGCTGAAGCGGCAGAGCCTCAGACCGGGCGGATCAGCACGTGCCGCTTCTTGCCGAGCGACAGCTTGATGACGCCTTCCGGCGTCAGGTCGGCAAGGGTGAGCAGCCGCTTCTCGTCGGTGACGGCCACGTCGTTCACCTTTAGCCCGCCGCCCTTGATCTGCCGCCGGGCCTCGCTCGTTGACGGCACGAAGCCGACGAGCACATTGGCGTTGAGCACGCCTAGGCCCTTTGCCAGCTCGGCGCGAGGCAGCTCGAAGGTGGGCAGGGTCTCTGCTATCGTGCCTTGCTCGAAGGTGGCCCGCGCAGTCCCCTCGGCGCGGTCGGCAGCCTCGCGGCCATGGAGAAGGGCGGTTGCTTCCGTGGCGAGGACCTTCTTCGCCTCGTTCAGCTCGGCCCCCTCGAGCTTCGAAAGCCTCTCGATCTCGGCGAGCGGCACCTCTGTGAACAGCTTTAGGAAGCGTCCGATGTCGGCGTCCTCGGTGTTGCGCCAATATTGCCAATAGTCATAGGGCGAGTGCATGTCGGGGTTGAGCCAAACGGCGCCCGAAGCGGTTTTGCCCATCTTGGCGCCCGAGGCGGTGGTGAGCAGCGACGTGGTCAGCCCGAACAGCTCGGCCCCGTCGGTGCGGCGTCCCAGCTCAATACCATTGACGATATTTCCCCATTGATCGGATCCGCCCATCTGCAGGCGGCAGCTCATTCTCCGGTAGAGCTCGACGAAGTCGTAAGCCTGCAGCACCATATAGTTGAATTCGATGAAGGAGAGAGGCTGCTCGCGCTCCAGGCGCAGCTTCACCGAATCGTAGGAGAGCATGCGGTTGACGCTGAAATGGCGGCCGTAGTCCCGCAGAAAATCGATGTAGTTGAGATCATCGAGCCAATCGGCGTTGTTGATCATCAACGCATCGCTTTGGCCCTCGCCGAAGCTCACGAACTTTCCGAACGCCGACTGGATGCCGGCCACGTTGGCGGCGATCTCGGTGTCGCTCAACAGCTTTCGCGCCTCGTCCTTGCCGGAGGGATCTCCGACCTTGGTGGTGCCCCCGCCGATCAGCACGATCGGACGGTGCCCAGCCTGCTGTAGCTTGCGCAACATCATGATCCCGAGCAGATTACCGACATGCAAGCTCGGTGCCGTGCAATCGAAGCCGATATAGCCGGTGATGCATCCCGTTCGGGCGAGCGCGTCGAGGCCAGCTTCGTCGGTCGCCTGGTGCACGTAGCCGCGGGCCTTTAGCTCGTTCAGGAACGCCGATTTGGTCGTGCTCATGATGGCCACGCCTGTATCAGGTTTAAGCGAAAATTGCACGGGAAGGGGAAGACGCGATTGCGCTCATCGGCTTTCACGGTCAGACCGTCTATAGCGGGGAGGATCGGAGAAGCATTCGACACGGACGAGGCGCTCGCGCGCAAGGGCCACGCCGATCAATCTGTGCTGGCCGAGCTGCTGGGCTCATCCGTTCCTCGCGCGGAGGCCACCTAAGTCACCGGACCGGAGAAATTTCCCTGCTCTAAGCGCCGGCCGGCTCCCGGCTGAAGACGGTGCCGCGACGCTTCTTGCCTTCGCCGCGGAAGGGGATTGCGCGCGCGACTTCCTCCGGCGCCGCCCCTCGTCTGGCAGCTTGCGGGCGGGGGAGCGCGCAATGCGACGCTGGTGGAAGCCATCGGCGGTCTGCTGACCGAGTCCGTGTACTGACCCATGCAATGGGTTGGTCCGCCGACCATTTGGAGGCGGAGGCCTTCGCCTATCTCGCCGTCCCCTCGGTCAAGAAGCTGTCCTTGAGCTTCCCGGGCACGACGGGCGTCAGGCAGCTGGTTACCGGCGGCCGGTTGGCACGCACCCCGCGTCCGCTAACGCTCAGGCCGCTGATTCTCTCTTCTTCCTCTTGCCCAACCGCTTGTCGAGATAGGCGTCGATCACCTCCATGAGGCCGTCCATGCGGCCCTCAAAGAAGTGGTTGGCGTCGGGCACGGTGGCGTGGTCGATGACGATGCCCTTCTGGGTCTTCAGCCGGTCCACGAGCCCACGCACGGCTTCCGTCGGCACCACACGATCCTTGGCGCCATTCACCATCAGCCCCGACGACGGGCAGGGGGCAAGGAAGGTGAAGTCGTAAAGATTGGCCGGCGGCGCCACGGAGATGAAGCCTTCGATCTCGGGGCGCCGCATCAGGAGCTGCATGGCAATCCAGGCGCCGAAGGAGATCCCCGCGATCCAGCAGGAGGCCGCATCGGCATTGTAGGCCTGCATCCAGTCGAGCGCCGTCGCGGCGTCCGCCAATTCGCCGGGGCCGTTGTCGAACAGCCCCTCGCTCCGGCCGACCCCCCGGAAGTTGAAGCGCAACACCGAGAAGCCCCGCCGCTGGAAGGCGTAATAAAGGTGATAGACGACCTGGTTATTCATCGTGCCGCCGAATTGCGGATGCGGATGGAGGATGAGGGCAACCGGCGAATTCGGCGACGGGTTGTGATGGTACCGGGCTTCGATCCTGCCGGCGGGGCCGTTAATATTTACTTCAGGCATGAACCACGGACCTCAAACGGCGTTATTTGGACGGGGAAGAGAAGGGCTTAACGCCGAGGGAAATGGAAAGAGTGCGCTGCCGCAAAACTTGACTCTGCCGCTTGGGAAACCTATAGCAAACATAAGATTAGAATTGTTCCAAACAAGGGAGCTTCTTATCCGCGTTTGGAGCGATCCAGCCTCGGGCCGTGTTTCATAGCATGCGCGATGGGGGCTCGCGCAAGCGCTAACCGGCGGTCCTCGGCCGAGAGCTTCCAGAGGCCATGACGACGCGCTCTTATCTCGACTACAACGCTACCGCGCCCCTTCGACCACAGGTGCGTGAGGCCATGGTCGCGGCATTTGCGATTTATGGCAATCCGTCGTCGGTTCACGCCGAGGGCAGAGAGGCGAGGGCGCTGATCGAGGCCGCGCGGACCAAGGTGGCGGCTCTCGCGGGCGCGCGCCCAGAGGAAGTGATCTTCACGAGCGGGGGCAGCGAGGCGAACGCGCTTGCGCTTGCCGCTCAACCCGGCGACGCCTGGCATTGCTACATGTCGGCGGTGGAGCATCGGTCCGTGCTCGCCGGCGGAAGATTCTACCGCGAGAGCACGACCCGCATCCCCGTCACCAGCGACGGCGTGATCGACCTCGACAGGCTTGCGAGCGAGTTCGACAAACACCATCTCGGAGGATGGAGGCCTTTCGTTTCGCTGATGGCGGCAAACAACGAGACGGGCGCCATCCAACCGGTCGCTGCCGCGACCGAGATCGTCCATGCGGCGGGCGGATTCCTGCACACCGACGCGGTCCAGGTTGCGGGCAAGCTCCCGCTTAATTTCGGCGGTCTGGGCGCCGACATGATGACTTTATCGGCGCACAAGCTCGGGGGCCCGAAGGGCGTCGGCGCTCTCATTCTGCGGCAACGCGTTACGGTCGAGCCCCTGATCAAGGGTGGCGGCCAGGAGTGGCGGCACCGGGCGGGCACCGAGAATGTCGCCGGCATCGTCGGCTTCGGCTTAGCGGCGGAGCTTGCCGTGGCGGAATTGGACAAGACGCAAGCGATCGCCAAGCTCCGCGATGAGCTGGAGGCAAAGGCGCAGGCGGTGGCGCCGGACGTCGTGGTGCTGTCGGGGCGCGTTCCGCGCCTACCCAACACGAGCTGCATCGCCGTCCCCGGCACCAAGGCCGAGACGCTCGTCATTGGGCTCGATCTTGCGGGTATCGCGGTCAGCGCAGGGAGCGCCTGCTCGTCGGGCAAGGTCGAGGCGTCGCATGTGTTGAGCGCCATGGGCGTGTCCCCAGAGCTTGCCCAAGGCGCCATCCGGGTGAGCCTTGGCTTTGGCACCGAGAGTGCCGATATCGAGAGGTTCTTAGGCGTCTGGAGCGAGTTGATCAAACGGATGCGAGAGCGCCAGGAAGCGGCGTAAGGGCCGCGTGACGAAGAAGAATTTGGAGTAGAGCCATGCCGGCAGTGCAAGAGACCGTCGCCCGCGTCCGCGAGATCGACGTCGACAAGTACAAGTACGGCTTCTTCACCGATATCGAGTCGGTCAAGGCCCCGAAAGGCCTCGACGAGGACGTGGTCCGCTTCATCTCGGCGAGGAAGAAGGAGCCGGCCTGGCTGCTCGACTGGCGGCTCGAGGCCTATCGCCGCTGGCTCACCATGCAAGAGCCCACATGGGCGAATGTGCGTCACCCCAAGATCGATTTCCAGGAGCTCTATTACTATTCCGCGCCGAAAAGCACCGAAGGGCCGAAGAGCCTGGCGGACGTCGACCCCGAGCTGTTGGAGACCTATGCCAAGCTCGGTATCCCGCTGAGAGAGCAGGCGGTGCTTGCCGGTGTGCAAGGCGCGCCCCGCGTGGCGGTCGATGCGGTGTTCGATTCCGTCTCGGTGGTCACCACCTTCAAGGAGGAGCTGGCACGCGCCGGCGTCATCTTCTGCTCGATCTCGGAAGCCGTGCAGAACCACCCCGAGCTCGTGCGCAAATATCTGGGCTCCGTGGTCCCGAGCACCGACAATTTCTATGCCACGCTCAACTCGGCGGTCTATTCCGACGGAAGCTTCGTCTATGTGCCGGAGGGCGTCCGCTGCCCGATGGAGCTCTCCACCTATTTCCGCATCAACGAAAAGCAGACCGGCCAGTTCGAGCGGACCCTGATCATCGCCGACAAGGGCGCCTATGTCAGTTATCTCGAAGGCTGCACCGCGCCGATGCGTGACGAGAACCAGCTCCATGCCGCCGTGGTCGAGCTGGTCGCGCTCGATGATGCCCAAATCAAATATTCCACGGTGCAGAACTGGTACCCCGGCGACAAAGAAGGCAAGGGCGGCATCTACAATTTCGTCACCAAGCGGGGCGACTGCCGCGGCAGGAATGCGAAGATTTCTTGGACGCAGGTGGAGACCGGCTCCGCAATTACCTGGAAATATCCAAGCTGCATTCTGCGCGGCGACGGCTCGCAGGGAGAGTTCTACTCGATCGCCATCTCCAACGGCTATCAGCAGGTGGATTCCGGCACCAAGATGATCCATCTCGGCCGCGACACGTCGAGCCGCATCATCTCCAAGGGCATCGCCGCCGGGCACTCCAACAATACCTATCGCGGGCTCGTCTCGGCGCATCGCCGGGCGGCGAACGCGCGCAACTTCACCAACTGCGATTCATTGCTCATCGGCGACAAATGCGGGGCGCATACCGTGCCCTACATCGAGGCGAAGAATGCGAGCGCGACTTTCGAGCACGAGGCGACCACCTCGAAGATTTCCGATGACCAGCTGTTCTACTGCTTGAGCCGCGGGCTTTCGACGGAGGAGGCGGTGGCGCTGATCGTCAACGGCTTCGTCCGCGACGTGCTGCAGCATCTGCCCATGGAGTTCATGGCCGAGACGCAGAAGCTGATCAGCATCAGCCTAGAGGGCAGCGTTGGTTAAGTACCGCCTATTGCTGCAACGAATGGGGGTTACTGGATCCCCCGGTCGAGCCGGGCGATGACAAAAGCAGAGTAAGGGCCAAAGGGTTAGAGAGAAGTCGTAATGCTTGAGATCAAGAATCTGCACGTCAATGTCGATGGCCGCGAGATCCTGAAGGGCCTCGAGCTCGAGCTGCCCAAGGGCCAGGTGCACGCCATCATGGGCCCGAACGGCTCGGGCAAGTCGACACTCGCCTATGTGCTCGCGGGCAAGCAGGATTACGAGGTGACCGCCGGCTCCGTCACCTGGAACGGTGAGGATTTGCTCGCCATGGGGCCGGCCGAACGCGCCGCCGCGGGCGTGTTCCTCGCCTTCCAATATCCCATGGAGATTCCGGGCGTCGCCACCTTGACCTTCCTGCGCACGGCCGTGAACGCAGTGAGAAAGGCGCGGGGCGAGCAGGAGCTTTCGACGCCCGACCTCCTGCGTCTCGTGCGGAAGAAGGCGAGCTTGCTCAAGATCGACCCCGAGATGCTGAGGCGGCCGCTCAATGTCGGCTTCTCCGGCGGCGAGAAGAAACGCAACGAGATCCTGCAGATGACGCTGCTTGAGCCCTCTCTCTGCGTGCTGGACGAGACCGACTCCGGCCTCGACATCGACGCCGTGCGCATCGTCGCCGAGGGCGTGAACGCGCTCCGCGCGACCGATCGCGCCATGCTCGTGATCACCCACTATCAGCGGCTGCTCGACTACATCGTACCGGACCGGGTGCATGTGCTCTCCGATGGCAGGGTCGCGCGCTCTGGCGGCCCTGAACTTGCCCTTGAGCTCGAGCAGTCTGGCTATGCCGAGTTCGGCGACGTAGCCACGAGTGGCGCCGCGGCCTAGGGAGCGAGCCGAGCATGGAGCTCCCGGTCAAGCAGTTTCAGACGAGGGCCGAGCAGGCCTATCTCGACCTCTTCAATGCCGCCGAGCAGGCGCTCCCAGGAGCCGGCAACCCATGGGTCGCCGACTTCCGCGCCAAGGCCATCGACGCCTATGCCGCGCTCGGACTGCCGCACCGCCGGGTGGAGGCTTGGAAATATACGGATCTGCGCTCGCGACTGACCGAAGCCCACCCGCTGGCACGTGCCACCGGCGTGTCGCTCAGTGAGGCGGACCTAAGCAAAGCGCTCGGCGCCGACATCGCGAAGCTCCCGGCCTATCGGATGGTTATCCTGGAAGGCGAGCTCAGGGCAGACCTGTCCGATATCGCCGGGCTGAAGGCAGCCGGCGTCGAGGTGGCCTCGGTCACCGAAGCGCTGCAGAAGCCCCCGCGCTGGCTAAAGGGAGTGCTCGGCAAGGTCAATCCGCAAGACCGCGATCCCGTGGTGGCGCTGAACCTCGCGCTGATGAGCGGCGGCGCTGCCTTGCGCATCGGTAAAGGGGTCACGCTGGACAAGCCCGTCCATCTCATCCACCTCGACGGCGGGCCCGAGCCCATGAGCGTGGTCACCCGCAATGTCGTACTCGTCGAGGACGGCGCTTCGCTCGACCTCTTGGAAAGCTACGGCGGCCTCGGGGGTAGGGAGTTGCAGCGGAACGCGGTGACCGAGGTTGTTGTGGGAGACAAAGGCAGCGTCAACCATTTCAAGCTGCAGCGGGAAAACGGGGACGCTTTCCATCTCGTGACCTGGCTGGTGAAGCTCGACGACGACGCCCGCTATCAGGCGTTCCAATTCTCGACCGGCGCAACGCTCTCCCGCAACCAGATCTATGCGTGCTTCGCGGGTGAGGGCTCGTCCCTCGATATCTCCGGCGCGCTCCTCTTGCGCGACCACCAGCATTGCGACACGACCCTCGTCGTCGAGCATCGCGTCCCTCGCTGCACCAGTCGCGAGCTGTTCAAGGCGGTGCTGGACAACGAGGCGCGCGGCGTCTTCCAGGGCAAGATCATCGTGTCGCCGGGGGCCCAGAAGACCGACGGCAAGCAGATGGCGCAGGCGCTTTTGCTCTCGGAGACGGCGGAGTTCGATTCCAAGCCCGAGCTTGAGATCTTCGCCGACGACGTGGTCTGCGGCCACGGCTCGACTTCGGGTCAAATCGATGACGAGCTATTGTTCTACCTCGAGGCTCGCGGCATTCCGGAGGACCAGGCCCGCGCGCTTCTGATCCAGGCGTTTGTCGGCGAGGCGCTGGAGCGCATCGAGCATGAGGGTCTCCGCGACGCCTTGGCCAGGGCCACCGCCGAGTGGCTTGGCGTCGCGTTCGACTGAAGGCGGAAAGTCCCATGACGATCTTGCCGAAATCGACCACCGCGCTGACCGGCAAGCCAGCTTACGATGTGCATGCCATCCGCGCCGATTTCCCGATCCTGGCGCGTGAAGTCTACGGCAAGCAACTCGTCTATCTTGACAACGGCGCCTCGGCGCAGAAGCCGAGCGTCGTGCTTGAGACCATCCAACGCGCCTATGTGCACGAATACGCCAACGTCCATCGCGGACTGCATTACTTAAGCAACCTCTCCACCGCCAATTTCGAGAAGGCGAGGGAGACGGTGCGGCGCTTCCTCAACGCCAAATCGGACGCCGAGATCATCTTCGCTCGCAACGCCACTGAAGCCATCAACCTCGTGGCGCAGTCCTATGGCGCCCCGCATATCGGCGAGGGCGACGAGATCGTGCTCTCCGTCATGGAGCACCATTCCAACATCGTGCCCTGGCATTTCCTGCGCGAGCGCCAGCGCGCCGTGTTGAAATGGGCTCCCATTTCCGATGAGGGCGAGTTTCTGCTCGACAAGTTCGAGGCGCTGCTTGGCCCCCGCACCAAGATGGTCGCCATCACCCATATGTCGAACGTGCTCGGCACCATCGTGCCGATCAAGGAGGTGGTGCGGCTGGCGCACGCCCGCGGCATTCCGGTGCTGGTGGATGGCGCCCAAGGCGCCGTGCATCGTCCCGTCGACGTGCAGGACCTCGACGTCGACTTCTACGCCTTCACCGGCCACAAGCTTTACGGCCCGACCGGCATCGGCGTGCTCTACGGCAAGAAAGAGCTTCTGGAAGTCATGCCGCCTTACCAGGGCGGCGGCGAGATGATCGGCACGGTAACCTGCGACCGCATCACCTATGCGACCCCGCCTCACCGTTTCGAGGCGGGCACTCCGGCCATCGTGCAGGCGATTGGGCTGGGGGCCGCCATCGACTATGTGGAGGGGATCGGGCGGGAGCACATCATGGCCCATGAGGACGCGCTTCTGGCCTATGCCATGGAGCGCCTTGGCGATCTCAACTGGCTGCGTATTTTTGGACACGCCAAGAATAGGGGCTCGATCATCTCCTTCGAGATGCAGGGAGCCCACCCCCATGACGTGAGTACGATCCTCGACCGCTATGGCGTGGCGGTCCGAGCCGGCACCCATTGCGCCGAGCCGCTGCTCGCCCGATTCGGCGTCACCTCGACAGCGCGCGCGTCCTTCGCCATGTATAATACGCTCGAGGAAGTCGATAAGCTGGTCGAGGCGCTGCACAAGGCCCATGAGATGTTCGTTTAAGGTCGATGATCCAAATGGCTGAGAAGATTCAAGAGAACGAGGATCGGGCGTTCGCCCCTGAGGCGCCGGCGAAGGCAAAGCCATCCACCGATGCGGAGGGTGCTGCCACGGCGCCGGAAGCCGGGGAGTCCGCGACCCCTGCGAGTCTGGAGCCCGAGCAAGACCAGCTCAAGGACGATCTCGTGGCGGCTCTGAAGACAGTGTTCGACCCGGAAATCCCCGTCGATATCTACGAGCTTGGCCTCATCTACCGCCTCGACGTCGACGAAGCGCGCAATATCGAGGTGGATATGACGCTGACGGCGCCCGGATGCCCCGTTGCGGGCGACATGCCGGGCTGGGTGGAAAACGCGATTTCCGCGGTTCCCGGCGTCGGTGGAGTGAAGGTCAAGCTCGTCTTCGATCCGCCCTGGGACCCGAGCCGCATGTCCGACGAGGCGCGGCTTGCCCTCAATATGTTCTGAGCACATGGACTTGAACAGGACGCCGACTTGCCCCAAGTTTCAGCCATGACCAGTCACGCCCGACCGAAGCTCCTCACCCTGACCGACGCGGCTGCCGGGCGCATTCGCGCGCTTATGGCCTCTTCCGCCAAGGAACTTGCCGGCGTTCGCATCGGCGTGAAGAAGGGCGGCTGCGCCGGCATGGAATACACTATGGAATATGCCGAGGCACGGGCGCCCCATGACGAGCTCATCGAGGACAAGGGCGTTAGCCTCTTGATCGATCCCACGGCCATCATGTTCCTGCTTGGCACCGAGATGGACTACCGCACCGACCGCTTGGGCTCGGGCTTCGTCTTCAACAATCCGAACCAGACCAGCGCCTGCGGCTGCGGCGAATCCGTGGCGCTGACGCCAGCGGTAGAGGCTAGCCTCGAAGAGGCTGGCCGCGGCTCAAGCTGAAGCCAGAGCGCATCCAGCAAATTATTGCGTCTCGCTCGGGCGCAGTTCCGGGCATCCACGAATTTTCCGAACGAGAGATCAAAGCGTAGATGGCCGGGACAAGCCCGGCCATGACGAGGATCTTTTCTGCCTCGACAGAAATCGCGCTTAATCCGAGGGGCGCACGGAGCGGGTCATGAAGGCCGGGACGTGCTCGCCCATGCCGCGCTCTCTGCTGCGGGGAGCTTGTTGCGAAGGCTTGGGCGCGGGCCGATAGACAGGCTTGGCGTGGGAGGTTTTGGCCGCTGGCTCAGGGGCTCGCATGGCTGAAGCGGACTTGGGCGGATGCTCCCGTCTCTCCTGACGCCGCGGTTGGGTTCCTTTGGGGACTGATGGCCTGGTTTCTTGCCGGTGATGGGTAAGCGCGTCATGCGTTGCTTTTGGATGCTGCTCGCGCCGCTCTAAAGGTTGCGGCTGAACCGGCTTGCGGCTCTCGCGGCTGGCCGCCCGATCCTTGCTCGGAACGCCCGTTCTTACGGGACCCGCCGCTGGACTGCCGCTGCCCTTATTGCGCTTCGCGCGGGGTCCACGCTGATACCGGCCATTGGAACGCTCCCGCTCCTCCGTGGGTCGCGCCGACTCGGCGCTGGTCGGTTGGCCATCGATCCACGGAATGTCCTGGCGGAGCAACCTCTCGATGGCCCTGATCGCCTTGATGTCCTTGGGCGTGACCAGGGTGGCGGCAAAGCCTTCGCGGCCGGCGCGGCCGGTGCGTCCGATGCGGTGGACATAGTCTTCAGGATGGATCGGGACGTCGTAATTGAAGATGTGGCTGACCTCGGGGATGTCCAGCCCGCGGGCCGCAACGTCACTCGCGGCTAGAAAGGCGATGGAGCCGTTGCGGAAGGAATCGAGCGTTGCCGTCCGCTGATGCTGGTCCATGTCGCCGTGCAGCGCGCCTGCGTTGAACCCGTGACGCAACAGCGAGCGGAGCAGAATGCCCACATCTTTCTTGCGGTTGCAGAAGATGATGGCGTTCTTGACGTTGCTTTCCCGCAACAGCGCTCTGAGCGCGTCGCGTTTTCCCGCCGCGTCGTCCGGGGCCTTTTTCAGCCGCTGCACGATGGTCGTGGCGGCGGGGGCGAGCGGCGCGATCTCGATGCGCTCGGGCCGGTGCAGGAAGCTGTCGACGAGACGCTGGATCTCAGGCGGCATGGTGGCCGAGAAGAACAGCGTTTGCCGGGTGAAGGGGAGGAGCTTGCAGATGCGCTCGACATCCGGGATGAAGCCCATATCGAGCATGCGGTCCGCCTCATCGATGACGAGGATCTCAATGCCATTGAGCAAGAGCTTGCCGCGCCCGAAATGGTCGAGCAGCCGGCCCGGTGTTGCGATCACTACGTCGGCGCCGCGATCAAGCTTGCGGTCCTGGTCTTCGTAGGAGACCCCGCCAATGAGCAGCGCCACGGTGAGATTGTGGTTCTTGCCGAGAATTTCGAAATGCTCGGCGACCTGCGCCGCGAGCTCACGCGTGGGCGCAAGGATCAGCGAGCGCGGCATGCGCGCCCGGGCTCTGCCCCGCTCTAGCCGCATCAGCATCGGTAGGACGAAGGAGGCGGTCTTGCCGGTGCCGGTCTGTGCGATGCCGAGCACGTCGCGACCCGCGACGGCATGAGGCACGGCTTGCGCCTGAATGGGAGTGGGGGTTTCGAAGCCTGCCGCCGTAACGGCGGACAAAACCTTTGGACTTAAGCCAAGTTGTGAAAAGCTCATGCGTTAGCAGCACAATTGCGCGCGCGAACGCCACGCGCGTCTCTTTCATGGTAACAGAACAAGTCTTGCTGGAACGATTCGTGCGGCCTGCGCAAGACACCAATTAGGTAAATAGGCCAATCGACCCTGCAATGCCCTACCTCTCAAATAAGGGGCCGGGGCAACGCGCGCAAGGGGCAAACGACCGCTTACCGAAAGTCGGGGGAAAAGGTTCCCAGCACCTAATCATCCTTGGGAACCTTCGACGGGCCTTTCGCGGCCGGTGCTTCAGCATCATTCGGAGACGGCGCTCCAGCGGCCTTTGGGGGGGCCTTTGCCATGGAGTAGGTGCCGGGCTGGCCGGCTTTGACGAACAGGGTGATGTCCTTGTCAGCGTCGAAATCGTAAGAGCTCACGATGACCGTGACCTCATTGTCCTTGTTCTCCTCGCCGTCGATCTCGATCGCGGCATTCGCCAGGTTCTGATCGTTGACCTCCTTGACCGGTACCGTCTTCACCACCGTGGGTATGGGGCTGTCGTTGGAGAGCGCGAGCCACTGCAGATAAACATGGGCGCCAAAACTCTTATCGGCTCCCGACATGATCACGAAGGCGCGATAGAAGCCGCCTTTCTTGTCGGCCGACCATGATCCCCCGCTGACCACGTCGGCGACCTCCGGTGGAATGCTCTCGACCAGCTTGGTGTCGTCGTCCGCCGCCGCCGAGGCCAAGGGGACGAGCGAAAGTGCAATGAGGGCGGCGGCACGGAGGATGGTCGCGAGCATGATGGACTCCCCATTTTTTCAGCTTCAGATACGCGACGTCTGAACCGGCGTCGCCAAGGCGGGTTATAGAGTATTGCACCTCATTGTGACAGAGTAAGGGGGGCATAAGGGGGCAGGCTTGCGATAAAGCGCGCTCGCAGCGAGCCTCTCATGAAACGGCAGCGAGACGAGCATGCATGACTATGCTGATGTGGTGGTGAAGCCCCCGCTTCTGTTCGCGGGCGCGCTCGTGCTTGGGTGTCTGCTGAGCTGGCTGATTCCGCTCGGCCCGGGACTTGGCTCCGCGAATGGACGCGCCCTAGCCGTCGGGGGAGGTCTCGCGGTGATCGGCTTTGCTCTGTCGGCGCTCTCGGTGCGCGAGTTCCGGCGCGCGGGCACCAGTGTGGTGCCAGGAGATCCTTCCACGACGCTGGTCGACAACGGCCCCTACCGGTTCTCGCGGAACCCGATCTATATCGGCTTCGTGATCCTCTATTTCGGCTTGGCCATCGTGCTGACCAGCGCTTGGATGCTGCTGCTCTTGGTCCCGGTGCTCACCGTCCTGCAGCGCGGCGTCGTCGAGCGCGAGGAAGCTTATCTGCAAGAGAAGTTCGGCGAGGCCTATTGGAAATACCAGACGCGTGTGCCGCGCTGGCTGTGAGGCCTTGGCACGTCCCTCAAATATCCAGCTCGTCGGGTTGGGCGAATTCGGCGCGCTCCTGGATGAAGAGGAAGCGTGCTTCCGGCTTGTTGCCCATCAGCTGATCCACGACTTTGGCCGTCAGGGTAGCTTCGTCCTCGGCGATCTCCACCTGGAGCAGCGTGCGGACGCTCCTGTCCATGGTGGTCTCTTTGAGCTGTTTCGGCAGCATCTCGCCCAAGCCCTTGAAACGACTCACTTCGACCTTGCCCCTGCCGTTGAACTCCGATTTGAGCAGCTCTTCCTTATGGGCGTCGTCCCGCGCGTAGACCGACTTGGCCCCCTGGCTAAGGCGATAGAGCGGTGGCACCGCGAGATAGAGGTGGCCGCCCTCGATCAGCCCGCGCATCTCCCGGTAGAAGAAGGTTATGAGGAGCGAGGCGATATGGGCGCCGTCTACGTCCGCATCCGTCATGACGATGACCTTCTCGTAGCGGAGGTCCTCTCCGCGGTAGCGCGCGCCCGTGCCGCAACCGAGCGCCTGCACGAGATCGGAGAGCAGCTGATTGTCTGCAAGCTTGGTCGAGCTTGCGTTCGCCACGTTGAGGATCTTGCCTCGAAGCGGCAGCACCGCCTGGCTTGCGCGGTCGCGCGCCTGTTTGGCCGAGCCTCCGGCCGAATCCCCCTCGACGATGAAGATCTCGGTGCCCTGGGCCCCGCTTAAGGAGCAGTCGGCGAGCTTGCCGGGAAGCCGCAAGCGCCGGGTCGCGGTCTGCCGCCCGATCTCCTTTTCCTTCTTGCGGCGAAGCCGTTCCTCCGCGCGGTCGATGACCCAATCGAGCAGGCGATTGGCTTGGGAAGGATTAGCCGTGAGCCAATGATCGAAGGCGTCGCGAACCGTGGTCTCGACGATGCGGGTCGCTTCCTGGCTCGCCAGCCGATCCTTGATCTGGCCCTGGAACT
Source organism: Methyloceanibacter sp. (assembly GCA_049801475.1). Lineage (GTDB taxonomy): Bacteria > Pseudomonadota > Alphaproteobacteria > Rhizobiales > Methyloligellaceae > Methyloceanibacter. The sequence continues at coordinate 24,928 of JBARKP010000096.1, forward strand.
CGGGCTCGCGCATGAAGAGCGAGAGGAGCGCGCCGGCGGTGGCAAGCACGTCCTCCGCAGTCACTTGCGCGCTGCGCTTGTTGCCGGTCAGCTCGCCATAGGCGCGCAAGCCCTTCACGAGGCCAGCGCGCAAGCCCGCCTCATGGGTTCCGCCCTCAGGCGTGGGCACCGTGTTGCAATAGGAATTGAGGAAGCTGTCGTTGCCCGCGACCCAGGCGATGGCCCATTCCACCGAGCCGTGGCCTTCGCGTCTGCTGCTTTTGCCGGTAAAGACGTCTTTGGTGACGGTCTCCTGTCCCTCGATGCGGCTTGCAAGGAAGTCTTTCAGCCCGCCGGGGAAGTGGAACACCGCGTTTTCCGGCGTCTCCTTGTCGCCCGCGAGCGCCGTGTGCGCGCAAGACCAGCGGATCTCGACGCCGCCGAACAGATAGGCTTTGGAGCGCGCCATGCGGAACAGCCGCGATGGGCTGAAGCCTGCTCCCTTGCCGAAAATCTTGGTATCCGGCTTGAATCGGACCTTGGTGCCGCGGCGGTTCTTTACCGGCCCAAGGGCCTTCAGCGGGCCATCGGGCTTCCCTCGCGTATAGGTCTGCCGATAGAGCTTCTGACCCCGCGCCACCTCGACCTCGAGTTGCTCCGACAAGGCGTTGGCCACCGAGACGCCGACGCCATGCAGGCCGCCGCTCATATTGTAGACCTTGGAGTCGAACTTGCCCCCCGAATGCAGCGTGGTCATGATGACTTCGAGGGCGGACTTGTTCTTGAATTTCGGATGCGGGTCGACGGGGATGCCGCGCCCATTGTCGGTCACGCTCAAAAACCCGTCTTCCTCTAGCTCGACCTCGATGCGGTTGGCGTGACCCTCGACCGCCTCGTCCATGGCATTGTCGAGCACCTCGGCGAAGAGGTGGTGCATGGCCTTCTCGTCGGTGCCGCCGATATACATGCCGGGGCGCCGGCGCACGGGCTCCAGTCCTTCCAGCACCTCGATATCGGCGGCGGTATAGGCCTCCTCGGACGTGGCCTGGGTCCCCCGCTTGCCGCTTTTGGCGCGTTTGGCGGCTGGGATCGGCTTCTTCTTGAGCTCATCTTCGAGCTTGGCGAAGAGGTCGCGTGATGGTGCGGTTTTGCGCATGGGGTCAGGGGCGCCGGATGCGAACGAATCTCTTTGAACAAGGGGACTTTGCTAGCTCGCACGCGTCTGCAGTTTTTTCAAGGGTCGAGCCCTGACAGCCAGCCGCCTATAGGCCACGGCCCTGTTGCATAAAGGGGCGGGCTTAGCCATATGCGAAGGCTACACGCACCAAAGGAAAAGTCTGATGGCGGCAGAGACGCCCATTTGTGATTTCGGCTGGAAAGCCCCGGACTTCGAGCTCCCTTCCGTCGACGGCAAGACCTACAGCCTCGACGCTGTCCGCGGGCAGAGCGGTACGCTGGTGATGTTTATCTGCAATCACTGCCCTTATGTGCAGGCCGTGATCGACCGGGTCGTGCGCGACGTGAATGAGCTCAAGGCTTATGGGATCAATACCGTCGCCATCTCATCCAACGACGCCGTTCACTACCCCGAAGACTCATTCGACAACATGGCACGGTTCGCCAAGCAGCACGGCTTCACCTTCCCCTATCTCTATGACGAGAGCCAGGAGGTTGCCCGCGCCTATGACGCGGTCTGTACACCTGACTTCTTCGGCTTCAACGGCAAGCTCGAGCTGCACTATCGCGGCCGGCTCGATGCGAGCCGCAAGCAGGCGGGGCCTTCGGACGCGCGCCGGGAGCTGTTCGAGGCGATGAAGGAAATCGCCAAGACCGGCCAAGGCCCGCGCCAGCAGACACCCTCCATGGGGTGCTCCATCAAGTGGAAAGCCGCCTGACCTCCTGCTCACCCTGAGGAGGCCGCGTAACGCGGCCGTCTCGAAGGGGTGCGGCTGCATGCTTCGAGACGCGGCCTGCGGCCGCTCCTCAGCATGAGGTGCAGCGTGTCGCGCCAAGGCTTCCATTAACCGGCCCTTAAGCCTATCGCTTTGCCCTTTTTTTACGGGCGCTCCCTACAATTTGCCTCAAATGCGGGGAAGTTCGGCATGACCATCATGCGCTACGCCATTCTCTTGACGCTCGCGGTGGCATCACTCTGCGCCGTGATCAGCGTGAGCGCCGATAGCGGCGAGAGGTTTCTGGTCGATGCGGGCCAAAGTGGCGCCGGTCCGAAAGACCTCTTCTTCTGGATGCTCGCCGGCATCGCGCTCGTCACCAGTTTGTCGCTGTGCCGGTTCGTGGTGTTCGGCATCCCGTCGATGCTCGGCGGTTGGTACACGAACAACAAGCAATGGCTTTGCATCCTCCTGCTCGGCGGACTGATTTGGGGAGTGTTGCATCTGATGTAGGGGCGACGATTTTGAGGGGGAGCCTGGCAGGGGACTATTGGCATCGCTCTTTCCGCGTCCTAAGGGGAACGTGGGGAGCTGTCAAAAGGCCAAGCAGGCCAGGCGGGAAGTGGGGCGGCCATGATCTCGGCCGCCCCATTCGCTTTGGTCTCTCGATTGCGCGCCGCGCGAGCGGTGCTCAGACGCTGTAATACATGTTGAACTCGATCGGATGCGGCATCATCTCGAATCGCTCCACCTCTTCCATCTTCAGCTCCAGATAGGCATCGATCGCGTCGTCGGTGAACACGTTGCCCTTCTTCAGGAAGGCGCGGTCCTTGTCGAGCTCCTCGCAGGCCTCGCGCAGCGAGCCGCAGACGGTCGGTACCTTCTCCAGCTCCTCCGGCGGCAGGTCGTAGAGGTTTTTGTCAATCGGGTCGCCGGGATTGAGCTTGTTCTCGATGCCGTCGAGGCCGGCCATGAGCATGGCGGCGAAGGCGAGATAGGGATTGGCGGCGGGATCGGGGTAGCGGACCTCGACGCGCTTGGCCTTGGGTCCTGAGCCGAGCGGAATACGGCAGCCGGCCGAGCGATTGCGCGAGGAATAGGCCAGCAGCACCGGCGCCTCGTAGCCCGGCACCAGCCGCTTATACGAGTTGGTGGTGGGGTTGGTGAAGGCGTTGAGCGCCTTGGCGTGCTTCAGGATGCCGGCGATATACCAAAGCGCGATGTCCGACAAGTCGGCGTATTTGTCGCCGGCAAAGACCGGCGTGGAGCCCTTCCAGATCGATTGGTGGGTGTGCATGCCCGAGCCGTTGTCGCCGAAGATCGGCTTCGGCATGAAACAGGCCGTCTTGCCGTAGGCCTGCGCCACCATATGGATCACATATTTGTAGATCTGCAGGGAATCAGCCATTTTCACGAGCGGCCCGAACTTGATGCCAAGCTCGTGCTGCGCAGCGCCCACTTCGTGGTGATGCTTCTCGGTGACGACCCCCATGTCGGCCATCACGCTCAACATCTCAGAGCGGAGGTCTTGCGCGGAGTCGACGGGCGGCACCGGGAAATAGCCGCCCTTGGTGCGCGGACGGTGACCGAGATTGCCCATCTCATATTCGGTGTCCATGTTCGAGGGCAGCTCGATCGAGTCGATCTTGTAACCACAATTGAAGGGCTCGGTGGCGAAGCGGACGTCGTCAAAGATGAAGAACTCCGCCTCCGGCCCGAACACGGCCGTATCGCCGATTCCGGTCTGCTTCAAATAGGCCTGGGCTTTGCCAGCGATCGAGCGCGGATCGCGCTCGTAAGGCTCGTTGGTCAAAGGCTCGAGCGTGTCACAGAAGACCGCGAGCGTGCTTTGCGCAAAGAACGGGTCGAGCGTCGCCGACTCGGGATCCGGCATCAGCTTCATGTCCGACTCGTTGATCACCTTCCAGCCCGCGATCGAGGAGCCGTCGAACATGATCCCGTCGGTGAAGGCCTCCTCGTCCATCACATTGGCGTCCATGGTGACGTGCTGCATCTTGCCCCGCGGATCGGTGAAGCGGAGGTCGACGAACTTGATCTCCTCATCTTTGATTTTCTTCACTAAGTGCTTAGCGTCTGCCATTTTACTCCCCTGTCCTTCGCATGATTGACGCCGCCTCTTAGGCCTTAGGCTTGGCGGCTAAATCGATCTCGGTTCGGCCGGGTCAACCATGGCCGGTCTTGCTTCGCGTTCCTCGTCAGATGGCATCGTTCCCCGTCTCGCCCGTGCGGATGCGCACGGCCTCTTCCACATTCGACACGAAAATCTTTCCGTCTCCAATGCGGCCAGTCTTTGCCGACGCGATGATGGCGTCGATAGCTTTTTCCACCATTGCGTCGCCGAGCACGAGTTCTAGCTTCACCTTGGGCAGGAAATCGACCACATATTCGGCGCCGCGATAGAGTTCGGTGTGCCCCTTCTGGCGCCCGAAGCCCTTGGCTTCCGTCACCGTGATACCCTGCAGTCCAATCTCTTGCAGAGCTTCCTTCACCTCGTCGAGCTTGAACGGTTTGATGATCGCCTCGATTTTTTTCATGCTTTCCACCGCACCTCCCTGTTGGGCATAGAAAAAACACTTAAGCCGCGCGCTTCCGCCCGTAATTCGCCAGACTGCCCGGAGCCGAAGCACACCCTATGCCAATTGTCGCCGGGGCAGCTTTTCTTATTTTTCCAATGACTTATACGCCGCCGCCGAAACATCATAGCGGCATCCGGGCGACCATAGCCCACGGTTTAGGCAAGATGCACACGATTTCATCAGAAGCTGCCGTCCTCGGTCGTTTTCATTTTCCTTCGCGCTTTGCTTTATCGTGAGATCGATGTTTGAGCTTTTGACCGCGGAGCAGATGGCCGAAGCCGATCGCCTTGCCATGCAGGGTGGGGTGCCCGGTCTCGCGCTCATGGAGAGTGCTGGACGCGCCGTCGCGGCGGAGATCTCGCAGCGCTTCCCCGACGCGCGCGAGGTCGCCGTCCTCTGCGGTCCGGGCAACAATGGCGGCGACGGCTTTGTCGCCGCGCGCCATTTGCTCGAGAAGGGCTACACGGTCCGGCTGGGGTTCCGGGGAGACCGCGACCGCCTGCCACACGACGCGGCGTCCATGGCCAAGCTCTGGACCGGTGCCGTCGAGCCTCTAAGCGCCGATCTTCTCGCCCGCGCCGATGTCGTGGTGGATGCTCTGTTCGGGGCCGGGCTCGCGCGTCCCATCGAGGGAGAATTCGCCGCAGCTATCCAAGCCGTGAATAAAAGCGGGCTTCCCGTGGTGGCGGTCGACGTGCCGAGCGGCATCGACGGCGCCACCGGCGCTGTCCGTGGCGTTGCCATTCGCGCCACGGCCACCGTAACCTTCTTTCGCCTGAAGCCGGGGCACCTGCTGTTGCCGGGGCGAGAAGCCTGCGGAAGGACCAGCGTGGCCGACATCGGCATTCCCGACAGCGTGCTTGAGATCATCAGGCCCAGCACTTTTGCCAACGAGCCGGCTCTATGGCTCCCGCATTTTCCCTGGCCGAAGCCTGAGGGACACAAATATGGGAAGGGCCACGCAGTGGGGGTGTCCGGGCCGGTCTTCAGCACCGGAGCGGCGCGACTTGGCGCGGAGGGAGCGTTGCGCGCAGGCGCGGGCCTCGTCACCGTAGCCTCGCCGAAGGACGCCGTGGACGTCAACGCGGTGCAGCTCACGGCCATCATGGTGCGGCAGGTCGATGATGCGAAGGAGCTCACGCGACTGTTGGCGGACGAGCGCAAGAATGCCGTCCTGATCGGGCCCGGCGTTGGTATCAGCGAGCGCACCGAGGCGATGGTCTTGGCGGCGCTTGCAAGCAAGGCGGCTATGGTCCTCGACGCTGACGCGCTGACCTCGTTCGCGTCCAAGGCCGGCACGCTCTTTTCCGCCATCGCCTCGCGCGCCGCGCCTGTTGTGCTCACGCCCCATGAGGGCGAGTTTGCGCGCCTCTTCGCCTCCGTAGGGGACGCGTCCAAGCTCGAACGCGCCCGCGGCGCCGCCTCGCGCTCAGGCGCCGTCGTCCTCCTCAAGGGCTCCGACACCGTTGTCGCCGCGCCCGACGGCCGCGCGTCGATCAACGCCACGTCGAGCCCGTGGCTTGCGACCGCGGGCACGGGCGACGTGCTTGCAGGCATGGTGCTTGGCCTGTTGGCGCAGCGCATGGAGGCCTTCGAAGCGACATCCGCCGCCGTGTGGCTGCATGGTAGGGCAGCGCAAATCTTTGGTCCGGGTCTGATTGCTGAGGATCTGCCGAAGATGCTGCCGAGCGTGCTGCGGGAACTCGTAGCTCTAAGCAAAAAGCGGTTAGGAAAGCCGGATTTCGAACCGCGACTTGGCCCATCGGTGACGCCTTGTTGACACAGTCCGACTTTATGGGGAAATGAGAGCGGGAGGGGCTCAATTTGGCTTGGTTTTTCGACGTGGTCTCATGACATCCAGGTGGCTTCAGCTTTGCGGGCTGCTTCTCGTGCTCATCGCCGGCGTGGGCGTGGCCCGGGCGGACGATGTGACGCTGCTCCGCGCTCGTGAGGGTGCTGCGGCGCTTCTACGCGGCCAATATGACAAGGCCGTCACCGCCTACGACGAAGCGTTGTCCAACCCGGAGATTGCCGATTTCGTCAAGGCGAGCATCTATAGCGATCGTGGCGTTGCCAAATGGCGGCTCAAGCAGGCCAAGGACGCGGTCGACGACTTCAATCAGTCGATCCAGATCTCGCCCGAGAACGCCACCGTTTACAACAACCGGGGCAATGCGCTCATGGATTTGGGTCACCCCGACGAGGCGGTGAAGGACTTCGACCGCGCAATCGCGCTCTCACCCAATTATGGCGCGGCCTACAACAACCGCGGCAACGCCCATACCGCGCTTGCCCAATACGAGCCGGCCTACCAGGACTTTCGCAAGGCTGTCGAGCTGATGCCGACGAGTGCGGTGCCCTTCAACGGTCGCGGCAAGGCCCACGCAGCACTGAAGCGCTATCACGCCGCCCTCCGTGACTTCACCCGCGCTCTCGGCATCAATGCCAAATATGAAGCCGCCTACCGCAACCGCGCCGAGAGCTACCTCGCGCTGGAGCAGTTCAAGGAAGCCGCCGACGATTTTACCCAGGCCCTTGCCATCACGCCGGATCAGCCGGACCTTTTGCTCTTGCGTGCCCGCGCTTACTCCGGTGACAAGAAGGTCAACACCGCGGTGGAAGATCTCAACAAGGCGATCGAGCTCAAGCCCGACTTCGCCGACGCCTATATCGAGCGGGGCATCGTGTTGACGCAAGTCCGCCGCCTCGACGATGCTATCGCCGATCTCTCCCATGCGATCGAGCTCGTGCCGCAAAGCGTGAAGGCGTACGCCATGCGCGCCTTGGCCAGGGTTGAGGCCAACGCTTATGACGACGCGTTGAACGACGCCAACCAGGCCCTCTCCTTGGCGCCGGACGATCCGCTCTCCTTACGCATCCGCGGCGATGTGTATAACGCTATCGGCCAGGCGCCGGACGCGATCGCCGACTATCGCCGCGCCCTGGAGCAAGATCCCTTCCAGACCGAGAGCCGCGACGCTCTTCAGAAGCTGGCCCAAGAGGTGCCCACTGAACAGGGTTTGCCTTTGGGGCCGCCCGTTTCCGACTGGGTGATCAAGGAGCCGACTCCCGGCCGCTATATCGCGACCAATCCGAAATACCACTCGCTCCGGGCCGAGCTTGAGATGTTTGGGTCCGGCAAGCCCAAAATTCTCGAATGGAGCCTGATGAAGGATGCCCTCAGCGGCATCGGGCTCTTGCGCTACTATGCCGGCGACCTCGGCGAGGGCGCCAACCAGGGCCTCGTCTATGTGGCGATCGTCGACCTCTATTCAAACAAAGTGATCTCGATCGAGCCCTATAGCTGGGGGCCCACGGCGGCCCAGTGGAATTGGCAGGCAGTCTCCGTGGTCGTGACCGATCCTGAAGGCAACGCCAACGAGATCAAGCTCAGGAAGCCGAAGCCGAAGCCTGTCGCGCGCGAAGAGCCCCGGGGCTCCGATGCGTCTCCGTGGGGAGGTCAAGGCCGCGGTCGGGGAGGCGGCGGCGGAGGTGGCTTCTTCAACTGGTTCCGATAGTGGCAGTGTGTCTCGTGCTGTCTTCGCCCGGCTTGACCCGGCGATCCAGCAACCATCAGCTTGAGCGTGGTTCGTCAGCGCCAGCGGTTACTGGATGCCCGCCGGGGCGTGACAAGGGACCCTTCAGATGACCCTCTTCCTTGCCAGCGTGCGTGACGAGGCTGACGCTGAGATGGCCCTTCTCGCGCGCGCCGACATCATCGACCTGAAGGAGCCGAGCCGTGGCGCGCTCGGCGCCATCGACCGCGCCAAGGCCAAGAGCATCATATCCGCCATTGCGGGGCGCGCGACCGTCAGCACCACGATTGGCGATTTGCCGATGGTGGCGGAGACGATACGCGAAGCTGTGCTCGACCGCGCTGCCTGCGGCGTCGACTACGTCAAATTCGGGCTCTTCCCCGATGGAGATCCGCGAGGTTGCCTCGAGGAGCTTCGCCCCTTGGCGCACCGCGTAAGTCTCATCGTGGTGCTGTTCGCCGACCGGCTCCCGGATTTCGACGCCGTCGCTGCGGCAGCCGATATGGGAGCCGCCGGAATCATGCTCGACACCGCCGGCAAGAGCTCCGGCTCGCTTCTCGACCATCTGGATGTTGCTGGCGTGGCCCACTTCGTGACGAGCGCCAAGGCGCAAGGCTTGGCGGTAGGCCTCGCCGGATCGCTTACTGCAGCCGAGGTGCCGAAGCTGCTTGCGCTCGTCCCAGACTTGCTCGGCTTTCGCGGTGCGCTTTGCCACGCCTCCCGAAGCTCTTCGCTTAATCCCTTAGCCTGCGCGGCGATCCGGTCGCTGATCCCCGAAGCCGCACCTGGGCCTACCTACGGGCCAAGGACCAAGTTGCAAGGCGCGCCGGCTCAAGCGTTATGCTAGGGGTCCGATGCCCTTAAACCTGGTGGAGTCCGCGCCAAATGGCAGACGAGCGAATGACGCGAGCAGGCCTCGTGTCCACCGGCGGGACCGGCGCCAAGCAACCTTACGACCGCGTCTTCGTGCACGACCTCGTGCTCGATGCCGAGATCGGCGTCTACACCCATGAGAAAGGCGTCACTCAGCGCGCGCGCTTTTCGGTCGATGTCGAGGTGACGCCACCTGAACAGGCGGTGGAGGATCAGATCGGGCGGGTGCTCGATTACGACATGATCATCGCCATCATCAAAGGCATCCTTGCCGAGGGCCATATCAATCTCGTGGAGACCCTGGCTGATGAGATGGCGACACGTTGCCTATCCCATCCGCGCGCGGCCTCCGTGAAGGTGAAGATCGAGAAGCTCGACAAGGAGCCCGGCGCCGTGGGCGTTGAAATCGTGCGCCGTCGCGCGAGAGCCTGATCCCGTGAGCGGGCAAGCCTTGCCAGCCGAGTCTTTGGAGTGGGGTCTTGCTGCCCAGCCACGGCCCATCGTGGTCAAGCTTGGCGGCAGTGTGGTGCGCTCGCCGGAGCTGCCAGCTTGGCTCGACGCCATCGCATCCAGTCCGCGCCCAATCGTGGTCGTGCCGGGGGGAGGGGCCTTGGCGGACGAGGTGCGCGCCTGTCAGCGGCAGCTCGGGCTTGGCGACGGCGCCGCTCACCGCATGGCGTTGCTCGCCATGGACCAGCTCGCCTGGGCGGTGGCGGGTTTGCGCTTAGGGTTCGAGGTTGGCGACACCGAAGATGCTTTGCGCCGGTCGCTCGATCTCGGCCGCGTGGCGGTGTGGGCGCCCTTTACCCTCGTCGCTAACCGCCGCGACATTCCGCAATCCTGGACCGTGACCTCCGACAGCCTCGCGCTTTGGCTCGCGCGCCGCCTCGGCGCCGAGCGCTGCTATGTGATCAAGTCCATTCACCGGCAGCGAGCCGCGCTCAGCGCCGAGCAGCTTGCCCACGATGGCGTGGTCGATGCCGCGTTTCCCACCATGCTGCGGGAGGCGGGCTTCTCCGCTTTCCTGCTGGGCCGTGGCGATCAGGCGGCCTTCGCCGCGAGTCTGGCGCTTGCCGACGGCGGCACTTGCGGGGCAACCATCGACTAAGGTCGATGCGTTAAGCCCTGGCCTCGACCCTCGCGCTGGCTTGCAGGGCGGGTTAGAAGTCGGCTCGAACCACAGTTCGCGAGCGGCAATAGAGATGGCCGAAAGCATTCTCTTCCTCACCGGACACCTTGCCCGCCCTAGGCTCGAGGCGGTGCTTGCCGGCATGAAGGCGAGCTTCGCCTGGAAGGTGCTCGATATCGGCGTCAAGGTCGCGGCGCTGATGACCGAGGAGATCATCGTGCGGCGGCTGCCGAAGCCGGTCGAAGCCGACAAGATCATGCTGCCCGGCCGCTGCCGCGCCGATCTTGATCGCTTGAAGGAGCGCTTCGGCGTGCCCTTCCTGCGCGGACCGGACGAGCTGAAAGACATCCCCGGCTTTTTTGGCCGCGCCCGCAAGGCATCGGACATGACTAAATACGACATCCAGATCTTCGCCGAGATCGTCGACGCCTCGGCCCTCACCATCGAGGCGATCCTCGCCCGCGCTGAAACCTATGCGCGCGCCGGCGCCAATGTGATCGACCTCGGCTGCCTGCCCGACACGCCCTTCCCGCATCTGGAGGAGGCCGTGAGAGCGCTGCAAGCGAACGGCTACAAGACAAGCGTCGACTCCGCCGACATGGAGGAGTTGCTCCGCGGGGGGAGGGGGGGTGCCGACTTCCTGCTCAGCCTGAACGAGGACACGCTCCACCTTGCCGACGAGGTCAAGTCGACCCCTGTGCTCATCCCGAAGGAGCATGGCGACACGGCCTCACTTCTCCGAGCCATGGATGCCCTCGACGCCAAAGGTCGCGCCTATCTGGCCGATCCCGTGCTCGACCCCATCAATTTCGGCTTCACGGCCTCGCTCGAGCGCTACGCGCAACTGCGGCGCGAACGCCCTGAGGCCGAGATGCTCATGGGCACGGGCAATCTCACCGAGCTGACCGACGCCGACACCACTGGCATCACCGCGGTGCTGCTCGGGATCGCTTCCGAGCTGAGCATCAGGAACGTGCTCGTGGTGCAGGTGAGCCCCCATACGCGGCGCACCGTCGAGGAGCACGACCTTGCCCGCCGCATCATGTACGCCTCGCGCGCGGACCACGACCTGCCCAAGGACTACGCCTCTGGGCTCCTCTGCTTGCATGCCCGCCGCCCGTTCCCGCAAACGCCGGAGGAGATCGCGGAAGCCGCGCAAGAGGTCCGCGACAAGAACTTCCGCATCGAGATCGCCGAGGACGGCGTCCATATCTACAACCGCGACGGCCATCACCTCGCGCAGGACGCCTTCGAGCTTTACCCCAAGCTCCGCGTCGACGCTGACGGCGCACATGCCTTTTATCTCGGCGCCGAGCTCGCCAAGGCCGAGATCGCACTGAGGCTTGCCAAGCGCTATGCCCAGGATGAGCCGCTCGATTGGGGTGTGGCCGCCGATGCCCCGGCCGATGACAAAACCAAGCTCAGAGAGGCTGGCCACACGCTGATCGCCAAGCCTAAGCGCCAGGTCTCGTGAGCCGCCGCTATGCGATGGAGCTGACCACCCAATGCCGATGATCAGGGAGACCATCGTCACCACCCTCAACCCGGAAGGCAAGGTGCATATCGCGCCGCTCGGCCTCATCGCCGAGGGCGATGGGTGGGTCATCGCGCCGTTCCGGCCTTCCACCACGCTCGACAATCTCCGCGCCACGTCCTACGCGGTGGCGAACTTCACCGACGACGTTCTGGTCTTCGCGGGCTGCCTCACGGGCAGACGCGATTGGCCGACGCGGCCCGCCACCCGCGTTCCAGGCGCGGTCCTCGATGCCGCGCTCACTCACGCCGAGCTGAAGGTCGAGCAGGTGGAAGAGGACGAGCAGCGGCCGCGCTTCCATTGCAAGGTCCTGCTCGAGGCCTCGCACGCCTCGTTCAAGGGCTTCAACCGGGCGCAAGCCGCGGTGATCGAGGTGGCGATCCTGGCGAGTCGTTTGCACATGCTGCCGCGAGAGAAAATTGAGGCCGAGCTTGCTTATCTGCAGATTGGAGTCGAGAAGACGGCGGGCCCCCGAGAGCACGAGGCTTGGCGGCTCCTGGTCGAGAAGATCGAGGACCATTTCAAGAGGGCCCCCGAATCCGCCTGAGCCGGGCGCTGCCGAGCTCCCGCTCGACCCCGCGCTATCTTGGTCCGATGTAAGGAGTGTTGTAGCGCGCGTCGACGCAGGTTTCGCCGTTCCAATAATGGTATTGGCCGCAACTGAGGGGGCGAACCGGCACTACAAGCGGGGCGGCTCCCACCACCGGAGGGGCATCGGGAACAGGAACCGGAACTGGCCCGGCGACTGGCGGATATCCGTAGCGCCGATAATAACGGTGCCAGTAGTCGACCTTCTCGATCATGCCGCCGGCGACGTTCGGGGCGGTCGCTGCGAGCACAGGCCTTGGGGCGGCGTGGCCAAACGCGCCCGAGACGAGGATGCCGGCAATGAAAGCCATGGCAATAAGGATTTGACGCATTCGACGCTCCGTCTGTTGGCTTCGTGATTCTTCGAGCCACTAAGGCCCGGGCGCTTGGCAACCCTATCTAGCACAATCTTGCCAGCGGGCCCTGGAGCGCGTGCCAGGTGCGGATTGGCAAAGGACTGGATAGTGCCAGGGTGCGGGATCAGTTTTGGCATTCCTCCAGCACCGTCCGCGGTTCCCCAAATCAATATGAGCATGGGAACCCATGAGCCTCGTGGACGTTAAAGAAGTTCCACACATTTCTCCTCGCTCTGAAGCGGGAGGGAAATCACATGCGTCCCCTCGTCGAACCCCTACCCTGGTTGCGCTGCACGTGCAGGGGCGAGCTGCGGCTCAAGCGGATTGAGCCGACTGACCACACCTTTGGAAAACAGAGAGAAATATTCGTCTGCACAGACTGTAGCCGGGAGCAAACATTCCTCGCCGACCGCAACCCGTATGTGGCCCCCACTATATTTGAATTTCGATAGCGTTTCTCTCGGTAGTGCGACGCTAGTCGAAGCCTGGCATCCGAATCCCGCCGGTTCGCAATCGCTACTGCCTAGTAGCGCCCTCCAACCGAGGCTCTGCCAAAGGGACCGGCCGAAGGGTTCACCCTGATTCCACCGCCCGATGGTGGCCGTCGAGCTGGGAAGTTCTTAAGCAAGGAGTTTGTTTGATGCACAAGGTACCGACTTCTCGAACGAATAGCGTGTTCCGGCAGCCGTGGTTATTCTGGCGCTGAAACGCTGCCAAAGGTAGTGAAGGTAGTCATTCGCCCGGCCGAATTAGCCGCGTCACGACCATCGCCGCTACGGCGCTCAAGACATGGCGATTGGTATTAGGGGTTTTACCCCGATGGAACGTCCGGACGCCTCATTCGTCGGCTCTGGTAGCCCACCTCCATGCGATGAAGCGTCTTCGTCTGGTGAAAAATAGAGCTCAGCTTACATCAATCCGACGCGGCTTCGCTTCCTCCGCCTTTGGCAAGACCAGGGTAATCACTCCCTCCGTCATCTCAGCCGTGATTTTGTTCTGATCTATTTTACTCGAAATCCGGAAGCTCCTCCTGAAGGGACCCACGTTGTATTCCGTGTACACAGGTTGCAAGTCCTTGTATTTGTCGAAGTTGATACTGCCTTCGATCGTAAGTACCCCATTCTCAATGTTCACCTCGACATTGCTTTTGTCCACGCCCGGCATCTCCAGCACTACCGTGAGGGCCTCTTCGGTTTCAAATATATCCGCGGTCGGCAGGAAGGCGCGCATCGGTGTGGTGGCCTCTTGCGCCTTATCCACCTCACGCTTTTGCTGCACTTGGAGTTCTTGTTGTGAAGCCATTTTCGTGCTCCCGATGCTAATCATCTGATCTCGATGGTACGTGGCTTGTCACGTTCGGCTCTCGGGATGAAGAGCGCTAAGAGTCCGTCCTGACATTCGGCCTTGATCCCGCCGGCATCGATTTGCATCGGAACGACCAGAGTACGATCGAATACCCCAGAAACTCGCTCTCGCCGATGCAGGCTTACATTCTCGGGATAATTTATGTTTTTCCTACCAGCGACGCGTATCGTGTTGTCCTTCGCTTGAATGTTTAGATCTACCTTGCTCACCCCTGGCAGCTCGATGATTGCCACGAGATCGTCTCCTTGTTTGAAGACGTTGATGGGAGGATAGGTGCCTGTGCCTGTAGTGGTATCCCCAAGCCAATCGCTGGAGAAACGATCTTCAAGAGCTCGCTGAAAAGCAAAAAGGTTATCGAAGGGACTGGCATACCCCATGATCATGACGATTCCTCCTGCACATGGCTAACCCACTAGACGATGGGCACGCAAAAATGTTGGATCGTGTGTCACGACTGTCAAGCACGACTTGCGAGTATAACGCACGCTGAAGTGCGATGCCTCTCCTAACGGGGAAGAGGGAACGGGCATCCTTAATGCGCCAGAACGAAAGGAGGAGCGTTGATTTAAGTCAATGCAGTTTTTTTGTGTTCTTGCAGGCAAGTATGATCGTCGATAACGTCGGCGAACGCCCGGTATGGAGGAGTTCATGCGCGCTGCGGACGTAATGACAACCGCTGTGATTACCACCAGCCCGAATACATCGGTGGCAGCGGTGGCGGCGCTCCTTTGCGCAACGGGCATCAGCGGAGTTCCCGTCGTCGATTCGAAAGGGCGGATGGTGGGCATCGTGAGTGAGGGCGACCTCCTGCATCGCGCAGAAATCGGGACCGGGCGCCGGACCAAGCGACGGCGCTCATGGTGGCTCGAGGTGATAAAATCGGGCCGGGATGCCGGCTTCCGTGATTACGTCAAAACGCACGGCCGCACAGTCGAGAACGTCATGACGCGCGACGTGATTTCGGTTAGCGAGACGACCGAACTCGCCGATATCGCGACGCTTCTAGAGACAAAACGAATCAAGCGTGTTCCAGTGGTTCGCGATGGCCAGCTCGTTGGCATTATCAGTAGATCGAACCTCGTGCGCGCTCTGACAGCGACGAAAAGGGACGCAGCGACCAAAGCGGATGTTAATGACGCTGCCATTCGTCACGGGCTGCTCGCCGAAGTAGCCAGGCAAAAATGGAACCACGTTCATGCCGAGGACATCGTCGTCAATGACGGAATCGTCCACCTCTGGTTCTCCTCTGGTCAGTCCCGGGAGGAGAGGCAGGCCATTCACGTCGCCGCCGAGAATATCGCAGGCGTTAGAAGCGTCGAAGAGCACGTAGTAGCAATCCCACTCATACCGGGGGCATAGGGGAGGCGGGGTCTTCATCGTGCCGGGCCGCGGGTTTTCGGCGACGGTAGGCGGGAGCCCGATCTGCATCCTCGAAGTTCCTTTCGCGCAATCCTCTCTATCTTGCACTAACGCTCCTCTATTTCGGCCTGCGGGAAAGTGACGCGATTATTCTTCCGATCGCTTTTCGTTGCGCTCCATCCGCGCGTAAATCTCTGCATGGCATCAGTAATCGAGCGCCCTCGGAATACTGAACGATACGGATTAGCGCGGGTCCCCGAGCGAGCCAGTGCACGGTAGCCCCTCCTCCCGATCAGCGCGGCGGCACCGGGGCGCTCGAGATGGATTGCTGCTTTGAGCGTCAATCTTCTAACATCCGTTCGTAGAGTTGAATAGGCGCTGCCAGGAAAGTTTCGTCGAAGGGCGTCGCGAGGCGTGCATCGTCCTCGCCAAAATCATAAAGAATTCCCTTAACACCACGACTTACGTTGCGCGTGAATACCTCCGCCGACAACGAAGCCTTTGTCGTAGGGGTCACGGCTGAAATTCGAGGGGCCTGGTCAGCAGACACGGCGGTGAGGGCTTCGTTTACGCCGATCATGGGCGCTTTTTGCAGGCCTTTCCGCGCGGAGAAATCTCAGTTCAGCCGCTTCAAGAAATTCGTCTACGAAACGGGCAAGGGCTTTCCAGTCAGTGAATTCGTAATCGCGCTCCGTATTCCCGAGTCCACCGCGCTTCATGACGACGTATTTGACAATCTGCTGCTGGAAGTAGTCGTACTCGGTGAAGCGCAGAGCTCCCCCCAGCAAGAGGGTCTTCTGCGGCTGCCAGCGCGTCGTGGCCACGAAGCGATCCACGTACTTCTGAGCTTCCATCTTCTCGCCTTCCAAGACTGCTGACAGGCTTACGGATATGAATGCCGTTGGCCTGGAGCTGAGCTGGTCGCGATGCGCTATCGCGAAATCTATGATGCTGTCCTGATGGCATTTCTGGTGGACCGATGCGGCAACGATCATCGCATGGAAGGTGCTGACGTCCAGGTTGGTCGCGGGCGACGCACTGTCATAGAGCTCAACCCCATGCCCATGCTCTCGAACGCGCATGACACTCCGCTCGGCGATCTTTCGCGTCTGGCCTTCGGTCGTTCCGTAGACGATCAGGACATCCACGCCGTCTCTCCCTCGGTGGCACGAGGATTAAAGCTGCAATGAGCTTACCTAGTCGCGGGAATCTCAGGAATAGCTAAATTCGGAATTGGGTCACAGGCTGACGAGGTACCCCACCTTCGCGGCACGAGCGCTCTGCCTCTCAAGCAAACTTCACCCGGCGCTGAGCGTATGTCGCGGAAGTGCCAAGTCCAGACATATCCGGCGCATTTCCGTGAGGGGACTGTTGATCCGGCCGATCTCAAGCCGCTGGCTCGAGGCGGGAACCAGGCGTTGAGCACGAGATCTGCAGCTCTTCATTGGTCATGTCCACCGCGATATCCGCAAAAAGCGGCGTGCTCAAATAGCGCTCACCTGTGTCGGGCAGCATACAAAGGACCGTTGCGCCCCTGGGTGCCTCCTCGCAAATCCGGAGCGCCCCCGCGAAGGTCGCGCCGGCCGTAATTCCAACGAAGATTCCTTCCTTCTGGGCGAGCTGCTTGCTCCAGTGCATCGCGTCGGCGCCCGCAATCGTCAGGATGCGATCGATGATGCCCATGTCGACGGCGTCACCCGTCAACTTGGGAATGAAGTCGGGGCTCCAGCCCTGCATCGGATGCGGCTCGAACGCCGGATGGGCCGCCGCTGGGGAACCATCCGCCTTTCTTTCCTGCTTGATTCCGCTGGTGAGCATCGGTGCGTCTTTTGGCTCGCAGACGATGATTTTCGTATCCGGCCTTTCCTTCGCAAGAACGCGCGCAACGCCCTTTAGCGTGCCGCCGGTGCCAAATCCCGTCACCCAGTAATCGAGCGGCTCGCCCTCGAAATCCGCCACGATCTCCCTGGCCGTGGTGCGCGAATGCATGTCAGAATTTGCCTCGTTCTCGAATTGGCGCGTCAAAAACCAGCCGTGGGCTTCGGCAAGCTCGACAGCCTTATTGACCATGCCGACCCCTCTCTCGGCGCCCGGCGTAAGCACCACCTTGGCTCCGAGAAACCGCATCAGCTTCCTGCGCTCGATGCTGAAGGTCTCGGCCATCGTAACCACCAGCGGGTAGCCCTTTTGGGCGCACACCATGGCAAGGCCTATCCCGGTGTTGCCGCTCGTCGCCTCGATGACCGTTTGCCCCGGTTTGAGCTTTCCCGACCGCTCGGCCTCCTCGATGACCCCGAGAGCCAAGCGGTCCTTTACCGAGCCCAAGGGATTGAATGCCTCGATCTTCACAAATAGGTTCGCCTCCGAGGGCGCTAACTTGCCGATCCTGACAATCGGCGTGTTGCCCACGGTTCCGAGGATATTTTCGAATTTGCGTCCCATTTTATGAACCCCCACAATTGGATTTGAAAGTAAGGATCGCGGGTGCGCCGGAAGAGGAGCGGACTACATCCTATCCAATGACAGCGATACTTAGGAACGTGAGTATGAGCCGCCCTCTTCAAAACCCGCCTTCGGACCCCACACTGGACGACGTCCGCTGGGCGGCGGTCATCGCGCGAGATCCCGCTCCCGACGGGCAATTCTGCTATTCGTGTTTACTGCAGGCCGTCCTGCGCCGCCCGTCGACCTAAGCGTGGCAGGGTGCGCTTTCACGACACAGTGGCCGACGCAGAGCGAGCGGGCTTTCGGCCCTGCAAGCCGTCATTAGTGCCCATTCGCCACTAGTGCCCGTTTATGAGTTCACGGGCCTAATATGTTATTCTAACCGGCGGAGTGTTTGTTACGATCTGCGAGTCCCGCGTGCAAACTGCACCAAGCTCAAGGCGCGAGGCCAGATTATGAAGGTCGTTAGTTTACAATTGACATTGGCAGCGGCAATGCTGGCAATTGTTTTCTCGGGGGTTGGTCGTGCGGCCGACACAAGCGCGCCCGCGCTTTCGGAGCGAGACCTCCAGGCCAAGATACAATATTGCTACGACTGCCACGGGTCATCGGGGCAAGGTTATCGTGGAGCTTTTCCCATGCCACGACTCGGGACAAACAACCGCGTATTTCGAGAATCAGTTACGGTCCTTTGTTGAGCGCAGTCGGGAGCGTAATATTACTGTAGTAATGTCTAAGGTGCATGGTCTAAGCCCGGAGATGCGAACGGCTCTGGC